>NZ_JBIAQL010000009.1:0-298139 GCF_042889045.1 Streptomyces sp. NPDC002701
CGCGTGCCAGTCGAGGCCGAGGTGCGGCATGTCCAACGAGACCGTGGCCTCCTGGGTGTGGTGAGGGTCGAGGTTCACGACCACCAGAACCGTGTTCGATCCGCGTGCGTCGGTGAAGGACTTCGAGTACGCGAGCACCTCGTCCTTGTCCGTGTGGTGGAAGTGAAGGTCGCGCAGTTGCCGCAGGGCAGGACTGCGACGCCTGATCGCGTTGAGTTCGGTGATCAGAGGGGCGATGGTACGGCCCTCGCGCTCTGCCGACTCCCAGTCCCGCGGACGCAGTTGGTACTTCTCGGAGTTCAGGTACTCTTCGCTGCCCTCGCGCACCGGCACGCCCTCGCACAGCTCGAATCCGCTGTAGACACCCCAGGTCGGTGAGAGCGTCGCCGCCAGCACCGCGCGCAGTTCGAAGGCGCCCCGGCCACCGTGCTGGAGGAACTCGTGCAGGATGTCGGGGGTGTTGACGAAGAAGTTGGGGCGCATGTAGGCGGCCGCCTCACCGGAGAGCTCGGTGAGGTACTCGGTCAGCTCCTCCTTGGTGTTGCGCCAGGTGAAGTACGTGTAGGACTGCTGGAATCCGATCGCGCCGAGGGTGTGCATCATCGCCGGGCGGGTGAACGCCTCGGCCAGGAAGATCACGTCCGGATCGGTGCGGTTGATGTCCGCGATCACCTGCTCCCAGAAGACGACCGGTTTCGTATGGGGGTTGTCGACGCGGAAGATCCGCACCCCGTGGTCCATCCAGAACCGCAGCACCCTGAGCGTCTCCCGCACCAGGCCCGGCATGTCCCGGTCGAAGGCGATCGGATAGATGTCCTGGTACTTCTTCGGCGGGTTCTCGGCGTACGCGATCGTGCCGTCCGGGCGGTGGTGGAACCACTCCGGATGCTTCTCCACCCACGGGTGGTCCGGTGAGCACTGGAGCGCGAAGTCGAGGGCGATCTCCAGGTTCAGCTCGGCGGCCCGGCGCACGAAGTCGTCGAAGTCGTCGATCGTGCCGAGGTCCGGGTGGACGGCGTCGTGCCCGCCCTCCGGCGAACCGATCGCCCACGGGACCCCGACGTCGTGCGGGCCCGGGTCCAGCGTGTTGTTCGGACCCTTGCGGAAGGTCGTGCCGATGGGGTGGATCGGCGGCAGGTACACCACGTCGAAGCCCATGCCGGCGATCGCCGGCAGCCGCTCGGCAGCCGTCCGGAACGTGCCGCTGACCGGCGGCCTGCCGGGCTCGACCACGGCACCCTCGGAGCGCGGGAAGAACTCGTACCAGGAGCCGTACAGCGCCCGCTCCCGCTCGACCAGCAGGTTCAGCGGTTCCGCGGCCGTGACCAGTTCGCGCAGGGGGTGGCGCGCGAGGACATGGTTCACGTCGGGGGTCAGCGCGGCGGCGAGCCGGGCCGCCGCGGGACGGCCGGTGTCGCGCAGGGCCTCCACGGCCGCGAGGAGCGTGTCGCGCCGGCCCTTGCTCTTCGGCGCCCCGGCCGCGGCACGCTCGTACAGCAGCGCGCCCTCCTCCAGGACCAGTTCCGTGTCCATGCCCGCCGGGATCTTGATCTGGGCGTGGTGGCGCCAGGTGGTGATCGGGTCGCCCCACGCCTCCACGGTGTAGGTCCACAGCCCCGGAGCGGGTACGGAGACGGTGGCGCCCCAGCGGTCGGTGCCGGGGGCGAGTTCCCGCAGGGGTGTCCAGGGGCCGGGGCGCCCCTCGGCGTCGCGCAGGACGACGTTCGCGGCGACGGCGTCATGGCCTTCGCGGAACACCGTCGCGGAGATCTCGAAGGACTCTCCCACCACGGCCTTGGCGGGGCGCCGGCCGCCCGCGACGAGGGGACGCACGTCCAGGACGGGGATGCGCCCGACCGCGGTGGCGCTGCCGGGGTCCGCGGAGGACCCGGGTGCGCTTCCGGGGGCGGTCTTCTCGGGACCGGCCTCCGCCGGCCCGGCCGGGACCGCCGCGGTGGCCGGGGTCGCCGGAGTGGCCGGCCCGGTCCGGGCAGCCGGTTTCGCGGGCTTCGCCGCCCGGGAGGCCCTGGCCTCCGGTGGCTGGGGACGGTCGGCTTTCCCCCCGGGGTCGGGGGTCGGTGTGGTGCCGGGCGTCGGGGGTGGTGACGGCTGGTGGTGCTTGGCGGGCATGACCGCTCCTGTCCGCGTCAACGTGGGTGGGCGGATGAGAGTGTGGGGAGGTGATCCTGTGGTGCGTTACCGAGGGAGCCTTCCCACCCTTTTCGGGTACGCAATCCGGCACTTTGCTAACTACTCGCACGTATGTCTTTACACAGGACCGTCCTCACCCGACGACTATCCGCCAAGGATCCTCCAAGGATCTGCCCCGGATTCGCGGGATGAGACCGGTAGATGCATGTGCACTTGCTCAAGGCTTGTCGACGGGGGAGAGCCTGTCCGGTGAACCGGGGCCGCGTCGGCCGGCCTTCCGGCGGCGGTGAGGGCCCGCTCCGCGCCCGGGGAGCCCGCCCCGGTGCCGTCGAGCACCCGGACGGCGATGACGCGCTCCTGCTCGGGCCGGGTGCGGCGGCGGGCCCCGCCGGCCGGTGCGGCCGGGGTCCCGCGGCGGTTCTCGTCGGTGGTGCCGGACGGTCGCCCCGGCGTCCGGCGAGTCCGGGGCCACCCATGGGCCGGCGGCCGGACGCCCGGTCACCCGTGGGCCCGGCGGCCGGACGACCGGTCTGCCGTTCGCCGGCCCGTACCGCGCAGCCGTGCAGCGGCGCTGCGCGTGTGGCTGGTTCTCGCCCGGTACCGGGCGGCGAAAACCCTGTCGGCCGTCGTCGCCGTCTTCGTTCTCCCTCCGGCGTCGCGAGGTGACCCTTGCCGGCCGGGCCGGTTCTCGCGCGGCGGCCGGATGCACGGCACTGCCATGGTGTGCGCTCCCCTCCTCGACGCGGCGGGACCCGGCCGGCCCGGCGCGCCCCCGTGGGGGCTCTCGCACGCCTCGCGGGACCCTGGACGGGCCGGGGGAGGCCGTATCCGGGTTGCCACTGGGCAGCCTCTCGTGCGGTGTGGGTGGCCACAAGGCCGCACGATGGGGCGGAATCGGCCATATCGCCCGTTCGGCCCACGTGCGGGCGGCGCCGGCGCCGGGGCTGCGCGGGCGGCACGGGTCCCGGCGATCGCGGTCGCGGGGCGGGGCGTGACCGGCCGTGGTCGGTCCACGGGCGTGGTACCGCGCGTCGCGCCGCGTCTTTTGCGCCGTAGTTGCGAAGGCACCCTCGCCGCTACCGTCGTGGGTGACGAAGGACGCACGCCGACGTGTGTCCCTCTCGGCCCCGCCAGCGGGTCCCCGTCGTCCGCCCGCCCGCCGGGCGGGGCGCCGCGGGGCCCGACGGCGGGGTCCAGGTCCTGGTACGCCGCCCTGGTACGCCCTTTGTGAAGGTGGAAGATCGTGAAGGCCATCCGCAGGTTCACCGTGCGTCCCGTTCTCCCCGAAGCCCTCCAGCCCCTCAGTGACCTGGCGCGCAATCTGCGCTGGTCCTGGCATGCCGAGACCCGTGACCTCTTCCGGTCGGTGGACCCCGAGCGCTGGACCGCCTCCGGCTGCGATCCCGTACGCCTCCTCGGGAACGTGGCGTCCGCGCGACTGGCCCGGCTCTCGGAGGACCGGGACTTCCTCGCACGGCTGTCCGAGGCCGCCGACGACCTGAAGGACTATGTGACGGGGGACCGCTGGTACCAGTCCCAGCCGTCGGAACTTCCCGACGCCATCGCCTACTTCTCGCCCGAGTTCGGCATCACGGCCGCACTGCCCCAGTACTCCGGTGGCCTGGGCATCCTCGCCGGGGACCATCTCAAGGCGGCCAGTGACCTCGGCGTACCCCTGATCGGTGTCGGTCTCCTGTACCGGCACGGCTATTTCCGGCAGACCCTGTCCCGGGACGGCTGGCAGCAGGAGCACTATCCGGTCCTGGACCCCAACGAACTGCCCGTCTCCCTGCTGCGCGAACCCGACGGCACGCCCTCCCAGGTCTCCCTGGCCCTGCCCGGCGGTACGGCCCTGCACGCGCGGATCTGGCTGGCCCAGGTCGGCCGGGTCCCGCTGCTGCTGCTCGACTCCGACGTCGAGGAGAACGACCTCGGCGAGCGGGGGGTCACCGACCGGCTGTACGGCGGCGGCAGCGAGCACCGGCTGCTCCAGGAGATGCTGCTCGGCATCGGCGGGGTGCGTGCCGTCCGTACGTACTGCCGGCTCACCGGCCACGCGCGGCCCGAGGTGTTCCACACGAACGAGGGGCACGCCGGCTTCCTCGGCCTGGAACGCATCCACGAGCTGTCCCACGAGGACCTCGACTTCGACGCCGCCCTTGAGGCGGTCAGGGCCGGGACCGTCTTCACGACCCACACCCCCGTGCCCGCGGGGATCGACCGCTTCGACCGGGAGCTGGTGGCCCGCCACTTCGGCCCCGCCGCGGAGCTCCCGCGCATCGATGTCGAACGCATCCTGCACCTGGGCATGGAGACGTATCCCGGCGGTGAGCCGAACCTCTTCAACATGGCGGTCATGGGGCTGCGGCTCGGCCAGCGGGCGAACGGCGTGTCCCTCCTGCACGGCCAGGTGAGCCGGGAGATGTTCGCGGGGCTCTGGCCGGGGTTCGACCCCTCCGAGGTCCCCATCACCTCCGTGACGAACGGCGTCCACGCCCCCACCTGGGTGGCGCCCGAGGTGCTGCGGCTCGGCGCCCGGCAGATCGGCGCGCAGCGGACCGAGGACGCGCTCACCGTCGGCGGCTCCGACACCTGGGACGCCGTCGCCGACATCCCCGACCAGGACATCTGGGAGCTGCGCCGCTCACTGCGCGGGCAACTGGTGGCGGAGGTGCGGGAGCGGCTGTACGCGTCCTGGCGGCAGCGCGGCGCCGGGACGGCCGAACTGGGCTGGATCGAGGGCGTACTGGACCCGGACGTCCTGACGATCGGCTTCGCGCGCCGCGTCCCGTCGTACAAGCGCCTGACGCTGATGCTGCGGGACCGGGACCGGCTCATGGACCTGCTGCTGCACCCCGAGCGGCCCGTCCAGATCGTGGTGGCGGGCAAGGCCCACCCGGCCGACGACGGCGGCAAGCGCCTCATCCAGGAACTGGTGCGCTTCGCCGACGACCCGCGGGTGCGCCACCGCATCGTCTTCCTGCCCGACTACGGCATGGCGATGGCGCAGAAGCTGTACCCCGGCTGCGACATCTGGCTCAACAACCCGCTGCGCCCCCTGGAGGCGTGCGGGACCTCCGGCATGAAGGCGGCACTGAACGGCTGCCTCAACCTCTCCGTCCTGGACGGCTGGTGGGACGAATGGTTCCGGCCGGACTTCGGCTGGGCGATCCCCACGGCGGACGGCACCGCGGTCGACGACGACTGGCGTGACGAACTGGAGGCGTCGGCGCTCTACGACCTGCTGGAACAGCGGGTGGCCCCGCGCTTCTACGAACGGGGCCAGGCCGGTCTGCCCGACCGCTGGATCGAGATGGTCCGCCAGACCCTGACCCACCTCGGCCCGAAGGTCCTGGCGGGCCGCATGGTCCGTGAGTACGTGGAACGCCTCTACACACCGGCGGCGCTGGCCCACCGGTCCATGGACCACTCCTCCGCGCGGGAGCTGGCGGTGTGGAAGTCGCGGGTGCGGGCCACCTGGCCGCACGTCACGGTCGACCACGTCGAGACGACGGCCGTGACCGCGACGGCCGAACTGGGCTCGACGCTCTCGCTGCGGGTCCTGGTGGGCCTGGGCGACCTGGTTCCGGACGACGTCGAGGTCCAGGCGGTGTCGGGCCGCGTCGACTCGGAGGACCGCATCACGGACGGCACGACGTTCCCGCTCAAACCGGCGGGCGGCCCCGACCAGGAGGGCCGCTGGCTGTACGAGGGCCCGCTCTCCCTCGACCGCACGGGCCCCTTCGGCTACACGGTCCGCATCCTCCCGGCCCACCGCCTCCTCGCCTCCGCCACGGAACTGGGCGTGGTGGCGGTGCCTTCGGAGGGGATGGGGGAGGGGGCGGGGGTCCTGCTGCGCTGAGGAGCCGGCGGGCGGGCCCCTGGGTCCAGGGGCCTAGCCCGCCTCGTCCCCCGCGCACATCCGCCGCAGCACCACCCCGCACCGCCGCGCGTACGCGTGCTGCAGCCCTCGGGTGGCCGCTCCGCCCGCCTTCGCGTACCACTTGGCCGGGCGGCTGAAGGCGGTGACCGTCAGCCAGACGGTGCCGTCGCCCGTGCGGTCGACGACGAAGGCTTCCTCACCGGATTCCGGGTGACCGGGGAGGGTGCCGTAGGCCCAGCCGGCGCGGCGGGGTTCGTCCAGGGTCCAGACGACGCGGCAGGGGGCCTTGATGAGAGGGCCCAGGCCGACCGTCACGTCGGCGCCGGGCGCGGCCCGCGGTGCGTCCGTGGTGATCGTGACCCCGATCGCTCGGTGGAGTTCCCAGGTCAGGACCGCCTCGGAGGCGGACACGAAGACCTTCTGGCCCTCTCCGATGCGGCTGCGGACGTGCAGGGGGTGGAAGCCGGGCGGGCACCGGCCGTCGCGGGTCGCACCCACGTCCTCGTACGTGAAGGGCATGGGAACCAAGAGTAGGGCGGTACCCGGAACGTCCTCGTCCCGGGTACCGCCCGTTCACAACTCCTGGAGCGTCAGGCGACGTTCACGGCGGACCAGGCCGCCGCGACCGTCTTGTACTCCGTGCTCGTCGAGCCGTACAGGGCCGACGCCGCGCTCAGTGTCGCCGTACGGGCGCCCGCGTACTTCGTCGTGGACGTCATGTACTCGGTGAGCGCCTTGTACCAGATCTTGACGGCCTTGTCGCGGCCGATACCGGTGACCGTCGAGCCGTTGGACGTCGAGGAGTTGTAGCTGACTCCGTTGATCGTCTTGGCGCCGCTGCCCTCCGAGAGGAGGTAGAAGAAGTGGTTCGCCGGGCCCGAGGAGTAGTGGACGTCCACCGAACCGAGGCTGGAGGACCAGCTGTCCTTGGAGGCGCCGTCCTTGCTCGGCTTGTCCATGTAGCGCAGCGGGGTGCCGTTGCCGTTGATGTCGATCTTCTCGCCGATGAGGTAGTCACCCACGTCGGAGGAGTTGGCCGCGTAGAACTCCACCGCCGTGCCGAAGATGTCGGAGGTGGCCTCGTTCAGGCCGCCCGACTCGCCGCTGTAGACCAGGCGCGCCGTGTTCGAGGTGACGCCGTGGGTCATCTCGTGGCCCGCGACGTCGATCGAGGTGAGCGGCTTGGTGTTGCCCGAGCCGTCGCCGTACGTCATGCAGAAGCAGCTGTCGCTCCAGAAGGCGTTGACGTACGCGTTGCCGTAGTGGACGCGGGAGTAGGCGGCGACCCCGTTGTTCTTGATGCCCGAGCGGCCGAGCACGTTCTTGTAGAAGTCCCAGGTGACCTGGGCACCGTAGTGCGCGTCGACGGCCGCGGTCTGGGTGTTGGACGCCGCGCCCGTGCCCCAGGTGTCGTCCGCGTCGGTGAAGAGGGTGCCGGTGCCGGACGTGCCCCGGTTCAGGTTGTACGTCTTGTGGGCGCCGCGGGTGGTGTCGTTGAGCTGGTACGTCGAGCCCGAGAGCGAGGTGCCGATGGTGACCTTGCCGGCGTACTGGCTGTTGCCGGTGCCGGTCTGGATCGCCTCCCACTCGTACAGCTTCTTGCCCGTCTCGGCGTCCGTGACGACGTGCAGCTCCTGCGGGGTGCCGTCGTGCTGGAAGCCGCCGACGACCGTCTCGTAGGCCAGGGCCGGCTTGCCGTCGGCCGCCCAGACGACCTTGCGGGGCGCCCTGTCGGCGGCCGACCTGGTGCTGCCCTCGGCCTTCGCGGCGGACACGGCCTGCTTCTCCGCCGCGGACCTCGCGATGTCCGGGGTGACGTCGGAGACCTTGACGGCCGCCTTGGTGGCTCTGGTCACGCCCTGTGTCTCGCCGGACTTGTCCGCGTGGACGACCAGGTCGCCGCCGAGGACCGGGAGTCCCGCGTACGTGCGTTCGTAGCGGGTGTGGGTCGTGCCGTCGACGTTCTTGATGACGTCTCTGACCACCAGCTTCTCGTCGGCGCCGAGACCTATCTCGTCGGCCGTCTCCGCGGCGGCGGCGCCGGCCTCCTGGATGAGGCTCGTACGGGCCGCCGCGGTCAGCTGGACCGGCGCGGCGGCGAGGGTCGTGTCGGACTGCTCGGCCGGGGTCTGGGCCGAGGCGCCGCCGGCCAGACCGGTGGTGAGGAGGGCGCCGGCCGCGACGGCGGTGGCGATGGCGAGGGTGGTGCGGTTGCGACGCGCGTAGAGGGGGGTCACACAAGCTCCTTCGTGGGGGGGTGTCCGACCGCTGTGGGGGTGCGGTCGGACCGTGATGAAGTTGCGGTGCGGGTGTGCCTGCCGTGCGAGGTGAACAGTGCCAGTTGAGTCGCGTACATGTCAGCGGGGTGAAGGCAGGTTGGCCGGAAATCGTCCGCTGCCCGAAGATCCGCGTACGTAATGCGGACTTGATCGCCCGCAAAGCGTCGGCAATGAGACCGGTAACAGAAGGCAAGGGAGCGGCAAAGTCAAGGTCAAGAGCGTGCCGCCACGGGAGGCCCTCCGAGGGCGATATCCAGCCGTGGCGGGCCCCGGCCCGGCGCCGCGGGTCCGGCGGACCGTCCGGCGGCGCCGGGCCGACGGCCAGGTCACCGCGCCCGGTGTGCGAGATGCGCGGCCTCACCCGTCACGAGGGAGGGGGCGTTTCCGGCCTGGCCGAAAACAGCGGTCGGAGAGGTGGTGGCGGCTCCCTGTCCGGGGCCGACGGCCGCGTACTCGGCGCTCGTGATGCCGTACGGCGCACCGCCCCGCAGCTCCCTCGACAGGCCCGCGCCCGCGTGTGTGACCCGTGCGGGCTGTCGCGAGGGCGGGCTCGGCCCGTCCGGGTACCGCGGCGCTTCAGGAGGGCTCCGGCCGCTCACCGTGCCATGAGTGCCACAGGGCCGCGTACGCGCCCCCGGCCGCCACGAGGCTGTCGTGGGTCCCCAGTTCGGTCAGGCGGCCGTCCTCCATCACGGCCACGCGGTCCGCGTCGTGGGCGGTGTGCAGCCGGTGCGCGATCGCGATGACCGTGCGCCCCTGGAGCACGGCGGCCAGCGCGCGCTCGGTGTGACGTGCGGTCGCCGGGTCGAGCAGCGCCGTGGCCTCGTCGAGGACCAGGGTGTGCGGGTCGGCCAGCACGACCCGTGCCAGCGCCAGTTGCTGGGCACGCGAGCCGTCCGCGACAGGGGCCCCGCCCGGCAGGCCGCGGCCGGCGCCCGGTGCGGGCCCGCCGCCGGAACCCAGCTCCGTGCCGAGCCCGTCCGGCAGCTCCCTGACCCAGTCGTCGGCGCCCACGGCCGCGAGCGCCGCCCACAACTCGTCGTCCCGCGCCTCGGGTTCGGCGATCAGCAGGTTGTCGCGGACCGTGCCGAGGAAGACGTGGTGCTCCTGCGTGACCAGGACGACCTGCCGCCGCAGCTGCTCCGGGTCCAGGCCCGCGACCGGCACGCCGCCCACCGTCACCGTGCCGGAACGCGGCGCGTCGATGCCCGCGAGCAGGCGGCTCAGGGTCGTCTTCCCGGCGCCGGACGGCCCGACGACGGCCAGCCGCTCCCCGGGCCGCACGGTCAGGTCGACCCCGCGCAGCACCTCGCCGCCCCGGTCGTACGCGTAACGCACCCGGCGCACGTCGATCCGGTCGTCCGCCGGGGCGGGCGAACCCGACGGCACGGCTCGCGGGGCCCGGCCGAGGCCCTCCACCCGCGCGAACGAGGCGCCGCTGCTCTGCAGTTGCTCCACCCGCATCAGGACCGTGTCGAGCGGCGACTCCAGCTGGCGCAGATACAGGGCCGCCGCCACCACGGCACCCAGACTCATCGTGCCCCGCGCGTGCAGGGCCCCGCCCACCGTCAGCACGGCGACCACGGGAAGGACGTACGAGACCTCCACGGTCAGGAAGAACACCGACCGCAGGTACAGCGTGTGCATGCGGGTGCGGCGGGACGCCTCCAGGGCGTCCCGGCTCGCGGCGACGCGCCGCCACTGCAGGCCGAACGCCTCCACCGTGCGCGCGCCGGACGCGGTGGCCGAGACGATCTCCGCGACCTCCGACGTGGCCGCCCCCTCCGCGAGGTAGGCGGCCCGGGCCCGGCGCAGGTACCACCGCAGAGCGCACCAGACACCGGCCTGGGCCAGCACCGCGCAGCCGCCCAGCAGCGGATCGATCAGGAAGACCGCACCGATGATGAACAGCCCCTGCACCGAGGCGATCAGCAGTTCGGGCCCGGCGTCGCGCAGCGTCGTCCCCACCGCGGCGACGTCCGCGGTGCCGCGGGCCGTCAGATCGCCGGTGCCCGCCCGCTCCACCACGGACGCGGGCAGCGCCAGCGCCCGGTCGACGAACTCCTCGCGCACCCGCGCCAGCGTCCGCTCACCGAACCGGTGCCCCACGAACCGGGCGGCCCGCGCCAGCAGCAGCTGCGCCAGCGCGCACACCAGGATGACGAGCGCCAGGCGGTCCACGACGGCGACACCGCCGCCGGCCCGCACCTCGTCGATGATCCGGCCGAGCAGCCACGGACCGGCCAGGCCGGCAGCGGCGGCCAGCACGTTCAGGACGAGCACGGCGGCGAAGGCGCGGCCGTCCGCCCGGATCAGCCGGACCGCGGCCGCCCGCACGTCGGCCGGCCCGGCGACCGGCAACTGTCTGCTCACCGCACGGCCTCCTCGGCGTCGTGCTCCGCGCTCCCACGTGCCCGCGTGCCGTCCGGGTCCGCGTCACGGGCCACCAGCGCGCGGTATCCGGGCTCTGTGCCGAGGAGTTCGCGATGGCTCCCGCGGGCCGCGACCTTGCCGTCGACCAGGTAGTACACGGTGTCCGCCCGGTCGAGCACCAGGGGCGAGGTGCTGGTGACGAGGGTCGTGCGGCCGGTGCGCGCGGCGCGCAGCCGGGCGGCGACGGCGGCCTCGGTGTGCGCGTCGAGCGCCGAGGTGGGCTCGACCGCGAGCAGCACCTCGGGGTCGGCGAGCAGCGCCCGCGCCAGACGTACGCGCTGCCGCTGGCCGCCGGAGAGGCTGCGGCCCTGCGCGTCGACGGGGGAGTCGAGTCCGTCGGGCAGCCCGAGCACGATGTCGTCCGCGACGGCCGCGTGCACCGCCCGGCGGACGGCGTCCTCGCCGTGGTCGCGGCGGCCCCGCAGCAGGTCGCGCAGGGTGCCCGCGAACAGGTCGGCCTCGTTGTCCGCGACCAGGATCCGCTCCCGTACCTGCGCCAGGGCGATCGCGTCGAGGCGTACGCCGCCCCAGGTGGCCGCCGACCCGGTGTACCGGCCGAGCCGGTCGACCACGGCGGCGGACTCCGCCGGACGGGCCCCTGCCAGCGCGGTCAGGGCGCCCGGCACCACCCGGACACCGGACTGCGGATCATGCAGCGCGGACGGCTCCGCCGGGGCGTCCGCCGGGGAAAGCGCCTGGGCGTCCGCCGAGGAGATCGCCGGGGCGTCCGGGGCGGAGATCGTCGGGGCGTCCGCCGGGGCGTGCGCCGCCGTGTCCGTCGTCCCGTCCGTCGTCGATGCCTGCGTCGTTGCGGCCGGAGGGTGCACCGCGGCGGCCGGACCGTCCATCGCCGGCGGCTCCAGGGCCAGGAAGCGTACGACGCGCCGGGCGGCCACCACGCCCCGGCTGATGTGGTGGCCGCACTCGACCAGGAAACCGATCGGTGCCACGAGGGCCGCGGCATAGCCGTACACGGACACCAGCTCGCCGACGGTGAGCGAGCCCTGGGCGGCGAGCCGGGCGGCCAGCCAGGTCACGACGGCCAGGAACACCGTGGGCAGCCCGGCACCGAGCGCCTGGATCCAGCTGGTCACGGACCCGACCCGGTACCCCTGCTCCCGCAGCCGCCGCGAGTCCCGGCGGAAGGCGTCGGCGAACAGCCCCTTGCCGCCGAAGCCGTTGAGGACGCGCAGCCCGCCGGCGAGGTCCCCGATCCGCGCGGTCAGCACGCCCTGCCGCTCGCGGTACTCCGTCTCCGCGCCCCGCAGCCGCCCCATCGGCGGGCCGACCAGCAGGACCATCACCGGCATGCCGAGCAGGACCACCGCGGCCAGCGGCAACGAGACCGACAGCAGCAGTCCGGCCACGACGGCACAGGCGACCACCGCACCGACGCCGGGCCCGACGACGGTCAGGGACTGGCTGATCGTCAGCACGTCACCGACGCCGATCGTGACGACCTCTCCGGTCCCGGTCAGTCGGGACAGCCCGGCACCGAGCCGGGTCGACTGCCCCACCACCAGTTTCACGGTCCGGAAGTTGGCGTCCATCCGGATCCTGGTCATCGTGCGGTGCCGCAGGACGCCCACCACGGCCGTGCACACCCCGAGACCCAGCAGCGCCGCACACCAGCGGGCCAGCGCCGCCCGGTCGGCCGGCGCCAGCCCGTCGTCGATCGCCCGGGACAGCAGATAGGGCGCCAGCGCCATGAGCACCATCCAGGCGCTGCCCAGCAGCGCGCCCGTCGCCGACCGCCCCGGCTGCCGGGAGACCAGCCACCACAGGTAGCGGGCACCGCCACGGCAGTCGGGCACCCCCGGGTCCGCGTACGCGAGGTGCGCGAGGTCCCGTGTCCGGCCCTGCCGCCGCAGGATCACTCGACGTGTCCCTGCACGAGGCTGTCCCGCCAGGCCCGGTGCAGGTCGGCGAACCGGCCCGGGTCCGTGACGAGCTCGTCTGGGCTGCCGTCCTCCACGATGCGGCCGTGCTCCATGACGAGGACCCGGTCGGCGATCTCGACCGTCGACAGCCGGTGCGCGATGACCACGGCGGTACGGCCGCGCAGGACCGTGTGCATGGCCCGCTGGACGGCCCGCTCGCCCGGCACGTCCAGCGAACTGGTCGCCTCGTCGAGGATGAGCACCGCCGGGTCGGCGAGCAACGCCCGCGCGAACGCCACCAGTTGACGCTGACCGGCCGAGATGCGCCCGCCCCGTTTGCGTACGTCCGTGTCGTAGCCGTCCGGCAGGGCGCTGATGAAGTCGTGGGCGCCGATGGCCTTCGCGGCCCGCTCGATGTCCTCGCGGGAGGCGTCCGGGCGGCCGATGGCGATGTTCTCGGCGACCGTGCCGGAGAACAGGAACGCCTCCTGCGTCACCATCACGACCCCGCGCCGCAGTTCGGGGACCGACAGCTCGCGCAGGTCCACGCCGTCGAGGAGGACCCGGCCGCTCGTGGGGTCGTAGAAACGGGCCAGGAGCTTGGCGAGCGTCGACTTGCCGGCGCCCGTCGAGCCGACCACGGCGACGGTCTGACCCGCCGGGAGCGTCAGCGAGAAGGACGGCAGCACCTCGCCGCCCGTGCGGTACGCGAACCGGACGTCGTCGAACACGACCTCCCGGCCGGGGTGTTCGGAGGCGAGGGCGGGCAGGGCACGCGGCTGCGCGGGCTCCGGCACCGAGGGGACCTGGGCCAGCAGACCCGCGACCTTCTCCAGCGAGGCGGCCGCCGACTGGTACGAGTTGAGGAACATGCCGAGCCGGTCGATGGGGTCGTACAGGCGGCGCAGGTACAGCACCGCGGCGGCCAGCACGCCCAGCGCCAGGGTGCCGGAGGCCACCCGGTGGGCGCCCCACAGCACGATCCCCGCGACCGCCGTGTTGGCGACCAGCCGGGAGCCGACGACATAGCGGGCCATCTCCAGGATGGCGTCGCCGTTGACGCGTTCGTGGCGGCTGTTGAGTGTGTGGAAGGCGGCGTCGTTGACGGCCTCGCGGCGGAAGGCGCGGACCGGCCGGATGCCGTTCATCGTCTCCGCGAACTTCACGATGACGGCGGCGATGGCGGTCGAGCGGATGCTGAAGATCCGCCCGGCGCGGTGCTGGTAGAGCCGGATGAGGAGGTACAGCGGCACGAACGACGCCACCGCGACCGCGCCGAGACCGAGGTCCAGCCAGAGCAGCATCGCCGAGATGTAGACGAACGACAGGATGACGGTGATGAGTTCCTGGAGGCCCTCGCTGAGCAGTTCGCGCAGCGACTCGACGTCCGTCGTGGAGCGCGAGATGAGCCGGCCCGAGGTGTAGCGCTCGTGGAAGTCGACGCTGAGCGCCTGCGCGTGCCGGAAGATCCTGCCGCGCAGGTCGAGCAGCACGTCCTGGTTGACGCGGGCCGACACGAGGACGAAGCCCCACTGGAGGGCGCCGGCCGCCACCGAGCACAGCGCGTACGCGGCGGCCACCGCGATCAGCGGCCCGTGGTCGTCGGCGCGGAAGGCCGGTACGGCGCGGTCGATGGCGTACGCCACGAGCAGCGGGCCCGCCTGCACCGCCGCCTGCTGGAACAGGAGGAGGAGCGCCGCGAGGACGACGCGGGCCCTCATGGGCGAGAGCAGTGAGCGCAGAAGGGTGGCTGTGGCGTGCGGGGGAGCGGGGAGGGCGTCGCGGTCGAAGGGATCGCCGCCGCCGTCGGCGGGCGCACCGGCCGACAGGCTCTGCTTGCCGCTGCCGCTGCCGCTGCTGTCGTTGTCACCGCCGTTGGAGCCGTTGTCGTTGCTGTCGTCGTCCGTCGGCGCGGTGGTCGTGGGCGCCGTCATCGGTTCTCCCTCTCGGTCGTCTCTGTCCTTCCCGACATCAGCCAGGCGTACTCCGCGCTCGTCCGCAGCAGTTGGCGGTGCGTGCCCACCGCGGTGATCCGGCCCCCGGAGAGCAGGGCCACGCGGTCGGCCAGCATGACCGTGGACGGGCGGTGGGCCACGACCAGGGCGGTCGTCCCGGCGAGGACGCGGCGCAGGGCCGCCTCGACCAGGGCCTCCGTGTGGACGTCCAGAGCGGACAGCGGATCGTCCAGGACGAGGAAGCGGGGATTGCCGACGACCGCCCTCGCCAGGGCGAGCCGCTGGCGCTGGCCGCCGGAGAGGCTGAGGCCCTGCTCACCGACCTGGGTGTCCGTCCCGTACGGGAGCGCGTGGACGAAGTCGGCCTGGGCGACGGCCAGGGCGCGGTTCAGGTCGGCCTCGTCCGCGGTGCCGGCGGCGCCCATGAGGACGTTCTCGCCCACACCGGCGGAGAAGAGGGTGGGTTCCTCGAAGGCGACCGCCACGAGGGCGCGCAGCCGTTCCCTGGGCATCGCGGTGATGTCCACGCCGTCCAGGGTGATCCGGCCCGTCGTGACCTCGTGCAGCCGGGGGACGAGCGCGGTCAGGGTCGTCTTCCCGGAGCCCGTACCGCCCACGAGGGCCATGGTCTCGCCGTGCCGTATGTGCAGGTCGATGCCGTCGAGGACGGGAACGCTGTCCGGTTCGGCATCGGGATACCGAAACCGGACCCGCTCGAACCGGAGCCCGCCCTGTCCGTCACCGCCCCGCGCCGACGGGACGCCGACGGACGGGGCGCCGATGAGCGGGGCGCCGTGGTGCGGACGGGCGCCCCGCCCCACGGCGGGCACGCCGCCCGCGGCTTCCGCGCTGCCCGCCGCCTCCGCGCTGCCCGCGGCTTCCGCGCCGCCCGGCGTCTCGCCGTCGGCCGCCGACCCGGCCCCGGCCTGCGGCACTTCGCCCGGCTCCGGTTCCGCACGGGCCGCCGACCGCGTCCCGGGTACTGACGGCGTCCCCGGTACCGCCCCCGCGCCGGACCCGGACGTCGCGCTGCTGCCCGGCGCCGCTCCGGAGGCCGCCGCCGGTTCGGAGCCTGCCGCTCCGGTCGCCGCTGCCGATTCGGAGCCCGCCGGTCCGCAGGCCGCCACCGGTCCGGAGGCCGCCGCTCCGGACGGCGTCGCCGGTTCGGAGCCTGCCGCTCCGGTCGCCGCTGCCGATTCGGAGCCCGCCGCTCCGGACGCCGCCACCGCTCCGGAGCCCGCCACCGGTCCGGAGCCCGCCGCTCCCGACGCCGTCGCCGGTTCAGAGGCCACCGCTCCGGACGCTTCCACCGGTCCGGAGCCCGCGGCTTCAGACGTCGCCGCCGGTGTGGAGCCCGCCGCTCCGGACGCTGCCGCCGGTCCGGAGGCCGCCGCCCCGGACGTCGCCGCCGCCCCGGACGCCGCCGCTCCGGACGGCGGCATCGGTGCAGACGATGGCGGCGGTGTCGGGGATTCCGGTTCCGCGTCCATCACCTCGAAGTAGCGTTCCGTGGCCGTCGCCGCCTCCTGGCTCATCGCGAGGAGGAAGCCGATCGACTCGACGGGCCACCGCAGGGCGAGGGCCGTCGACAGGAACGCGACCAGCGTGCCCGCCGACAGGGAACCGTCGGCGACCTGCACCGTGCCGAGCACGAGCGCCGCGCCGACGGCGAGTTCGGGCAGGGTCGTGATGGCGGCGAAGATGGCGGCGAGCAGCCGCGCCTTGGCGAGCTCCGTGCCGCGCAGCTTGCGGGAGAGGTCCCGGAAGGCGAGGGCCTGGCTGCGATGGCGCCCGAACCCCTTGATGATGCGGATGCCGAGCACGCTCTCCTCGACGAGCGTCGTCAGGTCGCCGACCTGGTCCTGCGCCTGCCGCGCCACCTGCGAGTACCGCTTCTCGAAGAGCCAGCAGACGATCATCACGGGCACCGCGGGCGCCAGCAGGACCAGCCCCAGTGTCCAGTCCTGGACCAGCATGATGAGGACGCCCACGACGATCGTCACGGAGTTCACCAGCAGGAACGTCAGTGGGAACGCGAGGAACATCCGCAGCAGCATCAGGTCGGTCGTGCCCCGCGACAGCAACTGCCCGGAGGCCCACCGGTCGTGGAACGCGATGGGCAGCCGCTGCAGGTGCCGGTACAGGTCCGCCCGCATCGCCGCCTCGACCCCCGCGAGCGGCCGGGCCACCAGCCACCGCCGCAGCCCGAACAGCGCCGCTTCGGCGATGCCGAGCAGCAGCAGGAACAGCGCTCCGAGCCACACACCGCCGGTGCTCCGGTCGGCCACCGGACCGTCCACGATCCACTTCAGGACGAGCGGGATCACCAGCCCCGTGCAGGAGGCGACGACCGCGACGACCGCCGCGCTGAACAGCCGTGCGCGCACGGGCCGTACGTACGGCCACAGACGCAGCAGGCTGCGGACGGCGGAACGGCTCGCGGCGCGCCCGGTCCCGTCGGCGTCCTCGATTTTCTCGATGGGGGCAGGTGTGGTGGGCATCAGCAGCGAGCCTACGTTTCGGCACTGACAGTGCCCAGCGAGTTTTGGCCGAGGCGCCGTGTCCCGCCCACGGGACACCCGTGGCTCGACGGGCGGTTCCCCGCGCCCCCGACGGAATGCCGTCTACGGGGCCACCCGCAGCAGCAGGACCGAGTGGGGCGGGACCGTGACGGTCGTGCCCGAGCGGTGCGTCCGCGCCGGTGCCTGCGCCTGCTCCTCCCCCGACGTGTCGACGACCACCTCGTACGCCCCGGCCCACGGCGGGCCCGGGAGGACGAACTCCGTGGGGCGGTCGCCCGCGTGCAGGACCGCCAGGAAGCTGTCGTCCGTCACCGGGACGCCCCGTGCGTCCCGGCCGGGGATGTCCCGGCCGGACAGGAACATCCCCAGCGTCCCCGCGGGCGCGTACCAGTCCCGTTCCGTCATCTCGGTGCCGTGGGCGGTGAACCACGCCAGGTCCCGCAGCCCGTCCGCCGAATGGGCCCGCCCGGAGAAGAAGGCGCGCCGCCGCAGTACCGGATGGGCGTGCCGCAGGGCGATCAGCCGGGACGTCAGGTCGAACAGGGAACGCCAGCCGGGGTCGTCCAGCAGACTCCAGTCGAGCCAGCTGATCTCGTTGTCCTGGCAGTACGCGTTGTTGTTGCCGCCCTGGGTCCGCCCGAGTTCGTCACCCGCGACCAGCATCGGCACCCCCGTGGAGAGCAGCAGGGTGGTCAGCAGGTTGCGCAGCTGGCGCCGCCGCAGGTCCCGTACGCCGGGGTCGTCGGTCTCGCCCTCGGTCCCGCAGTTCCACGCGCGGTTGTCGTCGGTGCCGTCCCGGTTGCCCTCGCCGTTGGCCTCGTTGTGCTTGCGCTCGTACGACACCAGGTCGCGCAGGGTGAAACCGTCGTGGGCGGTCACGAAGTTCACCGAGGCGTACGGCCGCCGCCCGCCCCACGCGTACAGGTCGCTCGACCCCGACAGCCGGTACCCGAGGTCCCGGACGTCCGGCAGCGCGCCCCGCCAGTAGTCCCGTACGGCATCGCGGTAGTGGTCGTTCCACTCCGTCCACAGGGGCGGGAAGGCGCCCACCTGGTAGCCGCCGGAGCCGACGTCCCACGGCTCGGCGATCAGCTTCACGCGGCGCAGCACCGGGTCCTGCGCGATGACGGCCAGGAACGGGGACAGCATGTCGACGTCGTGCATGGAGCGGGCCAGCGCGGCGGCCAGGTCGAAGCGGAAGCCGTCGACGCCCATCTCCGTCACCCAGTAGCGCAGCGAGTCCGTGATCAGGCGCAGCACGTGCGGCTGGACGACGTGCAGGGTGTTCCCGCAGCCCGTGTAGTCCGCGTACCGCCGGGCGTCGTTCTGCAGCCGGTAGTAGCCGCGGTTGTCGATCCCGCGCAGCGACAGGGTCGGGCCCAGCTCGCTCGCCTCGGCCGTGTGGTTGTAGACGACGTCGAGGATGACCTCGATCCCGGCGGCGTGCAGGGCGCGCACCATGCGCTTGAACTCGCCGACCTGCTGCCCGTTGGTCCCGGAGGCCGCGTACCCGGCGTGCGGGGCGAAGTAGCCGATCGAGTTGTAGCCCCAGTAGTTCCTCATGCCCCGCCGCAGCAGGTGGTCCTCGTGCGCGAACTGGTGCACCGGCAGCAGTTCGACGGCCGTCACCCCGAGCGCCGTCAGGTGCTCGATCGCCGCCGGGTGCGCCAGTCCGGCGTACGTGCCGCGCAGTTCCTCGGGGATCCCCGGGTGCAGCTGGGTGAACCCCTTCACGTGCAGCTCGTAGATGACGGAGTCCGCCCACGGCGTCTTCGGGCGGCGGTCGTCCGCCCACTCGTCACCGGGCGTGTCGTCGTGCACGACGACGCCCTTGGGGACGTACGGCGCGGAGTCCCGGTCGTCGCGCACGGTGTCCGCGACGTGCTGCTGCGGCCAGTCCCGCACATGCCCGTAGACCTGGGGCGGCAGGCTGCCGAACTCGTCCTGTCCGGCGCCGTCCACGGCGCGCGCGTACGGGTCCAGGAGCAGCTTCGCGGGGTTCCAGCGGGCGCCGGTCCACGGGTCCCAGCGGCCGTGCACCCGGAAGCCGTACCGCTGTCCGGGCCGCACACCGGGTACGAAGCCGTGCCAGATCTCATGGGTCAGCTCGGTCAGGGGCACCCGGCGCTCGGCGCCGCCGCCGGGCCGGCCGTCCCCGTCGTCCGGCGTCCCGAAGAGGCAGAGCTCGACCGCCTCGGCCCCACCCGCCCAGAGCGCGAAGTTGGTGCCCGAGACGCCGTCGGGCCCCGTCCTGAAGCGGGCCCCGAGCGGGGTCGGCGCACCCGGCCACACGGAGACGTCCGGCGCCGGGCGCGCCGCGCCGTTCAGCACGGGGGCGGGCTGCGCGGGCAGCGCGCCCCCGGGGACACGCCCCTCCTGCACTGCCTCCTGCTCGGCTGCGCTCGTCACGTCTGGCCCTCCCGCGGCTCGGTCGGAGCGGCACGGGAGGACCGCGGCGTCCCGGCCGCGGCCTCGTGTCGTGTCGTCCTCCCCACTGTTCTGCCCAGCGCCGGGCTCGCACTCACGTTTCCCGAGGCGGGGGCGGAACGGCCGGTCGCAGCGGTGCCCGCCGGGCCGCCGGCCGCGCGGTCCGCCCCGCCCGCCGGACGCGCCCGTTCCCCGCACCCGCTTCCCGGGGGCCCGCTCGGTCGTTGGGTCCCACGTGATGCACGCACAGACGCGCGCGCGGCGCGCAGGGGCCGCGCTGGCCGCCGTACTGACATGGGCCGGCCTGCTGGCGGCGGCCGCGGGATGCACCTCGCACGGGGTGGACGGGATGCTCGGCAAGCCCCGTTCTCCCGAGGAGGCGATCCGCGTCTCGCCCCACGACGGCAGCAAGGCCGTACGGCCCGAGGAGGGGCTGACCGTACGGGTGCCGGCCGGGCGCCTGGAGTCCGTGAAGGCCGTGAAGTCCCAGGACGCCGTGGAGTCCGCGGTCCCCGGGCGGATCGGCGCGGACGGCACGACCTGGCGGCCCGACGCCCCGAGGCTCGCGCCGGCCGCCAGGTACACGGTGGACGCGGTCGCGCTCGACGCCCACGGCAGGCGCGTGGCACGGCACGTGACGTTCACGACGTACGTCCCCGAGGAGCGGTTCATCGGCTACGTCACGCCGGAGAACCGCTCGACGGTCGGTACGGGCATGATCGTGTCGCTGGAGTTCAACCGGCGGATCGAGAACCGGGCGGCGGTCGAGCGCGCCGTCCGTGTGACGTCCGTGCCGAAGGTGGAGATCGCGCCGCACTGGTTCGGCGAGGACCGCCTGGACCTGCGCCCCGAGAAGTACTGGAGACCCGGCACGAAGGTCACCGTCGCCCTGCGGCTGCGGGACGTCGAGGCGGCCCCGGGCGTGTACGGCCTGCAGGACAAGACCTTCACCTTCACGGTCGGCCGCAGCCAGACCAGCCTCGTCGACGCCGCCGCCCACACCATGGAGGTACGCCGCGACGGCGAGCTCCTGTCCACCGTGCCGATCACCGCGGGCGCCCCCGGGAACACGACGTACAACGGGAAGATGGTCGTCACCGAGATGCTGGAGGTGACCCGGATGAACGGGGCCACCGTCGGCTTCCGGCGGGCCGACGGCAAGGGCGAGTACGACATCCCCGACGTCCCGCATGCGATGCGCCTCACCTCCTCCGGGACCTTCCTGCACGGCAACTACTGGGCCAAGGGCGTCTTCGGCACGGCCAACGTCAGCCACGGCTGTGTGGGACTGCGCGATGTGAAGGGCGGCAGCTCCGCGACCCCGGCGGGCTGGTTCTTCGACCGCAGCCTCGTCGGTGACGTCGTCGAGGTCGTCGGGAGCAACGACAGGAAGGTCGCCCCCGACAACGGCCTCGGCGGGTGGAACATGACCTGGAAGGCATGGAAGTCGGGCTCCGCGGTGAAGTAGACCGACACAGGGGTACGCGCAGAAAAGGCCCCGGACGCGCCACCGGCCCGACGAGTTGGGACTGAACGGTGACATTCCCAGGAGTCCATCTCTCCTGGCAGTGTGATTGATTGGCGCGATGCGCGCGTGGGACGCGCCGTAGTGCGGGCCTGAACAGAGGCCGTGCGAGGGGAGAACGAACGTGAACGGGCGACCGATATCGGGGGCGTCGGTTGGCGCGCGGACACGAAGGGGCAAGGGGGTCCTGGCACTTGTGCTGGGACTGCTGATGCTCCTCGTGACCGCGTGCGGCGGAGGAGGGGACTCGGATCCCGGGTCCGGATCCACTGGGGGCAAGGACAAGGACGCGAGCCAGGCCGACACCAAGGTGTCGCGGGCGGTCGTGACCATAGCCCCCAAGGACGGCGCGAACGCCGTGAAGACCAGCGGCGCACTGAAGGTGACGGCCGCCAAGGGCAAGCTGACCGAGGTCACGGTCGAGGACACCAAGGGCGACCCGGTCGAGGGGAAGATCACCGACGGGGGCACGAGCTGGACGCCCACCCGGCACCTCGCCGCGTCCACCAGGTACAAGGTCCACGCGGTGGCCAAGGACTCCGAGGGCCGGCAGGCCGCCGAGGAGTCCGCCTTCACCACGCTGACCCCGAAGAACACCTTCGTCGGTATCTTCACGCCCGAGGACGGTTCCAAGGTCGGCGTCGGAATGTCCTTCTCGGTGCGCTTCACCCGGGGCATCACGAAGCCCGAGGACGTCGAGAAGGCGATAGACATCAGGACCGAGCCGGCGGTCGACGTCCAGGGCCACTGGTTCGGCAACGACCGCCTCGACTTCCGGCCCGAGAAGTACTGGAAGCCGGGCACGAAGGTCACCGTCAGGCTGAACCTCGACGGCGTCGAGGGCCGGCCCGGCGTCTACGGCGAGCAGGCCAAGACCGTGAAGTTCACCATAGGCCGCAGCCAGGTCTCCACCGTCGACGTGAAGACCAAGAAGATGACCGTCAAGCGGGACGGCAAGGTCATCAAGACCATCCCGGTGACCACGGGCAAGCCGGGTTACGAGACCTGGAACGGCCAGATGGTCATCACCGAGCGCCTCAGGGTGACCCGCATGAACGGCGAGACGGTCGGCTACGGCGGCGAGTACGACATCAAGGACGTGCCGGACGCGATGCGCCTCACCACGTCGGGCACCTTCCTGCACGGCAACTACTGGGCCGGCGGCGCCTTCGGCAACTACAACGCCAGCCACGGCTGCATCGGCCTGCGCGACCAGCGCGGCGGCGGTGACCGGAGCGCTCCGGCCGCGTGGCTCTTCGATCGCTCGATGATCGGTGACGTGGTGATAGTGAAGAACTCCAACGACCGGACCGTGGCCCCGGACAACGGGCTCAACGGCTGGAACATGTCGTGGGAGAAGTGGACGGCCTGACCGTCGCCGCCCCGCTCCACGACCGTACGGCCCCGGTGTGCTGCTCTGTGACGGAGCACACCGGGGCCGTGGTCGTTAGCCCCCGTTAACCTGCCACCATGACTGTGCATCTCGAAGTCGCCGAAGGCGTCGGCACGATCCGCCTCGACCGTCCGCCCATGAACGCGCTGGACGTCGCCACCCAGGACAGGCTCAAGGAACTCGCCGAGGAGGCCACCCGCCGCGAGGACGTACGCGCGGTGATCCTCTACGGCGGCGAGAAGGTGTTCGCGGCGGGTGCGGACATCAAGGAGATGCAGGCCATGGACCATACGGCGATGGTCGTACGCTCCCGGGCGCTGCAGGACTCCTTCACCGCGGTGACCCGCATCCCGAAACCCGTCGTCGCCGCGGTCACGGGGTACGCGCTGGGCGGCGGCTGCGAGCTGGCGCTCTGCGCCGACTTCAGGATCGCCGCGGACAACGCCAAGCTCGGCCAGCCGGAGATCCTGCTCGGCCTGATCCCGGGCGCGGGCGGCACCCAGCGCCTGTCCCGGCTCATCGGCCCCTCCCGCGCGAAGGACCTCATCTTCACCGGCCGCATGGTCAAGGCCGACGAGGCCCTGTCGCTCGGCCTGGTGGACCGGATCGTGCCCGCCGCCGACGTGTACACCGAGGCGCACGCGTGGGCCGCGAAACTCGCCCAGGGACCGGCGCTCGCGCTGCGCGCCGCCAAGGAGTCCGTCGACGCCGGCCTGGAGACCGACATCGAGACCGGCCTCGCGATCGAGCGCAACTGGTTCGCCGGCCTGTTCGCCACGGAGGACCGGGAGCGGGGGATGCGGAGCTTCGTCGAAGAGGGCCCCGGCAAGGCGAAGTTCCTCTGAGGAGGGCGCTCCCTGTCCCTCGAAGGGGCGGTTTCCGCAGGCTGGGCGGTCCGTTCGAGACGCTCCGATACCTCTGGCATATGCCGTTCGCGGCATGCGGAACGAGTCGCTCCGGAGGGCCTATTCCGCCGGAACGGCCCCGGAGCGGGCCCCCGGCGGCCATGATGGGGGCATGGCGGGGCTGGAGGGTATCGAACAGCCGCGGCGGCACGGGAGTGCGACCGCGGCGCGCTGGTCGCCTGCTGTCGAGGACGAACACGCCCTGAAGGTGCTGGAACTGTTCGGCGACCCCACCGAGGCGGAGGTGCCGCTGCCCTCCCGTCCCGAGTCCGCCGCCACCGCCCGCCGGCTCACCCAGGTCGTGGTGCTCCGCCAGTGGCGGCTCTCGCCGAAGATGACCGAGGACGCGGTGTTACTGGTATCCGAACTCGTGGGCAACGCCGTACGGCACACCGGGGCGCGGGTCTTCGGACTCCGTATGCGGCGCCGGCGGGGATGGATCCGGGTGGAGGTCCGGGATCCCTCGCGGGGGCTGCCCTGTCTGATGCCGGTCCAGGACCTGGACGTCAGCGGCCGTGGCCTCTTCCTCGTCGGCAAACTCTCCGACCGCTGGGGCGTCGACCTGTTGCCTCGCGGCAAGACGACATGGTTCGAGATGCGGGTGGCGGACCGCTAGGCCCCGGAGCGGGAGTTCGGGGGCGGAAAACCCGGCAACCCCGCTTACGGACACGCCGCCGTACGAGTGGCGATCCCCGGCCCGCCCCCGCGGAACCGCGATCGTGCACCGCATGACCACAACCACCCTGCGCCGCCGGGCCGCCGCCGTCGTCCTCTCCCTCTCGGCCGTGTTCGCGACCTCCGCGGCCACGCCCCCCGCCGCCACGCCCGCCGCCGGGCCGGTGACGAAGGCCGCCGCCCCCGCCTGCCCCCAGTTCTACGAGCCGGCCCCCGCCGCGGCCGACCCCCGCGTGGACATCGACCGCATCACCCCCGAACCCGTGTGGCGGACGAGCTGCGGCACGCTCTACCGCAGTGACGGCCGCGGCCCCTCGGTCGTCTTCGAGGAGGGCTTCCACCCCAGGGACGTGGTGAACGGCCAGTACGACATCGAGCAGTACGTCCTGGTCAACCAGCCCTCCCCGTACGTCTCCACGAGCTACGACCACGACCTCTACAAGACGTGGTGGAAGAGCGGCTACAACTACTACATCGACGCCCCGGGCGGGGTGGACGTCAACCGGACCATCGGCGAAAAGCACCGGTGGGCCGAGCAGGTCGAGGTCGCCTTCCCGGGCGGTATCGCACGGCAGTACATCATCGGCGTCTGCCCGGTCGACAAGAAGACCAGGACGGAGATCATGAGCGACTGCGAGAGCAACCCGCACTACGAGCCCTGGCACTGAGGTCGCCGCGCTGCGTGCCGGGCCGGAACGTTAATCTGGCCCCGTCAGTGAAGCACCATGAAGGGGCGGGTCCGGTGGCGGACATCGAGGAAGCACGCAAGGCGTTCGAGCGCATCGACGTGGACGGGGACGGCTACATCACCGCCGCCGAGTTCAAGCGGGCCCTGGCCCAGGGCGGGGACTGGAACGTCACGGAGTCGGTGGCCGAGGCCGTCATCGGAGCCCAGGACCTGAACGGCGACAAGCTGCTCTCGTTCGACGAGTTCTGGTCGCACGTCAACCGGTGACGTGACCCGGCAAGAGGGGCGCTCCCGCGGGACGGGGGCGCCCCTTCTCCATGTCCCGGGCCGGGTTGACCCATCCGGGTAAGGGACGGAATAGCCCTATCCGGGCGGAGGTTGCTACTCCCCGCAGGAGCCATCCACCTCCCGAAGGCGAGTCGGACATGAAGATCGGCATCATCGGAGCAGGCAACATCGGCGGCAACCTCACCCGGCGGCTCACCGCCCTCGGGCACGAGGTGTCCGTCGCCAACTCCCGCGGCCCGCACACGCTCACCGCGCTGGCGCAGGAGACCGGCGCGACCCCCGTCACCGTGGAGGAGGCCCCGCGCGGCGCCGAACTGGTCGTCGTCACGATCCCCCTGAAGGCGGTCCCCGACCTGCCGTCCGGGCTGTTCGACCAGGCGGCGGACGCGGTGGCCGTCGTCGACACCGGCAACTACTACCCGCAGCGGGACGGCAGGATCGCCGGGATCGAGGACGAGGGCCTGACGGAGAGCCGCTGGACGGCCCGGCACCTCGGCCACACCGTCGTCAAGGCGTTCAACGGCACGTCCGCCCAGGACATCCTGGACCGCGCCCGCCCGGCCGGCGCCCCCGACCGCCTCGCCCTCCCGGTGGCGGGCGACGACCCGGCCGCCAAGCAGGTCGTCCGCGCTCTCATCGAGGAACTCGGCTTCGACAGCGTGGACGCGGGCGGCCTCGACGACTCCTGGCGCCAGCAGCCCGGAACCCCCGTCTACGGCCTGCGCGACGGCGTGGAGGGCGTGCGTAAGGCCCTGGCCGAGGCGTCACCGGAGCGCACGCCGGACTTCACGGCGTAGCCTCCCGTCCCCTCAGACGATCTCCAGGGGCAGGTGCGGCCCGTCCGGCAGTTCGGCCTCGACGGGGTCCCCGGGCCGCACCACCCCGCCCGTGACGACGACGCTCATGATCCCGGCCCTGACCCGGGCCCTGCGGTCGGCGCCCGGTCCCACGACCTGCTTCATCAGCCCTTTCCGGAAGGTGTCGATCTGCGCACAGGGATTGCGCAGCCCGGTCACCTCCACCACGGCCTCGTCCCCGAGGTGCAGCAGCGTCCCCGTGGGCAGTCCCAGCAGGTCGATGCCCCGGGTGGTGACGTTCTCCCCGAGCTCCCCGGCCGCGACCTCGAACCCGGCTCCCCGCACCTCGTCGAACAACTCCGCGTGGATGAGGTGCACCTGCCGCAGATTGGGCTGCGAGGGATCCTTCCGCATCCGGAAGCGATGCCTGACGGTGACCCCGGCATGCACATCGCCCTCGACGCCGAGCCCGGCGAGCAACGTGATGCTCTCCCGGTTCGGCTTGGTGAACGCGTACGCCTCGTTGCTGCTCACGGCAGCGACCGTCCCACCCATGCGGCGCAGCCTACGGGGTCGCCCAGTCGCGCAGCGCGGCCTTGCTCGCGAAGTCCGCGACGTTCTTGTCCAGCGGGTCGTCCGTGTACTGGTGGAAGCGCCACTTCGCCTGGATGCGCGGCTTGCCGGACGTCACGTAGTCGGCGATCCAGAGGCCGTCACCCGCGTACGACGTCGTGTCCACATTGAGCCAGTAGTTGCGGTTGCAGTACAGAACGACCCTGTTGTTCGGGCGCAGTGCCTTCACCTTGCGGATGAAGCTGTCCTTCTCGGCGTTGGTCGCGTGGGTGCCGTCGCTCGTCGTCTCCCAGTCGACGGCGAGGATGTCGCCCGCCTTCTCCGGGGCCTTGCTGACGAAGTACTCCGCCTGGGCCGTCAGGTTGCCCGGCCACAGGAAGTGGTAGAAGCCGACCACGCAGCCGGCGTCCCTGGCCCGCTTCGTCTGCGCGCTCAGCTTCGGGTTGACGTAGGTACGGCCCTCCGTGGCCTTGACGAAGACGAAGGACAGGCCCTCGGTGCTGTACGAGGACGACTGGTAGGCGCTGACGTCGATGCCGCGCAACATGGGCGACTCCTTGGTGCGTGGGGGTGCGGAAGTACGGATGGTGCTCATGGGGCCTGTGGGGGGCAACCTCCTTTGTGGTTCCCTCACTTGCTCCGCCCTACCCTCACGCGCGGCACCGCCCCGAAGGCCGCGCCGGAGCACGCGCCCCCGGGACGGGCCGTCAGCACTCGATGATGTTCACCGCGAGCCCGCCCCGGGCCGTCTCCTTGTACTTGACGCTCATGTCGGCGCCGGTGTCCTTCATCGTCTTGATGACCTTGTCCAGGGACACCTTGTGCGAGCCGTCGCCGCGCATGGCCATCTTCGCTGCCGTCACGGCCTTGACCGCGGCCATGCCGTTGCGCTCGATGCAGGGGATCTGGACGAGGCCGCCGACCGGGTCGCAGGTGAGGCCGAGGTTGTGCTCCATGCCGATCTCCGCGGCGTTCTCGACCTGTTCGGGAGATCCGCCGAGCACCTCCGCCAGCGCGCCCGCGGCCATCGAGCAGGCCGAGCCGACCTCGCCCTGGCAGCCGACCTCGGCGCCGCTGATGGAGGCGTTCTCCTTGAAGAGCATGCCGATGGCGCCTGCGGCGAGCAGGAAGCGTACGACCGCGTCCTCCTTCTCGCTCTCGGCGGCGGTGCCCGCCACGAAGTTCACGTAGTAGTGCAGGACCGCCGGGATGATGCCGGCGGCGCCGTTGGTGGGGGCGGTCACGACGCGCCCGCCCGCCGCGTTCTCCTCGTTCACCGCCATCGCGTACAGGGTGATCCACTCCATGGCGTGCGGCAGCGGATCGCCCTCGGCGCGCAGCTGGCGGGCCGACATGGCCGCGCGGCGGCGGACCCGCAGGCCGCCGGGCAGGATGCCCTCGCGGGACATGCCCCGCGCGACGCACGCCTGCATCACCCGCCAGATGGCGAGGAGCCCCTCGCGTATCTCCTCCTCGGTGCGCCAGGCCCGCTCGTTCTCCAGCATCAGCGCGGAGATGGACAGGCCCGTCTCCCTCGTCAGCCGCAGCAGCTCGTCGCCCGTGCGGAAGGGGTACTTCAGGACCGTGTCGTCCAGCTTGATGCGGTCGGCGCCCATCGCGTCCTCGTCGACGACGAAGCCGCCGCCCACCGAGTAGTACGTCTTGGACAGCACCTCGGCGCCCGACGCGTCGTACGCCCACAGCGTCATGCCGTTCGCGTGGTACGGCAGTGCCTTGCGGCGGTGCAGCACCAGGTCGTCGTCGAAGGAGAAGTCGATCTCGTGTTCACCGAGCAGGTCGAGGCGGCCCGACGACCTGATCCTTTCGACCCGCTCGTCGGCGCCCTCGACGTCCACCGTGCGGGGCGAGGCGCCCTCCAGGCCGAGCAGCACCGCCTTGGGCGTCCCGTGGCCGTGTCCGGTGGCGCCCAGGGAGCCGTACAGCTCCGCGCGGACCGAGGTCACGGGGGTCAGCAGATCCTCGTTGCGCAGGCGGTGCGCGAACATGCGTGCCGCGCGCATCGGGCCGACCGTGTGGGAGCTGGACGGGCCGATGCCGATCGAGAACAGGTCGAAGACCGAGATGGCCACGGGAACTCCTCAAAGCAGGGCAAAGCGGGGTGGAGCGGGCGGGCGGTACGGCCCCGGCGGGGTACCGCGCGCACCTCCCAGTGTGCGCGGTACCCCCTGTGACGGGTCAGGACGGAACGGTTCTACCGGCCCAGACCGGGGTACAGCGGGTGCTTGTCGGCCAGGGCGGTCACCCGGGCCTTGAGCGCCGCCGCGTCGTGCACCGGCTTGAGGGTCTGCGCGATGACGTCCGCGACCTCGGTGAAGTCCTCGGCCGTGAAGCCGCGGGTCGCGAGCGCCGGGGTACCGATCCGCAGGCCCGAGGTCACCATGGGCGGCCTGGGGTCGTTCGGGACGGCGTTGCGGTTGACCGTGATGCCGACCTCGTGGAGCCGGTCCTCGGCCTGCTGTCCGTCCAGCTCGGACTCGCGCAGGTCGACCAGGATGAGGTGCACGTCGGTGCCGCCGGACAGGACGTTCACCCCGGCCTCGCGGGCGTCCGGCGCGGTGAGCCGCTCGGCGAGGATGCGGGCGCCGTCGACGGTACGGACCTGGCGCTCCTTGAACTCCTCCGAGGCGGCGACCTTGAAGGAGACCGCCTTGGCCGCGATCACGTGCTCCAGGGGGCCGCCCTGGAAGCCCGGGAAGACGGACGAGTTCAGCTTCTTGGCGAAGACCTTCCTGGCGAGGATGATCCCGCCGCGCGGCCCGCCGAGCGTCTTGTGGGTGGTGGAGGTGACGACGTCGGCGTACTCCACCGGGTTCGGGTGGAGGCCGGCCGCGACGAGGCCCGCGAAGTGCGCCATGTCGACCCACAGGTAGGCGTCGACCTCGTCGGCGATCCGGCGGAACTCGGCGAAGTCCAGCTGCCGCGGGTACGCCGACCAGCCCGCGATGATCACCTTCGGGCGGTGCTCCTTGGCGAGCCGCTCGACCTCGGCCATGTCGACCAGGCCGGCGTCGTCGACGTGGTAGGCGACCACGTCGAACTGCTTGCCGGAGAAGTTGAGGCGCATCCCGTGGGTCAGGTGGCCGCCGTGGGCCAGGTCCAGGCCGAGGATGGTGTCGCCGGGCTGGGCCAGCGCGAAGAGCGCGGCCTGGTTGGCGGAGGCGCCCGAGTGCGGCTGCACGTTGGCGTACTCGGCGCCGAACAGCTCCTTGACCCGGTCGATCGCGATCTGCTCGGCGACGTCGACGTGCTCGCAGCCGCCGTAGTAGCGGCGGCCCGGGTATCCCTCGGCGTACTTGTTGGTGAGGACCGAGCCCTGGGCCTCCATGACCGCGACCGGGGCGAAGTTCTCCGAGGCGATCATCTCCAGCGTGGACTGCTGGCGGTGCAGCTCGGCGTCGAGGGCGGCGGCGACGTCCGGGTCGAGTTCGTGCAGGGGTGTGTTCAGAAGCGTCATCAGGTCAGGCGTCCTCAGGATCCGGAGAATTCGGCGTACTCGTCGGCGGAGAGCAGGTCCTTCGGCTCGTCCGCCACCCGCACCCTGAACAGCCAGCCGCCCTCGAAGGGGGCGGTGTTCACCAGCGCGGGGTCCTCCACGACGTCCTGGTTGATCTCGGTGATCTCACCGGAGACGGGGGAGTACAGGTCGCTCACCGACTTGGTCGACTCCAGCTCGCCGCAGGTCTCGCCCGCGGTCACCGTGTCACCGACCTCGGGGAGCTGGACGTACACGACGTCGCCGAGCGCGTTGGCCGCGTGCTCGGTGATGCCGACCGTCGAGACGCCGTCCTCGGCGCCCGACAGCCACTCGTGCTCCTTGCTGTAGCGCAGCTGCTGGGGATTGCTCATGGCCTGAATTCTCCTGTACGCGGGGAAGGGCTGATGCGGGGGGACCGATGGGGGCCGGGCAGTGTGCCCGAGGTCACGGGGTGTCTCACTGCTGACACCGGCGGACCGGTGCTACGTCCGGCACGCCGGGGCCGGTGTCACTTCTGGCGCTTGTAGAACGGCAGCGCCACGACCTCGTACGGCTCGTGGCTGCCCCGGATGTCCACGCCGACCCCGGCGCTGCCGGGCGCCGCGTGCTCCGCGTCGACGTACGCCATCGCGATCGGCCTGCCGAGCGTCGGGGAGGGCGCGCCGGAGGTGACCTCGCCGACGACCTTGCCGCCGGCGACGACGGGGTACCCGGCGCGCGGGACCCGGCGGCCCTCGGCGACCAGGCCGACGAGGACCCGCGGGGGCTTCGACTCGGCGCGGGCGGCGGCCTCGGACAGCGCCCGGCGCCCCACGAAGTCGCCCTCCTTCTCGAACTTCACGACCCGGCCGAGCCCCGCGTCGAACGGGGTGAGCGAGGTGGTCAGCTCGTGCCCGTACAGCGGCATGCCGGCCTCCAGGCGCAGGGTGTCCCGGCAGGAGAGTCCGCAGGGGACGAGTCCGGCGGGGGCCCCTGCCCCGGTCAGCGCCTGCCACAGCTTCTCGGCGTCGGCGGGGGCCACGAACAGCTCGAAGCCGTCCTCGCCGGTGTAGCCGGTGCGCGCGATCAGGGCCGGGACCCCGGCGACCGTGCCGGGCAGGCCCGCGTAGTACTTCAGCCCGTCCAGGTCGGCGTCGGTGAGGGACTTCAGGATGCCGGGGGACTCCGGTCCCTGTACGGCGAGCAGGGCGTAGGCGTCCCGGTCGTCGCGCACCTCGGCGTCGAAGCCCGTGGCGCGCTCCGTGACGGCGTCCAGGACGACCTGGGCGTTGGAGGCGTTCGCCACGATCAGGTACTCGGTGTCGGCGAGGCGGTAGACGATCAGGTCGTCGAGGATGCCGCCGTCGGCCCGGCAGATCATGGTGTAGCGGGCGCGGCCGGTCTTCACACCGCCGATGTTGCCGACCAGCGCGTGGTCGAGGAGGGCCGCGGCCTGCGGCCCGCTGACGGTGATCTCGCCCATGTGGGAGAGGTCGAAGAGACCGGCCCGGGTGCGGACGGCGAGGTGCTCGTCGCGCTCGGAGCCGTACCGCAGGGGCATGTCCCAGCCCGCGAAGTCGGTCATCGTGGCGCCGAGCGAGCGATGCAGGGCATCGAGCGCCGTACGGCGCGGTCCGGCGGGGGCGTTGCTGCTCACGGTGGGCTCCCAGGGCATGACGGCGATGTCGTTCCTCCCCATCTGTCATCGATAACCTGAGAGGTTCGCCGCGGCCACCGGTCGAGCGCGGTGGTCACTGACTTGCACCTTGGGTGGAGCCGACGTCCTGGCTGGCAGGGGACGGCCCGCTTTTCAGATGTGCCTCGCCCGCGCGGTAACGGGGCCTGAGAGATTCAAGGGAGGGACTTGCTCCTTCGGCGCCCGGGAACCCGTACACCTGCGTGTACGTCTTCCCGGAACTCTCCCGCGCGGATTCAAGCGGCCGGTATGCAGTTGGCGGGCACATCATTGCACGCGTCGGCCGCACAGGGGGCGCGTGGTGTCCGGACAGGGGGCGGACGGGTTCACGGACATCTGTGACGGGGCTGTGGCAGGACAAGAACGAAAACGAGGGGACCAGCGCATTACCTTCTCTTTACACTCGACGGGGATGGGTCTCCCGACCCCATGGGGAGGACGATCAGGGTGAACAGGACCACGGCGTACGCGACCGGCACGGGCATCGCGGTGCCCGAGCAGCCCCCCGCCCCGGCCAGGGAGGCGTGCGACCCGCTTCCGGTGCCCGTCGTCCGCGACCTGCGGGAGCGCGCGGGTCACAGCCCGCACGGCCTGCGCTTCGGGGCGGCCGACCTCGTGGTGGTCACGGGACTGCCGGGCAGCGGCAAGTCGACCCTGATGCGCCGGGCGGTGACCGGCCGCCGCATCGACTCCCAGGACACCCGTGACCGCTGGGACGGCCGCCTCGCCCGCTTCCTGCCGTACGCGGTCTACCGGCCCCTCGTCCGCGCCGCGCACTACGCGGGCCTGCGCCGGGCCCTGCGCTCCGGCGAGGGCGTCGTCGTGCACGACTGCGGCACGCAGGCGTGGGTGCGCAGCTGGCTCGCCCGGGACGCCCGCAGGCGCGGCGGCACCCTGCACCTGCTGCTCCTCGACGTCGATCCCGGCACGGCGCTCGACGGCCAGCGCGAGCGGGGCCGCGGCGTCTCGCGGTACGCGTTCGCGCGCCACCGAGGCGCGGTCGCCCGGCTGCTGCGCTCTGTGGAGAAGGGCGACCTCCCCGAGGGCTGCGGTTCGGCGGTGCTCGTCGACCGGGCCGCGGCCGACGTCCTGCGGCGCATCGACTTCGGCGACTAACCTCGTCCACCGCACACGGCGGTTGGAGCAGGCGGTGGTCATGGATTTCCCGGCACACGACATTCCGGCACAGGCACACCCCCACACGGGGTGGCCGGGCAACGAGCTGGAGGAGGTGCTCGCCGCCTCCCTGGGGCTTCCCCCCTCGCCCTCGACGGGCGCCCGGATCGTGGAGACCGTCGGGCGCAGTTTCCTGTGGGTGCCGCTGCCCGAGGGGGGCGGCCCGCACAGCGGCCCGCTCGACCTGCCCACGATCGAGCTCGGCGGGCAGGCGTACGTGCCGGTCTTCACCTCCGAGCAGCAGTTCCGGCAGGTCGTCGGCGACCACATGGCGTACACGGTGGCACCCGCCGTCGAGTTCGCGCGCGGTCTGCCGCCCCAGGTGGGCATCGCGCTGAACCCGGGCGGCACGGTCGGGGTGCCGCTGCCCCCGCCGGCCGTCGCCGAGCTGTGCCGGGCCGGGCGGACCGAACTGGACGGACCCGCGAGCGGCGGCCGGGTCCGGCTCTTCCAGCCCGACTGGCAGGACGACCCGGTGGACTTCCTGGCCGCGGCCTCCGCGGAGTTCGACACGGCCGGCATCGTGCTGAGCGCCCGGCGCTGTCTGGCGAGCATCGAGGGCGGCGACACGGTGATGTTCGTCGGCATCGAGACGGCCCACTGGGACGAGAGCGCTCGCACCCTCCCGCTCGACGCCCTGGGCCGGGCGCTGGGCCGGGTCCCCGTCGCCCACCCGGTGAGCCTGGTCTTCCTGGACGTGGCCCAGGATCCGGTCGCCGACTGGCTCCGCGACAAGGTCCGCCCTTTCTACACCCGAGCCTTCTGAGGGAGCCCGTTACGGGGCGCGCCCCGTAACGGGGCGCGGGGAACGGCGCGGCCGGCCACACACGGCCCGCACCCGACGACGCACAGAGAGTCCCGAGCTCGAAACACCGAACCCGGCGGAGCGCAACGGTGCTGTCGGGATCGCCACTTAAGCTGGTTTCATGGCTCGGTCGGGGTGGTGCGATGTTCAAGCGAATGCGGCCCCCGCCGAAGGGAACCCGTATGTCAGGGATGTCGCGAAGGGGCGGTAGAAGGTGAGCGCGTCGGGCACGGCCGCGGCCGGGCAGGTCGAGCACATGCTGCGCCAGGTGACGCCCGGGCGTTACGACGCCTACGAGGCGCTCCTGCGCGCCCTCGCGACCCCGTCGTCCGGCCAGGTCTGGATGCTGCTCTGGCACGGCCAGGGCGGGTCGCCCGACGCCCAGTACGGAAACATGGAGGTCGACGGCTTCGGCTACGCGCCCTGTGTGACCTCCGCGCAGGAGCTCTCGGCCAGCGGCTGGAACCGGTCGTACGAGGTGGTCGACGGGCTCGACGTGGCCCGCACCCTCTACCCCGACCACTTCGGCCTCTGGCTGAACCCGCACGCGCCGGGCGGCGGCGTCGGCATTCCCTGGCTGGACCTGCGCCGCATCGCCACCGGCCTCGAGCGCCAGCCCGCGGGTCCGCTGCGGCTGTCCGAGCCGGGCATCGAGATCCCGCAGTTCTACGCCCTGCTCACCCAGAACGCGCACCGGACGGCCGCCGTCCGCTCGCTGCGCCGCGCCTGGGTGCAGCCCGCGCTCGGAGCGCCGTACCTCGCCATCGGGCTCGACGTGTACGACACCAGCCCGCCGGCCGTGGACTCGGTGCGGGCGATGATGCAGCAGTCCATCGGCGCGGTGCCGGACGGTCTGCCGGTGTCCACGGTGGCGATGTCGGACGAGTACGACCCGGTGGCCCTGTGGCTGCGTGCCAACGCCCGGCCGTTCTACGACCGGGAGGCGCACGCGGCGCCCGTCCAGGCGCCCGCGGCAGGCGGTTACGGGTTCCCCGGCACGTACTGAGATGATCCGGGTGGACGGAGTCCCGTCGGCGCGCCCGGTGGAGTCCAGCCAGTGGAGCAACTGGCCTCACACCCGTACCGCGACCGGGCGGAATGTCCCGATCTACGCGGGTAAATGGGCTGCGAGGCCCCTTTCGCCCCAAGTGTCATGTGTCCGACCGCCGTTACCCGGCGTTCGGATAACGGAACCCTCCTGACGGCATCACGGTTGCGCATCCATTCACCGTCAGGTCTGGCTTCAGATCACCGAGGCGTTGAAGACTCCCCGTCCAGGGGGTTTAAACCTCCAGATGTGTACGACGGACTGATCACGCCGCTACCGCGGCAAGCGTGGGCCGGCTACCGCCGGTTGAGAGGGGTCCCTGCCACGATGACGGCACCATTGCACGAGCCGACGGCCGAAGCCGCACCCAGCGCGGCCGAAGAGGCGGCGCTCGTTGCCGGCTCCGCCGAGGCGAAGGCGGTACAAGGACGTTCCCTCGGCCGCATCGCCTGGGAGCGCCTGAAGAGGGACAAGCTGGCCCTGACGGGCGGCGTCGTCGTACTCGTGCTGATCGCGATCGCGCTGCTCGCCCCCGTGATCACGAACCTGGTCGGACAGGACCCCGAGACGCACCACGAGGACCTGATCGACCCGCTCTTCTCGACCCCCACCGGATCCTTCGGCGGCATCAGCGGGGACCACCTCCTCGGTGTCGAGCCCGTCAGCGGACGCGACATCTTCGCCCGGATCGTCTACGGGGCCCGGATCTCCCTGCTGGTCGGCTTCCTGTCGGCCCTGGTGGCCGTGGTGCTCGGCACGATCCTCGGCGTCCTCGCCGGCTACTTCGGCGGCTGGGTCGACGCGGCCATCAGCCGGGTGATGGACGGCCTGCTGGCCTTCCCGCAGCTGCTCTTCATCATCGCGCTGGTCTCGGTCATGCCGAACGAGATGCTGGGCCTGACCGGCACGGGCGTGCGCCTGTTCGTCATGATCCTGGTGATCGGCTTCTTCGGGTGGCCCTACGTCGGGCGCGTGGTGCGCGGCCAGACGCTCTCGCTGCGTGAACGCGAGTACGTCGAGGCCGCGCGCAGCCTGGGAGCCGGCCGGTTCTACATCCTGTTCAAGGAGCTGCTGCCCAACCTGGTCGCGCCGATCATCGTCTACACGACGATGATGATCCCGACCAACATCCTGACCGAGGCGGCGCTCAGCTTCCTGGGCGTCGGCGTCAAGCCCCCCACCGCCTCGTGGGGGCAGATGCTCTCCTCCGCGATCGACTACTACGACTCGGATCCCATGTACATGGTGATCCCGGGTGTGGCGATCTTCATCACCGTGCTCTCCTTCAACCTCTTCGGCGACGGCGTACGCGATGCGCTCGACCCGAAGGGCTCCCGCTGAACTGCCGTACCCCCAAGGGCCTGTCGTCCGTCGACGGGCCGCTACATATCGGAGGATCCGAGTGAGTACCCAACGCACCACAGGGCGGCGCAAGCAGGCCGTGGCCGCCGCAGCCGTGGTCGCTGCACTGCTGTCCACGGCGGCGTGCGGCGGCGGCAACGACGACGAGGGCGGTTCGAAGGGCGGCGCGGCCGGCTTCAACGCCGCGAACAACAAGGTCGCCCAGGCTTCCCTCGCCAAGAAGGGCGGCACGCTGAAGTTCGCGGGCGCCCAGGACGCCGACTCGTGGGACACCACGCGCGGTTACTACGGCTTCATGTGGAACTTCTCCCGGTACTACAGCCGCCAGCTGGTCACCAACAGCACGGAGCCGGGTGCCAAGGGCGCCCAGGTCACTCCGGACCTCGCCACCAAGACCGCGCAGATCTCGGACGACGGCAAGACCTACACGTACACGCTGCGTGACGGGGTCACCTGGGAGGATGGCAAGCCCATCACCTCCAAGGACGTCAAGTACGGCATCGAGCGCGTGTGGGCGCAGGACGTGCTCTCCGGCGGTCCGATCTACCTCCAGCAGGTGCTCGACCCCAAGAAGACGTACAAGGGCCCGTACAAGGACAAGTCCGCGGACAAGCTGGGTCTGAAGGCCATCGAGACGCCGGACGACAAGACGATCGTCTTCAAGCTGCCCGCGGCGAACTCGGACTTCGAGGAGATTCTCGCGCTGACCTCGGCGTCCCCGGTCCGCCAGGACAAGGACACCAAGTCGAAGTACGGCCTGAAGCCGTTCTCGTCCGGCCCGTACAAGTTCCAGTCGTACACGCCGAACAAGAACCTCACGCTGGTCCGCAACACCGAGTGGAAGCAGTCCTCGGACCCGGTCCGCAAGGCGTACCCGGACAAGATCACGGTGAACTTCTTCACCAACGCCAATGACATGGACCAGCGCCTGATCAACGGCGACTACGACCTGGACATCGGCCAGACCGGTCTCTCCCCGCAGGGCCGCACCACCGCCCTGAAGCAGCACAAGGCGAACCTGGACAACCCGGTCTCCGGCTACATCCGCTACGCGGTCTTCCCTCAGAGCGTCAAGCCGTTCGACAACGAGCACTGCCGCAAGGCCGTGATCTACGGTGCCGACCACGAGTCGCTCCAGACCGCCCGCGGTGGCCCGGTCGCCGGTGGCGACATCGGCACCAACATGCTGCCGCCGTCGGTCCCGGGCGCCGAGGGTCAGAAGTACGACCCGTACGAGTCGGCCACGACGAACAAGAACGGCAACGTCGCCAAGGCCAAGGAAGAGCTCAAGGCGTGCGGTAAGCCGAACGGCTTCAAGACCACCATCGCGGTCCGCAACAACAAGCCGGTCGAGGTCGCCACGGCGGAGTCCCTCCAGGCTTCGCTGAAGAAGGTCGGCATCACCGTCGAGATCGACCAGTTCGACGGCGCCCAGACCACCGGCATCATCGGTAGCCCCGCCAACGTGAAGAAGAAGGGCTACGGCATCATCATCATGGGCTGGGGTCCGGACTACCCGACCGTCACAGGTTTCGGCCTTCCCCTGTGGAGCAGCGACTACATCCTTGAGAGCGGCAACAACAACTTCGCCCTGATCAAGGACAAGACGATCGACGGCCTCTTCGACAGCTACACGAAGGAGCTCGACGACGCGAAGAAGGCCGAGATCTCCACGGAGATCAACCACAAGGTCATGGAGGGCGGCTACTACCTGCCCTTCGTCTTCGAGAAGTTCATCAACTGGCGCTCCAGCCGTCTGGCGAACGTCTACACGACCGACGGCTACAGCGGTCAGTACGACTTCGTCAACCTCGGCCTGAAGAAGTAACACCGACCGGCGCACCCGCCATACGGCACGAAAGGCAGGTGAAGGCCGGCGCGGCGTGACCCGCGGGCCACCGGAGGACCTCCGGTGGCCCGCGGCACCGCCGCCGGGCCGAGAGCAGTGCTCGCATACCTCATCAGGCGGCTCTTCGCCGCCGCAGTGATGCTGGTGGTCATCGTTTTGGTGGTCTTCTGCATCTTCTTCCTCGTCCCCCGCTGGGCGGGCGTGGACCCGGCCACGATGTTCGTCGGCAAGCAGGCGGACCCTGCGGCCATCGAGGCCGTGCGGCAGAAGCTCGGTCTGGCAGACCCGATCTTTGCCCAGGTCTGGGAGTTCTTCAAAGGCTTGTTCGTAGGCCGCACGTACGCTGGTGGCGGCGACGTCACGCAGTGTTCGGCCCCCTGCTTCGGCTACTCCTTCCGCAACGAGCAGGCCATCTGGCCGGTGCTCACCGACCGCTTCCCAGTGACCCTGGCTCTCGCGCTCGGTGCCGCTGTCCTGTGGCTGATCTTCGGTGTGGCGGCGGGTGTGCTCTCCGCGCTCAAGCGCGGATCCCTCTGGGACCGTGGCGCGATGATCGTCGCCCTCGGCGGCGTCTCGCTCCCCATCTACTTCACCGGTCTGCTGTCGCTCGCGATCTTCAGTTACGGGCTGGGCTGGATCGACGCCCAGTACGTGCCACTGGAGGAGAGCTTCACCGGCTGGTTCGGCGGCATGATCCTGCCCTGGGTCACGCTCGCCTTCCTCTACGCCGCGATGTACGCCCGTATCACCAGAGCGACCATGCTGGAGGTCCTGGGCGAGGACTACATCCGGACGGCCCGCGCCAAGGGCCTGACGGAACCCGTCGTCATCGGCAAGCACGCCATGCGTTCCACCATGACGCCGATCCTCACCATGCTGGGCATGGACCTCGGCGCGCTGATCGGTGGCGCGATCCTCACCGAGACCACCTTCAGCCTTCCCGGCCTCGGCCAGGCGGTGCTCAAGGCGATCAGCGACAAGGACCTGCCCGTCATCCTGGGCGTCACGCTGATCACCTCGCTCGCGGTGATCATCGCGAACCTGCTGGTGGACCTGTTGTACGCCGTGATCGACCCCCGAGTGAGGCTCTCATGACCGAACTCAGCAAGAGCGGAGCAGCGGTGGGTGAGCCCGTCAAGGGTTCGCCCGCCCCCTCCGCCTTCCTCGAAGTCCGCGACCTCAAGGTGCACTTCCCGACCGACGACGGCCTGGTCAAGTCCGTCGACGGGCTCAGCTTCTCGCTGGAGAAGGGCAAGACCCTCGGCATCGTGGGCGAGTCGGGTTCGGGCAAGTCGGTGACCTCGCTCGGCATCATGGGCCTGCACACGGCCGGCCAGTACGGCAAGCGCAAGGCGCAGATCTCCGGCGAGATCTGGCTGGACGGCACGGAACTGCTCTCCGCCGACCCCGACCACGTGCGCAAGCTGCGGGGCCGCGAGATGGCGATGATCTTCCAGGACCCGCTGTCCGCGCTGCACCCGTACTACACGATCGGCCAGCAGATCGTGGAGGCGTACCGGATCCACCACAAGGTCGACAAGAAGACGGCCCGCAGGCGGGCCGTCGAGATGCTCGACCGGGTCGGCATCCCGCAGCCCGACAAGCGCGTCGACAGCTACCCGCACGAGTTCTCGGGCGGTATGCGCCAGCGCGCGATGATCGCGATGTCGCTGGTCAACAACCCCGAGCTGCTGATCGCGGACGAGCCGACGACCGCCCTGGACGTGACCGTCCAGGCGCAGATCCTCGACCTCATCCGGGACCTGCAGAAGGAGTTCGGCTCCGCGGTCATCGTCATCACCCACGACCTGGGCGTCGTCGCCGAGCTCTCCGACGACATCCTGGTGATGTACGGCGGCCGCTGCATCGAGCGGGGTCCGGCCGAGAAGGTCTTCTACGAGCCCAAGCACCCCTACACCTGGGGTCTGCTGGGTTCCATGCCGCGGCTCGACCGCGAGCAGACCGAACGGCTGATCCCGGTCAAGGGCTCCCCGCCCTCGCTGATCAACCTCCCGTCGGGCTGCGCGTTCAACCCGCGCTGCGCGTACGCGGACGTCCCCAAGGACAACGTCACCCGCACGGTCCGCCCCGAGCTGTCCGTGGTCGGCAGCCAGCACTGGGCCGCCTGCCACATGACGCAGGAGCAGCGGGAGCGGATCTGGACCGAAGAGATTGCGCCCAAGCTGTGAGCGAGGACAAAGCAGTGACCCCTTCCGCGCAGAGTGGCGGCGCGACCCTCACCAGGGACGCCGCTCCCGGCGAGACGCTCCTGAAGGTGACGGGGCTGCAGAAGCACTTCCCGATCCGCAAGGGCCTGCTCCAGCGGCAGGTCGGCGCGGTGCGGGCGGTCGACGGCCTCGACTTCGAGGTCAGGTCCGGCGAGACGCTGGGTGTCGTCGGCGAGTCCGGGTGCGGCAAGTCGACGATGGGCCGGCTGATCACGCGGCTCCTCGAACCGACCGCGGGCACCGTGGAGTTCGAGGGCAAGGACATCACGCACCTCGGGGTGGGCGCGATGCGCCCGATGCGCCGTGACGTCCAGATGATCTTCCAGGACCCGTACTCGTCGCTGAACCCGCGCCACACCATCGGCACGATCATCAGCGCCCCCTTCAAGCTCCAGGGCGTCACGCCCGAGGGCGGCATCAAGAAGGAGGTCCAGCGGCTGCTGTCGGTGGTCGGTCTCAACCCCGAGCACTACAACCGCTACCCGCACGAGTTCTCCGGCGGCCAGCGCCAGCGCATCGGCATCGCCCGCGCACTCGCGCTCAACCCGAAGATGGTCGTGGCGGACGAGCCGGTCTCCGCGCTCGACGTGTCGATCCAGGCGCAGGTGGTGAACCTGCTGGACGACCTCCAGCAGGAGCTCGGCCTCACGTACGTGATCATCGCGCACGACCTGTCCGTCGTACGCCACGTCTCGGACCGTATCGCCGTGATGTACCTCGGCAAGATCGTCGAGCTGGCGGACCGCGACTCGCTGTACAAGGCGCCGATGCACCCGTACACCAAGGCGCTCATGTCGGCGGTGCCGATCCCGGACCCGCGGCGCAAGTCGGCCAAGAGCGAGCGCATCCTCCTCCAGGGGGACGTGCCCTCGCCGATCGCGCCGCCGAGCGGCTGCCGCTTCCACACGCGGTGCTGGAAGGCCACCCAGATCTGCACGACGACCGAGCCGCCGCTCCTGGAGCTGAAGGTCGGTCAGCAGGTCGCCTGCCACCACCCGGAGAACTTCGAGGACCAGGCACCGCAGGACACCGTGCTGCTGACCGTCGCGAAGGAAGCGGCGGAGCTGGTGGCCGACGAGGTGCTCGCGGAGTCCGCGGCGACCTCGGCCGCGGTCGCGGCCGAGGTCGCGGAGACGGCCGCCGTCACCGAGGCGCCGGCCGCGAAGGCTCCGGTCGAGGAGACTCCGGAGGCCCCGGTCAAGGAGACTCCCGCCAAGGAGACTCCCGCCGAGGAGAAGTAGGCAGCCGGAAGGCAGCAGCAGTGAGTAACGGCAAGTAACACCGAGCCCCCGCCTTGCAATGGAAGGCGGGGGCTCGGTGCTGGGTGAGAATACAGAGGTGCTCCAGCAACTCTTCACCCCCACCGTCCAGCACACCCTCGAACTGTTCGGCATCTTCGTCTTCGCGATCTCCGGCGCGCTCCTCGCCGTGCGCAAGAACTTCGACGTCTTCGGCATCGCCGTCCTCGCGGAGGTCACCGCGCTCGGCGGCGGACTCTTCCGGGACCTCGTCATCGGAGCCGTGCCGCCGGCGGCCTTCACGGACCTCGGGTACTTCCTGACCCCGCTCCTCGCCACCGCGCTCGTGTTCTTCCTCCACCCCGAGGTGGAGCGGATCCAGCTCGGGGTGAACGTCTTCGACGCGGCCGGTCTCGGCCTCTTCTGCGTCGCGGGCACGACGAAGGCGTACGAGTACGGGCTGGGCCTGACCGCCTCCGCGACCCTGGGCCTGGCGACGGCGGTCGGCGGCGGTGTGCTGCGCGACGTCCTCGCCAACGAGGTGCCGTCGCTGCTGCGCTGGGACCGCGACCTGTACGCCGTGCCCGCGATGGTGGGGGCCACGATGGTCGCCCTGTGCATCCGCTACGACGTGCTGACCCCCGTCACCTCGGCGCTCGCCGTCGTCACCGCCTTCGTGCTGCGGCTGCTCGCGATGCGGTACCACTGGCGGGCGCCCCGGGCCTGGCACCGCCGCTCGACGGCGGTCGAGGTGCCGGACTGATCCCCGCTCCTGTCGCGCATCCTCGTGTTCATGTGAAGGAAACGGAAAAAGCTACTGCTTAGTAATTGCCTGTTGTAGCGTGCAGGCATGCCAGAAGCAGCTTCCGCGCACGCGACCCGGGCCAGGATCGGCGACAGCGAGTTCGACCGCGACACCGCGGTCACCCGACGCGAGCCCGGCGTCTACGACATCGACCTGTCCGCCGGGTGGACGATCATCACCGCCGTCAACGGCGGCTACCTTCTCGCCGTCCTGGGCCGCGCCCTCGCGGACGCCCTGCCGCACGCCGACCCGTTCACTATCAGCGCGCACTATCTGACGGCGTCGCAGCCGGGTCCGGCGGTGGTGCGCACCGACGTCGTACGCACCGGTCGCACCCTCTCCACCGGCCAGGCGTCCCTGTTCCAGTACGACGACGAGGGCCGCGAGATCGAGCGGATCCGCGTACTCGCCTCGTACGGGGACCTCGACGGGCTGCCCGACGACGTCCGTACGACCGCGCTGCCGCCCGCGATCCCGCCGATGGACCAGTGCTTCGGCGCCGCGGACGGCCCCGCTTCCGTGCCCGTCCCCGGCAGTTCCGCCATCACGGACCGGCTGCTGCTCAAGCTCGATCCCGCCACGCTGGGCTGGGCCCTCGGGGCGCCGTCCGGCAAGGGGGAGATGCGGGCCTGGTTCGGCCTCGCCGACGGCCGTGACGCGGACCCGCTCTCGCTGCTCCTGGCGGTGGACGCGCTGCCGCCGACCGCCTTCGAGATCGGTCTGTCCGGCTGGGTCCCCACCGTCGAACTGACCGTGCACGTGCGCGCCCGCCCGGCGCCGGGTCCCCTCCGGATCGCCATCACCACCCGCAACCTCGCCGGCGGCTTCCTGGAGGAGGACGCCGAGGTCTGGGACACCACGAACCGCCTCGTCGCCCAGTCCCGCCAACTGGCCCGCGTGAGACTGGGCTGAGCAGGCCCCGTAAGGGGCGCGGGGGCTGCGCGGCCCGCCCCCACCGGCGTGCGGCCGACATCCGGTCCGCGGTGCCCTGCCCTGGCTCTGGGCGAGGGGTGGGCGTCGTGTGCCGGCCGGCGGGGGGCTGAGCGCGCATTTCCCGCGCCCCTAAGGAGGGCGCACGGTGTCGGCCCGTCCCGCAAGGGGCGCGGGGAACTGCGCGCTCAACCCCCACCGGCGGGTGCGTGACGTACTCCTGCGGTCCGGAGTGACGACCGCGGGCCGGTGGGGCGGGCCGCGCGGTTCCCCGCGCCCCTGACGGGGCGCGCCCGTCGGCGGGCCGGCGCCCGGTGGAGGGCGGGCGTCAGCCCAGCCAGTGGCGGCGGCCGATGCTGATCAGCCGCATCCGGCGCCGCGCCACCCGGGCCACCCGCTCCCGCTCCTCCGGACCGGCCTCCAGAAACGTACTGGCGGTCACCAGCATCTGGTCGACGTACAGCCCGGCCAGCATCAGCAGATCGTCGTCGCTCCAGCCGGCGGACTCCGGCTGCCCGGCCAGCGCGGCCCTCACCTCGTCGGTGAACCGTTCCATCTGCTCCGCGATCGCGGCCCGTACGGCCTGCACGCCACCGTTGCGCTCACGGGCGATGAACCGGATGTGCGCCGGATGCTCGCGCACGTGCCGGGCGATCAGATCGACGGCCCGGTCTATGCGTTCCTCGCTGTCCCCGGACGCGGACACCGTGCCGGAGATCATGGGATGCAGACTGCCCAGCGCCTCCTCGACCAGGGCGACACCGAGATCCGCGGTCGAGTGGAAGTGCCGGTAGAAGGCGGTCGGGGCGACGCCGACGGCCCGGGTGACCTCGCGCAGGCCCAAACTGCTGAGGCTCTGCTCCTCCAGCAGACCCAGCGCGGCGTCCAGGAACGCCTGTCGGGTCCTCTGCTTCTGTGCCTGCCGGACGCCGGGACTGTGACTCATGCCATGCAGTAAACAACTGTTCTCCGGAAGAGGGAAGTTGTGAAGCCCGCTAGGCTGGGTAGTCAGTGAACAACTGTAACGACAAGCGTTCACCGACTCGTCGAGTAGCGACTCGCCGGACCTCACGGGAGGCACCTCATGCTGTTCCTCGTCGCAGCGCTTCTGCTGCTGGGCGTCGTGCTGGGCACCGTGGCCCACGCCCCGCTCTCCTTCACCCTGGTCGCCGCCGTGGTCATCGGCGTCTGGCTGGCCGTCTTCGCGATCCGCGAGCGGCACGGCCGCCGCCGCGCGACCTCCTCCGACTGAGCCGTCACCCGCCACGACCGGTCCGCGTACCACCTACTCGCGCACGACCTGTCCGCATACCACCTGTCCGCATACCACCTGTCCGCGTACGACTGTCCGCTGGGAGCAGACACATGGAACTCACCACCGCCGCCCCGCGGCGCCGGAGCGCCGCCCGTGACGCCGACGGCATGGCTGTCGCGTCGTTCGTCCTCGGCCTCGTCGGCCTGCTCGCCCTGAACGTGATCCTGGGCCCCGTCGCCATCACCCTCGCCTCGGGAGCCCTCCTGAAGGGCACCACCCGCCGCGGCCGGGCCTTCCTCGGCCTCGGCCTGGGCGTCGCCGACCTCCTGGTCCTGCTGGCCTTCATGTCGGCGGACGACACCCTGTCCTGGAGCTTCTGAGTCCGCCACGGGCCCCGGACCGAGCGCGCACCGAGTGCGGGCCGGGTGCGGGCCGGAGCCCGGACCGGGTGCGGACGGCCCCCGCCCGACCGAGCCCGCCACGGGCGGGCCCTAGAATCGGGCCTACCATGGCATACCTCGACCACGCCGCGACCACCCCCATGCTCCCGGAGGCGGTAGAGGCGATGACCGCCCAGTTCGCCGCCACCGGCAACGCCTCCTCCCTGCACGCCGCCGGCCGCCGCGCCCGCCGGACGGTCGAGGAAGGCCGCGAGACCCTGGCGGAGGCCCTCGGCGCCCGCCCCAGCGAGGTGGTCCTCACCTCCGGCGGCACCGAGGCGGACAACCTCGCCGTGAAGGGTCTGTACTGGTCCCGCCGCGACGCCGACCCGGCCCGCACCCGGATCCTGGCCAGCCCCGTGGAACACCACGCCGTCCTCGACGCCGTCGACTGGCTCGGCGAGCACGAGGGCGCCACGGTCGAGTACCTGCCGGTCGACCGGTACGGCCGCGTCCACCCCGAGGCCCTGCGCGAGGCCATCGCCCGCAACCCCGACGACGTCGCCCTCGCGACCGTCATGTGGGCGAACAACGAGATCGGCACGGTCATGCCGGTCCGTGAACTCGCCGACGCGGCGGCGGAGTTCGACGTTCCGCTGCACGCCGACGCCGTGCAGGCGTTCGGCCAGGTCCCCGTCGACTTCGGCGCCTCGGGACTCGCCGCGATGACCGTCTCGGGCCACAAGATCGGCGGCCCGTACGGCATCGGGGCGCTGCTGCTCGGCCGCGAGTACAGCCCCGTACCGGTCCTGCACGGCGGTGGCCAGGAGCGGCATGTGCGCTCCGGCACCCTGGACGTACCCGCCGTCGCCGCGTTCGCCGTGGCGGGCCGGACCGCGGCCGAACAGCGGGAGTGGTTCGCCCGCGAGATCGGCGGGCTCCGCGACGACCTGGTCGCGACGGTGCGCGCGGCCGTGCCGGACGCGATCCTGGGCGGCGATCCGGCGGAGGGGGGCCGCCTCCCCGCGAACGCCCACTTCACGTTCCCGGGCTGCGAGGGCGACTCACTGCTCCTGCTGCTCGACGCGCAGGGCATCGAGTGCTCCACGGGCTCCGCGTGCACGGCCGGTGTGGCCCAGCCCAGCCACGTCCTGCTCGCCACCGGCACGGACCCCGACCTGGCGCGGGGCACCCTGCGCTTCTCCCTCGGCCACACCTCGACGGAGGCGGACGTCGAGGCGGTCGGCAAGGCGATCGGCCCGGCGGTGGAACGGGCACGGACGGCCGGCCTGAGCTGAGCGCTCCGCCGCCGGATCCGGCACGGGTGGGGCCGGTCGCTCGCGGCCGCGGGCCGGTGGGGGCCGGGTGCGCAGTTCCCCGCGCCCCGGGCCCCTTCGGCGGCACGGTGTCCGAGCCCCGTCGCGGCCGGCTGCGAGCCGTCCGTGGCCGAGCGCGCGGTTCCCGGCGCCCCTGGCGGGGCTATGCGCTGCGCGCGGACGGGCCGGCCGACGGGGTCGCCGCCTTCCTCGCGGCCTCGCGGACCAGGGGTATGTAGCGGTCCCAGTCCCAGTGCGGACCGGGGTCGGTGTGGTCGGTGCCGGGGACCTCGACGTGGCCGATGATGTGCTTCCGGTCCACGGGAAGGTCGTAACGGGCGCAGATCCGGGCCGTCAGGCGGGCCGACGCCTCGTACATCGCGTCCGTGAAATCCTCCGGGCGGTCCACGAATCCCTCGTGCTCGATGCCGACACTGCGCTCGTTGAAATCGCGGTTGCCCGCGTGGAAGGCCACGTCCAGTTCGCGGATCATCTGGGTGATGCGGCCGTCCTGGCGGACGATGTAGTGCGTGGCCGCTCCGTGGCCGGGGTCCTGGAAGACCTTCACGGCGCTGTGGTAACTGCCCTGCGTGACGTGGATGATCACGCGGTCTATGCCGAAGTCGTCGGGCCGGTCCGCGCGCCGCCAGTTCGCCGAGGACGCCGCCACCCAGCGGGCACCCCGGAAGTCGACCTCGCCCTCCTTGCGCGGCTTCTCCACGCTCGGCAGCCGCCACCACAGACGCCCCAGCTCGTCCCGGGCCAGCAGAGCGGTGCCCACGGCGGCCGCGGCGCCGCCGATGAGCAGCGCGCGGCGCCCGACGCGCCGGTCGGAGTCGCCGCCGCCCGGGTCGGAGCCCCCGCCACGGGTTCCGGAGTCGCCGCCGCGCACGCCGGAGCCGCCGCCACCGCGCACGCCGGAATCACCGCCGTGCCGGTCCGGGTCGTTCGTCGTCTCCCCCATACGATCTTCAACGGATACTCGCGGGCTCCGGTTCCCGGGGACCCGTACTCTGGAGGGGTTATGACTGAGACCTCACAGCGCCCCCGCCCCCTCCGCGTCCTGGCCGCCATGTCCGGCGGCGTGGACTCCGCCGTCGCCGCCGCCCGTGCCGCGGAGGCCGGGCACGACGTGACCGGTGTGCACCTCGCCCTCTCGGCGAACCCGCAGTCGTTCCGCACGGGCGCGCGCGGGTGTTGCACCATCGAGGACTCCCGCGACGCCCGCCGGGCCGCAGACGTCATCGGCATCCCGTTCTACGTGTGGGACCTCGCCGAGCGTTTCCGCGAGGACGTGGTGGACGACTTCGTGGCCGAGTACGAGGCAGGGCGCACCCCGAACCCCTGCCTGCGCTGCAACGAGAAGATCAAGTTCGCGGCCCTGCTGGACAAGGCCCTCGCCCTCGGCTTCGACGCGGTCTGCACGGGCCACTACGCGCAGGTGCTGGTGAACGAGGACGGCACGCGCGAGCTGCACCGCGCCTCCGACATGGCGAAGGACCAGTCGTACGTGCTCGGGGTCCTGGACGACCGCCAGCTCGCCCACGCGTTGTTCCCGCTGGGCGACACGGTCACCACCAAGGACGAGATCCGCGCGGAGGCCGAGCGCCGGGGCCTGGCCGTCGCCAGGAAGCCGGACTCGCACGACATCTGCTTCATCGCCGACGGCGACACGCAGGGCTTCCTGGCGACGCGCCTCGGCAAGGCGGAGGGCGACATCGTCGACGAGTCCGGCGCGGTCGTCGGCAGCCACGAGGGGGCGTACGGCTTCACGATCGGCCAGCGCAAGGGTCTGCGCATCGGCACCCCGGCGCCCGACGGCAAGCCGCGCTACGTGCTGGACATCTCCCCGGTGAACAACACGGTGACGGTGGGCCCGGTGGCGGCCCTGGACGTGTCCGCCCTGACGGCGATCAAGCCCCGCTGGTGCGGCGCGGCCCCGACGGGCCCCGGCACGTACACAGCCCAACTCCGCGCCCACGGCGGCGAGACCGAGGTCCGCGCCGAGCTGGTGGACGGCACCCTGGAGGTCACCTTCACGGAGCCGGTCCGCGGGGTGGCCCCCGGCCAGGCGATCGTCCTGTACGACGGCACGCGCGTGGTGGGCTCGGCGACGATCGCAACGACGGAACGGGCCACGGCCCCGGCCTGACGAGGTCGAGCGGCGCAGGCACGGGGCCGGAGAAACGGGTCCGCAGGACCGGGTGGAGTCAGACGGTCTCCACCTCGTAGAAGCAGAAGTGGTCCTTGATCTGCGCCACCTCCGGCTTCGGGTCCGGGTAGGCCCAGACCAGGTCCGGGGCGTCCGGGAGCGACCAGTAGGACGCGTCACCCTTGAACGGGCAGTGGGTGGAGGTGTCCGACGGGGTCAGCAGGTCCACGTGGACGTCCTCCGGCGGGAGGTAGTAGCGCGGCGGGAGACCCGTCTCGCGGAGCACCAGCGGGCGCGTGCTCTCCGCGAGCACCTGTCCTCCGTGCACGACGCGGACGTGCTCGGTGCCCTGCTCGACGGTGATGCGGTGTCCTGCGGTCACGGCTTCTCGCCCTCCTCGGGTGGTGGTACCGGCAGCGGTTCCGACCGGTACAGCGTGGGCCGGTGCCGGATTCTTCCCGCGGGGCCCTTCCAGCCGTACGGAGGGCGGGAGAAACGCGGGCCCGGTACCGGGGTCGGTACCGGGCCCGGTGCTCTCGCAGGGCGCGTCCACCGAGGACCTCGCTCAGCAGGACGCCTTGCTGTCGGCGGCGAACCGCTTGAAGGCGGCCCGGGTGCCGGACCCGGCGATCCCGTCGATCGCGCCGGTGTAGCCCTGGTGTGCCTTCAGGCTGCGCTGCAGCCCCGACACCGTGCCGCTTCCGACGACGCCGTCGATCGCGCCGGTGTAGCCCCAGTGCGCCTTGAGGTTGCGCTGCATCGCCTTCCAGCTGTTGGTGCCCAGCTGTCCGTCGATCGCGCCGGTGTAGCCCCAGAAGTCCTTGAGCCAGCACTGGACGTACCCGGCCTCCGTGGTGTTCAGGCCGAGATTGACCACGGCCAGCGGGGCGGCGTCCTCGGAGATCGCCGGCGGTGTCGCGGACGGGGCGGATGCCGCGGCGCTCGCGCTCGTGGCCGTCAGCCCCCCGACGGCGATACCGACCGCCGCGGTGGCCCCGACCAGTGTCCTCGCCAGAACTCGCATGTGCTGTCCTCCCGTTTCGTGAAGCGGTGGGCACTTGACGCCTCGTCCTCTCCCCCGGGGAGGACGAGGCGCCGCACAGGGGCGGCGCGGGGTGGACCGCGCCGCCGTCGTGCTCCCCAGACACTGCGCGCCGCCCCACCCGCGGTGCCAGGGAAGCCGCGGGACTTGGACGTGCTCGGGACGTCCCGGCCGCCTGCCTGCGGGGACTCCGGAGGAGGTGCGGCTTCAGTGGGACGCCGGGACGGGGCCGGGACGGCTGAAACGGTTCGGTCGCTCCGCCGGTCCCCGGCACGAGGGGGAACTGGAGCGCGAAAGTGCGACATCTTTCTGTGCGGGACCTCAAGACGTGGGGTGGAACATGTCTCGATGGAAGAAGCTGCCCGATTCGCTCGACCCGCACGTGCGGCAGTTCGTCGTGCAGCTGCGAAGACTCAAGGACCACAGCGGCCTCGGACTCGCGGTACTGGCCGGCAGGACGGGGTACAGCCGCTCCTCCTGGGACCGCTATCTCAACGGGAAGGCGCTGCCTCCGGTCGAGGCGGTCGAGGCCCTGGCGCGGGCCTGCGACACCGACCCGGTCCGGCTCGTCGCGCAGTGGGAGGTGGCCGCGGGGGCCTGGGACACGGCACCGACACCGACGACGGCACCGGAGTCGGAGTCCGAGCCGGACGGAACCACGGCCGGTGACCGCGGCACGCGGGTGCCCTGGCGGGCGATGGCGCTGTCCAGCGCCACCACGGCCCTGGTGCTGCTGGCCGTGTTCGCGTGGATCGCGCCGTGGGAGGACGACGGCGGGGACGGGGGCGGGGGCGCCAAGCCCTACACCGGCGAAGCCCACCCGAAACTGGGGGAGTTCGTCTATCAACCGGGCAAGGACTACCCCTGTTCGGTGAAGCGCGACGACGACGGCCTCCTCTACGCGGGCTACAGCCGTACGCGGGTGGAGCTCATCCAGGAGTCGTCCACCCGGTGGTCCGTGGTGGAGGCGCAGTGCCTCCTCGAACACCACCACCAGTCACCCGGTGCGGCCGACGGGATCTTCGGCAGTGCCACCGAGCGCGCCGTCAAGCGTGCGCAGGAGAAGGGGAGGGTCGCGGTCGACGGAAAGATCGGGCCGGACACCTGGGGGGTGCTGCGGAGGTGAACCAGGAGAAGCAGACGCAGGGAGCCCGCTCGCAGGGCGCGGGGGAGACGGAGGGCCGGGCCGTGCGGCCGGCGCAGTGCGAGCGGCTCGCCCGTACGCTGCGCGAACTGCGGTCCGCGACAGGGCTGAGCCTGGCCGCGCTCGCGGCCAGGACCCCGTACAGCAAGTCGTCCTGGGAGCGCTACCTGAACGGCAAGGCGCTGCCGCCCCGGCAGGCGGTCGAGCAGTTGTGCCGCCTCGCGGGTGAGCGTCAGGACCGGCCGCTGGCCCTGTGGGAACTGGCCGAGTCGGCCTGGAGCGGGCGGTCCGGCGTGGGGCCCGCAGTCGGCGACGGGACCGGTGGCGGGGGCGCCGCACCGGGGTCGGCAGCCCCGGCCGGCGTACCGCCGGCTCCGCCCGGACTCCCGGACCGACGCCACCACTTCGTGCGCCGTGTCGCCGGAGCACTCGCCGGTTGCGCGGTCGTCGCCGCCGGCGTGCTCATGGTGACGTGGGGTTTCGGCAGCGGTGACAGCGACGCGAAGGGCGCCGCGTCGCCGAGCCGTTCCGCAGCCGGACCGACTTGTTTCGGCGACGCGTGCACCGGCAGGAACCCGGAGTCCACGGGCTGCTCGAACGCCGCGCATCCGGCCGGCACCCTGGCCGAGCGGCGTTTCGACGGCGGCACGGTGGTCAAGGTCCGCCGCTCCGTGCGGTGCGGGACGGTGTGGGCCCGTATCGACCGGGGCCGCGAAGGGGACCGTGTCGAGATCACCGCACCGGGAATCGAACCCCAGCAGAGCGAGGTGCGGGACCGCTTCGACGAAGAGGGTTCCCTTTCGACGCCGATGGCGGCGGCGAACCCCCGTCTCTTCCCCGAGGTCGAGAGCTGCCTGGTGCGCGACGGTGCACGTCACTGCTTCCCGGTGGCACCCGGGAGTTGAGACCGTACGGACATCCCCGCCGCCTTCGTCTGCCGCCTTCGGCGCCTTCGGGCCCTTCGGCGTGGTCCGGGTACGCCACGGCTCATGGCCGACCGCACCGCGATCTCATAGCGTGGGCCCATGAACATCTGTGTCTTCCTCTCCGCCGCCGAGCTCGACGAGCGTTACACCGGGCCCGCCCGCGAGTTCGCCGAACTGCTCGGCAAGGGCGGGCACACGCTCGTGTGGGGCGGTTCCGACGTCGGCCTCATGAAGGTCGTCGCCGACGGCGTGCGGGAGACGGGCGGACGGCTGGTGGGCGTCTCCGTGGAGTTCCTCGGCGCCAGGGCGCGCAAGGACGCGGACGAGATGGTCGTCGCCCGGGACCTCGCGGAGCGCAAGGCGCTGCTCCTGAAGAAGGCCGACGCCGTCGTCATCATGGTCGGCGGGACGGGCACGCTCGACGAGGCGACCGAGATCCTGGAACTGAAGAAGCACGGGCACACCGACAAGCCGGTGGTCCTGCTCAACACCGCCGGTTTCTACGACGGCCTGAAGGAGCAGTTCCTGCGCATGGAGGCCGAGGGCTTCCTGCCCGTACCACTCACCGACCTGGTGTTCTTCGCCGAGGAGGCCGTGGGGGCGCTGGCCTACCTGGAGGAGAGCCGCGGCACGCAGTGAGCGGGGGAGCGCGGTGGCGCGGGCGGCGTACTCAGGCCGGCTGAGTACGTGCGCTCATGACCGGCCGGGCGGCGCGCGGCCAGTATCGGTGCAGCGGCGCGGTCGAGAGCGCCGCCCCGATCCAGTTGCGGAGAACCCGATGTCCCGTCGTATCGCCCTGTCCGTCGCCGCCGGTGTCGTCCTGCTCGGCGGTGCCGGGGCCTTCGCGCTCGCCCACGCCGGGGAGCAGCCTCCGGTCCTGGCGGACAGCACCGCCCGCTACAGCGCTCCCGAAGGCGACCGCGACGGCTCGCTGACCTTCGTCACCGACGTCACGGCGTCCTCCGGCATCAAGAGCGTCAAGGTGCTCGCGTGGCCGCAGGACTCCTCCTTCGCCGAGAAGGGGCTGACGAAGAAGGACATGGCCGCGGTGGAGCCGGCCGTCTGCGAGCCGTCGGGTGAGGACTCCGCGCGCTGCACCTACACCGTCGCGGTCACCGCTTCCGACGCCGCGTCGTCCCCGCGTGGCGCCTGGCACGTCGCTGTCCTGGCCACCGCCGGGAACGGCACCACGACCCTGGACACCGAGGCGGCCGGCTTCACCGTCGGCTGACCGGCGCAGCCGCGGGTGGCGCGCCGCGCGGCCCGGCCGGTACTGGCGTCGAGGCGGACGCGCGGATGCTGCGAGCATGGTCCGCATGGCTACTCATGTGATCACCGGAGCCGGCTCCGGCATCGGCGCGGCCGTCGCCCGCCGCCTCCACGCGCGCGGGGACGACCTCGTGCTGCACGCGCGCGACGCCGGCCGCGCCAAGGAACTGGCCGCCGAGTTCCCCGGCGCCCGGACCCTCGTCGGCGACCTCGCGGACCCGGACCGGCTGTCCTGGGCGTTCTCCCACCAGGCGCTGCCCGACCGCGTGGACTCGCTCCTGCACATCGCGGGCGTCATCGACCTCGGCCGGGTCGGTGACCTGACTCCGAAGACCTGGCGCCACCAGCTCGACGTCAACCTCATCTCGCCCGCCGAGCTGACCCGCCACTTCCTGCCCCAACTCCGGCTCACCCAGGGCCATGTGATCTTCGTCAACTCCGGTTCCGGACTCAACGCGGGCCACGAATGGTCCGCGTACGCCGCGTCCAAGCACGGGTTGAAGGCTCTCGCCGACGCGCTGCGCCACGAGGAGCACGCGAACGGCGTCCGCGTCACCTCCGTCTACCCCGGCCGCACGGCGAGCCCCATGCAGGCCAAGGTCCACCAGCAGGAGGGCAAGGAGTACGACCCCGCGAAGTGGATCGACCCCGAGTCCGTCGCGACGACCATCGTGATGGCGCTGGACCTGCCCAGGGACGCCGAGGTCAACGATCTGACGGTACGCCCGGGACGCTGACCGGGCACCGGGCCCCGTGCGCCGGCGGCCCTCCGGTGCGGTCCGGGGCCCCACGGATTCCGTAGGCTGCCCGGGTGAGCGAAAACAGCGAGTTCAGGCCCGGCCCCGCCACCGGCATCGGGTCGATGCCGGGCGGGGACGCCCGGGAGGCCGCCAAGAGCGTGGCCGGGACCTTCGAAGGCCCGGAGACGGGAATGCCGTTCCTGGCGGAACTGCCCGCCCGTGGCCCCGGCGCGGACATGATCGGCCGCACCGCCGGGATGCTGGTCGAGCTGTACGCGCGCGTGGAGCCCAGCGGCTGGCGGCTGGGGGACCGGCCGGGCCGCGACACCAAGCGCGCCAGGTCCTGGCTCGGCGAGGACCTCGACGCCCTGGAGGAGTTCACCCAGGGGTACGAAGGACCGCTGAAGGTGCAGGCGGTCGGGCCCTGGACGCTCGCGTCCGCCCTGGAGCTGCGCAACGGCGAGGTGGCCCTCTCCGACGCCGGGGCCTGCCGCGACCTCGCCGGTTCGCTCGCCGAGGGCCTGCGCGAACACCTCGCCGACGTACGTCGGCGCGTCCCGGGCGCCGAGATCGTCCTGCAGCTCGACGAACCCTCGCTCACCGCCGTCCTGCAGGGCCGGGTGCGGTCCGCGAGCGGCTACCGCACCCACCGGGCCGTGGACCGGCAGGCCGTCGAGGCCACCCTGCGCGAGGTCATCGGCGTGCAGGCGGGCGGACCCGCCGTCGTGCACTCCTGCGCCCCGGACGTCCCGTTCGCGCTGCTGCGCAGGGCCGGGGCGGCGGCCGTCTCCTTCGACCTCGCACTCCTCACGGAGCGTGACGAGGACACGATCGGGGAAGCGGTGGAGGGGGGCACCAGGCTGTTCGCCGGTGTCGTGCCGGGGACGGACGTCCCATTGTCAGACCCTGCCGGTAGCGTCATGGGTGTCAGGACGCTGTGGCGCAGGCTGGGGCTGAGTCCGGGGCTTCTCACGGACGCGGTCACCCTCACCCCGTCGTGCGGACTCGCGGGCGCCTCCCCCGAGTACGCGCGCCGGGCGCTCGCCCACTGTGTCCGGGCGGCGAGATCCCTCGCGGACAACCCAGAGTAACGGGAGGACGACACGGTGGCCGGCGACAAGGACGCACAGACCGCCTCGGCCGAGGCTGCTGCCGCGGGGCCCGCGCCCAGCGAGGCACGGGAGAAGCACGCGCAGCTCGCGGAGCAGATCGAGGAACACCGCTTCCGGTACTACGTGAAGGACGCGCCGGTCGTCAGCGACGCGGACTTCGACAAGCTCCTGCGTTCGCTCCAGGCCCTGGAGGACGAGTATCCCGAGCTGCGCACCCCGGACTCGCCGACCCAGAAGGTCGCCGGGGCGTACGCCACGGAGTTCACCGCCGTCCAGCACCGGGAGCGCATGCTCTCCCTGGACAACGCCTTCGACGACGAGGAGCTGGCCGCCTGGGCCGACCGCCTCGCCAAGGAGGTCGGCACGTCCGCGTACCACTTCCTGTGCGAGCTGAAGGTCGACGGCCTCGCGGTCAACCTCACGTACGAGCACGGGCGCCTCACCCGCGCGGCGACCCGCGGCGACGGCCGCACCGGCGAGGACATCACGCCCAACGTCCGGACGATCGCGGAGATCCCCGACCGCCTGCGGGGCGAGCGCATCCCCGACCTCGTGGAGATCCGCGGCGAGGTCTACTTCCCGATGGAGAAGTTCGAGGAGCTCAACGCCCGCCTGGTGGAGGCCGGCGACAAGCCCTTCGCCAACCCGCGCAACGCGGCGGCGGGTTCCCTGCGCCAGAAGGACCCCCGCGTCACGGCGTCCCGCCCGCTGCACATGGTCGTGCACGGCATCGGCGCGCGCGAGGGCTTCGACATCGACTGCCTCTCGCACGCGTACGAGCTGCTGCGCGAGTGGGGCCTGCCGACGACCCCCTACGGAAAGGTCGTCGAGGACCTCGACGCCGTACGGGAGTTCATCGCGCACTACGGAGAGCACCGCCACTCCGTGGAGCACGAGATCGACGGTGTCGTCGTCAAGCTCGACGAGATCCCCCTCCAGGGCCGCCTCGGCTCGACCTCCCGCGCCCCCCGCTGGGCGATCGCCTGGAAGTACGCGCCGGAGGAGGTCAACACCAAGCTCGTCAACATCCGGGTGGGCGTGGGCCGCACCGGCCGCGTCACCCCGTACGCGCAGGTGCAGCCGGTCACCGTGGCCGGCTCCGAGGTCGAGTTCGCCACGCTGCACAACCAGGACGTGGTCAAGGCCAAGGGCGTCCTCATCGGCGACACCGTGGTGCTGCGCAAGGCCGGTGACGTCATCCCCGAGATCCTCGGACCGGTCGTCGACCTGCGCGACGGCAGCGAGAAGGAGTTCGAGATGCCCGCCGAGTGCCCCGAGTGCGGCACCGAGCTGGCACCCGCCAAGGAGGGGGACATCGACCTGCGGTGCCCCAACGGCCGCACCTGCCCGGCCCAGTTGCGCGAGCGGCTCTTCTACCTCGGCGGCCGCAAGTCCCTGGACATCGAGAACTTCGGTTACGTGGCCGCCGCCGCGCTCACCAAGCCCCTGGAACCGTCGGAGCCGCCGCTGGGGGACGAGGGCGACCTCTTCGACCTCACGATCGAGCAGCTGCTGCCCATCAAGGCGTACGTCCTGGACCAGGACAGCGGACTGCCCAAGCGGGACCCGGAGACCGGCGAGGAGAAGATCGCGACCGTCTTCGCCAACCAGGAGGGCGGGCCCAGGAAGAACGCCGTCGCGATGCTGCAGCACATCGCCGCGGCCAAGGAGCGCCCGCTCGCCCGGATCATCACCGGCCTGTCCATCCGGCACGTGGGCCCGGTCGCCGCCGAGGCCCTGGCCCGTGAGTTCCGCTCGATCGACCGCATCGAGCAGGCCACCGAGGAGGAACTCGCCGCCGTCGAGGGCGTCGGCCCCACCATCGCCGCCTCGCTGAAGCAGTGGTTCACCGTGGACTGGCACCAGGAGATCCTCCGCAAGTGGAGGGCCGCCGGCGTCCGCATGGAGGAGGAGAGTTCCGGCGAGGACGAGGGACCCCGCCCGCTCGCGGGGCTCACCGTCGTCGTCACGGGCACTCTGGAACGTCACACACGCGACGGAGCGAAAGAGGCACTGCAGAGCCGGGGAGCGAAGGTGACCGGCTCCGTTTCGAAGAAGACCTCCTTCGTTGTCGTAGGTGACAACCCTGGATCGAAGTACGACAAGGCGATGCAACTCAAAGTTCCGGTTCTGAACGAGGACGGTTTCGCCGTACTGCTCGAACAAGGACCGGAGGCGGCGGCGGACGCGGCGCTTCCGATCGAGGAGTAGCGGTTGAAGACCACCCGTTCGGCGCATACCAGATGCATACGGGTGCCCGGGTCGCATTCGGGCAACCGTGGACGACCGCTGCCCGTGGAGCCCTTCTGCGGCCTACTGTTGAGATGTGCGCCTGCCGTGCCCAGCTGCGGCCGGGGCATCCCCCTGCTTCTCAGGAGCCGGGGGAAGGCTTTTCGGACGCGGTGCCGGTGAGGGACCAGTCGGGCACCGGGCCGCGTGGCGTGGGCACCGCCGGCTGTGAGAGGGACGGGAATGGAACCGACCGAGAGCGCCGCCCCGGACTCACGGCTGCGCCCGCGCTGGATGACCGGCGTCCGGCGATGGGGGCACCCCGTGCTGGAGCGAAGCCGGGAGCCGGGGGCGGGCCCCGGGGCCGCCGGGCCCGCTGAGCGGCCCCGCGCACCGGGACGTACCGCCGGGCAGCGCGTCGTGACGGACGGACGGGGCGCCGGCCGCGTCACCGCCGTCCAGGGGCCGCACGCCCACTCCCACGCGCCGCTGTCCGGGCCCGAGACCGACCGGCAGCCGTCCTGGCCCGCGCTGCCCGCGGCGGTCGTCGGGTCCGCCGCGTTCGTGCTGGGCGCGGGGTTCTACCGCGCCTTCGCCGGCCATCACGCGCTCTTCCCCTCCGGCTCCGTGGGCTGGGCGCTGGCCGTCCTGGTCGGCGTCATCGTCGGCCATCTGGTCGCGCTCGGCCGGTCCCGCTGGTGGGGCGGCACGGGCTCCGGAGCGGCCCTCACCCTCGCCGTCCTGCTGCTGTACGGCTGGGTGCCGGCCGGGATGGTCAGCCTCACCGTCGTCGTGCTCGTCGGCATAGCCCGGCGCCACCGCTGGCGGCAGGGCATCCTGCACGGCGGCGTGGACATCCTCGGCATCGGCGCCGGGGCACTGGTGCTGGCCGCGTTCGGCCGGGCGCCGTCCGTGGAGACGCCCTGGAAGCCCGAGAACTGGACCGTCTACAGCGTGCCGCAGGTGGTGTTGGTGGCCGGGGCGTATCTCGCCGTGAGCCGCGCGCTCCTGTGGTACCTCCATGCGCCCCGGACGGGCGGACTGCCGACCGTGGCACGAACCGCGCTGGTCAGGCAGGGTCTGGTCGCCGTCGCGCTGCTCGGTATCGCCCCACTGATCTGTGTCGTCGCGATCGCCCTCCCCGTGCTCCTGCCGCTCTTCGCCGTGCCGCTCATCGCTCTCGACTCCACGCTCTGGATAGCGCGCGCCCGGGCCGAGGAGCAACTGCGTGACCCCCTCACCGGACTGCCCAACCGACAGTGGCTGCTCGAACGGACCTGGCGGGCGCTGGACGACGCCGAACGGATCGGTGCGCGTTCCGCTCTGATGCTGATCGACCTGGACCGCTTCCGGTCCGTGAATGACACGCTCGGGCATCTCGCGGGCGACCGGCTGCTGTTGCAGATAGCGGACCGGCTGCGGATCGCCCTGCCGCGCGGGGCGGAGGCCGCGCGGCTCGGCGGGGACGAGTTCGCCGTGCTGCTGCCCGTCGCCGACTCGACGACGTCCGCGACGCGGGTGGCCCGCAACCTCGTGACCGCGCTCGGGTCGCCTCTCGACCTCGACGGCCTGACGCTCGTGCTCGAGGCCAGCGCCGGGCTCGCCGTCTTCCCCGATCACGCGCTGGACGCGGAGGGGCTGCTGCGGCGGGCGGACGTCGCGATGTACCAGGCGAAGAGGGACCGCACGGGGGTGGAGGTCTACGAGTCCAAGCGGGACTCCAACACTCCCGACCGGCTCGGCCTCCTGGGGGATCTGCGGCGGGCGCTCGACGCGGGGGACGTCGAACTGCACTACCAGCCGAAGGTGCGCTTCGACGGACAGGTCGCCGGTCTGGAGGCGCTCGTACGGTGGGTGCACCCCGAGCGCGGGAAGGTACCGCCGGACGAGTTCATAGCCATCGCCGAGTCCTCCGGTCTGATGCCGCATCTCACCGAGTACGTACTGGAGGCGGCCCTCGCGCAGGTGGCGCGCTGGCGGGCGCAGGGGCTTCGGGTCCCGGTCGCCGTCAACGTGTCGCCCCGGGACGTGCACACGCCCGGGTTCGCCGGTTCGGTGGCCGCGCGGCTCGCTCGGCACGGGGTCCCCGCGGGGGCGCTGCAGCTGGAGATCACGGAACACGTCCTGCTGGAGGACCCGCAGCGGGCCGGGGACACCCTGGCCGCGCTGACCGGGCACGGCGTGAAGATGTCGCTCGACGACTTCGGGACCGGGTACTCGTCGCTGGTGCACCTGCGGCGGCTGCCGGTGAGCGAGCTGAAGATCGACCGGTCGTTCGTGGCCCGGCTCGCCGTGGACACCGAGGACGCGGAGATCGTGCGCTGCACGGTCGATCTCGCCCATTCGCTGGGGCTGCTGGTCGTGGCCGAGGGCGTCGAGGACGACGAGACGTGGGAGCGGTTGCGGGACCTCGGGTGCGACGCGGTGCAGGGGTGGCTGGTGGCCGCGGCGATGCCTCCGGAGGAGGCCACGGCGTGGCTGCTGGCGCGGGGGTCGCGGGGGTGGCAACGGCCGAAGGCCGCGTTGCCTGCGGCGGCGGGGGACGAATGAAAGACCTTTCCCACCCGCCCGCCCGCCCGTCGTACGGCCCACCGGGAAACCGATGTACGGGGACGTTCGTGTGCCCCATAGGATTGGGGCACATCACACGTACTCACCCCTGAGGATCGCTGCATGGCTGGCATCACGCGCGAGGAGGTCGCCCACCTCGCCCGACTGGCGCGTCTGGAGCTGAAAAGCGAAGAGCTCGACCACTTCGCCGGGCAGCTCGACGACATCATCGGCGCGGTCGCCCGCGTCAGCGAGGTCGCCGACCAAGACGTACCGCCGACCTCCCACCCGCTGCCGCTGACGAACGTCATGCGCGCGGACGAGGTCCGTCCGTCGCTCACCCCCGAGCAGGCGCTCTCCGGCGCCCCGGCCCAGGAGCAGCAGCGTTTCAAGGTGCCGCAGATCCTGGGGGAGGACTAATCACCATGACGGACAGCACGATCGACCACGTCAAGAACGTCGACATCATCAAGCTCACCGCCGCCGAGATCGCCGCCGCGATCGCCGCCGGCGAGCTCACCGCGGTCGAGGTCACCGAGGCCCACCTCGCGCGCATCGGCGCCGTCGACGAGAAGGTGCACGCCTTCCTGCACGTCGACCGCGAAGGGGCGCTCGCCCAGGCCCGCGCCGTCGACGAGAAGCGGGAGCGGGGCGAGAAGCTCGGCCCGCTGGCCGGCGTACCGCTCGCCCTCAAGGACATCTTCACCACCGAGGGCATCCCGACCACGGTCGGCTCCAAGATGCTCGAAGGGTGGATCCCGCCCTACGACGCCACGGTGACCAAGCGGCTGAAGGACGCCGACGTCGTCATCCTCGGCAAGACCAACATGGACGAGTTCGCCATGGGGTCCAGCACCGAGAACAGCGCGTACGGGGTCACCGGCAACCCCTGGGACCTGACGCGCATCCCCGGCGGCTCCGGCGGCGGCTCGTCCGCGGCCATCGCCTCCTACCAGGCGCCCCTCGCCATCGGCACCGACACCGGCGGCTCCATCCGCCAGCCCGCCGCCGTCACCGGCACGGTCGGCGTGAAGCCCACCTACGGCGCGGTGTCGCGGTACGGCATGGTGGCCTTCTCGTCCTCCCTCGACCAGGGCGGGCCCTGCGCCCGTACCGTCCTGGACGCGGCCCTCCTGCACGAGGTCATCGCCGGGCACGACCCGCTCGACTCGACCTCCGTCGACGAGCCGGTCCCGGCCGTCGTCGAGGCCGCCCGCAACGGCAGCGTGGCCGGCATGCGCGTCGGTGTCGTCAAGCAGTTCCGCGGCGAGGGCTACCAGGCCGGTGTCGTGCAGCGCTTCGACGAGTCGGTGGAGCTCCTCAAGGAACTGGGCGCCGAGATCGTCGAGCTGGACTGCCCGTCCTTCGACCTGGCCCTGTCGGCGTACTACCTGATCGCCCCGTCCGAGTGTTCGAGCAACCTCGCCCGCTTCGACGGCCTGCGCTACGGCCTGCGCGTCGGTGACGACGGCACGCACTCCGCCGAGGAGGTCACCGCCCTCACCCGTGAGGCGGGCTTCGGCGACGAGGTCAAGCGCCGCATCATGCTCGGCACGTACGCCCTCAGCTCCGGCTACTACGACGCGTACTACGGCAGCGCCCAGAAGGTCCGTACGCTCATCACGCGCGACTTCGAGAAGGCGTTCGAGCAGGTCGACGTGATCGTCTCCCCGACGACCCCGACCACCGCCTTCCCGATCGGCGAGCGCGCCGACGACCCGATGGCGATGTACCTCGCGGACCTGTGCACCATTCCGACCAACCTCGCGGGCAACGCCGCGATGTCGCTGCCCTGCGGCCTCGCGCCCGAGGACAACCTGCCCGTCGGCCTCCAGATCATCGCGCCGGCCCTCAAGGACGACCGCCTCTACAAGGTGGGAGCCGCCGTCGAGGCCGCGTTCGTGGAACGCTGGGGTCACCCGCTGATCGAGGAGGCTCCGTCGCTGTGAGTGCCATGGCCAAGAAGGCAAAGAACTTCAAGAAGTCGAAGACCGGGCTGTACGTGTCGCTCGGCAGTACCGCGTTCGGCATGATCAGTGTCGCCAAGCAGGCCAAGCTGGCCCGCAGTGACGGCGACACGCTGAGGCTCGTCGACGCCGCCGTATCCGCCGCCGCCATCGTCACCGGCCTCGCCATCCTCTACCGGGAGCTCAAGCGCCTGGGCGACGAAGACGTCCTGCTGGGCTGAGAGGGAAAGTTTTCACCGTGACTGCCACGACTGACCTGGTGTCGTACGAGGACGCGCTGGCGTCGTACGACCCCGTCATGGGCCTGGAGGTCCATGTCGAACTCGGCACCAGGACCAAGATGTTCTGCGGGTGTTCCACCGAGCTGGGCGCCGAGCCCAACTCGCAGGCATGCCCGACCTGCCTCGGCATGCCCGGCGCGCTGCCGGTCGTCAACGCGATCGGCGTCGAGTCCGCCATCAAGATCGGTCTCGCGCTGCACTGCGAGATCGCCGAATGGTGCCGCTTCGCCCGGAAGAACTACTTCTACCCGGACATGCCGAAGAACTTCCAGACCTCCCAGTACGACGAGCCGATCGCCTTCAACGGCTACCTCGACGTGCAGCTGGAGGACGGCGAAACCTTCCGGGTGGAGATCGAGCGCGCCCACATGGAGGAGGACACCGGCAAGTCGCTGCACGTCGGCGGCGCGACGGGCCGTATCCACGGCGCCTCGCACTCCCTGCTCGACTACAACCGCGCCGGCATCCCGCTCATCGAGATCGTCACCAAGCCGATCGAGGGCGCCGGCGAGCGCGCCCCCGAGGTCGCCCGGGCGTACGTCGCCGAGCTGCGCGAGCTCATCAAGGCGCTCGGTGTCTCCGAGGCCCGGATGGAGCAGGGCCAGATGCGCTGCGACGTGAACCTGTCGCTGCGCCCGCACGGCCGGGAGAAGTTCGGTACGCGCAGCGAGACGAAGAACGTCAACTCGCTGCGCTCCGTCGAGCGTGCGGCCCGCTTCGAGATCCAGCGGCACGCGGCCGTGCTGAACGACGGCGGCACGATCATCCAGGAGACCCGGCACTTCCACGAGGACACGGGCTCCACGACCTCGGGCCGGGTCAAGGAGGAGGCGGAGGACTACCGCTACTTCCCCGAGCCGGACCTGGTGCCGGTCGCCCCGTCCCGTGAGTGGGTCGAGGAACTGCGCGCGGGGCTGCCCGAGCTGCCGCTGGCCCGCCGCAACCGGCTGCGCGAGGAGTGGGGGGTGGGCGCCCACGACATGCAGTCGATGCTCAACGCCGGGGCCATCGACCTGATCGTCGCCACCATCGAGGCGGGCGCCGACGCGGCGTCCGCGCGCAAGTGGTGGATGGGTGAGCTGGCGCGCACGGCCAACGAGTCCGGGGCGTCCCTGGACGCGCTGGCCATCACGCCCGAGCAGGTCGCCCGGGTGGCCGCCCTGGTCGACGAGGGTTCCCTCAACGACAAGCTGGCCCGTCAGGTCATCGAGGGCGTCGTCAAGGGCGAGGGCACGCCGGACGAGGTCGTCGACAAGCGCGGTCTGAAGGTCGTCTCGGACGAGGGCGCGCTGACGGCCGCCGTCGACGAGGCCATCGCCGGGAACCCGGGGGTCGCCGACAAGATCCGTGGCGGCAAGGTGGCGGCGGTCGGTGCGCTGGTCGGTGCCGTCATGAAGGCCACCCGTGGCCAGGCCGACGCCGCCCGTGTCAAGGAGCTGATCCTGGAGAAGCTGGGGGTCGAGGGCTAGCCCTCGGTCTCTCCCGTCTGCGCGGGAAGGGGCGGCGCGCCCGGCATCGGGCGCGCCGCCCCTTCCCGCGTTCCGCCCCCGGGCCGTTCTCCGGTTCCGCCGTCGGGTCACCTCGACGCCCGCGGGAAGAGCTGCTCCTGTTGTCGGTCGATCGGGGGGCGCGCCGAAACCGGTGTGCCTCTCCCTGGCGTGCCTGCGGACGCGGCGAGGGGCGACAGAGTTCAGTGGATTGTCGTGTGAACTGCCTCGCACTCTTGTGAGTAAGCCCACGAATGAGGCCAACGATCACTTTCGGCTGCAAGAGTGACAACGCATCGGTCATGCGTTCTTTGCGGGCAGTTCCCGATAAAGATCCACAAAACACCCAGGGAGCTCGTCCGTGGCAGCCCTAGCACGCTGGTGTGTCCAGCACCGCCTCGTCGCCCTCCTGCTCTGGCTCCTCGCCTTCGCCGGGACCACAGCCGCCGCCTCCGTCGTCGGCTCCGCGTACGCGAACGACTACCAGGTGCCGGGCACCGAGTCGGGCCGGGCCACCGAGCTCCTCCAGGACAACTTCCCCGGCCTCGGCGGTGACAGCGACACCGTCGTCTGGCGCTCCACCCCGGGCACGGTCCGCGCCGCCGACATCGAACAGACCATGACCCGCACCCTCGACGACATCGCCGACCTGCCCGGCGTGGCCGCGGTCGCCGGCCCGTACGAGGGCCGCGGCCAGGGCCAGATCAGCGGGGACGGCCGTACCGCCTACGCCACGGTGACCTTCGACGACCCGGCCGAGAGCATCGCCCGGGGCGAGGCCGCGGCGGTCGTCCGGACCGCGAAGGCCGCCGAGACCGACGGACTGCGGGTCGAACTGGGCGGGCAGGCCGTCGCCCTCACCGAGTCCTCGGGCGGACACCTCGCCGAGATCGTCGGCGTGGCCGTCGCCGCGGTGGTCCTCTTCCTCGCCTTCGGCTCCCTCGCCGCCTCACTGCTGCCCATCGCCACGGCCCTGGTCAGCGTCGGCACCGCCTACGCGGGCATCGTGCTCCTCGGGCACGTGATGACGGTCGCCGACTTCGCGCCCATGCTCGGCATGCTGATCGGTCTCGGCGTCGGCATCGACTACGCGCTGTTCATCGTGACCAGGCACCGCCGCGGCCTCAAACAGGGCCTCCCGGTCGAGGAGGCCGTACAGAACGCGGTGGCCACCACCGGGCGCGCCGTCGTCTTCGCCGGCGCCACCGTCTGCATCGCCCTGCTCGGCATGCTCATCCTGCGGCTCGGCTTCCTCAACGGCGTCGCGATCGCCGCGTCCCTCACCGTGGTCCTCACCGTCGCGGCCTCCGTGACCCTGCTGCCCGCGCTGCTGTCCCTCATCGGCATGCGGGCACTGAGCCGCCGCGAACGCCGCCGCCTGGCCGAGCACGGGCCCCGGCCGGAGGTCCCCACCGGGCTGGCCGCCCGCTGGTCCGCCTTCGTCGAACGCCACCCGAAGCTCCTCGGCGGCGCCGCCCTCGGCGTCATGGCGTTGCTCGCGCTGCCGATGTTCTCCCTGCACCTCGGCACCTCCGACCAGGGCAACAACCCGGGAACGGCCACCACCCGGCAGGCGTACGACCTGCTCGCGGACGGCTTCGGACCCGGCCTGAACGGACCGCTGACCCTCGTCACACCCGTCTCCGGCGCCCAGGACCGGCTCGCTCTCGACAACCTCGACGCCACGCTCCGCGCGACCGAGGGCGTGCGGGCCGCGACCCCGGTGACGTACGACAGCGACGGGGACACCGCCCACCTCGCCGTCGTGCCGGAGACGTCACCGCAGTCCCAGCGGACCAGCGAACTCGTCGACCGGCTGCGCGGCGAGGTGCTGCCGCGGGCCGAGACCGGGACCGGGCTCGACCTGCACGTCGGCGGCATGACCGCCGGACACGACGACTTCGCCGACGTCATCGTCGGCAAGCTGCCCCTCTTCGTGGGCGTGGTCGTCGGCCTCGGCTGCGTCCTGCTGCTGCTCGCCTTCCGGTCCGTCGGCATCCCCCTCAAGGCCGCCGCGATGAACGTCGCGGCCGTCGCCGCCGCCTTCGGAGTCGTCGTCGCGATCTTCCAGTGGGGCTGGGGCAGCGAACTCCTGGGGCTGGGCCGGGCGGGCCCGATCGAACCCTTCCTGCCGGTGATCATGGTCGCCGTGCTCTTCGGGCTCTCCATGGACTACCAGGTGTTCCTGGTCAGCCGGATGTACGAGGAGTGGCTGGAGACCGGCGACAACCGGCGGGCCGTCCGCGTGGGCCTCGCGGAGACCGGCCGGGTGATCAACTCCGCCGCCGTGATCATGATCTCGGTCTTCCTGGCCTTCGTGCTCAGCGGCGACCGCGTCATCGCGATGTTCGGCATAGCGCTGGCCGCCGCCGTCGCCCTGGACGCCTTCGTGCTCCGTACGCTCCTGGTGCCCGCCCTGATGCACCTGCTGGGCGGGGCCAACTGGTGGCTGCCCGCCTGGCTCGACAGGCGCCTGCCGCGCCTCAGCATCGAGCCGCCGGACATCCGTACCGCGGGCGGGGACCACCGTGCGAGGATCCCCGGGGCGCGCGACGACGCGCTCGTCGACGTGAGCGTGAAGGAGCGGCAGGCGGATGTACGCGATATCCCTGGGTGACGACGGCGCCGAACTGCGGCCCCTGGAACCCTGGCACGCCGAGGAGTTCCTCGCCCACCTCGACCGGGGACGCGAGTTCGTCCAGCGGTACATCCCCTTCGGGTCGAAGGCCACGGACGCCGCCTCCGCGCGCGGGCTGCTCCAGACGTACGCCGACAAGAAGGCCGCCGACACGGGCAGCCTGCACGGGGTGTGGCTGGAGGGAACGCTCGTCGGCGGCGTGCTCTTCCGGGTCTTCGACGCCGAACAGGGCACCTGCGAGGTCGGCTGCTGGCTGGAGCCCGCCGCGGCGGGCCGCGGCCTGGTCACACGCGCGGCACGCGTGCTCATCGACTGGGCGGTCGACGAACGCGGCATCCACCGCGTGGAGTGGTACGCCGCCTCCACCAACGAGCCCAGCCTGAACGTGGCACGGCGGCTCGGCATGAGCCGCGAGGGCGTCCTCCGGCAGAACTATCCGCACCGGGGCGAACGCCAGGACACAGAGGTGTGGTCGGTGCTCGCGGACGAGTGGCGGGCCGCCCGCGCGTGACGATCCGGGGAAGTTGAGGAAATTCTCATACAGCGTCCGTACGGTGCGGAGCATGGGAACCAAGACAGAGAACGAGGCCGGGATCGAGACCGGCACCGAGGCACAGCGCGACAAGGCCGGAGAACCGGGCAAGGGCGACGGGACGCCCGCGATCGGCGAGGTCGAGGAGGTCCGGGCCGCCGGAGAGGACGAGGACGGCGGGCCGGCCGGTGACCGTGCCGACTCCGAGGTCCTGGACGCCGGCGCCGACGAGGACGCCGCCGACGACACCGGGCGGGACGCGGCCACGGCGGGGACCGGCTCCGGAGTGGCCATGGGCGCCGCCGCGGTCGTCTCCGCCGGACTCGGCATCGTCTCGCTGACCGGCGGCTGGCTCGGCGGCGTCGCCCAGGCCCGCAGCTCACTGAAGGGCCAGCTGGAGACGGCCCAGGGCGCCGACGTGGCCGCACAGGTCAAGGTGCTCACCGACTCCTGGAACGCCAACGCGCTGGTCGCCGGCTTCTTCGCGCTGGCCGCGCTGGTCATCGGAGTCGTCGTGCTGGTGCGGCCCGCGTTCGGCAACCCGGACCGCATCCCCGCCCAGTCCCCGTGGATCAAGTCCGTCGCCTGGGCGGGCGTCGCACTCGGCGTCGTCGGCCTGCTGCTGGCCGCCCTCAAGTACTCCGACATTCTGCTCGGCATGCCGAGCACCGGCTGACCCGACCGCACGTCCCGAGGGGCCTTAGTCCCGCCGTGAGTCACCTACGGCGGGACTAAGGCCCCTCGCGCGTACAAGATGCGGAACTCTCCCGATGTGGCGCACCCCCCTCACGGACGAAGGTTGAGACATCGCAGACGAGCGAAGCCGACCGTCACTCTCCACGAGTGACCCAGCCCCAGGGGTACGAGATGTTCGAGTACGAGCGCCAGCAGTTCCGTTCCGCCGAACTGATCCGGGACGCCGACAACTACCGCCTCGCCCGGGAGGCCGTCCGCAGCCGTCGTGCCGCGAGGCGCGAGGCCGCCCGATCCGGTCGCGACGACAGCGAGAGGCGGGTGAAGGGCCACCGTCCGCGCGGGCCCCGGTTCGCGCGCGCCGCGTGAGCGCCGGAGCACGCAGGGGAGGCCGCACGGGGGGTGGCCGTCCGGAGCGGGACGAGGGCACGGTGACCGCTCTCCCGGTCACGGACGAGCCCTCGGTGACCTCGGGCCCGGCCGCCGTCGTGGCCGGGCCCGAGGCCGTGGCGGGGTTCGGGACCGTGGCCGGGCCCGGGATAACCAGTGCCGCGCTGTCGGACCCCTGTGCGATGCTCGGCGCTGTGGAGACCAGGTCCGTCAGTCCGGTCTTCGTCGGCCGGACCGACGAACTGGACGTACTGCACGACGCGCTCGCCCGCGCCGCCGCGGGCGAGCCGCAGGCGCTGCTCCTCGGCGGTGAGGCCGGCGTCGGAAAGACCCGGCTCATCGAGGAGTTCGCGACGGGCGCCTGCCGCGAGGGCGCCGTCGTGGCGGTCGGCGGCTGCGTCGAGATCGGCGCCGACGGGCTGCCCTTCGCACCGTTCTCCACCGCCCTGCGGGCCCTGCGCCGCCACCTGCCCGACGAAGTCACCGCGGCCGCCGCGGGGCAGGAGGAGGAACTGGCCAGGCTGCTGCCCGAACTGGGGGAGACCGCGCGCGACCGGCACGGCGAGGACGGCATGGCCCGCCTCTTCGAACTCACCGCCCGCCTCCTGGAGCGCGTCGCCGCCGACCGCCCCGTCGTCGTCCTCCTGGAGGACCTGCACTGGGCCGACGCCTCCACCCGCCACCTCCTCGCCTACCTCTTCCGGACCCTGCGCAGCGGCCGCCTCCTCGTCGTCGCCACCTACCGCGCCGACGACATCCACCGCCGCCACCCGCTGCGCCCGCTGCTCGCCGAACTCGACCGGCTGCGCACCGTCCGCCGGATCGAACTCGGCCGCTTCAGCCGCGCCGAAGTCAGCCGCCAGATCACCGGGATCCTCGCCTGTGAACCCGACCCGGCCCAGGTGGACGACATCTTCGCCCGCTCCGACGGGAACGCCTTCTTCGTCGAGGAACTGGCCGTGGCCGCCCAGGACGGCTGCCGCACCGGCCTCACCGACTCCCTGCGCGACCTGCTCCTCGTCCGCGTCGAGAGTCTGCCCGAGAGCTCCCAACGGGTCGCCAGGATCGTCGCCGAGGGCGGCTCGACCGTGGAGTACCGGCTGCTCGCCGCGGTGGCGCGGCTCTCCGAGGACGACCTCATCGAGGCACTGCGCGCCGCGGTCGGCGCCAACATCCTGCTCGCGACACCCGACGGGGACGGCTACCGCTTCCGCCACTCCCTGGTCCGCGAGGCCGTCGGCGACGACCTGCTGCCCGGCGAGCGCTCCCGCCTCAACCGCCGGTACGCCGAGGCACTGGAGGCGGACCCCTCGCTCGTCCCGGCCGGGGAGCGCGCCGCCCGGCTGGCCAGCCACTGGTACCACGCGCACGACGCCGCCAAAGCCCTGCCCGCCGTCCTCGACGCCTCCGTGGCCGCCCGCCGCCGGCACGCCTACTCGGAGCAACTGCGCCTGCTGGAACGGGCCATGGAGCTGTGGGAGACGGCCCCCGAGGCGGTCCGCGCCGAACTGCGCGCCGCCGACCACACCGAGGTCTACCCTCCCCCACAGCCGAAGAGCCGTGCGGGGACCACCGGCGACCACGACCGGGCCACCGCACCACTGCGCTACCTCGACCTGATGGCCGAAGCCGCGGTGGCGGGCCGGTTCTGCGGGGAACGCAAGCGCGCGCTGAAGATCACCAAACGGGCCCTGCGCCTCCTGGAGGACGAACGCGACCCCCTGCGCGCCGCCTGGTTCTGGATCCAGCGCTCCCGCCTCACCGAGGCACAGGGCCTCGGCGACGGCTGGCAGGAACTCGGCACCGCACAGGAGCTGGTCCGGGGACTGCCGCCGTCCGAGGTGCACGCCGACGTCCTCGCCCACGTCGCCAACTGGTCCATGGTGCACCGCCCCGGCCCGGACGCGCTGCTGGCCGCCGAGCGCGCCGTGCAGTACGCCCGCATGGTCGGCGCCCGCGACATCGAGCTGAACGCCCGGCTCACCCTGGGCGGACTCCTGGTCGAGTCGGGCGACATCGAGGCCGGACTCGCCGAGGTGCACGAGGTCAAGGACCGGGCCACGGAACTCGGCGCCGCCTATGTGCTGGGCCGCGCCCATGTGAACCTCCCGTCCCACCTGGAGGGCGTCGGCCGCTCCCTGGACGCCGTCCGCATCCTCCAGGAGGGCACCGAACTCACCCGCCGGCTCGGCCTGCTGGACACCGAGGCATGGGTCTGGGGCAACCTCGGCGACTCCCTCTTCTCCCTGGGCCGCTGGGACGAGGCCGCCGAGGCCGGGTACAACTCGGAGCGGGTCGGCCAGAGCGCCAGGCCCCGCGGCTTCCGCGCGACCCTCCACGCCCGCCTCGCACTCGCCCGCGGCGACCTGGCCGCCGCCGCGGACCAACTGGAGCAGGCACGCGGCCACTTCGGCACCCACGACACCGTCCCCCAGCAGGCGCTGCCGCTGACCACGATCGCGATCGGCATCGCCGCCGGGGAGGACCGCCTCGCCGACGCCCGCGCGGACCTGGACGAGGCCCTGAACCTCGGCTTCCCGCCCGGCACCCACCGCTACGGCTGGCCCATGCTGCTCGCCGCGGCCACCGCCGAGGCCGACGCCCGCGAGCTGCCCGCCGCCGAACCGGGTCGCGCCCAACTCGTCGAACGCCTCCGCGCCACCGCCAAGGCCCTCGCCACCAACGCGCCCGTCTGGCGGGCACACGAGCGCTGGGTGCGCGCCGAACTGCTGCGCGCCGAGGGCCGCGACACCGCCGACGACTGGTTCGAGGTGGTCTGCGCCTTCGAACCGCTGGAGCGTCCCTACGACCTGGCCCGCGTCCGGTACCGGCTCGCGCAATCCCTGCTGGGCCTCGCCGGTACGGAGGAGGGACGGGCCCGCGCCACCGAGCTCCTGCGGCTGACCGGGGCCGTCGCCGACCACCTCGGCGCGCGCCCGCTCGCCGACGCCGTCTCCCTGCTCGCGCAGCGCGCCCGCCTCACCCTCACCCGTGCGCCGGGGCGGACCCCCGCCGCGCCCGCCGACCCGGCCGAGGCATTGGGGCTCACCAGCCGCGAGCGCGACGTACTGCGCCTGGTGGCCGCCGGCCGCAGCAACCGGCAGATCGCCGAGGAACTCTTCATCTCCCCGAAGACGGCCAGCGTCCACGTCTCGAACATCCTGGCCAAGCTCGGGGTCTCCGGCCGGGGCGAGGCGGCGGCGGTGGCGCACCGCATGCGGCTGTTCCCGCCGGAGACGGCCGCCGCCGGCCCGGCCGGCCGAGCCGGGTGAGCTCACCTCAACAGGTCAGCTCACCTCCAGTTCCAGGATTCTGTCGTCAGTGCCGTTCGGAGTGCCGCGCCCGTCCGTCTCACTCGTGACCAGCCACAGCTTGTTGCCGCCCGCCGCGACCACCGTGCGCAGACGGCCGTAGTCGCCCTCCAGGAAAGCCTGCGGCTCCGCGGACTTCGCGGTGCCGTCGAGCGGGATGCGCCACAGCCGCTTGCCGCGCAGGCCCGCCATCCAGACAGAGCCCTTCGCGTGGGCGATGCCGCTGGGAGACGCCTCGTCGGTGCTCCACTGGTCGACCGGGTTCTCGTACCGGGAGTCGTCGGCCTTGCCCTCCGCGTCCGGCCAGCCGTAGTTGCCGCCCGGCTTGATGTGATTCAACTCGTCCCAGGTGTCCTGGCCGAACTCCGAGGCGAACAGGCGCTGTTCGGTGTCCCAGGCCAGGCCCTGCACATTGCGGTGACCGTACGAGTAGACCGGTGAGCCGAACGGGTTGCCCGGCGCCGGTTCGCCGTCCGGTGTCAGCCGCAGGATCTTGCCGCCCGTCGACTTCTTGTCCTGCGCCAGCTCGGTGACGTAGGTCTCGCCCGTGCCCACGTACAGCATCTTGTCCGGGCCGAAGGCGATCCGGCCGCCGTTGTGGTTCGTGCCCTTGGGGATGCCTCTGAACACCGTGTCCGGCGCGCCCAGCTGCTCGCCGGCCGGCTTCTTCGCGTCGTACAGCATGCGCACGATGCGGTTGTCCGAGTCGGACGTGAAGTACGCGTAGACCATGTGGTCCGACGCGTACGACGGGGAGAGGGCGAGGCCCATCAGGCCGCCCTCGCCGGCGGGGGCGACCCCGGGCACCGAGCCCAGTTCGGTCTTCCTGCCGGTCTTCTCGTCGACCAGGGTGATCGTCCCCTCGTCGCGCGAGGACACCAGGAGGCCCCCTTCGGGCAGGGGCGCCAGGCCCCAGGGCGTCTTCAGGTCCTGGGCGACGGTCCGCACGACCTTCACGGAGCCCTTGGCGGGCGGTGTCTCCTCGGCCGCCTGCCCGGAGGCCGGCGCGGAGGAGCCCGGTTCCGGGCTGCCCGGAGACGTACTCCTGCCGGCGTCCGGCTTTTCCCCGTCGTCCGAGGAGCACCCGGCCGTCAGCAGGAGTGTGGCTGCGGCCAACACGGCCGTCACAGCTCGACGTTGCACGATGCAGGATCCCTTCGACGCGGCAGGTTCTCCTTTTCATACACCGCTCGGGTCCCACGGGTTCCCGATCACGGACATCGAATCGCCGGACCCGCCCGGGCCGGGCGGGTGAGCGGAGCCCCGCTCAGTCCCAGGACCCGAGCGCCGCGGGCAGCGCCGCCACCTCGGCGAGGTCCTCCGTCGTCAGCCGCAGCCCGGCCGCCGCCGCGTTCTCCACGACCCAGCACTCCCGCTTGGCGCCGGGCACCGGGACCACGTGCCGCCCGCGCGACAGCACCCACGCGAGAGCCACCTGGGCGGGCGTGACGTCCGCCCCTCCCACCGCCGAGTGGCGGGCGGCTATCCGGCGCAGGCCGACGACGATCGGCTGGTTCGCGGCCATCATCTCCGCGGTGAAACGGGGATGCCGGGCCCGGAGGTCGTCGGGTTCGAAACCCTCACCCGGGGTGAGGGTCCCGGTCAGGAAGCCGTTGCCGAGCGGCATCGCCGCGAGGAAGCCGACACCGCGCGCCTCGCACCACGGCAGCAGGGTCTCCAGCGCCTCCGGCGACCACACCGACAGCTCGGCCTGCACCGCGCTCACCGGGAAGACCTGCTGCACCCGCTCCAGCTTCCGGATCGTCGCGTCGTGCAGCCGCGCCCCCGCCCTGCGGCCCGAGCGGGCGCCCACCGCGCACAGCCCGAGGGCCCGCACCTTCCCCGCCGAGACGAGCTCCGCCATCGCGCCCCACGTCTCCTCGACCGGCACCTCCGGATCCTCGCGGTGCAGCTGGTAGAGGTCTATGACATCCGTCTGCAGCCGGCGCAGCGAGGCGTCGCACGCCCGCTTCACGTACCCGGGGCGGCCGTTGGCCACGATGTGCTGCTCACCCACCAGCAGGCCGACCTTGGTCGACACGAAGGCCGCCGCACGCCGTTCCTTCAGCGCCCGCCCCACCAGCAGCTCATTGGTGAAGGGCCCGTACATGTCGGCGGTGTCCAGAAGCGTCGTACCGCGGTCGAGGGCCGCGTGCACGGTCCGCAGCGATTCGGCACCCCGCTGCCGCGAACCCGAGTACGCCCAGTTCATCGGCATGCACCCGAGGCCGACGGCCCCCACCTCGAGCGCCGCCGCGCCGATCGTCCTGCGCTCCACCTGGCCGTGCCCTCCCTTTCCTGGCACCCCAAACTAACCTCTGCGTCCACGGGCGCTTCGCATAGCCTCCTGACCATGACGTACGAAGTGTGGCTCCCGTTTCCCGCAGACGAACTCGACGGCCTCCCCGAAGGGCCGGACTACCGCTTCTGGGACGGCGGGGACGACTTCCCCGCCGATCCCGCGGACTGCTCCTTCTATGTCGTGCCCTACATGAAAGGCGGCGACGTCTCGGTGCGCCCGATGGCCGGGATGACGTCCGTGGAGGTCGTGCAGACCCTGTCAACCGGCATAGACCACGTCGAGCCCGGCCTCCAACTCCTGCCCAAGGGCGTGCGGTTGTGCAACGCGCGCGGGGTGCACGACGCCAGCACCGCCGAACTCACCCTCACGCTGATCCTCGCGTCACTGCGGGGGATCCCCGACTTCGTCCGGGGTCAGGACAGCGAGGAGTGGCGGTCGGGCTTCCGTCCCGCGCTCGCGGACCGGAGCGTCCTGATCGTCGGCTACGGAGCGGTCGGTTCGGCCATCGAGGACCGGCTCGCGCCGTTCGAGCTCGCGCGGGTCACGCGCGTCGCGCGCTCCGCACGTGAGACGGCGCGCGGCCCGGTGCATCCGATCGCCGCCCTGCCCGAACTGCTCCCGGAAGCCGACGTGGTGGTCCTCATCACGCCCCTCACCGAGCAGACGAAGGGCATGGCCGGCGCCGACTTCCTGGCCCGCATGAAGGACGGGGCGCTCCTCGTGAACATGGCCCGCGGCGGCGTCGTCGACACCAAGGCGCTCCTCGCCGAGCTGGAGAGCGGCCGGCTCCGGGCGGCCCTGGACGTCACCGACCCCGAACCGCTGCCCGCGGGACACCCCTTGTGGCATGCGCCGGGCCTGCTCATCAGCCCTCATGTGGGGGGCCCGACCTCCGCGTTCTTCCCACGGGCCAAGCGGCTCCTCGTGGACCAGTTGAACCGTTTCGTGAACCGGGAGCCACTGCAGAACGTGGTCCTTACGACGGGCTCGTAGTCCTCCCCGCTCCCGGCCGCAGGCGGGCGGGAAGGACCGGTGAGTACCCTCCGCGGTCCTTCGAACGCACGCCGTGGCCGCGACCCCACTGATCGTCACGGAGCGTAGAGGAACTATGTCCCTGAGTGACGAGACTGGTGTATCGTCCCGACAGGGGCTGCGCCGCGAACCATTCGGCGCCGGGGACTGAGAGACAGCAACAGCGAGGGGGGCGACGGGCGATGCACGGCCTATGGACCAACGATCCGACGCGACGGGGCCGGCGACGGCGACCCTGGTGTCCACCCAAGCGCAGAAGCGGCCACAGCGGCCACCATCACCGGCGTCCGGGCTGCCGCAGGCGGCACGCGCATCCGGCGCGCCGGGACCAGAGGGACTCGGGGGCGGCCCGGACCGGGGAAGCGCAGTGAGCTCCCCGGGAGCGCTGCTGGCCCGCAGGCCGGTCGCCACGGGCGGGACGGGCATGGTCCCGCAGCTCCTCCTCGCCCTGCTGTGCGCGGGATACGCCGTCGGTTCCGCGCTCGGCTGGGGGTCGCCGAAACTCGCCCTCATCATGGGCGACTTCGGGCTGAGCGCGGCGGCCGCCGCCGCGGCCGTCTCCTGCTTCCTCGGCGCCCGCACCCGGCGGAGCCGCTTCCGTCCGGCCTGGCTGCTCTTCTCGCTCTCCTCGGCCATGGCGGCGGCGGGCAACCTCGTCTGGGGCTGGTACGAGGTCGTCCTGGACCGCCCGGTGCCCAACCCGAGCTACGCCGACCTGTTCTTCCTGTGCTTCGCGCCACCGGCCATCGTGGGCCTGCTCGTCCTCGCCAAGCGGCCGGTGCGCAAGGCGGGTTGGGTCTGCCTGGGCCTCGACGCATGGCTGATCGGCGGCTCGCTGCTCACCCTCTCCTGGAGTCTGGCGCTCGCCCAGGCGGCGAAGGCGGGAGGCCCCAGCGTCCCGCACACCGCGCTGTCGCTCGCGTACCCGCTGCTGGACATCGCGCTCGTCAGCATGGTGCTGGCGCTGCACTTCAGGCGCTCGGCGGTGAACCGCTCCGCGGTGAACACCGCGATCGGGGCACTGGCCCTGACGGTGATGTGCGACGCCCTGTTCACCTCGCCACTGCTGCACGACGACTACCGATCCGGGCAGCTGCTCGACGCGGGCTGGTTCGCCGGATCACTGCTTCTCGCCTACGCCCCCTGGATGGGGCACCGACACGGACACCCGGAAGAAGAGGGGCACACGCGCGTGGTGCACGGCTACGTGCCCGGGCCCCGGCAGGGAGGACAACCGGCATACGTGCCCCTCCAGGAAGGGGGTCACAGTCGGTATCCGGCCAGCCGGCCCATCACCAGTTCACTGGCGGCACTCACTCCCTACCTGGCCGCCGCCGTCTGCACGCTGGGCATTCTCTACAACGTGCTCAACGGCCGCAGCGTCGACCGCGTGGTGCTCGTCACCGGCGGCACGGTCGTGCTCGCCCTCGTCGTGCGCCAGGGCATCATGCTCCTCGACAACATCACCCTCACCCAGGAGCTGGCCCAGAAGGAGAACCATTTCCGCTCCCTGGTGCAGGGCTCCAGCGACGTCATCATGATCGCCGCCCCGAACGGCATCCTCCGGTACGTCAGCCCGGCCGCCGCCGGTGTCTACGGGCGGCCCGCCGAGGAACTGGTCGGCTCCGAACTGGCCTCGCTGATCCACCCCGAGGACCTGGGCTGCGTGGTGCACGAGGTGCGCCGCTTCCTCGCCGCCGACCCCGCGGAGGAACCCACCACCCGCATCGAGTGCCGCTTCAAGTCCGGCGGCGGGGGCACCTCCCGGACGAGCGAGGCCGGGAGCGGGGGAGGCTGGCTCAACGTCGAGTCGACCGTCAACCGCCACCACGGCGGCCTCATCTTCAACAGCCGCGACGTGACCGAGCGGGTCCGCCTCCAGGCCCAGTTGCAGCACAACGCCGAACACGACCCCCTCACCGACCTGCCGAACCGCGCGCTGTTCACCAAGCGCGTCGGACAGGCGCTCTCCGGCCGCCGCTCCTCCGACCACGGCACCGCCGTGCTCTTCATCGACCTCGACGGCTTCAAGGCGGTCAACGACACGATCGGCCACCAGGCCGGCGACGAGCTCCTCGTGCAGGCCGCCCGCAGGCTCCAGGAAGCGGTCCGGAAGGGGGACACCGCCTCCCGGCTCGGCGGCGACGAGTTCGCCGCCCTGATCGTCGGCGACGGCTCCCGCGACCGCACCGCGAGAGAGCGCCACATCTTCGAACTCGCCGACCGGCTCCGTACGACGCTCTCCCAGCCGTACCTCATCGACGGCAACGATGTCCGTGTCGCCGCCTCCATCGGCGTGGCCTTCTCCGAGCCGGGCCTCGGCGCGGGCGAACTGCTGCGCAACGCCGACCTGGCGATGTACCGCGCGAAAGCGGCGGGCAAGGGCCGCGTCGAGCTGTACGCGCCACAGATGCAGCAGGACGTCGCCCGCAAGGCGAAACTGGCCACCCGGCTGCGCGCCGCCCTGCACGACGGGGAGTTCGCGCTGCTGCACCAGCCCGTCGTCTCCCTGGGCACCGGCCGGATCACGGCGGTGGCCGCACAGGCGCGCTGGCGCTCGGCGCAGGGCGTGCTGTTCACCCCCGCCGAGTTCCTGCGGGTCGCGGAGGACAGCGACCGCACCGCCGAGCTCGGCCGCTGGATGCTGGAGGAGGCCGTCGAGCAGGCCGCCGAGCGTGCCGCCACCGGGCTCGCGGTGCCCGTCGCGGTCCGGATGACCGCGCGCAGACTCCTCGACCGCTCCATGCCGCTGAGTTCCGTGGAAGCCCTGCTGACCCGGCACGGACTGCCCTCGGGCGGACTGATCGTCGAACTGGCCGAGACGGATCCCAAGATCTCCCTGGACGAGCTGGAGCGCCGGCTGAAGACGCTCAGGCGGCTCGGTGTCCGGATCGCCCTGGAGGGCTTCGGCAGCGGCTACGCCACGATCGCCGCACTGCGCCGCCTGCCCCTCGACGTACTGAAACTGGACCGCGGTCTGGTCGAGGGCGTCGTCGAGTCCGCCCGGCTCCACAAGATCACCAGCGGACTGCTGCGTATCGCGAACGATCTGGGACTGCAGTCCGTCGCCGACGGCGTGGACCTGCCCGAGCAGGTCGTCGCCCTGCGCGCGATGGGCTGCACCCACGGACAGGGCGCGGCCTTCTCGGGACCGCTGGACGAGTACCGCCTGCGCCGCGCTCTGTCGGCCAGCACCTACCCCCTGCCCCACGGCCCCGTGGAACCCGTCTTCGTGGGAGGCGGCAGCAGCGGCGTCTACGCAGGTGGCGGCGGTAGTGCGTACGCGGCGGGGGCGGCCTCGGCAGGCTACGGGACCGGGACAGCCCTGCGCTCACATGATGAGACTCCCGTCCCACCCACTTGACACGCACTGCGTGCCGGGGGGAGGGTCGGAGCCATGCGCACCCGAATTCTCGTACTTGGAAAGCGCGTCGGCTGAGCTGGGACGCACCGGATCGATGATCCGGAACTCCCAGCGATCGCACCCGACGCGCTCCCCTCGCCTGCCTCACGGCACGAGGGGTTTTTTGTTGCATCGATGACTGCCGATCAGTAATCGCAGACCGCTCAAAACTCGCAAAAACCCTCAGCATCGAGAAGAGAATGCCGATGACCGAGCAGGCCACCGGGGCCCACCACCCGCAGCCGCGGCCCCGTTCCGGAGGACAGCAGTCCGCCCCCGAGCAGGTGACGGGAGCGCAGTCCCTCGTCCGCTCCCTCGAGGAGGTCGGGGCCGAGACGGTATTCGGCATTCCCGGCGGCACGATCCTCCCGGCGTACGACCCGCTGATGGACTCCAAGCGGGTGCGGCACGTGCTGGTCCGCCACGAGCAGGGCGCGGGCCACGCGGCCACCGGCTACGCGCAGGCCACCGGCAAGGTCGGCGTCTGCATGGCGACCAGCGGCCCCGGCGCCACCAACCTGGTCACGCCGATCGCCGACGCCCACATGGACTCCGTGCCGCTGGTCGCGATCACCGGGCAGGTCGTGTCCAAGTCGATCGGTACCGACGCCTTCCAGGAGGCGGACATCGTCGGCATCACCATGCCGATCACCAAGCACAGTTTCCTGGTCACCAAGGCGGAGGAGATCCCCCAGGCGATCGCGCAGGCGTTCCACATCGCCTCCAGCGGCCGCCCGGGACCGGTCCTGGTGGACATCCCCAAGGACATCCTCCAGGCCAGGACCACCTTCTCCTGGCCGCCGGTCATGGACCTGCCCGGCTACCGCCCGGTCACCAAGCCGCACGCCAAGCAGATCCGCGAGGCGGCCCGGCTGATCACCCAGTCGAAGCGGCCCGTCCTCTATGTCGGCGGCGGCGTCATCAAGGCCGGCGCCACCGCCGAGCTGAAGGTCCTCGCGGAACTCACCGGAGCGCCCGTCACCACCACCCTGATGGCGCTCGGCGCATTCCCCGACAGCCACCCGCTGCACGTGGGAATGCCGGGCATGCACGGTTCGGTCACCGCCGTCACCGCGCTGCAGAAGGCCGACCTGATCGTCGCCCTCGGAGCCCGCTTCGACGACCGCGTCACCGGCAAGCTGGACAGCTTCGCCCCGCACGCGAAGATCGTCCACGCCGACATCGACCCGGCCGAGATCGGCAAGAATCGCGCCGCCGACGTGCCGATCGTCGGGGACGCCCGCGAGGTCATCGCCGACCTGGTCCAGGCCGTGCAGAAGGAGCAAAGCGAGGGTCACACCGGGGACTGCACCGCCTGGTGGAAGGATCTCGACCGCTGGCGCGAGACGTACCCGCTGGGCTACGAGCAGCCCGCGGACGGCTCGCTCTCCCCGCAGCAGGTCATCGAGCGCATCGGGCAGCTCGCGCCCGAGGGCACGATCTTCACCGCGGGCGTCGGCCAGCACCAGATGTGGTCGGCGCACTACATCCAGTACGAGCAGCCCGCGACCTGGCTGAACTCCGGTGGCGCCGGGACGATGGGTTACGCGGTGCCCGCCGCGATGGGAGCCAAGGCGGGCCGGCCGGACCGCACGGTCTGGGCCATCGACGGCGACGGCTGCTTCCAGATGACCAATCAGGAGCTCACCACCTGCGCCCTGAACAACATCCCGATCAAGGTCGCCATCATCAACAACGGCGCCCTCGGGATGGTCCGCCAGTGGCAGACCCTCTTCTACAACCAGCGATACTCCAACACCGTGCTGCACTCCGGCCCGGACGCGGACGGCAAGCAGCCGAGCGCCGGCACCCGCGTCCCCGACTTCGTGAAGCTGTCGGAGGCGATGGGCTGTTACGCGATCCGCTGTGAGTCGCCGGACGACCTCGACAAGGTCATCGAAGAGGCGAACTCGGTCAACGACCGTCCCGTCGTGATCGACTTCATCGTCCACGAGGACGCCATGGTGTGGCCGATGGTCGCCGCCGGCACCTCGAACGACGAGATCATGGCCGCCCGGGACGTCCGCCCCGACTTCGGCGACAACGAAGACGACTGAGAGCCGTAGGTAAAGGAAGCAGGCCCATGTCCAAGCACACGCTCTCCGTCCTGGTGGAGAACAAGCCCGGTGTCCTCGCCCGGATCACCGCCCTGTTCTCCCGCCGCGGCTTCAACATCGACTCGCTCGCGGTCGGTGTCACCGAGCACCCCGACATCTCCCGCATCACCATCGTGGTGAACGTGATCGAGGAACTCCCGCTCGAACAGGTCACGAAGCAGCTCAACAAACTCGTCAACGTCCTGAAGATCGTCGAACTGGAACCGGGCGCGGCCGTCCAGCGCGAACTCGTCCTGGTGAAGGTGCGCGCCGACAACGAGACGCGTTCCCAGATCGTCGAGATCGTCCAGCTGTTCCGCGCCAAGACCGTCGACGTCTCCCCGGAGGCCGTCACCATCGAGGCCACCGGCGGCAGCGACAAGCTGGAGGCCATGCTCAAGATGCTGGAGCCGTTCGGCATCAAGGAGCTCGTCCAGTCCGGCACCATCGCCATCGGCCGCGGCTCCCGCTCGATCACCGACCGGTCGCTGCGCGCGCTGGACCGGTCCGCGTAGGCCCGTACGCCTCGTGACCCGGGTGCGTCCCGCACGGGACGCAGGTACGGCCGGAAACGGGCGGTCGGCCGCCGTCGGCCGCCCGCATTCCGAGACCCCGGAACTTCCCCTCATCCCACCGGCATACGGTGGGGAGCAACACCTGCACACCAAGGAGAGAACCCAAAGTGGCCGAGCTGTTCTACGACGCTGACGCCGACCTGTCCATCATCCAGGGCCGCAAGGTCGCGGTCATCGGTTACGGCAGCCAGGGCCACGCCCACGCGCTGTCGCTCCGTGACTCGGGTGTCGACGTCCGGGTCGGTCTGCACGAGGGCTCCAAGTCCAAGGCGAAGGCCGAGGAGCAGGGCCTGCGCGTGGTGACCCCCTCGGAGGCCGCCGCCGAGGCCGACGTCATCATGATCCTCGTCCCGGACCCGATCCAGGGCCAGGTCTACGAGGAGTCCATCAAGGACAACCTGAAGGACGGCGACGCGCTGTTCTTCGGCCACGGCCTGAACATCCGCTTCGGCTTCATCAAGCCCCCGGCCGGCGTCGACGTCTGCATGGTCGCCCCCAAGGGCCCGGGCCACCTGGTCCGCCGCCAGTACGAGGAGGGCCGCGGCGTCCCGTGTATCGCGGCCGTCGAGCAGGACGCCACCGGCAACGGCTTCGCGCTGGCCCTGTCATACGCCAAGGGCATCGGCGGCACCCGCGCCGGCGTCATCAAGACCACCTTCACCGAGGAGACCGAGACCGACCTGTTCGGTGAGCAGGCCGTCCTCTGCGGTGGTACGGCCGCGCTGGTCAAGGCGGGCTTCGAGACGCTGACCGAGGCCGGTTACCAGCCGGAGATCGCCTACTTCGAGTGCCTGCACGAGCTGAAGCTCATCGTCGACCTCATGTACGAGGGCGGCCTGGAGAAGATGCGCTGGTCGATCTCGGAGACCGCCGAGTGGGGCGACTACGTCACCGGCCCGCGGATCATCACGGACGCCACCAAGGCCGAGATGAAGAAGGTCCTCGCCGAGATCCAGGACGGCACCTTCGCGCAGGCGTGGATGGACGAGTACCACGGCGGTCTGAAGAAGTACAACGAGTACAAGACCCAGGACGAGAACCACCTCCTGGAGACCACGGGCAAGGAGCTGCGCAAGCTCATGTCGTGGGTCAACGACGACGAGTGACTGAAGTCGGTTCGGCCGTGGTGCCGGGGTGCCGCCCCGTTGCCACGGCCGTGCCCGTCTGCCTGAGGTGCCGTCGCGGGGCTCTGCTCCGGACCCCGCTCCTCAACCGCCGGAGGGGCTGAAGTCCGCACGTGCGGGTGATCCTTCTGCGGAGGCGCGTGAACACGGCGCGCCACCACTAGACTGCTCCACTAATACGCGTCGGGCCCACAGCGTCGTGGTCTGCCACGCGGCAAACCCTCCACCGCCTGCGGCCGTCGGGACGGCCGTCCGCAATGGACCTGTGAGGACTCACGTGAGCTCGAAACCTGTCGTACTCATCGCTGAAGAACTGTCGCCCGCAACTGTCGACGCCCTGGGCCCGGACTTCGAGATCCGGCACTGCAACGGCGGGGACCGCGCCGAGTTGCTGCCCGCCATCGCCGACGTCGACGCGATCCTGATCCGCTCCGCGACGAAGGTCGACGCCGAGGCCGTCGCCGCGGCGAACAGGCTGAAGGTCGTCGCACGAGCCGGCGTCGGCCTGGACAACGTCGACGTCTCCGCCGCCACCAAGGCCGGCGTGATGGTCGTCAACGCCCCCACCTCGAACATCGTGACCGCCGCCGAGCTGGCCTGCGGTCTGCTGCTCGCCACCGCGCGCCACATCCCGCAGGCCAACACCGCCCTGAAGAACGGCGAGTGGAAGCGCAGCAAGTACACGGGCGTCGAACTCGCGGAGAAGACCCTCGGTGTCGTGGGCCTCGGCCGCATCGGCGCGCTCGTCGCCCAGCGCATGTCGGCCTTCGGCATGAAGGTCGTCGCCTACGACCCCTACGTACAGCCCGCGCGGGCCGCGCAGATGGGCGTCAAGGTCCTCTCGCTGGACGAGCTGCTCGAAGTCAGCGACTTCATCACCGTCCACCTGCCGAAGACGCCCGAGACCCTCGGGCTCATCGGCGACGAGGCGCTGCACAAGGTCAAGCCGTCGGTGCGGATCGTCAACGCCGCGCGCGGCGGCATCGTCGACGAGGTGGCGCTGTACTCGGCGCTCAAGGAGGGCCGCGTCGCCGGCGCCGGCCTCGACGTGTACGCGAAGGAGCCCTGCACGGACTCCCCGCTCTTCGAGCTCGACCAGGTCGTCTGCACCCCGCACCTCGGCGCCTCCACGGACGAGGCGCAGGAGAAGGCCGGTATCGCCGTTGCCCGCTCGGTGCGGCTCGCACTCGCCGGAGAGCTGGTCCCCGACGCGGTGAACGTCCAGGGCGGGGTCATCGCCGAGGACGTCAAGCCGGGCCTGCCGCTCGCCGAGAAGCTCGGCCGCATCTTCACCGCGCTCGCGGGCGAGGTCGCGGTCCGCCTCGACGTCGAGGTGTACGGCGAGATCACCCAGCACGACGTCAAGGTGCTCGAACTCTCCGCGCTCAAGGGCGTGTTCGAGGACGTCGTCGACGAGACGGTGTCGTACGTCAACGCCCCGCTGTTCGCGCAGGAGCGCGGTGTCGAGGTGCGGCTGACCACCAGCTCGGAGTCCCCGGACCACCGGAACGTGGTGACCGTGCGCGGCACCCTCGGTGACGGCCAGGAGGTTTCGGTCTCCGGCACGCTCGCCGGGCCCAAGCACCACCAGAAGATCGTGGCCGTCGGTGAGTACGACGTGGATCTGGCGCTCGCCGACCACATGGTCGTGCTCAACTACACCGACCGTCCCGGCGTCGTCGGCACCCTCGGCCGGATCCTCGGCGAGGCGGGCATCAACATCGCCGGGATGCAGGTCGCCCGTGCGGATGTGGGGGGCGAGGCGCTTGCCGTGCTGACGGTGGACGACACGGTTCCGCAGCCGGTGCTCACGGAGTTGGCGGAGGAGATCGGCGCGACGCAGGCTCGGTCGGTCAACCTCGTCTGAGGCTGCCCGAACCTGGTCGGCTGGGGGCTGCCGACCCCAGGCCCCCGCCCGGTGCTTCGTCCGCGGCCCCGGCGGGGGCTGATCGCGCAGTTCCCCACGCCCCTGAAAAGACTGCGCAGTTCCCCGCGCCCCTGAGAGGGCTGCGCTGTTCCCCGCGCCCCTGACAGGGGTGCGCAGTTGCCCGCGTCCCTGGATGTCTAGGGGTGCGGGGCGTCATCCCGTTGCTGACGGGTTGTTCAGGGGGTGGTGGTCTCAGATGCGCTGCGCCTTCAGGGTCATGTGCAGCAGCAGTCGGGCCTCGCCGTCGTCCAGGTCGAGGCCGGTCAGCTGTTCGACGCGGGACAGGCGGTAGTAGAGGGTCTGGCGGTGGATGCCCAGTGCGGCGGCGGTGCGGCCGGCCTGTCCCGCGCAGTCGAGGAACACCTCCGCCGTGTGGGCGAGTTCGCGGTGGGCCGGGTCCAGGAGCGGGCGTACGGCGGGGTCGTCCGCGGCGGTCGGGGGCAGCGTCGTCAGCAGGCGGTACGGGCCGATCGACGACCAGTGCGCGACCGGACCCAGCCGGGACTCGGCCAGGGCCGCACGCGCGGCGGCCGAAGCCTCCTGCCAGGCGGTGCCGAGGTCGGCGAGGCCCGTGCGGGACGCGGAGAGCCCGGCCGCGACGCCGGTGACGGCCGGACCGGAGCGCGGGCCGGACGGCTCCGGCCGGGCGGGGCCGTGTCCCGGGGTGCCCTCCGCCGGCGGCCCGGGCGATGTCGCGGGGCGCAGCGCCTCGGCCCTCTCCAGGAAGCGGGACGCCGCGGTCGTCGCCGGGGTGAGGACCTCCGGCGAACGCAGGCGGACCAGGAGCGCCAGGCTCTGGCCGGCGGTGGGCCACGGGGCGGCGCACAGGGCGGTGGCGCCCGGGACGGTACGGACGGAAGGGGTGTCGTCGGGGTCGGCCGAGGGCCAGGGCGCCACGCAGACCAGCGTGTGGAGGCCCTCGCCGCGAGGGCCGAGCGCCGTACGCAGTTCCGTCACCGCCAGCTCGCGCTGCCAGCCGCTCCCGGCCTCCAGGACGGCACGCAGCTCCCGGCTCAGGTCCGCCCCCGCCTGGGCCTCGTCCGCGAGGAGGGCGCCGATGCGCGGTGTCACCTCCATGGCCGCCGCGAGCTGTCGCTCGGTGGGGCCCGGGTCGTCGGCCAGCAGCCAGACGTACCCGAGGGCGACACCCCGATGGCGTACCGGGAGACAGACGCGGCCCCGGTGGACGCCCGCCTCCGGGGTCGGCGGGATGCGGACCGGTCCGGTCGCCCGGGTGATGCCGAAACTCTCGAACCAGGTCCGGACCGCCGGTGTGGAACGGCGGGTGAGGATGGAGCGGGTGCGCACAGGGTCCAGGGCGGCGGCGTCGAGTTCGCCCTCGCTGTCGTACACCCCGAAGGCGATCAGCTCGAAGTCGCGGTTCTCCAGCGTCGCGGGGGCGCCCAGGAGCTCGGAGATCTCGTCGACCAGCTCCTGGTAGTCACCCCTGTGTTCCGACGTCACCTGGGCATTCTCCCTTATGTCACCCCTGTTTCTCCGCGGCTTCATACATCTGTCTGACATCGGGGGCGCCGATGCGTGACAGCTGTCGATGGCCCACGATCGGAGGGATCCTTAGGTTTCACGGTGGTTCTCCGTCTACCGGCCTTTTGTGGAGGTGCCCCGTGCTGGGTCCCGTGATTCTCGCCGCCTCGCGCAGCGACCGGATGCGTCGTCTGATCTCGGCGGCCCCGGTGACCAAGCCGGTCGTCGACCGCTTCATCCCGGGGGAGAGCGTCGACCAGGTCGTGCCGATCATCCGCGACCTCACGGCCAAGGGCCTGGAGCTGACCATGGACGTGGTCGGCGAGGACATCACCACCCCCGAGCAGGCCGGGGCCGCCCGTGACGCCTACCTGGAGCTCGTCGGCCGCCTGGCGGAGCTGGACCTCGGGACGCGCGCCGAGATGTCGGTGAAGCTGTCCATGTTCGGGCAGGCCCTGGACGGCGGCCACGAGCTGGCGCTCGCCAACGTGCGGCCGGTCGTCGAGGCCGCCGCCGCGATCGGCACGACCGTCACGCTCGACGCGGAGGACCACACCACGCTCGACTCGATGTTCGCCATCCACGAGGAGCTCCGCGAGGACTTCCCGGAGACCGGCTGCGTCATCCAGGCGTACCTCTTCCGCACCGAGGCCGACGCCCGCCGTCTCGCCGCGAACGGCAGCCGCGTACGGCTCGTGAAGGGCGCCTACAAGGAGCCCGCCGAGGTCGCCTACCAGCGGAAGCCGGAGATCGACAAGGCGTACGTCCGTGTCCTGCGCATCCTGATGGAGGGCGACGGCTATCCGATGATCGGGTCGCACGACCCGCGCCTGATCTCCATCGCGCAGGAGCTGGGGCGGCGCGCCGGCCGCAAGGTGGACGAGTACGAGTTCCAGATGCTGTACGGGATCAGGAGCGACGAGCATGTGCGGCTCGCCGCCGAGGGCCACCGCATGCGGGTCTACACCGCGTACGGCACCGATTGGTACGGCTACTTCATGCGCCGTCTCGCGGAGAAGCCGGCCAACCTGCAGTTCTTCGCCCGTTCTGTCCTCACCAGGGACTGACCCCCCGCACACCGGCACCGGGCGCGAGCCCCGGCACACCCGCTCACTAAGGAGTTACGGAACCCATGGACGCTGTGACCCAGGTCCCCACCCCCGTCAACGAGCCGGTGCACGGCTATGCCCCCGGCTCGCCCGAGCGCGCCCGCCTGGAGGCCAAGCTCAAGGAGCTGGCCGACAACCCGATCGACCTGCCGATGACCATCGGCGGCGAGAAGCGCATGGGTGGCGGCGAGCCGTTCCAGGTGGTGCAGCCGCACAACCACAAGGCCGTCATCGGCACCCTGCGCAACGCCACCCGGCAGGACGCCCAGGACGCCATCGACGCGGCCCTCGCCGCCGCGCCCGCCTGGCGCGCGATGTCCTTCGACGACCGCGCCGCGATCATCCTGCGCGCCGCCGAGCTGCTGGCCGGACCGTGGCGCGAGACGCTCGCCGCCTCCACCATGCTGGGCCAGTCCAAGACCGCCCAGCAGGCCGAGATCGACTGTCCCTGCGAGCTCGTCGACTTCTGGCGCTTCAACGTCAAGTACGCCCGTGACCTGCTCGCCGAGCAGCCGCCGGCGAACGCGCCCGGCGTCTGGAACCGCCTCGACCACCGTCCGCTCGAAGGCTTCGTCTACGCGATCACACCGTTCAACTTCACGGCCATCGCGGGCAACCTGCCCACCGCCCCGGCGCTCATGGGCAACGTCGTCGTCTGGAAGCCGTCCCCGACGCAGACCCACGCCGCCGTGCTGCTGATGCAGCTCCTGGAGGAGGCCGGCCTGCCCAAGGGCGTCATCAACCTCGTCACCGGCGACGGCATCGAGGTCTCCGGGGTCGCCCTGGAGCACCGCGACCTCGCCGGCGTCCACTTCACCGGGTCGACCAAGACCTTCCAGTACCTGTGGAAGACGGTCGGCAACAACATCGAGAAGTACCGCACCTACCCGCGGATGGTCGGCGAGACCGGCGGCAAGGACTTCGTCGTCGCGCACCCGAGCGCCGACCGCGCCATCCTGAAGACGGCCCTGACCCGTGGCTCCTTCGAGTACCAGGGGCAGAAGTGCAGCGCGTCCTCGCGCGCGTACATCCCGGCCTCCATCTGGAACTCCGGGTTCAAGGAGGAGTTCGCGGCCGAGGTCGACGGCATCACGATGGGTGACGTCACCGACCTGTCGAACTTCATCGGCGCCGTCATCGACGAGCGGTCCTTCGCCAAGAACAAGGCCGCGATCGACCGGGCCGCCGCGGACCCGACCTGCACGATCGTCGCGGGCGGCACGTACGACGACTCGGTGGGCTATTTCGTGCGCCCGACCGTCGTCGAGTGCTCCGACCCGGCCAACGAGGTCTTCACCACCGAGTACTTCGGCCCGTTCCTCGCCGTGCACGTCTACGAGGACGAGAAGTACGACGAGATGCTGACCCAGATGGAGTCGGCGTCGGACTACGCGCTCACCGGCTCGGTCATCGCGGGCGACCGTGCCGCCGCCGCGTACACGATGGAGAAGCTGCGCTACGCCGCGGGCAACTTCTACATCAACGACAAGTCGACCGGTGCCGTCGTCGGGCAGCAGCCCTTCGGTGGCGGTCGCGCGTCGGGCACGAACGACAAGGCCGGTGCCCCGCAGAACCTGATGCGCTGGACGCTGACCCGCGCCATCAAGGAGACGCTGGTCCCGCCGACCGACTACCCGTACCCGCACATGGGCTGAGTCCTGCCCGCACACGGACCGGGACGCCGGCTCGTGTGCGGGTCGATCGTGGCTGGTCGCGCGGTTCCCCGTGCCCCTGAGGGGTGCGGGGAACCGCTGTACCGTCTCAGATAGTAGGAAGTCCGACTAACCATGCAGACAGATGCGCGCTCCTCGCCTAGCTTTGAAGGAGCCGAACGTCTCGCTCGACCCAGCGAATGGCGGTCGTGAGCCGGAGCCCCTGGCAGGCAACCCCTGCGGCACCGCTCCCCGCCCCATCCGGCGTCTCGCACATCCCTTCACCCCCCACTTCCGGCTGCCGCTGCCGGAGGCAAGGAGTCGATTCATCATGGCCGAGACGACCGTCCGCCGAGTCCGTCACGTCTCCCGTACCACCGAGTCCGACCGGAAGAACGCCGCCGCCGCGCTCCAGCGCGCCCTGGACCGCCGGGACAACGGCGGCTCGACGGGCCATTGAGCCGAACCGAGAAGGAACCGAGCCGCCGCGTGGCGCGGGGCCTCACGCCCCGCGCCGCACCTCGAAGTGGTCGATGCGCCTGCCGTTCTCGGCCAGCGCCGACACCTTGAGCCGGGGAGCCGCACCCGCCACCGCCTCCACGGAGAGGAAGGAGTAGCCGGTGTACCGCACCCGCGACCACTCCACGGTGTCCGGGTTCCGGTTCCGCGCCTTCGTCCAGTGGTACGTCTCCACGGACTCCCGGTCCGCGACCTTGCCCTCGTAGCTGTCCTTCACCCCTGCCGGGAAGCTGTACAGGCTCTTGCCCGCCCCGCCGGCGGTGACGTACACGATCCCGTCGCGCGTCGGATCGGTCGACGCGCCGACCGGGACCTGCCTGCCCACCCGGCCGTTCCTGATGGCGTCGGTGCGCTCGTACACGTGGTTGTGGCCGTTGATCACCAGGTCCACCTGGTGCTTGGTGAACAGCGGCAGCCAGGCGTCCCGTACGCCGCCGTCCGAGGCGTGCGTCGACGTCGAGTAGGCGCAGTGGTGGAAGAAGACCACCACGAAGTCGACCTGCTCGCGCAGTTCCCCGAGCCGCCTGTCGAGCCAGGCCGTCTGCCGGCCGTCCGAGTAGCCCTTGTTGGCGGGGATCTCGTACGACACGTCGTTCGCGTCCAGTGCCACGATGCCGACGTTGCCGTACGTGAACGAGTAGACGCCCGGGGCGTTCTTCGCGTCGAAGCCGTTGTCCGGGAGCGAGAAGCGCGCCGACTGGCCGCCGTAGCCGTTCGGCGAGTACCACGCCTCCATGTCGTGGTTGCCCGTCGTCACCATCCACGGAACGGTCTTCGCCACCGTCTCCGTCTGCTTGAGGAACAGGTCCCAGGCGGTGGGGTCGTAGATGTCCGACTCCTTCCCGTGGCCCGTCACGTCCGCGTAGCAGATGTCCCCCGCGTGCAGGTGGAAGGCGGGCTCCCGGCCGAGGATGAGCTTGTCGTTGGCGAGTGCGTCGGGGGTGACGCCCTGGTCGCCGAAGGCGGTGAACACGAACGTCTCCGCACGGGCGGGCGCCGTGGTGAACGAGCCGACCGTGGCGTGCCGCTCCTTCGACGCCGGGTCGAACCCCTCGTGACCGACGCCGTAGTAGTACGTCGTCCCGGGCCGCAGGCCGTCCAGCGCCGCGTGCAGGTAGAACTGGTCGAGGGCGAGACGGACCCCTTCGAGCCCGGGGGTGTGCAGGTCGCGTACCTCGGCGTCGATCCTGCGGCTCAGCTCCCAGGGCTTCAGGCCCACCCGCACGTACGGCTTGCGCACCGCGAGCGGCACCTGCCAGGAGATCCGCATCTGGGTCCTGGGGTCCGCGCCGAAGGCCAGATGGCGGCCGAAGGGGGCGACGACCGCGCCGTCCACCTGCTCGGTCGGCGTGGGCGAGGAGGACGGCGCAGAGGCGGACCGGCTCGCCGCGTCCGTGCCGGAGCCCGTGCCCGAACAGCCGGTCAGCAGCCCGCCGGCCACCGCGCCCGCACTCACCAGGGCGCGGCGGCGGGAGAACTTCGTCCGCAGGTACTCGTACTGCTCCGCCATGCTCATCCGGCGTGCGAGCTGCGGCGGAATGCCGACGTCGGGAGTGTCCATGCCGGTGAACTTCCCATCGCGCGCCGACATCCGCCATACGTACAGGTGAACGCCGGTTGACGGATTGTCGCGCGCGCTCCGGACGGCACCCCGGGCATGTCCGTATCGCGGACATCCCGTGTCATCCCGTGGGACGAGGAGTAGGGTGCCGACATGTCTCGCAGCCTCGATCTCGCAGTGATCCCCGGTGACGGCATCGGCCAGGAAGTCGTGGCCCAAGGTCTCAAGGTCCTCTCGGCCGTCCTCCCGCAGGATGTGAAGCTGGAGACCAAGGAGTACGACTTCGGCGCCCGGCGCTACCACGCGACCGGTGAGACCCTCACCGACGCCGACCTGGACGCCCTGAAGCAGCACGACGCGATCCTGCTCGGCGCGATCGGTGACCCGTCGGTCCCGTCCGGTGTCCTGGAGCGCGGCTTCCTGCTCAAGCTCCGCTTCGCCTTCGACCACCACGTCAACCTGCGTCCGTCGAAGCTCCTCCCCGGCGTGGCCACCCCGCTCGCGGGCCAGCCGGAGATCGACTTCGTCGTCGTCCGCGAGGGCACCGAGGGCCCGTACACCGGCAACGGCGGCACGATCCGCAAGGGCACCCCGCACGAGATCGCCACCGAGGTCTCCGTGAACACGGCCTTCGGCGTCGAGCGTGTCGTGCGCGACGCCTTCGCCCGTGCGCAGGCCCGCCCGCGCAAGAAGCTCACGCTGGTCCACAAGAACAACGTGCTGACCTTCGCGGGCCACCTGTGGACGAACACCTTCCACAAGGTGGCCGAGGAGTTCCCCGAGGTCACCACGGACTACATCCACGTGGACGCCGCGACGATCTACCTCGTCACGGACCCGGCCCGGTTCGACGTGATCGTCACCGACAACCTCTTCGGCGACATCATCACCGACCTCGCCGCGGCCGTCTCCGGCGGCATCGGCGTCGCCGCCTCCGGCAACATCAACCCGAGCGGCGAGTTCCCGTCCATGTTCGAGCCGGTGCACGGCTCGGCCCCGGACATCGCCGGCCAGGGCAAGGCCGACCCCAGCGCCACCGTGCTGTCCGTCGCCCTTCTGCTGCGTCACCTCGGCCACGAGAGCGAGGCCGCCCGCATCGAGGACGCCGTCTCCGCCGACCTCGCGGAGCGCGGCACCACGACCCGTACGACCGAGGAGATCGGCGACGCGCTCGCCGCCCGAGTATCCGGCTGACCCGCCGGTACCACCCAAGCCGCCGGGTCGCATCCGCACCCGGCGGCTTTTCGTATGCCTCGCCGGGTGCCACCATCAATCCTGGGCCGCATTCACACCGTTTCGCCCCCATGGCCTCCTGGGCATGGGTGGTGCCCCCACTCGGCTCACCTCGCGCGATAATCGAACGCGGAGCCGCCGAATGAGGGAATGCTCGGACGTCCTAACACTGGCCACTGGCAGTAGAGGCGTGAGCGCGGCCCGTCACACACAACCGGTGAAGGACAACCACTCATGACGACGCCCACGATCGAGCTCAAGCCCTCCTCGTCCCCGCTGTCCGCGGCGGAGCGCGAGGCGATCCTGACCGGCCCCGGATTCGGCCGCCACTTCACCGACCACATGGTGACGATCAAGTGGACCGAGGGCCGCGGCTGGCACGACGGCCAGCTCACGCCGTACGGTCCGCTCTCCCTCGACCCGGCGACCAACGTCCTGCACTACGCGCAGGAGATCTTCGAGGGACTCAAGGCGTACCGGCAGCCGGACGGCTCCGTCGCCACGTTCCGCCCGGACCGCAACGCCCTGCGCTTCCAGGCGTCCGCCCGGCGCCTCGCGATGCCCGAGCTGCCCGTCGAGACCTTCGTCGAGGCATGCGACGCGCTGGTCCGGCAGGACAAGGCGTGGGTGCCGGCGCACGGCGGCGAGGAGTCGCTCTACCTGCGCCCGTTCATGATCGCGACCGAGGTCGGCCTGGGCGTGAAGCCCGCGAACGAGTACCTCTTCATCGTCATCGCGTCCCCCGCCGGCGCCTACTTCCCGGGCGGCGTGCAGCCCGTCTCCATCTGGCTCTCCGAGGACCGCGTGCGCGCCGTCCCGGGCGGCATGGGCGACGCGAAGACCGGCGGCAACTACGCGGCGTCCCTGCTCGCCCAGGCCGAGGCCGCCGCGAAGGGCTGCGACCAGGTCTGCTACCTCGACGCCGTCGAGCACAAGTGGGTCGAGGAACTGGGCGGCATGAACCTGTACTTCGTGTACGGGGACCGGATCGTCACGCCCACCCTCAGCGGGTCCATCCTGGAGGGCGTCACCCGCGACTCGCTCCTCACCGTCGCGCGTGACCTCGGCTACGGGTCCGAGCAGGCCCGCGTCTCCAGCGAGCAGTGGAAGCGCGACGCGGAGAACGGCACCCTCACCGAGGTCTTCGCCTGCGGCACCGCGGCCGTCATCACCCCCGTCGGCACCGTCAAGAGCAACACCGGCGAGTGGCAGCAGAGCGGAGGCCGTCCCGGCGAGGTCACGATGAAGCTCCGCGAGGCACTCCTGGACATCCAGCGGGGCATCGCCGAGGACAAGCACGCCTGGATGCACAACCTGGGCTGACGGCCCGCCCCCACCCGCCGCATGGACAGCGCCCGCGTGTTCGTCCGCCATCTGCGGTGATGGACCGAGTGCTCGCATCCTGAGACGGACGGTGAGCGCGGAGGAGGTCTGTGCCAGACTGCCTCCGTGCTCTCGTTCGCCATGATTATTGGCAGCAGGCGCGCCGGTCCGCAGTGACCACCACGTACGACCAGGTACGGGTGGACACCGTCGTCTCGACCCGCGCGCAGACCTCTCGCACCCGCGAGGGGTTTTTCGCTTTTCTGGCCCACCCTCAGCCGGAGGCGAGAGCGCGAGGGACCATGTGGGGACGGTGGAGCCGGTCATTCCGGTACCGACCGAGATCTGATCCTCAGGAGCCTTGACACCATGACCGACACCAGCGAGCTCGACGATTCGTTCCACGTCTTCGACACCACCCTGCGCGACGGCGCGCAGCGGGAGGGCATCAACCTCACCGTCGCGGACAAGCTGGCCATCGCACGGCACCTGGACGACTTCGGCGTGGGCTTCATCGAGGGCGGCTGGCCGGGCGCGAACCCGCGCGACACCGAGTTCTTCGCCCGCGCCCAGCAGGAGATCGACTTCAAGCACGCCGAGCTCGTCGCCTTCGGGGCCACTCGGCGCGCAGGCGGCAGGGCGAGCGAGGACCCGCAGGTCAAGGCACTCGTGGCCTCCGGCGCACCCGTCGTCACCCTCGTCGCCAAGTCCCACGACCGGCACGTCGAACTGGCGCTGCGCACCACCCTCGACGAGAACCTGGAGATGGTCCGCGACACCGTCTCGTACCTCCGTGCGCAGGGCCGCCGCGTCTTCGTCGACTGCGAGCACTTCTTCGACGGCTACCGGGCCAACCCGCAGTACGCGAAGGCCGTCGTCCGGGCCGCCTCCGAGGCCGGCGCCGACGTCGTCGTCCTGTGCGACACCAACGGCGGCATGCTGCCCGCGCAGGTCCAAGCCGTCGTCGCCACCGTCCTCGCCGACACCGGGGCACGCCTCGGCATCCACGCACAGGACGACACCGGCTGCGCCGTCGCCAACACCCTCGCCGCCGTGGACGCGGGCGCGACCCACGTCCAGTGCACGGCGAACGGCTACGGCGAGCGCGTCGGCAACTCCAATCTCTTCCCCGTGGTCGCCGCCCTGGAGCTCAAGTACGGCAAGAAGGTCCTGCCCGCGGGCGCGCTGTCCGAGATGACCCGCATCTCGCACGCCATCGCCGAGGTCGTGAACCTCACCCCGTCCACGCACCAGCCGTACGTCGGTGTCTCGGCCTTCGCCCACAAGGCCGGCCTGCACGCCTCGGCCATCAAGGTCGACCCGGACCTGTACCAGCACATCGACCCCGAGCAGGTCGGCAACACCATGCGGATGCTCGTCTCCGACATGGCGGGCCGCGCCTCCATCGAGCTCAAGGGCAAGGAGCTCGGCGTCGATCTCGGCGGCGACCGGGAGCTGATCGGGCGGGTCGTGGACCGGGTCAAGGAGCGCGAGCTCAAGGGCTACACGTACGAGGCCGCGGACGCCTCCTTCGAACTGCTGCTGCGGGAGGAGGCCGAGGGGAGGGCGCGCACGTACTTCGACGTGGAGTCCTGGCGGGCCATCGTCGAGGACCGGCCCGACGGGAGCCACGCCAACGAGGCCACGGTCAAGCTGTACGCCAAGGGGGAGCGGATCGTCGCCACGGCCGAGGGCAACGGGCCGGTCAACGCGCTCGACCGGGCGCTGCGGGTCGCCCTGGAGAAGCTGTACCCGCAGCTCGCCAAGCTGGAGCTGGTCGACTACAAGGTCCGCATCCTGGAGGGCAAGCACGGGACGCAGTCCACGACGCGGGTGCTCATCTCGACGTCGGACGGGGCGGGGGAGTGGTCGACGGTGGGGGTCGCCGAGAACGTGATCGCGGCGTCGTGGCAGGCGCTGGAGGATGCGTACACGTACGGCCTGCTGCGGGCCGGGGTCGAGCCGGCGGCGTAGCCACCGAGGGGTTTTCTCGCCCCCGCCGCCCCTTCCCGACCCGACCCTGGGGCTGCGCCCCAGACCCCCTTTGTCCTCAAACGCCGGACGGGCTGAGTTCTTCAGCCCGTCCGGCGTTTGAGGACCGGGGGTTCGGGGGCTGGCCCCCGAAACAGGAACCCCCTACCTCAGCTGCCACTTCTGGTTGGCCGCCCCCGTGCAGGACCAGATCTGCGCCCGCGCCCCGTTCGCCGACGAGTTGTCACTCACGTCCAGGCACTTGTTCGCGGCCGTGTTCACCACGTCACCGGTCGAGGCGTTGTACGACCACCGCTGCGCCCCCGACCCGTTGCAGTCGTAGAGCTGCACCTTCGCCCCGTCGGACACCGACGCGGAGGTGACGTCGAGGCACTTGCCGAGGGCCCGCACGGACCCGTCCGCCGCGACCGTCCAGCTCTGCGCCGCGGACCCGTTGCAGTCGTACAGCTGCACGGCGGACCCGTTGGCCGACGAACCGCCCGCCACGTCCAGGCACTTGCCCGCGAGACCGACGAACGCCCCCGACCGCTCCCCGCCGCCCGACTGCGTACCGGACCAGGTGAAGGTCGCCGACGTCTTGCCGGGGAGCGAGTAGGTGGCGTGCTGCGAGCCCCAGTTGACCGTCACGGTCTTGGCGGCGGACGCCTCGTTGTACGCGATCAGCGCCTTCGACCCGTCCGGGTTGCGCCACGCCACGTTCGGCACCGACGAACTCGCCGTGGAGGCGATGCGGTGCGCGCCGGGCCGGACGAACTTCGTCAGGTGGCCCATCGTGTAGTACTCGACCGTGTAGTCGACCTGCCCGTGCCGGGAGTCCCCGTTGTGCACGGTGACCAGCCCGTCGCAGGTGCCGCAGCCGCCGTTGTGCGGACCGCGGTTCTGGTCCACGGCCAGCGACCACTTGGTGACCGACTTCGCCCAGTTGCGGGTGTAGTCGATGATGTTGTGCATGTCCTCCCGCTGCTGGTTGGCGATCCAGGTGCCACCGGAGTGCTCGGTGCCGAAGGCGTCCAGCTGCGGGTACTGGTTGTGCACGGACGTCTGCTTGGCGACGTCACCGCCGTAGCCGTGCCAGGCGATCCCGCCGAAGTTCGGGTGCGAGCGGACCGCCGCGTCGTCGACCGTCTGGGCGGCGTACGCGTCGTACGTGTCCCAGTTCCAGTCGTGGGCCAGCACCTTCGTGGACAGGCCCGCGCCCTGCAGCTTGGGCAGCAGCTCGTTCTTGGTGAAGTACGCGAGGCCGGAGCCGTTCCAGCTCATGGAGGGGTAACCGGCGCAGCAGGTCGGCTCGTTCTGGGCGGTGACGTAGTCGACGGGGACGCCCTGGTCGCGCCACGCCTGGAGGTACTTCACGAAGTAGTTCGCGTACGTCCCGTAGTTCTCGGCCTTCAGCCAGCCGCCGTTGAGCTGCCCGTTGTCCTTCATCCAGGCGGGCGCGGTCCACGGCGAGGCCACCAGGGTGAGGGCCGGGTTGAGCTGTCTGGCCTGCCGGGTCAGCGGCAGGACGTCCTGGAGGTCGTGCGCGATCGAGAACTCGGACAGGTCCGGGTCGCTCTGCCCGGCCGGCACGTCGTCGTACGTGTAGCCGAAGCGCGCCAGGTCGGAGCCGCCCATCGGGTTGCGGACGAAGGACAGGCCGATGCCGTCGGTCGGCGAGAACAGCTTGCGCATGGTCGCGTCCCGGGTCGCCTGGGAGAGGGCGCCGCTGCCGTCCATCAGCCAGGCCGCGGTGTCCGTGAACGAGGCGCCGCCGCCGGAGAAGGTCTGGTAGCGGGTGTTCTCGTCGACCGTGATGTTCTCGCCGCCGCCACCGCTGCCTGCCTGGAACGCGAACGGGGTCTGCGCCTGCAGGCCCCGCACGACGTGCCGGCCGCCCGCGTCGTCCGTCGTGGTCAACCAGGCCGTGACCTGCTCGCCCGCGGCCTGCGCCGGCGGGGCGCCGACGGTGCTCAGACCGGCCGTCGTGAGCAGCCCGGCGAGGAGGAACCGGGCCACCCGGAGGGGTCTTCTGGGGACAACCATGGTGCGCCGCCCTTCTGGAGGTGGGGGGATGGGGGCGTGCGAGGCGTGAGTAAATGACGGCTGCGGGTCCGCGTCAAGAGGGTGGGCGTTCAGTTTCCGAACGGGCAACGGCCCTGATCCGGCCGGGACTTCGCTCTGTACCGGCTTTGGTGTGAAGTCTTGACGGCACGGCGGTGCATGAGTTAACTCACGGCGTGATTTAAGCCGTACGAGGTGTCGTGTCAGGTCACGTCATCACCGCTCCACGAGTGCCGAGGGAAGGTCCATGCGAAGAACCGCCCTGCTCGTCTCCGCCGCCCTGCTGACCGGTCTGCTGCCGTTCGCGGCAGCAGGGCCGGCTTCCGGAGCGGACGAACCCGCCCCCGTGCCCGTCGACAACTTCGAGGGCGAGATCCCGTTCGCGAACCCGCCCGCCGAGGGGATCTTCACCTGGGGCAGCGACACGGACGACCCGCCCACGCTGGAACTCGCCGCCCGCGACGACGCCCCACAGGGCGACAAGGTCCTCGCCGGCACGTACGAGATCAGCGGCTACGGGGGATTCACGCACGACTTCGCCTTCGCCGAGCCGGCCCACGACTGGTCGGCGAGCAAGGGCATCCGCTTCTGGTGGGACGGCCGGAACAACGGCAAGAAGGTCAACTTCGAGCTCAAGGACGGCGGCGCCAACGGCGAGGCGTCCGAGCTGTGGACGACCTCCTTCACCGACGACTTCACCGGCTGGAAGCAGCTGGAGATCCCCTTCACCGACTTCACCTACCGCACGGACTACCAGCCCGTCGGCGGCATCGACCAGGTCCTCGGCCTCACCGAGATGTGGGGGTACGCGCTCACCCTCCCGGTCGGCGTCCAGGACCGGTTCGCCATGGACGGCGTGGAGCTGTACGGCAGGGCCGACCAGGCGCTGCGGGCCAACGTCGTCACCGACGCCGCCGTCCACCCGGTGAAGGAGGGCCGCTCGGCCGCCGTGAAGGTCACGGTCGCCACCACCGGTTCCGCGCCGATCGAGGAGCCGGTCACCGTCGCCTACGAGACGGCCGGTGGCACCGGCGAGTCCGGCAAGGACTACACGCCGGTCAAGGGCGAGGTGACCTTCCCGGCCGGCACGGCCTCCGGCACCTCGCGGACCGTCACGGTGGCGACCCTGCGCGACAGGGCGGGCGAGAACGCCGAGACCGTCCCGCTGAAGCTGACGGTCACCGGCGCCAAGGCGCCCGCCGAGAACCCGCAGGTCGTCATCGACGCCCACGGACTCCCGTACCTCGACGCGAAACTGCCGGTGCAGAAGCGGGTCGCCGACCTGCTCTCCCGGCTGTCCCCCGCGGAGAAGGCCGGCCAGATGACCCAGGCCGAGCGCGGGGCGCTCACCGCGCCGGCCGACATCGCCGCGTACGACCTCGGCTCGCTGCTCTCCGGCGGCGGCTCCACGCCGACCCCGAACACGCCCGAGGCATGGGCGAAGATGATCGACGGCTTCCAGCTCCGGGCGCAGGCCACCCGCTTCCAGATCCCGCTCATCTACGGCGTGGACGCGGTGCACGGCCACAACAACCTCGTGGGCGCCACGATCCTGCCGCACAACATCGGCATCGGCGCCACGCGTGACCCCCAGGTCGCGTACGACGCCGGAAAGGTCACCGCCGCCGAGGTCCGGGCCACCGGCATCCCGTGGGACTTCGCGCCCTGCCTGTGCGTGGCGCGCGACGAGCGCTGGGGCCGGACGTACGAGGCGTTCGGCGAGGACCCGGCCCTGGTCGAGTCCATGGAGACCGTCATCCAGGGCCTCCAGGGAGCGGCGAGCGGCAAGGACCTGAAGCGCGACGACAAGGTCCTCGCCACCGCCAAGCACTTCGTCGGTGACGGCGGCACGGAGTTCGGCTCGTCCACGACCGGCTCGTACACGATCGACCAGGGCGTCACCAAGGTCACCCGGCAGCAGCTGGAGGCCGTGCACCTGGCTCAGTACCAGGACGCCGTGGACCGGGGTGTCGGCACGTTCATGCCCTCGTACTCCTCGCTGGACATCCTCGGCGACTCCGAGGGCCCGGTGAAGATGCACGCGAACGCGGCGATGCTCAACGGCGTCCTCAAGGGCCGTATGGGCTTCGACGGCTTCGTCATCAGCGACTGGCAGGCCATCGACCAGATCCCGGGCGACTACGCGAGCGACGTCCGTACGTCCATCAACGCGGGCCTCGACATGATCATGGTCCCGTACGCGTACAAGGACTTCCACGCGACGCTCCTCGACGAGGTGCGGGCCGGACGCGTCAGCGAGAAGCGGATCGACGACGCCGTCTCGCGCATCCTCACGCAGAAGTTCAAGCTGGGCCTCTTCGAGAAGCCGTACGCCGACACGAGCGGGGCCTCGAAGATCGGCTCGGCCGAGCACCGGGCCGTGGCCCGCAAGGCCGCCGCCGAGTCGCAGGTCCTGCTGAAGAACGCCGGCGGGGTGCTGCCGCTGAGGAAGTCGCAGAAGGTGTACGTCGCCGGGTCCAACGCCGACGACATCGGCAACCAGAGCGGTGGCTGGACCATCACCTGGCAGGGCTCGTCCGGGGACATCACCGACGGGACGACGATCCTGGAGGGCATGAAGAAGGCCGGGAGCGCGGTCACGTACTCGAAGGACGCGTCGGCGCCGACCGGCGGACACGACGTGGGTGTCGTGGTCGTCGGTGAGACCCCGTACGCGGAAGGCATCGGTGATGTGGGCAACGGACACGACCTGGCCCTCTCGGCCGCCGACCGGGCCGCCGTCGACACGGTGTGCGGTGCCATGAAGTGCGCGGTCCTGGTCGTCTCGGGGCGGCCGCAGCTGATCGGTGACCAGCTCGGCGACATCGACGCGCTCGTCGCGTCCTGGCTGCCGGGCACCGAGGGCGACGGGGTCGCGGACGTGCTCTACGGGAAGCGGGCCTTCACCGGGCAGCTCCCCGTGACCTGGCCGAAGTCCGAGGCGCAGCTGCCGATCAACGTCGGTGACGCCTCGTACGACCCGCAGTTCCCGTACGGGTGGGGGCTGACCACGCTCACCAAGGTGCCGGAAGGCGGCAAGGCCACGCTCAAGGCCCTCGCCGTCGCGGCCGCGCTCGCCGAGCGGGCCGGGTCCGAGGAGGCGGGACGCGTGATCGTCGGCAAGGCGAGGCTGCTCGTCCAGCAGAAGGTCGGACAGGACATCACGGCGGCGGTCGCGAAGCCGTTCGCCGACGCCGATCACCTGCTGCTCACGGGCAAGTACGCGCGGGCGGTGGAGAAACTGACGGCTGCCTACGCGGCGGCCTGACCGGCCGCCCACCGGGCCCTGGACGTCATGTGTCCGCGGCCCGGTGGGGGCTGGTCGCGCCCCCGCGTCATACAGCCTCGCGCCCCAGAAGCAGGCCGGCGGACCTGGCCACCCGCCGAAAGGCGAGGGCTGGGAGTAGCTTCGAGGTATGAAAGGCGTACTTGTACGAGGGCTGGCCGTTCTGCTGATGGTGTTCGCCGGGACGGCGGTGGCCGGTGCCGGGGCTTCGGAGGCCCGGGCCGCCACGGACGTCTCGGTCGTCGCGGACGCGCTGCGCGAGCGTCCCGTGTACGTCGATCCGTCCATGACCCGGGTGCTGTCCGACGCCGACGCCGATGCCCTGGCCGCGAAGATCGAGAAGGCGGACAAGCCGGTGTTCGTCGCCGTTCTCCCCGGGGACTTCCCCACGGAGAACCTCTTCCAGGACCTGCGCACCGACACCGGCATCACGGGCCTGTACGCGATCCGGCTCGGTACCCGGTTCGACGCGCGCGCCGACTCCTCCGTCCTGCCGGACGCCGCCGTGCGCAACCTGGTGACCAGCGTCCGGGGCGAGGACGCGAAGACCCAGCTGGACCACTTCACCGACCGGGCCCTCGTCAACATCGGCGGCTCCGCGCCCAGCGGCTGGGACGGCGGCGGTGGCGCCGTCGACACGGGTGCCCTGATCGGCGCGGGCGCGGTGGTCGTGGTGGGCGGCGCCGGCGCCTACGCCCTGGTGCGGCGCAACCGCCGCCGGCGGGAGGCGGAGCAGCGGGCGGCGCTGGAGCGGCTGCGCGTCGTCGTGGACGAGGACATCACCGCCTTCGGCGAGGAACTCGACCGGCTCGACTTCCACCCCGCGGAGGCCGGCGCGGACGACGCGATGCGCGCCGACTACGAGCGCGCTCTCGACTCGTACGACAAGGCGAAGTCCTTCATGGCCGCGGCCACCCGCCCCGAGGACGTGCGCGCGGTGACCCAGGCCCTGGAGGACGGCCGCTTCTCGCTCGCCGTGCTGGCCGCGCGCCGCGAGGGCCGGCCCCTTCCCGAGCGCCGGGCGCCCTGCTTCTTCGACCCGCGCCACGGACCCTCCGTCGCCGACGCCGCCTGGACGCCGGCCGGCGGGGCACCCCGCGAGGTGCCCGTCTGCGCCGCCGACCGGGTGCGGCTCGCCGAGGGCACCGACCCCGCCGTGCGCGAGGTCGACACGGAGTACGGGCGGCGGCCCTACTGGGACGCGGGCCCGGCGTACGGGCCCTGGGCGGGCGGCTACTTCGGCGGGGGCATCCTGCCCGGCCTGCTCGTCGGCACGATGCTCGGCTCGATGATGACCGGACCGGCCTACGCGGCCGGGTACGGGGACGTGGGCGGAGGCGGCGGGTACGAGGGCGGGGACGTGTCCGGCGCCGACTTCGACTCCGACGACTTCGGCGGAGGGTTCGGCGGCGGGGACTTCGGGGGCGGCGGGGGAGGCGGCGACTTCGGCGGGGGCGGAGGCGGCGGCGACTTCGGCGGGGGTTTCTGAGGCACCCGCCCGTCACCGGAACCCCCGGACGGGTACGCCCGCGGGCCCGGCGCGACAGGGCGCCGGGCCCGCGGGCGGTGTCACCGCGGACCGCGTGCGGGGGAGATCAGAGAGTGGCCGCCGCCGAGGCGATGGCGGAGGAGAAGGTCGAGACCTCGCTGTAGACGCCGGGGGCGTTCGCGCGGGCGCAGCCTATGCCCCAGCTGACGATGCCGACCTGGATCCAGGCACCGGCGTCGTCCTTGCGGAACATCGGGCCGCCGGAGTCGCCCTGGCAGGTGTCCACACCGCCGGCGGCGTAGCCGGCGCAGATCTCGTCGCTCGCGACCAGGCCGCTGTACCCGCTGTAGGTGCGGCAGGTGGCGTCGCTGATGAACGGCACGTTGGCCTTGAGCATGTAGCGCTGCTGGGCGCCGCCCTCGCTGGCCGAACCCCAGCCGGCGACGGTGAAGGTGCCGGAGTTGTACGCGGTGGTCGTCGCGATCTTCAGCGTGGGCAGGTTGATGGGCTGGGCGAGCTTGATGAGCGCCCAGTCCTTGCCGTTGCCGTTGTAGCCGGGGGCCCGGTACACCTTGGTGGACCTGACCTGCACCCGGCCGCTGGTGGACTGGAGGTCCACGACGCCTGCGGTGGCGGTGATGCCCGTGTTGTTGCCGGTGGCGCCCACACAGTGCGCGGCGGTCAGCACGATCTGCTGGGTGTAGAGCGCGCCGCCACAGCCCATGGAGAGCCGGACCATGAAGGGGAACTCGCCCTGCGCGGCCCGGGTCCCGCCGACGACGGGCGCGGGGGCCGCCTGTGCGGGGGAGACGGGCTGGAGGCTGATGACCGCGAGGGCGGCGGCGCCCGCCACCGCGCATCTCTTGAGCGTCTTGAGGAGGTTCTTCACCGGGATGCCTTCCGTGGGGGGTGGAAGTGACAGGCGCATGCCAATCAGACCGGAAAAAGTGACGCGGTTCCTGGCATGAGCCGGTCAATTTCTGTTGAGGGATTATGGGAACGCTGTGAGCGCCGCCACAAGGGGTGAGAACCAGCCGTTCCTATCCGGTCACCCGGGCTGCCGTCGGGTTCGGGACGTCGTCAGCTTCGGGGCGTCGTCAGGTCCGCGGTGTCGTCAGGTCCGGTCCGGCAGGGACAGCCATTCCTTCCACGACAGGTCCCGGCCGATGAACCGCGGCCGCTCGAAGGGCCACGCCCCGGCGATCCAGCGCGGTACGAACGCGTCCAGGTCCCGCTCCAGCGGGGTCCCCGCCCGGTCGTCGACGACCCACCAGGAGATCTCGGCGTCGGCGCCGGCCTTCTCCGGCGGGTCGATGTAGACGCAGCCGTACTCGGTGGTCTCCGCCTCGTCGAACAGCACGTAGTTGAAGGACTCGTGCGCCTCGATCTCGGCCGCGTGCCGTTCCAGGTCCGCGAGGTTGGCCTCGTACGTCATCGTGGCGGCGGGCCAGCCCCAGGCGTCCCCGAAGATCGACCACAGCCGTTCCCGCGACCCCATCACCGCCGGGTAGTCGATCGCTGCGTCCGCCCCGGAGATCGGCCGGAGGTGACACCCGCCGGGAACGTCGACGCGCAGGGGATGGGTGAAGTCAGCGGGCAGCCAGGTCATGCCCGGAATCTAGCGCCCGGCCCACGGGGCCCGCACCGGGATATCCGCAGTGCGCCCCCGTCCGGGACAGGACGGGGCCCGGCCCCTCGGACTGTCTGCCCGCCCGGACCGTCCGCCCGCCCGGAACGCCGAGCGCCCGCCTTCCGCTCGCGGGGAGTCGGAGGACGGGCGTGCTCGCACGGCGCACCGGGCCGGTGTCCGCACCGGCCGGTGCACGGCTCGGCTCAGGCGGCGTTCCTGATGGCCGAGATGTCGAAGGTCAGCTTGATCTTGTCGGAGACGAGCACGCCGCCGGTCTCCAGCGCCGCGTTCCAGGTGATGCCCCACTCGGAGCGCAGGATCTCCGCCTTGCCCTCGAAGCCGACGCGCTCGTTGCCGAACGGGTCCTTCGCGGCGCCGTTGAACTCCAGGTCGATGGAGAGCGGCTTGGTGGTGCCGAGGATCGTCAGGTCACCGGTGACGCGGTAGTCGTCGCCGCCGAGGGCCTCCGCCGAGGTGGAGCGGAAGGTCATCGTGGGGAACTCCTCCGTCTTGAAGAAGTCCGCGCTCTTCAGGTGACCGTCACGGTCGGCGGAACCGGTGCTGATGCTGTCCATCGTGACGTCGATGGTCGCCGTCGAGAGAGCCGGGTTGCCGCCGTCCAGGTGCAGGCTGCCGGTGAACTCCGAGAAGCCGCCCTTGACGTTCGTCACCATGGCGTGGCGCGCGACGAAACCGATCGTCGAGTGGGCCGGGTCGATGGTGTAGTCGCCGGTGAGGGCGGCGAGGTCGGGACTGACGGCGGCGGGCGCCGCGGTGGTGGTGTCGGTGTCCTTGCGGCCGAAGATGCCCATGACTGACTCCTTGGGGGACGAGCCCCGGCTCCGCGCCGAAGCTGTTTAATGTTCAACTACGGCGACCATAGACCTATTCCCTACGGGTTTCAACCGTGAGCACGGCGTGTTGCCCCGGTTGCACCCGGTTGTCATTGGTCTACTCCTAAGGTCATTCCTCGGCCCCCTGGTGGACACGTGTAGACCTCGGGCACCATCGCCTTGCTCCACCTGCACAGCCGTTCGCCCACCCCCACAGCCAGCACGGTCATCCGCAGGAAGGCTCCCCATGAATTTCCGTTCCGCCCTGACCGCCCTCGTCCTCGTCGCCGCCCCGGCCGCCGTCGTGCTCGGCGGCGCGGCGAGCGCCACCGCGGCTCCCGAGGCCGTCGCGGTCACCAAGATCAGCCACGCCACCGCGACCTCGATGTTCAGCCAGTCCGGCATCACCTGGTCCTCCTCCGGCGGCTGCTCGGACCGCAACAACCCCACCTGTACGTCCTTCACGCAGCTCAACCTCGCGACCGCGCAGGGCGCCCAGACCCTGAAGAGCGCCACCGGCTGCGCCCTCAACATCACCGGCGGCACCGAGACGGGCCACGCGAGCGGCACGTACAGCCACTGGAACGGCTACAAGCTCGACTACGCCAAGAGCACCTGCGTCACGAACTACATCAAGAACACGTTCACCTACATCGGCCCGCGCGGCGACGGAGCCCTCCAGTACAAGTCGGGCTCGGGCAACATCTACGCGGACGAGGGCAACCACTGGGACGTCCTCTACTACAACTGCGGCGGCTGCTAGGGCATGACTCCGACCCGCCGTACGTTCCTGCTCGCGGCGGCGCTCGCACCGGGCGCCCCGCTCCTCCCGTCCGCCCCCTCCGCGTACGCGGAGGGGGCGCGGGCCGACGCGTACGACACGCTCCGCCGCCGCTGGCTGGAGATCTCCCTCGGCACCGGCTACGACCCGGCCGCCGAGCCGTACGCGTCCCGCCTGGCCGAGACCGGCGAACTGGCCCGGGGCTTCCGGGCGTCCATGGCCCCGGCGGCGAACTCGCTGTGGCCCGGTCACCCGTACGACCCGCCCGCCGGCATCACCCAGAGCTACAGCAGGCTGTGGACGATGACGCAGGCGTACGTCCAGGACGGCACCGGCTCCACCGGCGACGCCGGGCTGCTCGCGGACGTCCTGCGTGGCCTCGACCACCTGTCCGCCACCGTCTACAACCCCGCCACGACCCGCTACGGCAACTGGTGGGAGTGGCAGATCGGCAGCCCCCGGCTCCTCACGGACATCGTGGCCGCCCTCCACGACGAGCTCACGCAGGCGCGGATCACCGCCGCCTGCGCCGCCGTCGACCACTTCGTCCCCGACAGCATGCTCGGCGACTACACCGGCACCTCGACCGGCGCCAACCGCGTCGACCTCTGCCGGTCCGTCGCCCTGCGCGGCATCCTCGGCCGCGCCCCGCAGAAGATCGCCCTCGCCCGGGACGCGCTCTCCCCGGTCTTCCCGTACGTCACGCGGGGGGACGGGCTCTACGCCGACGGGTCCTTCGTCCAGCACACCTGGGTCGCGTACTCGGGGACGTACGGACAGGTCCTGCTCGACGGACTCGGCCGCCTCTTCGCGCTGCTCGCCGGTTCCGCGTGGGAGGTGACCGATCCCGGCAGACAGATCGTCCTCGACAGCGTGGAGCGGGCGTACGCCCCGCTGATCCACGACGGGCTGATGATGGACAGCGTCAACGGACGCGCCATCAGCCGGGGGTACCTGAAGAGCGACGACCGGCAGGTGATGCGCAGCGACCACTTCCACGGCCAGGCGCTGATCGCCGCGATCGCGCTCCTCGCCCGGGGCGCGAGCGCGGCCGTACGCGAGCGCTGGCACGGACGGATCAAGGGCTGGATCGAACGGGACACCGTCACACCCGTCCTGACGGCGCGGCAGTTCGGGGTCGCCGACCTGGCCCGGCTGCACGCCGTCGCCGGGTCGGACCTCTCCGCCGCGCCCGAGCCGGCCGGGCACCACCTCTTCGCCGCGATGGACCGGGCCGTCCACCGCGGCCCCGCCTTCACCGCGAACATCGCCATGGCGAGCGAGCGGATCGCCCACTACGAGTGCGGCAACGGGGAGAACCCGCGCGGCTGGCACACGGGCGCCGGAATGCTCTACTGGTGGGCGCACGAGGAGCGTTCGGACCAGTACACGGACTGGTTCTGGCCGACCGTCGACTGGTACCGGCTCCCCGGAACGACCGTGTCCACCAAGCGGCTCGCCGACCGGGCGGGCGGCGAGTGGGGCGAGCCGAGACCCGCCGTGCGCTGGGTCGGCGGCACCACGGACGGGCGGTACGCGGCAATCGGGCAGCACGTGAAGGGCCTGGGATCGACCCTCGAAGCCCGCAAGTCGTGGTTCTGCCTCGACGACGCGATCGTCTGCCTCGGCGCGGGGATCACCGCGACGGACGGCGTCCCGGTCGAGACGGTCGTCGACAACAGGAACCTGGGGGAGGGCGGCACACAGGCTTTCGTGCGGGGGCCCGGCTGGGCGCACCTGGAAGGCCACGGAGGCTGGATCCTCCTGAACGGACCCGGACCGGACGGATCGGGGCAGGGCGGATCCGGACCGGACGGGCCCGTCCTGCGCACGCTGCGGGAGGACCGCACCGGCGCCTGGTCCGACATCAACACCACCAGCACCACCGAACGCCGTACCCGCCGCTGGCAGACGCTCTGGCTCGACCACGGCACGGACCCGGTGGACGCCACGTACGCCTACGTCCTGCTGCCCGGTGCCTCGCGGCGCACGGTCGCCGCCCGCGCCGCGGACCGGCGACGGCTGTCGGTCCTCGCCAACGACTCCGGCCGCCAGGCCCTGTCCGTACCGTCCCTGGGACTGCTCGCGGCCACCTTCTGGCGGCCGGGCACGGCGGGACCGCTCACCTCCTCCGCCCCCGCGAGCGTGCTCCTGCGCCGCCGGGGCCGCACCGCCACCCTCTGCGTCAGCGAACCGCCCCGCACCGGAGACGCCCTGGAGATCGTCTGGGAGCATCCCGTACGAAGGGTCGAACGCGCCGGCCCGGGTATCGAGGTGCTCGCCACCGGACGCCGGCTGCGGCTGCGCGTCACTCCGGGGACGGCATGCGACACGCATGAATGTGAGGCGACTCTCAGCTGACAGCTTTGTGCAACCCCTACAAGCCCCAGGCCCTCTGAGCAGTCGGATCGCCTGTATGTGGTCGAGGTTCTGTTCAGGGCTACCAGTAAAACGGGCCGGAGACTGTACGGAGTCGACGGCCCGCTTTCCTTGGTGGGTTTCGTAAGGTCGCTACATGACCGTTTTGGACGAGACCGAATCCTCGACCGGCGAGCCCGCGGATTCCCGTGGGCGGGTGGCCGAGCTGCAGGCGATCCGTGCGGAGGCTCTTCGCGGACCCAGCGACAAGGCGACCGCGGCGCAGCACGCCAAGGGCAAGCTGACCTCCCGCGAGCGGATCGAGCTGCTGCTGGACGAGGGCTCGTTCAACGAGGTCGAGCAGCTGCGGCGGCACCGGGCGACCGGCTTCGGCCTGGAGACCAAGAAGCCCTACACCGACGGAGTCGTCACCGGCTGGGGCACGGTCGAGGGCCGCACGGTCTTCGTGTACGCGCACGACTTCCGGATCTTCGGCGGAGCGCTGGGCGAGGCCCACGCCACGAAGATCCACAAGATCATGGACATGGCCATCGCGGCCGGGGCGCCGCTGGTCTCGCTGAACGACGGCGCGGGCGCCCGTATCCAGGAGGGCGTCAGCGCGCTCGCCGGCTACGGCGGCATCTTCCAGCGCAACACCCGCGCCTCGGGCGTCATCCCGCAGATCTCGGTCATGCTCGGCCCGTGCGCGGGCGGCGCGGCCTACAGCCCCGCGCTGACCGACTTCGTGTTCATGGTCCGTGAGACCTCGCAGATGTTCATCACCGGACCGGACGTCGTCAAGGCGGTCACCGGCGAGGAGATCACCCAGAACGGTCTCGGCGGCGCGGACGTCCACGCCGAGACGAGCGGCGTCGCGCACTTCGCGTACGACGACGAGGAGACCTGCATCGCGGAGGTTCGCTACCTCCTGTCGATGCTGCCGCAGAACAACCGCGAGAACCCGCCGACCACCGAGTCGGAGGACCCGGCGGACCGCCGCTCGGACGTGCTCCTGGACCTGGTGCCGGCGGACGGCAGCCGTCCGTACGACATGACCAAGGTCATCGAGGAGCTCGTCGACGACGGCGACTACCTGGAGGTCCACGAGCGCTGGGCCCGCAACATCATCTGCGCCCTGGCGCGGCTCGACGGCCAGGTAGTGGGCATCGTCGCCAACCAGCCGCAGGCGCTGGCGGGCGTGCTGGACATCGAGGCGTCGGAAAAAGCTGCGCGTTTCGTGCAGATGTGCGACGCTTTCAACATCCCGATCATCACGCTGCTGGACGTTCCCGGGTTCCTGCCCGGTGTCGACCAGGAGCACGGCGGGATCATCCGCCACGGCGCGAAGCTCCTCTACGCCTACTGCAACGCGACCGTGCCGCGGATCTCGCTGATCCTGCGCAAGGCGTACGGCGGCGCGTACATCGTCATGGACAGCCAGTCCATCGGCGCCGACCTCACCTACGCGTGGCCGACGAACGAGATCGCCGTGATGGGCGCGGAGGGCGCGGCGAACGTCATCTTCCGCCGGCAGATCGCGGACGCGGAGGACCCCGAGGCGATGCGGGTACGCATGGTCAAGGAGTACAAGGCCGAGCTGATGCACCCCTACTACGCCGCCGAGCGTGGTCTGGTCGACGACGTCATCGACCCCGCCGAGACTCGCGAGATCCTCATCCGCTCGCTGGCGATGCTCCGCACGAAGCACGCGGATCTGCCCTCCCGCAAGCACGGAAACCCGCCGCAGTAGTAACCGGGTCGACCCATCGCGGCAACGCCGCGTACCTCTCTCTCACGGAGACTGACACCCATGGACATTCCTGATATCCGCGTCGAGAAGGGCCTTGCCGGGCCCGAGGAAGTCGCCGCGGTCACCGCGATCCTGCTGGCCCGCGCCGCCTCCGCCCCGACGGACGCCGCGCCGGCCCACCGCGGCCGAGCCCGCGCCGGCTGGCGCCGCCTGGAGCGCGAACCGGGCTTCCGCGCCCCGCACAGCTGGCGCTGAGCCTTCCCGAAAGGGCCCCCGCTCTCAGAGCGGGGGCCCTTCCGCATACCCTCACCCGCACCCCGGTGGGGGCCACCCGCGCAGTTCCCCGCGCCCCCAGGTACCTGGGGGCGCGGGGAACTGCGCGCTCAGCCCCAACGCACCCGCACTCGACGGCGGTCTTTGAGGGGCGCGGGGAACTGCGCGAACGGCCACGACGCGGTCGCAGACGACGACGTACGGGGCATGAGGCACCAAAAAGGGGGCCCCTGGAGAGGGGCCCCCTTTTTGCAGGGCTGGGCGGCGCCGCAGGCTACCGCAGGCGCGCCATCAGCGCATGCTCCACCAACGTGATCAGCGCCGACTTCGCGTCGGCCCGATGCCGCGCGTCCGTCGTGATGATCGGCGTGTCCGGACCGATCTGCAGCGCCTCCCGGACCTCGTCCGGATTGTACGGCTGGCTGCCGTCGAAGCCGTTGAGGGCGATGACGAACGGCAGTCCGCTGTTCTCGAAGTAGTCGACCGCCGGGAAGCAGTCGGCGAGACGGCGCGTGTCGACGAGCACGATCGCACCGATCGCGCCGCGTACCAGGTCGTCCCACATGAACCAGAAGCGGTCCTGGCCGGGCGTACCGAAGAGGTACAGGATCAGGTCCTGGTCCAGGGTGATACGACCGAAGTCCATGGCCACCGTGGTGGTGGTTTTGTCCCCGGTGTGGGTGAGGTCGTCGATGCCCGCCGAAGCGGACGTCATGACGGCCTCGGTACGCAGCGGGTTGATCTCCGAGACGGCCCCGACGAACGTGGTCTTGCCCACGCCGAAGCCACCCGCCACCACGATCTTCGCCGAGGTGGTTGAGCGGGAAGGACCGCCGCTAGAGCTTGCGAAGTCCACTGAGCACCCTTTCGAGCAGTGTCACATCTGGCTGGCCGCCGGCGTTCTCGTCGCCGCCGGGCTGATGAATGGCGACCAGGCCCGCCTCCGCCAAGTCGGCGACGAGGATCCTGGCCACGCCGAGAGGGATCGTCAGCAGGGCCGAGATCTCGGCCACCGACTTGATCTCCCGGCAGAGGTTGCAGATCCGCTGATGCTCGGGCAACTGGCCCTGCATCTGATGCGGCTGCGCGGTGGTGTGCACCAGTGCCTCGATGGCGAGCTGGTACCGCGGCCTGGTACGGCCGCCCGTCATCGCGTAGGGGCGGACCAGCGGGTTGCTGGCACCTCCCGCGGGAGACGGTTCGGGCGAGCGCCGATGCGGCTGCACGGGCTGGATGCGCGGCGCCGGCGGCTGGTCGTACGGCGAGGGGCCGGGACCTTGGGGTGAGTACGGCTGCTGGCGTCGTGGGCTCGGTGCGGAGGGGAAGTTGTACCGGTTCGGCGAACCGTCGCCGCCCTGGCCGCCCTGGCCGTAGGACCAGTTGCCCGAAGACGAACCGCCTGGGGGTGTCGCCACTTTCTCCTCCTCCAAATGTGCCGGGCCCATCAATATGAGGCCGCGTCCCGAAACCTTACGGCCACGGGACGCCAAAACGCATCGCTTGTCTGCTAGTTGAGAAGGCTCCCCTGGAGCTCCGCACGCAGATCCGGCGTCAGGACCGTACCGGCACGGTCGACCAGAAGGGCCATCTCGTACCCGACGAGACCGATGTCCGCTTCCGGATGTGCGAGAACCGCGAGTGAGGAACCGTCGGAAATGGACATGATGAAGAGGAATCCGCGCTCCATCTCCACAACGGTCTGGTTCACGCTCCCGCCCTCGAAGATGCGGGACGCGCCCGCGGTCAGTGAGGTCAGGCCCGACGCGACGGCTGCCAGCTGGTCGGCACGGTCACGCGGGAACCCTTCGGACATCGCCAGAAGGAGTCCGTCGGCGGAGACCACCACCGTGTGGGACACCCCGGGGGTGTTGTCCACGAAGTTGGTGATCAACCAGTTCAGGTTCTGTGCCGCCTGGCTCATCGGGCTCACACTAACGCTCCTGGTTGTAGGTGCTGTCAGAGCCGAAACCCTGACCGTTCGTATCGCTGCCTGCGTCACGCCCCCGCTGGACGCCCCGGCGCAGGTTGCTCAACCTGCCCCGGATGTCCTCGGGAGCGCGGGAGACCTGGGGGCCGCCCTGTGGGGTCGATTCCGCGGTGCCCTCGACCAGGTTGGCCTTGGGTACCCGCCGCGGCAGGCCGGAGGAGGTGACCCCGCCCGCCTTGGGCTGCTTCAGCGCTTCGGCCCGGTGCCACATCTGGTCGTTGTTCGACCGCCAGTCGCCCTTGCCCGTGCCGTTGCCGCCGTTGGTGCTGTCGTTGTTCGCGAAGGGTGCCGGTGACTCCTGGCCCGCGGACTGCCGGCCGCTCGCGGTGGATCCGCGGCGGGGGAGTCCGGCGTCGGTGGTTCCGCGGCGCGGAAGCCCGGCGTCGGTGAGCTCGGGGGCGCTGGAGGGGACCGGTCCCGGGACATCGAAGCCTACGCGGTCCTGCTCGGCCACGTCAGCGGCCTGCGGGGATTCCGTTTCGGGAGCGTACTCGGCGGAGTAGCCGTTCTGGTACGTGTCCTGCTGCGGCCAGTCGTCCTGGTAGGTCTGCTCACCGAAGGCCGGGAACCCGTCCTGCCCGGGGACCTGCGCCTGCTGCTGCCCCTCCTGGACCGGCTCCGTATAGGAGGGGTCAGGGTATCCGCCGGCCGGCGGGAAGTACGTCTCGTCGTACGACGTCTGCTGCTGGTCCTCGTACGGCGTCTGCCGGGTCTCCTGCTCGTACCCGGGCGCCTCGCCGTACGACGCGGGCGCCGTGCCCTCGAACGCGGCCTGCCCGTTCTCGTAACCGGCCTGCCCGTTCTCGTAGCCCGGCTGCCCGTTCTCGTACGCCTGCTGCGGGTCGAACTCACCCTGGAAGGACGGGGCCTCGCCCTCGGGACCCTGCGCCTGGGCCTCCAGGGCCGCGCGGCGCTCCTCGCGCATCAGCGAACGGCCCACCGGGTCCAGTTCCCGTATGTCGTCCGGGACCTCGGGGTTGTAACGGCTGTCGTCGAAGCCCAGTTCGGCGGCCGTGCGCAGCGGCGGCTGGACGCTCTGGAACTCCTCGCCCTGGAAGGGCTGCTGCGCGTGCTCCGGGATGATCTGCGAGACCGTGAAGTCGTCGCGCTGCACCTGGTGCTCGCCGCCGCCACCGTGGGTGATCGCGTCAGGGAGCATGACGAGCGAGGTCGTGCCGGCCTGTTCGCCGGAGGGGCGCAGCTGGACGCGGATGCCGTGCCGGTCGGACAGCCGGCCGACCACGAAGAGGCCCATGCGCTGCGAGATCGCGGCGTCCACGGTCGGCGGGTTGGCCAGCTTGTGGTTGATGTCCGCGAAGTCCTCGGCGGTCAGGCCGATTCCCTTGTCGTGGATCTCGACCATGATGCGGCCGTCCGGCAGCCGGGTCGCGGTGACGCGGACCTTGGTCTGCGGGGAGGAGAACGTGGTGGCGTTCTCCAGGAGCTCGGCGAGCAGGTGCACGAGGTCGGTCACGGCACGGCCGTGGATCTCGGCCTCCGGAACCCCGGAGAGCTCGACGCGCTCGTACTGCTCCACCTCGGAGGAGGCGGCGCGCAGCACGTCGACCAGCGGGACCGGCTGGTCCCAGCGGCGGCCCGGCTCCTCGCCGGCGAGGACCAGGAGGTTCTCGCCGTTGCGGCGCATACGGGTCGCGAGGTGGTCCAGGCGGAAGAGGCTCTCCAGCTGGTCCGGGTCGGCCTCGTTGTTCTCCAGGTCGGTGATGAGGGTCAGCTGGCCCTCGATCAGGGACTGGTTGCGGCGCGACAGGTTGGTGAAGATCGCGTTGATGTTGCCCCGCAGCAGGGCCTGCTCGGCGGCGAGCCGCACGGCCTCGCGGTGGACCTGGTCGAAGGCGCGGGCGACCTCGCCGATCTCGTCCGTGGTGGTGATCGGGATGGGCTGCACGCGGGTGTCCACGCGGCCCGGGTCGGTGCGGGAGAGCTGGTCGACCAGCATCGGCAGGCGCTGCTCGGCGACACCGAAGGCCGCGTTGCGCAGCTGGCGCATGGCGCGGCTCATCTGGCGGGCCACCATGCCGGCCAGGATGAAGGCGGCGAGCAGGGCGATGACGACGGCGGCACCGGTGATGAAGGCGTCGCGCCTGGCGTCGGAGGCGATGGTCGACGCCTCGGCCACGGCCTTGTCCGCGAGGTCCGCCTCGATCGTGCGGTAGGCGTTGTACTTGGCGGTGTTCACCGCCCACCAGTTCTGGTCCGTGATGCCCTTGTCGGCGAGCGCGGAGCGGGCGGCGGCGTCGGTCGACGTGAGGGTGCCGAGTCCGCTGACCATCGCGGTGGGGTTGGACGGCGGCGGGACGTAGGTCTGGCCCCGGGCCTGGGCGGCCTCCGCGGCCTCCTTGGCCTGGGCCGCGCCGTCGGTCTCGATCTGCTTCCTGGCCTGGTCGAGCTTGGCGGCGTCGGCGTCGGTACCACCGCCGATGTACTCCTCGATGGCGATGCCCTCGAGGTAGGCGTAGGAGGTGAGGGCGACCCGCTGCTTGGCCAGGCTGTCGTCGGACGGGCCCGGCTTGATCAGCAGGTGCATGCCGATGGAACGCTGGAGCGAGAGAGCGGCCTTGGAGAGGGAGATCGCGTAGACCGTACGGCCGTAGCTGGTGATGTTTCCGGTACCCAGACCGAGTTCGTTGGCGAACTCCATCAGCGGGTGCTGGATCTCGACGTAGCCCTCTTCGGTCTCCACGCCCTTGAGTTTCGTCGTGTACGCGGCCTTGCGCAGCGTCGCGAGCTTGGGCTCCTGCTCCCGGAAGATACCGAGGCGGCGTTCGAGGCCGGGCTTGGCCGGCATGCTCTCGACGGCCTCGTTGAAGGCGACGGCAGCGGTGTCCGTCTCACGGCGGGCCTTGACGACGGTCGCGTCCTTCTCACCCTTGCCCTGCAGCAGGGGAGCGGCCGTGATGTCACGCTCGGCGTACAGCTTGTCGCCGTAGGTCAGGGCGGCACGGACCAGGCGCGCGGTGTTCTCGGCGTCCTCGGCCTCCTGCCAGGTGTCGATCGAGCTCTTCACCTGGAAGCCGCCCATGACGAGGCCGACCAGCACGGGTATGAGCAGGATCGCGTTCAGCCTGGTCGGTACGCGCCAGTTGCGCGGAGAGAGACGGCCGCCGCTGGGCGGGGGTGGGGCCGTCGGCTCCGAGCCGGGCACATGTGCAGGTGCCGCTCCGCGCGGCGGCGGGGTGAAGTTGCCCCGTGCCGACGGCTCGGGACCGTTCTTGCTTCGCCTCACTCGACCAACAACCTCTCGGCTCGGCACTCTCGTCGTGCCGGTGTGTCTTCCGGCCCTTACTACTGGGCAGTTCTGGCATTCCAGCACGTCAGGGTGGGCTCCTCCAAACACTCGGAACCAAAGATTCCGGGTGATGTGAGCCGCAGATAAAACGGTCATAAAGAACGAGCCCCGCCAAAAGACGGGGCTTTTGTGAGCACAGCGGCATCAGACGACCGCGACGCGTGGCAGCACCACTCGATATCTCTGTCGAAACGTTATGAACACCGAGGCCGACCGTGTCAAACGACACAGCCGGCTCCGATGCGTCTACGACAACTTCCGTACGGCGTTGCCGACTTGCTTGCCAGGACATACTCCTCCGGACGGGCCCTACCGCAGGCGCGCCATGAGGGCGTGCTCGACCAGCGTGATCAGGGCGCTCTTGGCGTCCGACCGGTGGCGGGCGTCGGTCGTGATGATCGGGGCGTCGGGCCCGATCTGCAGCGCCTCGCGGACTTCTTCGGGGGTGTACGGCTGGTGTCCGTCGAAGCCGTTGAGGGCGATGACGAACGGCAGTCCGCTGTTCTCGAAGTAGTCGACCGCGGGGAAGCAGTCGGCGAGCCTGCGGGTGTCGACCAGGACGACGGCACCGATGGCGCCGCGTACCAGGTCGTCCCACATGAACCAGAAGCGGTCCTGACCCGGCGTACCGAAGAGGTACAGGATCAGGTCCTGGTCCAGGGTGATGCGGCCGAAGTCCATGGCGACGGTGGTCGTCGTCTTGTCCCCGGTGTGGGTCAGGTCGTCGATGCCCGCCGAGGCGGACGTCATGACGGCCTCGGTACGCAGCGGGTTGATCTCGGAGACGGCACCCACGAACGTGGTCTTGCCGACGCCGAAACCACCCGCCACCACGATCTTCGCGGAGGTGGTCGCCCGCCCTCCGTCAGAGCTTGCGAAGTCCACTGAGCACCCTTTCGAGCAGTGTCACGTCCGGGGCGCCGCCATTGCTCTCGTCGCCACCCGGCTGGTGGATCGCGACGAGTCCGGCCTCCGCGAGGTCCGCGACAAGAATCCGTGCCACGCCCAGGGGCATGGACAGCAGGGCCGACACCTCGGCCACCGACTTCACTTCACGGCAGAGGTGGCAGATCCGCTGGTGCTCGGGGAGCAGTCCCATGAGCGCTGCCGGATCGGCCGTGGTGCTGATCAGTGCCTCTATGGCGAGCTGGTAGCGCGGCCGGGTCCGGCCGCCGGTCATCGCGTAGGGACGTACCAGCGGCTGGTCGCCCTCATCCTCGTACGAATGTGCGTACGGATCATGAGAGGCGGTGGGCGGGGTCATGGATCCTCCGGGCGGGACAGCAAGTCGGTCAGTCGTGCCGTCTGACGGGGCCGGTGGGGGGAGGGCGGCCGGACGGTTTTTCCTGTGTGCGGTAGAACCTTGCTAGTGGAGCAGGCTGCCCTGGAGCTCCGCCCGCAGATCCGGTGTGAGCACGGCGCCCGCACGGTCCACCAGCAGAGCCATCTCGTAACCGACGAGGCCGATGTCGCAGTCCGGGTGGGACAGGACCGCGAGGGACGACCCGTCCGAGATGGACATCAGGAACAGGAAACCCCGTTCCATCTCGACGACGGTCTGGGCCACCGTGCCGCCCTCGAAGATGCGTGAGGCGCCGGCTGTCAGGGACGTGAGTCCGGAGGCGACGGCCGCGAGCTGATCGGCGCGGTCGCGCGGGAAGCCCTCGGACATCGCCAGAAGGAGTCCGTCGGCGGAGACGACGACGGTGTGGGACACCCCGGGGGTGTTGTCAACGAAGTTGGTGATCAACCAGTTGAGGTTCTGTGCCGCCTGGCTCATCTGGCTCAACTAACGCTCCTGCTGGTGAGTGGGGCTGGGGAAGCTGCCGGTCTGGCCGGTACCGGCCTGGCGACCCTGCTGAATGCCCCTACGAAGGTTGGTCAGCCGACCGCGTACGTCATCGGGCGCACGCGAGACCTGCGGACCGGTTTGGTGCTGTTGCTGCTGAGCCGTCCCGGCGACGAGGTTCGCGCGGGGAACCCGGCGCGGCAGACCCGAGACGGTGACGCCACCCGCGGTGGGCTGGCGTACCCGCTCGGCCTGGCGGCCGAGTTCGTCATTGGGGGTGGACCGCCATGAGGCGGCAGCGCCGGCGGGTGCCGGACGCTGGGGTGCCGCGGGAGCCTGTGCGGGCTGCTGCGGCACCTGCTCGTTCTGGGCGCCGTCGCCGCCCTGCGCCTGGCCCTGCGACTGGTTGAACCAGTTGGTCTCCAGGGTGTCGTACAGCGGCGTACGCCCGTCGCCGGGACCCGTCGCCGGCGGCAGCTCCCAGCCGTCGTTCGGCCCCCGGACCTCGTCGGGCCGCTGCGCGGCACCCCGGGTGTCCGGCTCCTGGGGGAGCGAGGGGCGGCGCCGCGACTGCGGGCGCTGCTGCGGACGGCTGCCGCCCGCGGGCCGCTCGAACTGCCCGGTGCCACCGCCGCCCTGCCGCTCGCCGTAGCCCTGCGCCGGGAACTGGCCGGTGTCCTGCTGGGCCTCGCGGCCCTGCGCCGGGAACTGCCCGGTGGAACCGTTGTCGTAGCCGTTCGGCGCGTACTGGGCCGGGTCCTGGCGGTTGTACTGCGCCGGGTCCTGACGGTTGTACTGGCCGCCCGCCTGCGGGTTGTGCCCCGCGGCGGAAGGATTCGGGGTACCGAACACGTCCGGGCGGACGAACTGCCCGCCGCCCTGCTGCGCACCCGTACCGGGACGCGGGGCGTCGTAGTCGGGCCGCTGGAACTCGGCGGTGGAGGCGGGTCCGCCCTGCCGGTCGTCGATCCGCGGCATCTGCGAGGTGACGTCCGGCTCCTCGTGGCCGCGCGGGGCGTCCGGCGCGGAACGCGGCACCGGCGGCTGCGCGTTGTCGTCGCTCCAGCTGGGCACGCGCGGCTGCGGGTTGCCGCCCGGCAGCTCGGCGCGCGGACCGCCGCGGGGCGGCAGCTGCGGCGACTGCGGCTGGGACCGGTGGCCCTGCTCGCCGTTGCCGGCGGGCCGCTGCTGGGGCTGCTGCGGGGACCCGGGGCCGCGGTTGCCGCCCATGGTGTCCTGGCGCCCGCCGCCGAACATGTCCGGCCGGCCGGAGTCGTTGCCGAAGCCGTTGAAGCTCTGCGGAGCACCCGCGCCGGCGGGGGCCGGCCTGTTCTGCGGAGGCTGCTGCGGCTGCTGGGGAACCTGCTGGCCACGCCCGCCGGGCGCACCCGGTCCACCGGGGAAGCCGCCTCCCTCGGGCCTGGGCAGCGCGGCCCGCGGGGCGCTGCCGGCGCCGACCTGTCCGCGCTGCGGCGGCGGGTTGAGCCGGCCGCCGTTGCCACCGCCGGGAGCACCTCCGCCGAGGGCGGGACCGCTTCCGGCACCGCCCCGGCGGGCCGCCGCGACACCGGCCGCGGCCTGCGCCGCCGCCGGACCGCCGACGCCGGGGGCACCCTGGCCCTGCTTGTTGCCCGGTACCTTCTTGCCGCCCTGCGCGACGTCGACCGGCAGCATGACCAGCGCGGTCGTACCACCGGAGTCGGACGGGCGCAGCTGGATGCGGATGCCGTGGCGCTGCGAGAGGCGGCCGACCACGAACAGACCCATGCGGCGGGAGACGGAGACGTCCACGGTGGGCGGCGAGGCGAGCCGCTCGTTGATCGCCGCGAGGTCCTCGGGCGAGAGGCCGATACCGGTGTCGTGGATCTCGATCAGTACGCGGCCGTCGGGCAGCGCGTGACCGGTGACCTTGACCTTGGTCTGCGGGGAGGAGAACGAGGTGGCGTTCTCCAGCAGCTCGGCGAGCAGGTGCACGAGGTCGTTGACCACGCGTCCGGCGACCTCGGTGGTGGGCACCGACGAGAGCTCGATGCGCTCGTACTGCTCCACCTCGGAGGCCGCGGCACGCAGCACGTCGACCAGCGGGACCGGGCGGGTCCAGCGGCGGCCGGGTTCCTCACCGGCGAGGACGAGGAGGTTCTCGCCGTTACGGCGCATGCGGGTCGCGAGGTGGTCGAGCTTGAACAGCGAGGACAGCTGGTCCGGGTCGGCCTCGCGGGACTCCAGCTCGGAGATGAGCGAGAGCTGACGCTGGATGAGACCCTGGGAGCGGCGCGAGAGGTTGGTGAACATCGCGTTGACGTTGCCCCGCAGCAGGGCCTGCTCGGCGGCCAGTCGGACCGCCTCGCGGTGCACGTCGTCGAAGGCCGCGGCGACCTGGCCGATCTCGTCCTTGGAGTGCACACCGACCGACTCGACGGATGTGTCGACGTCCTGCGGGTCGGACTCGGAGAGCTGCTTGACCAGCTCGGGCAGCCGGTCCTGGGCGACCTTCGTCGCCGTGTCCTGCAGCCGGCGCAGCGAGCGGATCATCGAGCGGGCCACCACGAAGGCGCCGACCAGCGACACACCGAGCACCAGCAGGATCAGCGCACCGGAGATGATCGCTTCCTGCTCGGCCTCGTTGCGCAGCTCGCGGGCCTTCTGCTCCATCTGGTTGAGGAGCGTGAGCTCGATCTTCGACATCTCCTGGATGCGCGAGGAGTCCGCGTCCACCCAGTCCAGGTACGAGCGCTTGGCCCGCGCCTGCAGACCGTTGTTGCGCTGCAGCACGCGCTGCAGGTAGCCGTCCGCGTCCTTGATGGTCGGGCTCGGCTCGTCCAGCGGCTTGGTGAGCTCGGCCGCGTTGCCCTCGTAGATGCTCGCGAAGCTGGTGAGCTCGAAGCGCTGGTTCTCGAAGGCGGAGAGACCGTACTGCCGGTCGTTCGGGGAGAGCTCACCGAACGTCTTGTCGGTGGGAGGCAGGGCCGCGGCGATGATCGCGCGCTGGATGGACGCGTACTCCTTGGCGGACGAGAAGGCCGCCAGGGCGCGCGTGCGCTGGATCATCTCCGGGTTGCTGGTCGCCTCGGCCATGTCCTGGGAGAGGCCGAGCAACTGCTCGATGAGCCGGTGGTACGCCTCGACCGACTGGGAGGAGTTCTGGTCGTCCTGGAAGGCGTTGTTGCGGATGCCGCTGAGGGTGTTCAGCTGGGTGGCGATCGCCACCACGTTGTCCCGGACGCCGTCGAGGTTCTCGTTGTTGTCCGCGTCGTCGAGCTCGTGGGTGCCTTCCATGAAGGCGGCACGCGCACGGTCCGTCTTGTCGCGCAGGCCCTTGATCGAGACGTCGCTGGCCTTCGTGCCGTTGGCGAGCGGACCGGCCGACTTGTCACGCTCCTCCTGGAGCGCGGCGGCGAGCTCGGTCGCCTGCTTGGTCATGTCGGTCAGCAGCTTCATGTTCTCGAGCTGCTGGATCTCGTCCATGGTGTCGCTGATGCGCAGCGCGCCCAGCGAGGTGGCCGCGACCACGGGCAGCGCGAGCAGCGAGACCAGACGCGTGGAGATGCGCCAGTTGCGCAGGGCTATGCGCGGGCCCGGGCCGGGGGTCTTCGCCTTCGCCTTCGGGGACGCGGTGGGCGCGGCGCCGGGAGCGCCGTTCGCCGCGTCGGGACCGTTCTTGCCCTGAGTGCCCTTGGGCGCGCCGGGGCGAGAGCGGTCACCACTGTTGCCGGCCTGCGCCGGTCCCGGGTTCTGGGCGTGCTGGGGCGAGGAGCCGACTGCCCGGGGGCCAGTCCCGCCTTGCGGCTCCGGCTCCGCCGAAGCGCTGCCATCCCTCTTGAAACGTCCCTGCACTAGCGTCGCAACCTCTGGACCAGGCGCCCCTCCGCGTGAACGGCGGGACGGTGTCGGCGTCTTGGGAGCGCCCTGAACGCGCTCCCAGTGGTGGTCGTGAGTGACCGGCGCAGGTTCCCCTTTCCCGCCGCCACTCGGCGCTGCGTTGCGCCCCTGCGCGCCGGTTCGTTCCTGCGGCGGTCCGAGGAATTTCAGCACAGTGCCGGATCTCCAACAAGGCCCATGAGCCATGCTGTGACCTCCGTGACAGCACGTGAGGGGGGTGTCACCAGCCGTAGAGGGTGACCTCATCCATAACGGACACATGGGGACGAGACCTTCTCGGGCAAGCGGTGTCCCAGTCGCCATGATCAGGAGCGGAATGATGTCTTCCGTGGCGTAATGCCCTGTTCGTCCCCTGGGGTTGGGGGCCTGAATTGACCGGTTTGCCTAGCAGTAAGTGAGGAAACTCACACAACGATCACGGCGTCTTCACGGGTTCGACAGGGAATCGCATGTTTAGCCTGACGCTTTACAGGGATGGCAAATCCGACAACCCGCGCCTGAACGGCGGTTCCTGAGCCGCCGGCGCCACGATCGAACAGGGCCTGTAACCCCAGATGAAGACGACGATGATGTTCCGCAACATAGCCAACCCGCGACGCACCACGCTGGCGCACCTCGAGGACGCCGAAGAGCTGGGTGCGCCGGAACAGCAGGAGCACGCCGTCGAGCTCCCCGCGCAGACCGCCAACCCCCGCCGCACGATCCTGATGGACGTCCCGGTCGCGGCGGCCGTCACCGAGTAAAGCCTCCCACGGGCTCCCCGGCCCGATGCGAGCGAGGCGGCGCCCCCCGCCGCGTTAGCCTGGAGCATCAGACTCCGGCCAGCTCAGTGAGGGGCGCAACGATCCCGTGCGCATCGCCAGGTTCTCCATCGACGGCAACGTCGCGTTCGGTGCGGTCGAGGGCGAGAGCCCTCCTGGATCGACCGACGGCCTCGTGCTCGACATCATCAAGGGCATCCCGTTCGCGGACTTCGAGCTCTCCGGGACCAAGGTCCCGCTGAGCAAGGTCCGCCTCCTGCCGCCCGTGCTCCCCAACAAGGTCGTCGCCTTCGGCCGCAACTACGCGGACCACGCCAAGGAGATGGGCGGCGAGGTGCCCGACGCCCCGTTCGCCTTCTTCAAGCCGTCCACCTCGGTGATCGGCTCCGGCGACGACATCGCGTACCCCTCCTTCTCCGAGGAGCTGCACCACGAGGCCGAGCTGGCCGTGGTCATCGGCCGGATGTGCCGCGAGGTGCCGCGCGACCGCGTCAAGGACGTGATCCTCGGCTACACCTGCGCCAACGACGTCACCGCGCGTGACGTCCAGCGGCGCGAGAAGCAGTGGGCCCGCGCCAAGGGCTTCGACTCCTCCTGCCCGCTGGGCCCCTGGGTGGAGACCGACCTCGACCCGTCCGACCTCACCATCCAGTGCACGGTCAACGGGCAGCAGCGCCAGCTGGGCCGTACCGGCGAGATGATCCACTCCATCGAGGACCTGATCGTCAACATCACCGAGGCCATGACGCTGCTCCCCGGCGACGTCGTCCTCACGGGCACCCCGGCAGGGGTCGGCCCCCTCACCGTCGGCGACGAGGTCGCCGTCACCATCGAAGGCATCGGCACTCTCACCAACAAGGTGATCAAGCGTGGCTAACGCGAACTCCCCCAAGTCGTCGACTCCGCTCGGACAGGGGGTGCCCCCACGCGTACGTTTCTGTCCGTCCCCGACCGGCAACCCCCACGTGGGCCTGGTCCGCACGGCCCTGTTCAACTGGGCGTACGCCCGCCACACCGGCGGCACCTTCGTCTTCCGCATCGAGGACACCGACGCGGCCCGCGACTCCGAGGAGTCGTACGAGCAGCTCCTGGACTCGCTGCGCTGGCTGGGCTTCGACTGGGACGAGGGCCCCGAGACCGGCGGCCCCCACGCGCCGTACCGCCAGTCGCAGCGCATGGACCTCTACAAGGACGTCGCCCAGAAGCTCCTGGACACCGGCCGCGCCTACCATTGCTACTGCTCGACGCCGGAGCTGGACGCCCGCCGCGACGCCGCGCGCGCGGCGGGCAGGCCGTCCGGTTACGACGGCCACTGCCGCGAGCTGACCGCCGAGCAGAAGAGCGCGTACGAGGCCGAGGGCCGCACGCCCATCGTCCGCTTCCGCATGCCCGACGAGCCGATCACCTTCACGGACCTGGTCCGCGGCGAGATCACCTACCTCCCGGAGAACGTGCCGGACTACGGGATCGTCCGCGCCAACGGCGCCCCGCTCTACACGCTGGTCAACCCGGTCGACGACGCCCTGATGGAGATCACCCACGTCCTGCGCGGCGAGGACCTGCTCTCCTCCACCCCCCGCCAGATCGCCCTCTACAGGGCGCTGACCGAGCTGGGCGTCGCCAAGGAGACCCCGGCCTTCGGCCACCTCCCCTATGTGATGGGCGAGGGCAACAAGAAGCTCTCCAAGCGCGACCCGGAGTCCTCGCTGAACCTCTACCGGGAGCGCGGCTTCCTCCCGGAGGGCCTGCTGAACTACCTGTCGCTCCTCGGCTGGTCGCTCTCCGCGGACCGCGACATCTTCACCGTCGAGGAGATGGTCGCCGCCTTCGACGTCGCGGACGTGAACCCCAACCCGGCCCGCTTCGACCTCAAGAAGGCCGAGGCCATCAACGCGGACCACATCCGGCTGCTCGACGTGAAGGAGTTCGCCCAGCGCTGCGCCCCCTGGCTCAAGGCCCCCTTCGCGCCCTGGGCACCGGAGGACTTCGACGCCGCCAAGTGGGACGCGATCGCCCCGCACGCCCAGACCCGCCTCAAGGTCCTCTCCGAGATCACCGACAACGTCGACTTCCTGTTCCTCCCGGAGCCGGCCTTCGACGAGGCGTCCTGGACGAAGGCGATGAAGGACGGCTCCGACGCGCTGCTCGCGACGGCCCGCGAGAAGCTGGAGTCCGCCGACTGGACCTCCGCCGAGTCCCTCAAGGAGGCCGTGCTGGCCGCCGGTGAGGCCCACGGCCTCAAGCTGGGCAAGGCGCAGGCGCCGGTCCGGGTCGCCGTCACCGGCCGCACGGTCGGCCTGCCGCTCTTCGAGTCCCTGGAGATCCTGGGCCGGGAGAAGGCGCTGGCGCGCATCGACGCGGCGCTGGCGAAGCTGGCCGCGTAGGCGTGCACGGGGCCACGGGAGGGGCGGCGTCCGGCGGTACCGTCGAGCCATGACGATCCGAGCCGTGCTGTGGGACGTGGACGACACGATCTTCGACTACACCACGGCGGACCGTGCCGGGATGCGCGGGCATCTGGCGGCCGAGGGCCTGCTCGACCGGTACGCGTCCGTCGAGCAGGCCCTCGGCCGGTGGCGCGAGCTCACCGACCAGCAGTGGGCGAGGTTCGCGGCGGGCGAGGTGGACTGGGCCGGCGGCCGGCGGGACCGGGTGCGGGCGTTCCTGGACCGGCCCATGACCGACACGGAGGCGGAGGACTGGTTCGTCCGGTACCTGCGCCACTACGAGACGGCCTGGGCGCTGTTCCCGGACGTGCTGCCGGTCCTCGACCTCCTGGCGGGCAGCCACCGCCACGCCGTGCTCTCCAACTCGAGCCTTCGCGTCCAGGACCACAAACTGCGCGTCCTCGGCGTACGGGATCGCTTCGAGACGGTGCTGTGCGCGGCCGAACTGGGCGTCTCCAAGCCCGCGGCGGAGGCTTTCCACGCGGCCTGCGAGGCCCTGGAACTGCCACCGCACCAGGTCGTGTACGTCGGGGACCACCCGGAGATCGACGGGCGCGGCGCCGCCGACGCCGGACTGTTCTCGGTCTGGATCGACCGCACGGGCGTGAGTGCCGTCACGCCTCCCGGTCCGGACGCCGCGGCGGACGGGCCGGCGGATCGGCTCTCCCGCCTGCGCCGCATCGTGTCGCTGGCCGAACTCCCGGCGATCCTCGGGCCCGATACCCGTTTTGGAGCGCCGTCCACCTTCAGGTAATGTTCTTCCTGCGCCGCCGAAGAGCAGGTCGAAAGGCCGGAGGTCGGAGACGCAAGCTAAAACAAAATCCCCACGGGGGTTGAGTTTCAGTGGCCTATGGTGTAATTGGCAGCACGACGGTTTCTGGTTCCGTTAGTCTAGGTTCGAGTCCTGGTAGGCCAGCTCGCAGAGCTTATCTGCATCGCAGACACCAGTTCTGCAAGGCCCCCGTTGTGTAGCGGCCTAGCACGCCGCCCTCTCAAGGCGGTAGCGCCGGTTCGAATCCGGTCGGGGGTACAGATCCTTCCCAGGGGGACAGTACGGGTCGCACCCGCTGCCTCTCATGCAGGATCGCTAGGGCCCCCGTTGTGTAGCGGCCTAGCACGCCGCCCTCTCAAGGCGGTAGCGCCGGTTCGAATCCGGTCGGGGGTACGAGTGGTCTAGACCACTATTGGGCTATGGTGTAATTGGCAACACGACGGTTTCTGGTTCCGTTGTTCTAGGTTCGAGTCCTGGTAGCCCAGCTGGATCACTTGTGGTCCTCGCCCCCGTTGTGTAGCGGCCTAGCACGCTGCCCTCTCACGGCAGTAGCGCCGGTTCGAATCCGGTCGGGGGTACACGAACAGGAAGCCCTCCCCACCAGGGGAGGGCTTCTTCGTGCTGCGCACCGTCAGGACATCGACTCCGGCCGTTCGCTGCGGCGTTGGAGCGACCGGCCGGGGGGACGTCGAAGGGTGCGGGGTCAGCTGGTGCGGCGCAGGGCCTCGGACAGGCGGCCGGCCGCGTCGATGACCGCCTGGGCGTGCATCCGGCCCGGGTGACGCGTCAGACGCTCGATCGGCCCCGACACCGAGACGGCGGCGACCACGCGGTTCGAGGGCCCGCGCACCGGCGCGGAGACGGACGCGACGCCCGGCTCGCGTTCGCCGATCGACTGGGCCCAGCCCCGGCGCCGTACGCCCGACAGGGCCGTCGCCGTGAAGCGGGCGCCCTGGAGCCCGCGGTGCAGGCGCTCCGGCTCCTCCCAGGCCATCAGGATCTGGGCCGAGGAGCCCGCCTTCATGGTGAGCGTCGAACCGACCGGGACCGTGTCCCTGAGACCCGACAGGCGCTCCGCCGCGGCGACGCAGATGCGCATGTCGCCCTGGCGGCGGTAGAGCTGCGCGCTCTCGCCCGTGATGTCCCGCAGATGCGTGAGCACCGGGCCCGCCGTCGCGAGGAGCCGGTCCTCGCCGGCGGCCGCGGCCAGCTCCGCCAGCCGGGGGCCGAGAATGAAACGCCCCTGCATGTCACGCGCCACCATGCGGTGGTGTTCGAGTGCCACGGCGAGCCGATGTGCCGTGGGCCGTGCCAGTCCGGTCGCCGCGACCAGGCCCGCGAGGGTGGCCGGACCGGACTCCAGTGCGCTCAGGACAAGGGCTGCCTTGTCCAGAACGCCGACGCCGCTGCTGTTGTCCATGAAACGATACTCGCGTCTCACTCTGTGAAACGCAAGTTCAATTTCCCGTGGAACGCGCCACCCTGATACATACACGGCCCGCGGACCAACGGGCCCGGCGGAAGACGTCCGGTACGGGGGGTACGGACGCGGCCGCCCCGGAAATCTCTAGTTGGGCCGGCGCCCACACAGGCCGGCCGGAGGGAAAGCGATGGGTAGGACACTCGCGGAGAAGGTCTGGGACGACCATGTCGTCCGGCGCGCGGAGGGCGAGCCCGACCTCCTCTTCATCGATCTGCACCTGCTGCACGAGGTGACCAGCCCCCAGGCGTTCGACGGTCTCCGTCAGGCCGGGCGCCCCGTGCGCCGGCTCGACCTCACCATCGCGACCGAGGACCACAACACCCCCACCCTCGACATCGACAAGCCCATCGCGGACCCGGTCTCCCGGGCCCAGCTGGAGACGCTGCGCAAGAACTGCGCCGAGTTCGGCGTGCGCCTGCACTCGCTGGGCGACGTCGAGCAGGGTGTCGTGCACGTCGTGGGCCCGCAGCTGGGCCTGACCCAGCCCGGCACCACGGTCGTGTGCGGTGACTCCCACACCTCCACGCACGGCGCCTTCGGAGCGCTGGCCTTCGGCATCGGCACCTCCCAGGTCGAGCACGTGCTGGCCACCCAGACCCTGCCGCTGGCGCGCCCCAGGACCATGGCCATCACGGTCGACGGCGAACTGCCCGAGGACGTCACGGCCAAGGACCTGATCTTGGCGATCATCACCAAGATCGGCACGGGCGGCGGCCAGGGCTACATCCTGGAGTACCGGGGCTCCGCCATCGAGAAACTCTCGATGGAGGCCCGCATGACCATCTGCAACATGTCGATCGAGGCCGGCGCCCGCGCGGGCATGATCGCCCCCGACGAGACCACCTTCGCGTACATCAAGGGCCGCGCCCACGCCCCCGAGGGCGAGGACTGGGACGCCGCCGTCGCGTACTGGAAGACCCTGAAGTCGGACGAGGACGCCGAATTCGACGCGGAGGTCGTCATCGACGCCGCCTCCCTCGCGCCGTTCGTCACCTGGGGCACCAACCCGGGCCAGGGCGCCCCGCTTTCGGCGGCCGTCCCCGACCCGGCCTCGTACGAAGACGCATCGGAGCGCTTCGCCGCCGAAAAGGCCCTGGAGTACATGGGGCTGACCGCCGGACAGCCGCTGCGCGACATCAAGGTCGACACCGTCTTCGTAGGTTCGTGCACCAACGGCCGTATCGAGGACCTGCGGGCCGCCGCGTCCGTCGTCGAGGGCCGCAAAGTCGCCGACGGCGTACGGATGCTGGTGGTCCCCGGCTCCGCGCGCGTCGGTCTGCAGGCCGTCTCCGAGGGCCTGGACCTGGTCTTCAAGGAGGCCGGCGCCGAATGGCGGCACGCGGGCTGCTCGATGTGCCTGGGCATGAACCCCGACCAGCTGGCCCCCGGTGAGCGCTCCGCGTCCACCTCCAACCGCAACTTCGAGGGCAGGCAGGGCAAGGGCGGCCGTACCCACCTGGTGTCACCGCAGGTCGCCGCCGCGACGGCGGTGCTGGGCCATCTGGCCTCCCCCGCCGACCTGTCCGAAGCCGACGACCGCACGCCCGCTGGAGTCCGATAGCCATGGAAGCATTCACCACGCACACCGGCCGGGCGGTCCCGCTGCGCCGCAGCAACGTCGACACCGACCAGATCATCCCCGCCCACTGGCTCAAGAAGGTGACCAGGGACGGCTTCGAGGACGGGCTCTTCGAAGCCTGGCGCAAGGACCCGTCCTTCATCCTCAACCAGCCCGAGCGCGAGGGAGCCACGGTGCTCGTCGCGGGACCCGACTTCGGCACGGGATCCTCGCGCGAGCACGCCGTGTGGGCGCTGCAGAACTACGGCTTCAAGGCCGTGATCTCGTCCCGCTTCGCGGACATCTTCCGCGGTAACTCGCTCAAGAACGGCCTGCTCACGGTGGTGCTGGAGCAGAAGATCGTGGACGCGCTGTGGGAGCTCACCGACCGGGACCCCGAGGCCGAGGTCACGGTCGACCTGGAGGCCCGTGAGGTGCGCGCCGAGGGCATCACGGCCGCCTTCGAGCTCGACGAGAACGCCCGCTGGCGGCTGCTGAACGGGCTGGACGACATCTCCATCACCCTGCAGAACGAGGCGGACATCTCGGCCTACGAGGCCAAGAGGCCCTCCCACAAGCCGCGGACCGTCCAGGTCTGACCGGCCGCCGGACCGCACGGCTGATTCCAGCCAGGCGCAGCCCGGCGACAAGCTGCTGTACCCCCAATCGTGGACGGTTGGGGGTACATCTGTGTCTGCCCGCAGAAGGGGTGTTCCGGACTTTGTGATTGGCCTCAACTCCCCTTGTTTCAAGAGTCCTTGCTGGGGTAGCCGAGATTCGGCAGAGCCTTGTGGGCAGGTGCGCGGGAGGCCCTCGGGAGGCGGTAGTTACCCCCTGCGCAGGCGACAACTCGCCCCAGATGGCACAATCTGTGCATGGAACACGACGGCCAACTCGAGCTCTATGCGGCGGTCGCGTCCCAACTCAAGGAAGCGCACACAGCGGTGCGCGCACTGCAAGTCCCGGAGGGCGTACGGATGGCGCTGACCCGGAAGCTGCTGGTCATTACGGCCGTGGCCAAACACGATCTCGCCGATGCGACAAGGCGTCTGGAGCGGTTCACCACGGACCTCGACGAGGGCCGAATCCCCGAAGAGGAACGCTGAGGAACTTGGCGGCAGGCCCAGTTCGTTGCGGCACAAGGGTGATTAGCCCGTTTCGTGTTTGATTTGCGGTATATATCTGCCTAACGTGCGAAAAAGCTTGAACACTTTCGTTCTGGCAATGTCTCCGAAGGGGAAGACGTGAACAAGGCGCAGCTCGTAGAAGCGATTGCCGACAAGGTCGGCGGGCGTCAGCAGGCCGCCGACGCGGTCGACGCCGTACTGGACGCGGTGGTCCGTGCGGTGGTCGGCGGGGACCGGGTCTCGGTCACCGGCTTCGGTTCCTTCGAGAAGGTGGACCGTCCGGCCCGTTACGCCCGCAACCCGCAGACCGGAGAGCGCGTTCGGGTCAAGAAGACCTCCGTGCCGCGCTTCCGCGCCGGTCAGGGCTTCAAGGACCTGGTGAGCGGGTCGAAGAAGCTCCCGAAGAACGACGTCGCGGTCAAGAAGGCCCCCAAGGGCAGCCTGACCGGCGGCGCCTCCGCCACGGTCAAGAAGGCCGCGGCCAAGAAGGCCACCACCGCCAAGAAGGCGACGGCGACGGCCAGGAAGACCTCGGCCCCGGCCGCGTCCACGGCCAGGAAGACGTCCGCGAAGAAGACCACGCCGGCCGCCAAGAAGACCACCAGCACGGCGAAGAAGACGACCGCGAAGAAGACCTCCGCGGCCGCCAAGAAGACCACGGCGAAGAAGACGACCGCCAAGAAGGCGGCGGCGAAGAAGGCCCCCGCGAAGAAGGCCGCGGCCAAGAAGGCGCCGGCCAAGAAGTCGGCGGCCCGCAGCACCACCACCGCCAAGAAGGCCACCGCCCGCAGGTAGCAGGGGCGCAGGGCACACACGCGCCGGGCCGGGCTCCCTCGGGAGCCCGGCCCGCGGCGTTCTCAGAACGTCTGCAGGGTCACCAGGGTGATGCGGCGGTCGTCCTTCCCGCCCTCGGTCTCGATCCGTACGCGCTGGCCCGGACGGAGGAGTCTGAGGCCGCCCCTGTCGAACGCCGGGGCGTCGAAGGGGACGGGAGTGCCGTCGTCCAGCAGCACTTGGCCGCTGCGGGTGGCGGGGTCGTATGTGTACGCGGTCGCCTGCATGGAGGAAGCGTATGCGGTTCATCGGGGAAAGGGTCCGCGAGGCGGTGGGGGGAATGCGGGCCGGCGGGGCCGGTCGCGTGGATTCCCGCGTTCCAGGGAAGCACCCGTGCGGGCGGCATTCTCCCGAGAGGTGATCGTTCCGACGGAGGACTCGAAGCTCAGGCCGCTTTCAGGCGCTGTACGGCGGATGCCGTGCGGGGGCCCACGCCCAACGCCAATGCGGCCCGCAGGTCCGCGCCGGTGTCCACGTCCTGGCGTACGGAATCCACCTCGGTCAGCAGGAGTTCCGCGGCGCCCGACGCGCGGTGCCGGGCGCGGGAATCCGTTCCGAATGCGGGAAGCAATTCACGGTCCGCGGACGAGGCCAGGAGAGTGGTACCGAATCCGGCGGCATCCGCGAGGAAAGCGCGGGGGAATTGTGCGGCAGCGGTGAGCACGCGGGCCAATTCCGGCGGGCGCAGCGCGGGCAGATCGGCGTTCAGGGCCGCCAGCGGAGTTCGGGGGCGGTGCGCGCGTACGGCCGTCGCCGCGTGCCGCAGCGCGGCGTTCAGACCGCCACCCGGCTCGTCGGGGACGATCCGGGCGCCGAGGGCGGCCAGCTCGCGGCCGGCCAGCGCATCGCCCGTGACCACTGCCACATCCGCGACTTCCGGGCAGGCCAGCGCCGCGGCCACCGTGTCCTGCGCGAAGGCGAGGGCGAGTCCCGGACGCAGGCCGTCGGCCGCCGTGTCCGAGAGCCTGCTCTTCGCCCGCGCCAGGGCTTTGAGGGGTACGACCAGGGTCCACTGCACGAGTGCTCCGTCCCTCCTTGTCCCGCCCATTGTCACCCGCGCACCGGAGTCGGCCCGAAGCCGGGGCGTACGGTGTTCTCGACAGACAGGCGGCCCGGGGTGACACTTGTGCGGCCCCAGGCCCAAGAGGAAGGTGTTCGCGTGTCCCGCCGCAGAATCGGCTTCTGGTACCGCTTCGCCGCGGTCCTGTGCAAACCACCTCTGGTGGTTCTGCTCAAGCGGGACTGGCGCGGAATGGAGCACATTCCTGCCGAGGGCGGATTCATCACCGTGGTGAACCACAATTCACACGTGGATCCGCTCGCGTACGGACACTTCCAGTACAACACCGGCCGGGTTCCGCGCTTTCTGGCCAAGAGCGGGCTTTTCAAGAGCGGTTTCGTGGGGGCGGCCATGCGGGGGACCGGGCAGATCCCGGTGTACCGCGAGAGCAGTGACGCGCTCAGTGCCTACCGGGCGGCGATCGACGCCGTACGGCGCGGGGAGTGCGTCGCCTTCTATCCCGAGGCCACCCTCACCCGTGACCCCGACCTGTGGCCGATGACCGGCAAGACGGGCGCCGCGCGGGTCGCCCTGGAGACCAGGTGCCCGGTCGTTCCGGTGGCCCAGTGGGGTGCCAACCACCTGCTGGCCCCCTATGCCAGGAAGCCCGACCTCCTTCCGCGCAAGACGCACCACGTGCTCGCCGGACCACCGGTGGACCTCTCCCGTTTCTACGGCAAGGAGATGACGCCCGAGCTCCTGAAGGAGGCGACCGGGGTCATCATGGCCGCGGTCACCGCGCAGCTGGAGCAGATCCGTGGCGAGAAGGCCCCCGCCACGCCGTACGACCCGCGCACGGTGCGCGGCGAACAGCGGCGCAGGACGGAAAGGCGGGAAGAGCGGGGAGAGCGGCAGGAGCACGGGGAACCGCGGGAGCGGGAAGAGCACGAAGGGGCCGCGCGGGGCGAGACCGTGCGGGACATCACCGAGGCAGAGCGTGAAAAGGGGCATGGCAAGTGACGACATCCGGCACACCCGCCAGGGCGGCCGTCTTCGGAGCCGGATCGTGGGGCACGGCCTTCGGGATGGTGCTCGCCGACGCCGGGTGCGACGTGACGCTGTGGGGACGGCGGCCCGAGGTCGCCGAGGCGGTCAACTCCACGCGGACGAACCCCGACTACCTGCCCGGCATCGAGCTGCCCGAGAACCTGCGGGCCACCACCGACGCCGCCGAGGCGGCCCGTGACGCCGACTTCACCGTGCTCACCGTGCCCTCGCAGACGCTGCGCGAGAACCTGGCGGACTGGGCGCCGCTGCTCGCGCCCGGCACCGTGCTCGTCTCCCTGATGAAGGGCGTCGAACTGGGCTCCGCGATGCGGATGAGCGAGGTGATCGAGGACGTCGCGAAGGTCGGCGCCGACCGGATCGCCGTGGTCACCGGGCCCAACCTGGCCCGTGAGATCGCCGCCCGCATGCCGGCCGCCGCCGTGGTCGCCTGCAGCGACGACGAGGTCGCCCAGCGGCTCCAGGCCGCCTGCCACACCCCCTACTTCCGTCCGTACACCAACACCGACGTGGTGGGCTGCGAACTCGGCGGCGCGGTCAAGAACGTCATCGGCCTCGCGGTCGGCATCGCGGACGGCATGGGACTCGGCGACAACGCCAAGGGGTCCCTGATCACCCGCGGACTGGCGGAGACGACCCGGCTCGGGCTCGCGATGGGCGCCGACCCGCTGACGTTCTCCGGACTCGCGGGCCTCGGCGACCTCGTGGCGACCTGCTCCTCGCCGCTCTCGCGCAACCACACCTTCGGCACCAACCTCGGCAAGGGCATGACCCTGCAGGAGACCATCGCGGTCACCCGGCAGACCGCCGAGGGCGTCAAGTCCTGTGAGTCCGTACTCGACTTGGCGCGCCGGCACGGAGTCGACATGCCCATCACGGAGACCGTCGTCGGCATCGTCCACGAGGGCAAGCCGCCCGTCGTCGCCCTCAAGGAACTGATGTCGCGCAGCGCCAAGCCCGAACGGCGCTGAACGAACGGGCCCCGCGGACGCTGACTCGGCGCCCTACCACCGGGTAGTCTCAACCCGATATGAGCACCGAGAACCTCCCCCAGAGCACCGAGCAGCAGCTCCGCAAGCCGCGTGTGGCCGTCGTGTTCGGCGGCCGCAGTTCCGAACACGGAATCTCCGTGGTCACCGCCGGCGCGGTCCTGCGGGCCATCGACCGTACGAAGTACGACGTACTGCCGATCGGCATCACCCAGGACGGCCGCTGGGCGCTCACCGCCGACGAGCCGGAGCGGATGGCGATCGTCGACCGGCGCCAGCCGAACGTCGAGCAGCTCGCGGAGTCGGCCGAGGGCGGCGTGATCCTGCCCGTCGACCCCGCCAGCCGTGAAGTGGTCTACAGCGAGCCCGGCTCGGTGCCCAAGGCGCTCGGCGAGGTCGACGTCGTCTTCCCGATGCTGCACGGTCCGTACGGTGAGGACGGCACGCTGCAGGGTCTGCTGGAGCTCTCCGGTGTCCCGTACGTCGGTTCGGGCGTGCTCGCCTCGGCCGTCGGCCAGGACAAGGAGTACATGAAGCGGGTGTTCACCTCCTTCGGGCTGCCGGTCGGCCCGTACGCGGTGATCCGCCCCCGTGAGTGGGAGCAGGACGAGGCGGCGGCCCGCAAGAAGATCATCGACTTCGCGGGGGAGCACGGCTGGCCGCTCTTCGTGAAGCCCGCGCGCGCGGGGTCGTCGATCGGCATCACCAAGGTCGACGACCTGTCCGGGCTCGACGAGGCGATCGCCGCGGCCCGGCACCACGACCCGAAGATCCTCGTGGAGGCGCTGCTGCGCGGCCGCGAGATCGAGTGCGGCGTACTGGAGTTCGAGGACGGGCCCCGGGCCTCCGTGCCGGCCGAGATCCCGCCGGTGCAGTCGCACGCGTACTACGACTTCGAGGCGAAGTACATCGACTCGACCCCCGGCGTCGTGCCCGCGCCGCTGACCCCCGAGCAGACCGCCGAGGTGCGGCGCCTCGCCGTCGACGCCTTCGAGGCCGCGTCCTGCGAGGGACTGGTCCGGGCCGACTTCTTCCTCACGGAGGACGGCGGGTTCGTGATCAACGAGATCAACACGATGCCCGGCTTCACCCCCATCTCCATGTACCCCAAGATGTGGGAAGCGACGGGAGTCCCGTACCCGGAACTGGTCGACCGCCTGATCCAGGCGGCCCTGCGCAGGCAGACGGGCCTGAGGTAGGGCGCGTCCCGTCAGGGACGCGGGGAGCGGCGCAGGCCGTCGTCCTCGAAGGGGCACCGGGAACCGCGCGACCGGCCGATAGGCACCTGTAGCCGGCGCACGACCGGGGCCTCGTCCCGCGATCTCAGTCCGCGATCCCCTCGGGGACCGACTTCTTGATCGCCCCGGCCAGATCGACGAGCACGGAGGACGTGTCCCGCCCGGAGGGCACGGTGACCTCGACGTACGCGAGCCGCCGCGCGGAGGTGAAGCGGGTCGACCCGTCGTCCCGCTCCTCCATCAGCCACCCCACCCCGTTCACCCCGCCGCCTATCGCATCGGGATCGCTCCCATCGGCCACCCTCGGGTCGACCATCTTCGCGGGCCGCGACACCCCGCAGCGCAGTATGATCGCCGGGCTTCCCCAGCCCGCGGTCAACGCCGACCGGGGCTCGGGATCCTCCCGACCGAGGCCGTCCACCTTCCGTGGCAACGACTTGTCCAGGTTCCGGCACAGCTGGGTGGCCTTCGCACCCGGACGGGGAACCGAGGCCGTGGTGTTGTCGTCTGCTGAGGAGCAGCCAGTGGCAGCGATCAGCAGGACAAGGGCTGGCAGCCCGACCAGAGAAGCACGCCGGTGACGGAAGAGGTCCACCGGCCCAGCGTAGACGGGGGCTACAGGTGCACGACCGGGCAGGTCAGGGTACGCGTGATGCCGTCCACTTGCTGGACCCGCGCGACCACCATGCGGCCGAGCGCGTCCACCGTGTCGGCCTGGGCCCGCACGATCACGTCGTACGGCCCCGTCACGTCCTCGGCCTGGATCACCCCCGAAATCTTGCTGACCATCTCGGCGACGGTCGACGCTTTGCCGACCTCCGTCTGGATCAGGATGTACGCCTGTACCACGGAACCTCCAGGGCGGCCACGAGGATCATGTGGGGAAAAGGAACGCCACGGTATCGCGTCGTCGCGCGCCACGGGGAGACCCGCGGGGGCGGGGTCTTGCGCGTTGGGGTACCCGGGCCGCGCGGGTTGACGGCCGACTCGACCGTACCGAGATATGAGACGGCCCGCGACCGGGCGGCGGGCGCAGGAACAGCAGGAGACGAATCGGCCCATGGGCACGAGCGCGTGGGCACGAAGGGAACAGGTGAGACTCGGTGAAGGGAACCGTGGGCGAGTTGGGGGAGTTCGGGCTCATCAGGGAGCTCACCTCCCGGCTCACCACCACCCCGGCGGTACGCGTCGGGCCCGGTGACGACGCAGCCGTGGTGGCCGCCCCCGACCGCAGGGTCGTGGCGAGCACCGACATCCTCCTGGAGGGGCGGCACTTCAGGCGCGACTGGTCCACGGCGTACGACGTCGGGCGCAAGGCGGCCGCGCAGAACCTCGCGGACATCGCCGCCATGGGCGCCGTGCCGACCGCACTGCTGCTCGGCCTGGTCGTCCCGGCGGAACTGCCCGCCACCTGGCCCTCCGAGCTGATGGACGGCCTGCGCGACGAGTGCCAGGTCGCGGGTGCGGCCGTGGTCGGCGGAGACGTCGTACGCGGCGACACGATCACCGTGGCGATCACCGCGCTCGGTGATCTGCGCAACCACGAGCCGGTGACCCGGGCCGGCGCCCGGCCCGGTGACGTGGTGGCGGTGACGGGCTGGCTGGGCTGGTCCGCGGCCGGGCACGCCGTGCTCTCCCGCGGCTTCCGCTCGCCGCGCGCCTTCGTCGAGGCACACCGGCGCCCGGAGCCGCCCTACCACGCGGGTCCCGCCGCCGCCGGACTCGGCGCGACGTCCATGACGGACGTCAGTGACGGACTGATCGCCGATCTCGGGCACATCGCCGAGGCCAGCAAGGTGCGCATCGACGTCCGCTCGGGCGACGTCGACATCCCCACGCAGATGAACGACATCGGGCAGGCCGTCGGCGTCGACCCGCTCCAGTGGGTGCTCACCGGCGGCGAGGACCACGCGATCGTCGCGACCTTCCCCCCGGACGTGAAGCTGCCCGCGCGCTGGAAGGTGATCGGCGGGGTCCTCAACCCGTCGGCGCTGCCCCAGGTCACCGTCGACGGGGCGCCCTGGACCAGCAAGGGCGGCTGGGACCACTTCGGGGACATCGAGTCATGAGCACACCGCCCCGCGCGTCAGCCCCTGCGCCGGACCCGGTTCCGGCCCCCGTACCGCCCCGTGTGCTGACGGTCGCCGGCTCCGACTCCGGGGGCGGGGCCGGGATCCAGGCCGACCTCAAGACCATGCTCGCGCTCGGCGTGCACGGCATGAGCGTGCTCACCGCCGTCACCGCCCAGAACTCCCTCGGCGTGCAGGGTGCCTGGGAGCTGCCGGTGGAGGCGGTGCGCGCCCAGTACCGCAGTGTGGTGGACGACATCGGCGTCCAGGCGGTCAAGACCGGCATGCTCTCCTCCGCCGAACTCGTCGAGGCCGTCGCCGAGTTGCTGGGCGCCACCGACGTGCCCACCGTCGTCGACCCGGTCGGCGTCTCCAAGCACGGCGACTCTCTCCTCGCCTCCTCCGCCCTGGACTCCGTACGGACCAGGCTGCTGCCGGTGGCCACGGTGGCGACGCCGAACCTCGACGAGGTGACCCAGCTCACCGGTGTACGGGTGGAGTCGGCGGACGGGATGCGGCGGGCGGCGGCGTCCGTGCTGTCGTACGGGCCGGTCTGGGCGCTGATCAAGGGCGGCCACCTGAGCGGCGAGGCGGTGGACTTCCTGACCGACGGCTCCGACGAGCTGTGGCTGCGGGCGCCGCGGCTCGACAACCGGCACACCCACGGCACGGGGTGCACGCTCGCCAGTGCCATAGCCTCCGAGCTGGCGAAGGGGCAGCCGGTGCCGGATGCGGTCGTGGCGGCGAAGGAGTACGTCACCGGGGCGATCGCGGCCGGGTTCCCGCTCGGGGACGGCATCGGGCCGGTGCATCACGGCTGGCGGTTCGTCTGAGGAACAGCAGGAACAGCAGAAACAGCGGAGAGCCGGCGAGCGACGAAGAGCCGGACGACAGCAAAAAGCCGGTCCACCGTGAGGTGGGCCGGCTTTGAGCGGTGGACCAGCAGTGGCCGCGCGCTAGCAGAGCGTCAGCGCGAGACCTTGCCGGCCTTGATGCACGAGGTGCAAGCGTTGACGCGCTTCGGCGTCCCGCCGACCACGGTACGTACGCGCTGGATGTTCGGGTTCCAGCGACGGGACGTACGGCGGTGCGAGTGCGAGATGTTGTTGCCGAAGCTCGGCCCCTTGCCACAGACGTCGCAGTTGGCAGCCACGGGTCACTCCAAGACTTCAGATGCTCTTACGGGTTGATCCCGGCATGCCGAGATCAAGATCTAGGATCTGAGTGGCGGTGCCAGGGGGAAGGCCCGATCGGATCGGGCAACCGGAGCAGCATACAACGACTGCGTCCGTACAACGAAACTACCATGTCCCGCGCGGGGTCCGTCCCGGCCCTCTTCCGGCGCAGACCTCACCTGGGTCTACGCTGCGTCGAACGTTCGGCTGCTCAGGGAGGCGCAGGTGGCGCAGGTGCCGCAGACATTGGACGCATCCGCGGTACGCGCCTGGTGCGGACTCGCGCTGGAGGCCCTCGGCCGCGCACGCGAGGAGATCGACGCGATCAATGTCTACCCCGTCGCGGACGGGGACACCGGCACCAATCTCTACCTGACCGTCGAGTCCGCGGCCGCGGCCGTCGAGGCGGTCTTCGCGGCGCACGCCGCCGTCTCCGTCATCGGCGACACCACGGGCACCGGCACCGGCTCAGGCGGGCCGGTGATCGAACCGCCCACGCTCGCGGACGCGGTACGGGCCATGGCGCACGGCGCGCTGATCGGGGCCCGGGGGAACTCCGGAACGATCCTGGCCCAGCTCCTGCGGGGCATGGCCCAGGTGCTCGCCGCGGACGGCGGCACCGGGGAGACCGACGGGGAGGGCCTGCGGCTCGCCCTCCGGCACGCGTCCGACGCGGCCAGGCAGGCGGTCGCGCATCCCGTCGAGGGCACGGTCCTCACGGTCGCCTCGGCCGCCGCCGACGCGGCCTCGGACGCCCGGGGGGACTGCGCGGTGGTGGCACGGGCCGCCTACGAGGGTGCGCGGACGGCGCTCGCGGCGACCCCCGGGCAACTGGCGGTCCTGGAGCGGGCCGGGGTGGTCGACGCGGGTGGCCGCGGACTCGTGGCCGTGCTGGCGGCGCTGGTGGAGACGTTCACGGGCGAGGCTCCCGTGGCGGGCGCGGTGCCGGTCCTCGCGTCCCACGCGCGCGTGGTGGCCGACGCGGACGTGACGGCTCTGGAGTGCGCGGACGGCGGCCCCGTCCCGGAGGAGAGCGCGGAGAACGGGCCCGCGTTCGAGGTGATCTACCTCCTGGACGCGGACGACACGGCCGTGGCGCGGCTGCGCGCCCGGCTGGACGCGCTCGGGGACTCACTCGTCGTGGTCGGCGGGGACGGCCTGTGGAACGTCCATGTGCACGTCGACGACGCGGGCGCGGCCGTGGAGGCGGGCGTCGAGGCGGGCCGGCCGCACCGGATCCGGATCACGCACTTCGGGCCTGCCGACGCCCACACCACGGGCTCGACCGCCCGGCCGGTCCGCGAGAGGGCCCAGCGCGCGGTCGTGGCCGTCGTCCCCGGGGAGGGCCTCGCGGGGCTCTACGCCGAGGCCGGGGCCACCACCGTCCTAGCGCGCCCCGGAGAGCCGCCGGCGAGCGGGGAACTCGTCGAGGCGGTACGCCGGGCCCACGCGCTCGAGGTCGTGCTGCTGCCCAACGACGCCGAACTGCGCCACACCGCGGCCGTGGCGGCCGAGCAGGCCCGGAGCGAGGGCGTGCGGGTCGCGCTGATCCCCACGCGCTCCGCGGTGCAGGGGATCGCGGCGCTCGCCGTGCACGAGCCGGAGCGGCGCTTCGACGAGGACGTGGTCGCCATGACCTCGGCGGCCGGCGCGACCCGGTACGCCGAGGTGGAGGTCGCGGAACGCCAGTCCTGGACCATGGCCGGCATCTGCCAGGCCGGCGACGTCCTCGGCCTCATCGACGGTGACGTGGCCGTGATCGGCTCCGACATCACGGCCACCGCGGAGACGGTCCTGAACCGCATGCTCTCGGCGGGCGGCGAGATGGTCACCCTGGTCCTGGGCGACGAGGCCCCCGAAACGATCGCGTCCCACCTGGAAGCACGAGTCCGCGAGTCCTACCTGGCAGTGGACACGATCACCTACCGAGGCGGCCACCAGTCCCCCCTCCTCCTGATCGGAGTCGAGTAGCCGAACCCCACCACGACGCTCCCGCGCGTGAGGGCGGCCGGCGGCGCCACCCCGTCAGGGGCGCGGGGAACGGCGCTCAACCACGACGCACCCGCGCGTGAGGGCCGTCGGCCGGCGGCGGCGCCCCGTCAGGGGCGCGGGGAACGGCGCGCTCAACCACGACGCACCCGCACGAGAAGGCCGGCGGCGCCACCCCGTCAGGGGCGCGGGGAACGGCGCGCCCAGCCGCAACGCTCCCGCACCCACACTCACACCCCGACCCTCAGAGCCCCTCAACAGCCCGCAGCAACCGCTCCGCCTCGGCAACACGAGCCACCACGATCTCGTCAGCGCCGGAGCCAGCGCCAGCGTCGGCGTACGCGTCAAGCACAGCCCGCGCCCGCGCCCCCGCCCACCCCGCATGCTCCAGATCAGCCTCCAGCCACCCCGCGGCGAGCTGCGCCCCGGTCAGGTCGTGGAGGGCGTCCTCGCCCAGCGAGAGGAACCCGGAGACGGCCAGGGTGAGGTGCGCGAGCGCCTCCTCGAACAGCGCACGGATCATGTCGTCCGTGGCGTCGCCGGGCACGGAACGCGCGACCAGGTCACCGAACTGCCGATGCGTGTGGGCGAGCTCGGCCACGAGCCGGCCACGCGCCTCGTCGTCGCCCAAGCCCAAACCCGAGTCCTCGTCCTCGCCCTCGCCCTCGCGCACGGCGGCCTCGCCCACGCCCACCGCCCGGCCCATCAACTCCCGTGCCGCGTCGAGCCCCGCCCCCTCCGGCCCCTCGGAGTCCCGCCCGCGCACCGCGAGCCACGCGCGGGCGCGCAGCGAGCGGATCAGCCCGTGCACGTTGCCGAGACCGCGCCACAGATCACCGGCGCGCGCGTACGCCTGATCCGCCTCGGCGGGCAGCCCCGCGTGACCGAGCGCCTCCGCGGCGAGGTGGGCGAGCATCGCGTGGTCGTGCTGCTCGGGCCACTGCCGGGCGATGTCGGCGGCCCGGAGCCAGTGCTCGGCGGCCTCGCGGTGTTCCCCCAACTCGGTGAGACAGTCGCCGAGCCACCACCGGGTCTGCACGATCGCCCCGTCCCCGTGTGTCCGCGCGCTCAGCTCGGGCAGCGCCGACTCCAGGATTTCCGCAGCCTCCGCCCACCGCCCCTGGCGCAGCAGGAAGCCGCCCAGCTGGTGCCGGGCCCAGGCACCGAGCGTGGCGTCCTCGCCGGCCTCGTCGGCCCAGTGCGACGCCTCCAGGGCGTGGTCCGCGGCGGGCCCGAACCGCCCCCCGGCGCCGAGTATCTCGGCCAGCTGGAGATGCAGCTGGGCATGACCGGCCGCCTCCATGAAGGGCGCCCCGTGCTCCAGCGCCGCCCGGGCGGCCCGCTCGGCCGCCCCGGCATCGCCCAGTTGGCGGGCGAGCCCGGTCAGCCGGGCCTCGTACTCCACCGCGAACCACGGCAGCCCGGCGGCGACGAACGCCTCCGAAGCCTCCGTGAGCAGCTCCGCGGCCCTCTCGACGTCCCCGGCGTGCGCCGCGAGCTCCCCGAGCATGGCCTGCGCCTCCGCGGCGCGCGCGGCGACCAGGACGTCGCCCCCGGCATCCGGCCCGGTGAGGGCACGCAGTTCCCGCGCCGCCGTCTCCGCGGCGGCCAGGGCCGCGGCCTCGTCACCCGCCCCGTTCGTCCCGGCCGCCTCGTGCACCCGCTGCAGCAGGATCCGGGCCCGTCCGACCAGTACGGAAGCGGCCTGCCGGAGACCCGTCCCGCCGTCCGCGAAGAGGGCGAGCACCCGCTCGTACGGCTCCTCGACCGCGGCCAGCGCCGCGTCGCTCCGGCCGGACAGGGCCAGTACGTACGCTCCACGCGCGCGTGCCGCCAGGGCCTCGCCCGGGTCGCCCGCCTCCTCGTACAGCTCGGCGGCGCGGGCGAACAGCTCCACGCCCCCGGGCCCCGCACCCATCGCCTCGTGGTCGGCCATCTCCGCGCGGTCGCGCGGCGCCAGCTCCTCGTCCTCCGCCGCTGCGGCGACCGCGGCCCAGGCCGCGACGGACTCCGGGTGCAGCGACTCCGAGAGCCGGCGGGCCTCGGCGAGCAGCGCGGACAGCTCCGGCGCCGCGTCGGCGGTGGCCGTGGGCGCGGGTGCGGGCGCGGGCCGCACGGCGGGGGTGACGGCCGACGTGGCGCGTACACCCAGCGGCAGACGCTCGACCAGCGGTTGCTGGTCCATCCGCCGGCGGATCCGGTCGCTCACATGTGTCGTCCCGTTGCGCTCGTCGAAGCGCCCGGCCAGCGAAAGGGCCTCCACGCGCGCGTGGGCGGCGAGTTCGGCCGCGGTCCAGGCGCGGCCGGCCGGGCCCGGCACGGTCCGCCCGCCGAGTCCGAGGGAGGTCAGCCGGTCCGCCAGCAGGGCCACCACGGCCAGGAAGTCCATCCGGCTGCGCGGCTCCCCGCTGTCCGTGAAGTAGGCGGGCCGCTCCGCGAGCAGCTCCAGCGCACGCGCCTCGTTGCCGCTGAGCGCGCAGAACTCCACATGGTCCGCGTACGCGCCACGCATGCTCTCCATGGGGCGTACGAGCCGGAGACCCCGCAGGTGGTGGGCCCGCGCCTCGTCCGGACGGCCGAGGCGCAGCAGCGGCAGCAGCGAGGACGCGAGGACGGCGTGCGGTTCGTGGGCGCACGTGTACTCGCCCTCCAGGACCGGCCGCCACAGTGCGAGCGCCTCGGCGTCCGCGCCCCGCTCGGCCCGCCACCCGCCCTGGTCGTGCAGTTCGCAGGCGCGGCAGTCGGCCATCCGGTCCCGGTCCGCGGCGAGCCACGCCGCGTACGCGCGCTCGGCCCGCGGCAGGTCCCCGATCTCCCGCGCGACACAGAACTCGGTGCTGCGCACGGCCCGTTCGGAGTGTCCGGCGAGCCGGTAGCGGTGCTCCATCTCGCCCAGCCACTTCTCTATGGAGGCGAGCGGTATGTGCGGCTGGCCGAGCATGCCGGAGGACACCCACTTGAAGACCCAGTGCAGGGAGTGGGTCTCGTACGCGTCGAAGTCCTCGGGCCGTTCGTCCCACATGCGCAGCAGGCGCGCGAAGGGGACGAACATCTTGTCCTTCTCGGAGCTGTAGTTGTAGACCTTCAGCTGGTGGCCGAGCGCCTCGATGACGGCGAGCGGGATGTCCAGCTTCTCCGCCTCGCCGAGCAGCTGCTCGGCGCGCGCGTTGCGGGCGGGACCCTCCGGCTGCTCGTAGTTCTCCTGCATGGCCCGGCGCAGCGTCTCGAAGTCCATGGGCTGGTCTGCGGGGCGGCTCATCGGTGGCCCTCCTCCGGGGGGTTGCTGTGGGTGGCCCACTCCAGGAGCCCCAGGAAAGACCGGTTCAGGAGCGCCGAGTCCGCGGGCCGCAGCGGGCGCTGCGCCATCAGCAGGGCCTGTCCGTAGAGCGCCTCCGTGGCCGTGCCGATCAGTTCCCGGTCGTCGAGCGAACTGACCCGCCGGATCAGCGGGTTGAGGTGGTTGAGCACCAGCCGCGCGCGCGGGGCGCTGCCGCGCAGCGAACCCAGGATGCCCGCCCACAGGTCGTCGGCCTGTTCCTCGGCGTCCGCGCGGGCCTGCTCGTGGCGGGCCGCCCGGTCGTCCAGGTGCAGCGCGGGCACGGAGAGCGGATGGAAGGCCCGCAGGACGACATCGCAGCCCAGCGGGTCGAGCTTCGCCCGCGCGGCGGCCAGGAAGGCCGACAGCGCCAGTTCCAGGGCCGGGTCGACCGCGTCCAGATGCGCGGTCACCGTGTCGGCGTCCAGCTCCGCCACGACCGTCCCCCGGCGCACCGACGGCAGCGCCTCGATCAGCTCGCTGTCGTACGTGTAGCCGCCGTTGACGACGCCCACGCCCTGGGCCGACGCGATCGGCGCGACCTGGCGGTACTCCTCCACGGTCCGGGTGAAGTGCACCACCGGATGCCGCTGGGCGAACTCCTCCAGGGACAGCCGCCCGTCGGTGGTCTCGAAGGGCAGCCACGGCAGCATCGTGCGCAGCATCTCCCGGTCGTGCCGCGCCAGGGACTTCACCCCGAGGTGGTGCACCGACAGGAAGGCGGCCAGCCGCTCCGGGTCCCCGGCCGCGAGCCCCGTCAGCCAGGACCGGATCCGCTCGCCCAGCGCCTCCCGTACGCCCGCCAGGGTCTCGTCCTCGTACAGCGACTCCCGGGACGCGGTGGGCCGCAGGCTGTCCGTGTCCAGGACGCAGCGCACGAAGAACGCCCAGTCGGGCAGCAGCTGTTCGGCCCGCTCGGTGAGCAGCATGCCCTTCAGGTGCACGCGGTGACCGGCGCGCTGGGCGGGGCTCACCGCGGACGGCAGCACGTACGCCACCCCGCGGATCCCGGCCAGCGGCACGGTCAGCTCGATCGAGTCCAGCGGGGTGAACCCGAACAGGTCGTGGCAGTGCCGCGCCAGGGCGACCCGCCGGGTGGCGGGGCTGGGATACGTGCGGTCCCAGGGCGCCGGGAGATCCGTCACCTTCTCGTCGCCGACCCGGACGTCGTACGGCAGCAGCGAACCGAAGTCGCGGGCCAGCGCCAGCACCCGCCCCCCGGACAGCCAGTCGGCGGCGCCGGGCCTGGCCTCCAGGTACACCGTGGTGCCCGCTTCGGTACGGGCCTCGTCGGGCAGGGTCCGCACCCGGTAGGAGCCGTCGTCGGTCGCCGTCCACTCCACGGGCGGCGCGTCGGGCGTACGGGCGCTGCGGCTGACCACCCGGATGCGCTCGGCGACCACGAAACAGGCGAGCAGGCCGATGCCGAACTGGCCGAGGAAGTCGGAGCGCGCCGACTCCAGGCCGTCGGCCCGCTTGGAGCTGCGGCCGATGGTCGCCAGGAGGCTGTGCACGTCCGACTCGCTCAGCCCGATCCCGGAGTCCTCCACGCGCAGGGTGCCGCCCCCGGCGTACAGCCGCACCAGGGCGGGCGCGTCCGGCTGCTCGGCGCGCCGGGCGGTGATCGCGTCCACGGCGTTCTGCAGCAGTTCGCGCAGATAGACCTTGGGACTGGAGTAGAGGTGGTGGGAGAGAAGGTCCACGAGGCCGCGCAGGTCGACCTGGAACGTGTGAGGTGACGGGGATGCCTGAGAAGGCTGTGAGGTCTGGGAGTCCATCGTCGCTGCGCCGGTGGGGGGACGTGCGACGGCGCGGGGTCGGGCGGTCCCGGTACAAGGTGACCGCGAACAGGGCCGGAGCACGCCATCCTAGAGCCCGAACGAGCCGTCTGACCAGCGGATTTCCGGGACGTATACGGCATTGTCAGTGCGGTGGTGTGCAATGGATCTCGTGCCCGCGCTCGAAGAACCACTGAAGAAGGTGCTCGGATCCGCCACCGCGAAGGTGATGGCCGAGCACCTCGGCCTGCACACCGTCGGCGACCTGCTGCACCACTATCCCCGCAGGTACGAGGAGCGCGGGCAGCTCACCCACCTCGCCGACCTGCCCCTGGACGAGCACGCGACGGTGGTCGCCCAGGTCGCCGACGCCCGCCTGCACACGTTCGCCTCGCCCAGGGCCCCCCGCGGCAAGGGCCAGCGCCTCGAAGTGACCATCACCGACGGCAGCGGGCAGCTCAAACTGGTCTTCTTCGGCAACGGCGTGCACAAGCCGCACAAGGAGCTCCTCCCCGGCACCCGCGCGCTGTTCGCGGGCAAGGTCTCCGTCTTCAACCGCCGCCTCCAGCTCGCCCATCCGGCGTACGAGCTGCTGCGCGGGGAGGACGCGTCCGAGACGGTGGACACCTGGGCCGGGGCACTGATCCCGCTCTATCCCGCCACCGCCAAGCTGGAGTCCTGGAAGATCGCCAAGGCCGTGCAGACGGTGCTCCCGAGCGCCCAGGAGGCCGTCGACCCGCTGCCCGAGCCGCTGCGGGCCGGCCGGAGCCTGCTCCCGCTGCCCGAGGCGCTGCTGAAGATCCACCGCCCGCACACCAAGGCGGACATCGAGGACGCCCGCTCCCGCCTCAAATGGGACGAGGCGTTCGTCCTCCAGGTGGCACTGGCCCGCCGCCGCCACGCCGACTCCCAGCTGCCCGCCGTGGCGAGGAGGCCCAGGAAGGACGGACTGCTCTCCGCCTTCGACGCCAAGCTCCCCTTCACCCTCACCGAGGGCCAGCGCAAGGTCTCCAAGGAGATCTTCGACGACCTGGCGACGGAACACCCGATGCACCGGCTGTTGCAGGGCGAGGTGGGATCCGGGAAGACGATGGTCGCGCTGCGCGCCATGCTCGCCGTGGTCGACGCGGGCGGGCAGGCCGCGATGCTCGCGCCCACCGAGGTGCTCGCCCAGCAGCACCACCGGTCGATCACCGAGATGATGGGGGAGCTGGCCGAGGGCGGGATGCTCGGCGGGGCCGACGACTCCACGAAGGTGGTGCTGCTCACCGGTTCCATGGGCGCGGCCGGCCGCCGCCAGGCACTGCTGGACCTGGTCACGGGCGAGGCCGGGCTCGTCATCGGCACGCACGCGCTGATCGAGGACAAGGTGCAGTTCCACGACCTGGGCCTGGTCGTGGTGGACGAACAGCACCGGTTCGGCGTCGAGCAGCGCGACGCCCTGCGCGGTAAGGGCAAGCAGCCGCCGCATCTCCTCGTGATGACCGCCACGCCCATCCCGCGCACGGTCGCCATGACCGTCTTCGGCGACCTCGACACCTCGGTCCTGGACCAGCTCCCCGCCGGGCGCTCGCCCATCGCCAGCCATGTCGTGCCGGCCGCGGACAAGCCGCACTTCCTCTCGCGCGCGTGGGAGCGCGTGCGGGAGGAGGTGTCCAACGGCCATCAGGCGTACGTGGTCTGCCCCCGGATCGGTGACGAGGACGACGACCCGAAGAAGAAGGGCAGGAAAAAGCCGTCCCCCGAGGACACGGCCGAGGCCGACAAGCGCCCGCCCCTCGCCGTCCTGGAGGTCGCCGACCAGCTCGCCGGAGGTCCGCTCCAGGGTCTCGGGATCGAGGTGCTGCACGGCCGCATGGCACCGGACGACAAGGACGCCGTGATGCGCCGCTTCGCCGCGGGGGAGACCCAGGTCCTGGTCGCCACGACGGTCATCGAGGTCGGGGTGAACGTGCCGAACGCGACCGCGATGGTGATCATGGACGCCGACCGCTTCGGAGTCTCCCAGCTCCACCAGTTGCGTGGCCGCGTCGGCCGTGGCTCCGCCGCGGGCCTGTGCCTCCTCGTCACCGAGATGCCGGAGGCGAGCCCCGCCCGGCAGCGCCTGAATTCGGTGGCGTCCACGCTCGACGGCTTCGAGCTCTCCCGCATCGACCTCGAACAGCGCCGCGAGGGCGACGTCCTCGGCCAGGCCCAGTCCGGGGCCCGCACCTCACTGCGGATGCTCGCCGTCATCGAGGACGAGGACATCATCGCCGAGGCCCGCGAGGAGGCGACCGCGGTGGTGGCGGCCGACCCCGACCTCACCCACCTCCCCGCCCTCCGCACAGCCCTCCAGGCCCTCCTGGACGAGGAGAGAGAGCAGTACCTGGACAAGGGCTGAGAGCGGCCGAAACCGCCCTTGTCAGGGGCGCGGGGAACGGCGCGCCCGGCCATGACCGGCCCGCACCCGACGGACGACCTCGAAGCCAGGGACCTCGCAGGCAGGGGCCCGGCCCTGCCTGCCAGGGCACGGGGAACGGCGCGGGCAACCACGACGGACCCGCACCCGCCCACCCCACGCACACCACCCCCACCTGCCAGACTGACCCCGTGACCACCCCCTCCAGCAAGGACCCGCGATGACCCGCGTGATCGCCGGCGTCGCAGGCGGCAGACGCCTCGCGGTCCCGCCCGGCACCGGCACGAGGCCGACCTCCGACCGCGCCCGCGAGGGCCTCTTCTCCACCTGGCAGTCCCTGCTCGGCGGCCCCCTGGAGGGCGACCGCGTCCTCGACCTGTACGCCGGCTCGGGCGCCGTCGGCCTGGAGGCGCTGAGCCGCGGCGCCGCCCACACCCTCCTCGTCGAGGCCGACGCCCTCGCGGCCCGCACGATCCGCGAGAACGTGAAAGCACTCGGCCTGCCCGGCGCCGAGGTGAGACCCGGCAAAGCGGAACAGATCATCCGTACCGGCGTCCCGGAAGCCCCGTACGACCTGGTGTTCCTCGATCCGCCGTACGCGGTCACGGACGACGATCTTCGGGAGATCCTGCTCACACTCCGCGCCGAGGGCTGGCTCGCGGGCGACGCGCTCGTCACCGTTGAACGCAGTACCAGAGGCGGCGCATTCCAGTGGCCGGACGGCTTCGCAGCACTGCGCTCCCGTCGCTACGGCGAGGGAACGTTTTGGTACGGTCGCGCCGCCTCTACGTGCGAAGACGCACGATGACCGGACCGGAGAGCGAGGGATCTGAAGTGCGCCGCGCCGTCTGTCCCGGGTCGTTCGACCCGATTACCAACGGACATCTCGACATCATCGCCAGAGCGTCCAGGCTGTACGACGTGGTCCACGTCGCGGTGATGATCAACCAGTCCAAGAAGGGCCTCTTCGAGATCGAGGAGCGGATCGACCTGATCCGTCAGGTCACCGCCGAGTTCGGGAACGTCGAGGTGGAGGCGTTCCACGGCCTTCTCGTCGACTTCTGCAAGGAGCGCGACATCCCGGCCATCGTCAAGGGCCTGCGCGCGGTCAGCGACTTCGACTACGAGCTGCAGATGGCCCAGATGAACAACGGCCTCTCCGGCGTCGAGACGCTCTTCGTCCCGACCAACCCCACCTACAGCTTCCTCTCCTCCTCGCTGGTCAAGGAGGTCGCGACCTGGGGCGGCGACGTCTCCCACCTGGTCCCGCCGGTGGTCCTCGAAGCGCTCGCCGAGCGGCTGAGGAAGGACTGAGGGGAGCACGCGGGCCAGGGAGTGCGCCATCCGGTGTCGGGCGGGGCAGGAGTGGTCGTACAGTCGAACCGTCCGTCTCCAACACAGCTGTAGAGAGTGGCGAGCACACGGTGGACGTGCAGAAGAAGCTCGATGAGATCGTCTCGGCGGTCGGCAGCGCCCGCTCCATGCCCATGTCGGCCTCGTGCGTGGTCAACCGCGCCGAGCTCCTCTCCCTGCTCGAAGAGGTGCGCCAGGCGCTGCCCGGCTCCCTCGCCCAGGCGCAGGAGCTGATCGGCGGCCGTGAGCAGCTGGTCGAGCAGGCCCGCATGGAGGCCGAGCGGATCATCGAGTCCGCGCACGCCGAGCGTGGCTCGCTGATCTCCGACACCGAGATCGCCCGCCGCTCGCAGAACGAGGCCGACCGGATCCTGGCCGAGGCCCGCAAGGAGGCCGAGGAGGTCCGCGCCGAGGCCGACGAGTACGTCGACTCCAAGCTCGCCAACTTCGAGGTCGTGCTCACCAAGACCCTCGGCTCGGTCGGCCGCGGCCGCGAGAAGCTCCTCGGCACCGGGCCCGGCACCGACGAGCAGGGGTACGAGGACGAGGACGCCCCCGAGCGCAGCCACGACCCCGAGACCCTGCGCCGCAACGCCGACGAATACGTCGACGTCAAGCTCGGCGCCTTCGAGGCCGTCCTCGCCAAGACCCTGGACGCCGTCGGCCGGGGCCGCCAGAAGCTGCACGGCCGCATCGCCAGCGACGACCTGGGCGACCTGGTCCCCTTCGGGGAGGACGGGACGCCGGGGCAGCACACCACCGACGCCGAGTTCCTGGACGGCCTCGCGGAGATCCCCGAGCAGTCCGCCCGGCCCCGGGCCGCCGACCAGGTACGGCCCCCGGTGGATCACCCGGCGGGCCCGCCCCACCAGCAGCAGTACGCACAGCAGGACGCCTACGCGTACCAGCAGCAGCACACCACCGACCAGTACGGCTACCAGCAGCAGTACGCGCAGCAGGACGGCTACGGCTACCAGCAGAACGCCGACCCGTACGCCGCCTACCCGCAGCAGGGCTACGACCAGCAGGCCGCGTACGACCAGGGCGGACAGCAGGCGTACCCGTCGTCGCCCCAGACACCCCAGGCGCCGCAGGCGCACGAGAACGCGCTCGACGAGACCAGCCTCTTCGACACCACCATGATCAGCGCGGAGCAGCTGCGGGCGTACGAACAGGGCCGCTGACGCCGGATTGGGCCGAGAGCGAAAGGTCCAGTATCCTGGCTCTTCGGTCGTGTGCACATCCGCGATCAACGCTGCCCGGTGAACACCGAGGGCAGTGCTCCGAGTTCAAGATCGAAAGCAGGAATGGCTCTGAACGCCCGCCTCGACCACCGCAACCCTCTCGTGTTCGACACACACGAGCTGGGACGGCGTCCCGGTGCGCTGCAGCGCCTGACCCGCGAGATCGACGCTCCCGCGGATCTGGGTATCGCGGGGGTCATCGGGGTGCCGGAAGGCGCCCCGGTGAAGCTCGACCTCCGGCTTGAGTCGGTCATGGAAGGGGTGCTTGTCACAGGCACCGCCCGTGCACTGGCCAAGGGGGAGTGCGTAAGGTGTCTGGAGCCGGTCGAGCAGCAGCTCGAAGCGGATTTCCAGGAGATGTTCTCGTACCCTGACGCCGACGACCGGGGCCGTGTGAAAGCGGAGCCGGCCGACGACGCCGAGGATGATGAGGACACGCTCTTCATCGAGGACGGCTTGTTCGACCTCGAACCCGTGCTGCGGGACGCGGTGGTGCTCGCACTGCCGATGCAGCCGGTGTGCCAGGACGACTGCCCCGGCCTGTGCTCCCAGTGCGGAGCCCGGCTCGCGGACGACCCGGACCACCGTCATGACGCCGTCGACATCCGTTGGGCGGCACTGCAGGGACTCGCCGGTTCACTCGAAGATGGCGAGAAGGACGAGTTGGGCGGCGGCGCGCTTCCATCAGCGCACGCCGACGAGAAGCAGGAGAAGTAGCCGTGGCTGTTCCGAAGCGGAAGATGTCGCGCAGCAACACGCGCCACCGCCGGTCGCAGTGGAAGGCTGCGGTCCCCACCCTGGTTGCGTGTGAGCGCTGCCACGAGCCCAAGCAGCAGCACATCGCCTGCCCCGCTTGCGGCACCTACAACAAGCGCCAGGTCCTCGAGGTCTGAGCGGCTGGTGAGAGGCACTGTGTCCAGCCCCAAGAAGGCGGACGACGTCAAGGCGGAAGTCAGCGCCAAGGACGTCGGCGCCAAGAAAAAGGCGGAGAACACAGCCTCGTCCCACACCCTTCTGGAAGGGCGGCTCGGGTACAAGCTCGAGTCCGCCCTTCTGGTGCGTGCACTGACCCACCGTTCGTACGCGTACGAGAACGGCGGTCTGCCGACCAACGAACGCCTGGAGTTCCTCGGGGACTCCGTGCTCGGCCTCGTGGTCACGGACACGCTGTACCGCACCCACCCCGACCTGCCCGAAGGCCAGCTGGCCAAGTTGCGGGCCGCGGTGGTCAACTCGCGTGCGCTTGCGGAGGTGAGCCGTGGGCTCGACCTCGGCTCCTTCATCCGGCTCGGCCGGGGCGAAGAGGGCACGGGGGGCCGGGACAAGGCATCCATCCTCGCCGACACCCTCGAAGCGGTGATCGGCGCTGTCTATCTCGACCAGGGTCTGGACTCGGCGGGCGAACTCGTCCACCGGCTCTTCGACCCGCTGATCGAGAAATCCTCGAACCTGGGCGCGGGCCTGGACTGGAAGACCAGTCTCCAGGAGCTCACGGCGACCGAGGGGCTCGGTGTTCCCGAGTACCTGGTCACCGAGACCGGCCCGGACCACGAGAAGACCTTCACCGCTGCTGCCCGCGTCGGAGGCGTCTCGTACGGCACCGGCACCGGCCGCAGCAAGAAGGAGGCGGAGCAGCAGGCCGCGGAGTCCGCTTGGCGGGCCATCCGCTCCGCCGCGGACGAACGGGCGGCGGCAGCCGCGGCGGCCTCGGCCGCCGAGGCGGCAGCTCCGACGTCGGCCGAACCGATTGAGGCAGCCGAACCGGTCGAGGCGGCCGAGCCGGCTGAACCGGTCGAGGCGGTCGGACCGGCCGGATCGGTCAAGGCGGCCGAGGAGGAGACGCTCGACGCCTCCCCGGCACCGGCGTCCGACCCGGCGGCTTCCGCCTGACGTAACAGCCTTTGCCCGTTCCCGTCCGCCGGGGGCGGGCGAAGCTGTTCACCGGCGCGCGGAGCGCCCTGAAGGGGCGCGGGGAACTGCGCGACCGGCCCCGTGGGACCGCGGCCGGCAGCGGAGTTCCCGGCACGGCGTCGGCCGCCGTCACCGCACCGGCTGCCGGGGGCGACGACCTCGTCCCGCGCCACCAGAGGTACGCTGCGGGCGCGCGCCGCCCAGACGCCGCCCACCCGACCGGCCACCCTCCGGAGGAGACACCGTGCCCGAACTGCCCGAGGTCGAGGTCGTACGCCGTGGCCTCGAACGCTGGGTCAGCGGTCGGATCATCGCGGACGTCCAGGTACGTCACCCACGCGCGGTACGCCGCCACATCGCGGGCGGCGAGGACTTCGGAGCCCGCTTGAAGGGCCACCGCGTCGGGCTGGCCCAGCGCCGCGGCAAGTACCTCTGGCTGCCGCTTGCGGACTCCCCGAGCGCCGTGCTCGCGCACCTCGGCATGAGCGGACAGCTCCTCGTCCAGCCGTGGGACGCGGCCGACGAGAAGCACCTGCGCATCCGCGTCCGGTTCGACGACGGCCTCGGTACGGAACTCCGCTTCGTCGACCAACGCACCTTCGGCGGGCTCTCGTTGCACGAGACGTCGCCCGACGGCCTGCCCGACGTCATCGCGCACATCGCCCGTGACCCCCTGGACCCGCTGTTCGACGACGACGCGTTCCACGAGGCGCTGCGCCGCCGGCGCACGACCGTCAAACGCGCCCTGCTCGACCAGTCGTTGATCAGCGGCGTCGGCAACATCTACGCGGACGAGGCACTGTGGCGCTCACGGCTCCACTACGAGCGCCCCACCACCGGGTTCACGCGCCCGCGCACGGCCGAACTCCTGGGCCACGTACGGGACGTGATGAACGCGGCCCTGGCCGTCGGCGGCACCAGCTTCGACAGCCTCTACGTCAACGTGAACGGCGAGTCGGGTTACTTCGACCGCTCGCTCGACGCGTACGGCCGTGAGGGGGAGCCGTGCAGGCGCTGCGGCACGGTGATGCGGCGCAGGCCCTGGATGAACCGGTCCAGCTACTTCTGCCCGCGCTGTCAGCGTCCGCCGCGCGCGGTGTCGTAGCGCTCGCGCGCCCCCAGCACGTCGTCCATGTGCCCCTGCACGAACTGGATGAGGGACAGCAGCCGCCCGGCGACCTCGCGGCCCAGCGGCGTCAGTTCGTAGTCCACCCGCGGCGGGTTCGTCGGCTGTGCGTCCCGGTGCACCAGTCCGTCGCGCTCCAGGGCGTGCAGTGTCTGGGAGAGCATCTTCTCGCTCACGCCGTCCACGCGCCGGCGCAGTTCGTTGAAGCGCAGTGATCCCTCGGGCAGCGCCGCCAGCGCCCCCATGGTGAGCGCGCCCCAGCGTCCCGTGACGTGTTCGAGGGTCTCCCGGGACGGGCACGCCCTGGAGAACACGTCGTACGCGAGACCCGGCTGATCCGTGACGTCCATACCCCGAGCGTACTCGCAGGCAGCGCTGACCAGAGGTTTGCGCTAACCGGCACCCGGAGGCCACCGGTGGAACCGGACGGGACGAACCCGCCGCGTGTCCGCGCGGGTGTCAGTAGCCGAAGTCCTGCGTCCACCACGGGCCGCCCGACGCGAAGTGCGCGCCCACGCCGAGGGTCTTGAAGTCGCAGTTCAGGATGTTCGCGCGGTGGCCGGGGCTGTTCATCCAGGCTTCCATCACGGCGGCGGCGTCGGCCTGGCCGCGGGCGATGTTCTCCCCGCCGAGGTTGGCTATGCCGAGCTTCTCCGCCCGGTCCCAGGGGGAGGCCCCGTCCGGGTCCGTGTGGTCGAAGAAGCCCCTCGCGGCCATGTCCTCGCTGAAGGTCTCGGCCAGCGAGGCCAGCGAGCTGGACGCGGTCACCGGGCTGCAGCCGGCCTTGGCCCGCTCCTCGTTGACCAGGGTGAGGACCGTGGCCTCGGCCGTCGAGGGCGTGGAGACCTCCTTCGGCGGCGTCGTCCTGGCGGGCGCCTTCGTCGCCGGGGCCTTCGTGGCCGGCTCTTCCGTCTTCGACTCCTTGGCGGGAGCCTCGGCCGACGGCGTCGCGGCGGGCTTCTTCTCGGTCTTCTTCTCCGGAGCCTTCGTCGGCGAGACCGAGGGGGACGGGGAGCGCTCCAGGTCACGGCTCGTGCCCGGGTCGTCCGTGCGGTCGTCCGCGGAGCCGCTCGTGCCGCCCTGGGTCTCCACGTCGCTCGGCGTGTTCTGGGCGCGCACCTTGTCCGCGCCGCCCCCGCCGATCGAGAGGCTGTCGCTGCCCGGTATCAACCCGGACGCGACGGCGACGGCACCCATCGCGACGGCGGCCGAGACGCCGAGCAGTCCGGTGCGGACGGGGGTCACGGCCTTCTTGCGGCGGCGCTGGCCCCGGGGGCCGCGGTCGGGCGCGTAGTCGCCCGAGCCGTGGCGGGCGGTGTCGTCCGCCTCGAAGAGGTAGGTGTCGCTCTTCGAGTAGAGGTCGCCCGTCTCGTGGATGCCGCCCGGCGAGTCGTACAGGCCGGCGGTCGAGTACGGGCCGCCGGTCAGGTAGTCCCCGGCGGTGCGGTGGTCACCCGCGGTGGCGTAGTCACCCAGGCTTGCGTACTCGCCCGCGTCAGGGGTTCCGTAGCCGCCCGTGTACGTCTCGTACGACTGGTCGTACGTCTGTGTGACCCCGGTGGCGCGGCCTGTGGCGGCGCGGCCGGCGGCGGAGCGTCGGTGGCGTCCCATCTTCTGGCCTTCCTCAATCCTTGCGGTCAACGTTCCTCACCCGAACGAGTGAGGCTCATTGGGTCGGGACGGTACCCCATGGCGCAAGGGGAGGAAGTGCTCCGAGGGCAATTGGCCGGTTAGCGTGCAGCCATGAGTGAGCATGCACGGCTGGTCGCCTGGGTACGCGGGCGCGTCCAAGGTGTGGGTTTCCGCTGGTACACGCGAGCCAGGGCTCTGGAGATCGGCGGCCTGAGTGGTTTTGCTCTCAATTTGGAGGACGGACGGGTCCAGGTGGTCGCGGAGGGCCCGAAGGACGGGTGTCAGGAGTTGCTCAAGTGGCTCGTGGGAGACGACACGCCGGGCCGTGTCGACGGAGTCACTGAGATCTGGGACACGCCCAGGGGCGGTTACGACGGCTTCGCCATCCGCTGAGATCCACTCCCGCCGCCCCGTCGCGGCGCCCCGGCCGGGTCCGCGGGGCGTGCGCCGGACCCCTGCCCGAAGTGAAAAGCACCAGGTGGTTGCCAAGAAACACCTCGCCGTGGCAGGCTCCGGCAACAAGGATGATCTCCACGCCCCCGGGCCCCTGAAGTGAAGCCGCGCCGCCTTCGCCGGGCCGTGCGCCCAGGGTCGCCGCCCAATACGGGGCGTGATCGTGTTGACCGTCAAACTTTTTGGTGAGACGCTGAAAACCCCGCGCACCTTAGCTGTTTGGCATGTGGGAACGGCAGTAGAACTCAACACCGCCAAGCATCGCGGGTGCGATTCCCTCACGACCCACACCGCTTCGGTCGGTCACTCAGTGTGGAGGACCATCCATCATGGCAAAGGCGCTTCTCGGTTACGTCGGCGGTTCCGACCCGCGACTCATCGCCGAGATGCGACGGCTCCAGCAGCGCGTCCAGGACCTCGAATCCGAGCTCGTACGGATTCAGGCCGAGAACGACGCGCTCGCGGCTGCCGCGTCTCACGACTCGCTTCTCGAGAGCATCGACGTACCCCAGGCGGAGCCTGCGCTCACCTGATCACTGAACAGCGCAGTCACCAACAACAGTGAACAGGCTGCCCGTGTCAGCCGCTAACACAGTTGCAAGGGACGCTTCGGCGTCCCTTCTTTTTTGCGCCCGCGCTCCGTCGTCGACCGTTCATCCTCTACAACGTCTGATGTGCCCTGCACGTTCATGAGCGAAACCGCGCGTTCGTGGAGTGAGACGGACCCGGAAGGTAAAGTCCGGCTGCGTGCACCTCAAGGCCCTGACCCTGCGCGGGTTCAAATCGTTCGCCTCGGCCACCACGCTGCGGTTCGAGCCGGGCATCACCTGCGTCGTGGGGCCCAACGGCTCGGGCAAGTCCAACGTCGTGGACGCCCTCAGCTGGGTCATGGGGGAGCAGGGCGCCAAGTCGCTGCGCGGCGGCAAGATGGAGGACGTCATCTTCGCCGGCACCACCGGGCGGCCCCCGCTGGGCCGTGCCGAGGTCTCGCTGACGATCGACAACTCCGACGGTGCGCTGCCCATCGAGTACGCCGAGGTCACCATCACGCGGATCATGTTCCGCAACGGCGGCAGCGAGTACCAGATCAACGGCGACACCTGCCGCCTGCTGGACATCCAGGAACTGCTGTCCGACTCCGGCATCGGCCGTGAGATGCACGTCATCGTCGGGCAGGGCCAGCTCGACTCCGTCCTGCACGCCGATCCGATGGGCCGCCGCGCCTTCATCGAGGAGGCCGCGGGCGTCCTCAAGCACCGCAAGCGCAAGGAGAAGGCGCTGCGGAAGCTGGACGCGATGCAGGTCAACCTCGCGCGCGTGCAGGACCTCACGGACGAGCTGCGCCGGCAACTGAAGCCGCTCGGCCGGCAGGCCGCCGTCGCCCGCCGGGCCGCCGTCATCCAGGCCGACCTGCGCGACGCCCGCCTGCGGCTGCTCGCCGACGATCTCGTACGGCTCCGGGGGGCGCTGCGGGCCGAGGTCGCCGACGAGGCCGCGCTCAAGGAACGCAAGGAGGCCGCCGAGGCCGAGCTGAAGAAGGCCCTCCAGCGGGAGGCGGTGCTGGAGGACGAGGTGCGGCGGCCCGCCCCGCGCCTGCAGCGCGCCCAGCAGACCTGGTACGAGCTGTCCCAGCTGGCGGAGCGGGTGCGCGGCACGGTCTCGCTGGCGGACGCCCGGGTGAAGAGCGCCACCGCCCAGCCGCCGGAGGAGCGGCGCGGACGCGACCCGGAGGACATGGAGCGCGAGGCCGAGCGGGTGCGTGAGCAGGAGGCCGAGCTGGAGGCCGCCCTGGAGGCCGCCGAGCACGCCCTGGAGGACACGGTCGCCCACCGGGCCGACCTGGAGCGCGAACTGGCGGTGGAGGAGCGGCGCCTGAAGGACGTGGCGCGAGCCATCGCCGATCGCCGTGAGGGCCTGGCCCGGCTGAGCGGGCAGGTCAACGCGGCCCGTTCGCGCGCCGCCTCCGCCCAGTCCGAGATCGACCGCCTCGCCGCCGCCCGCGACGAGGCACAGGACCGCGCGGCCACCGCCCAGGAGGAGTACGAGCAGCTCAAGGCGGAGGTCGACGGCCTGGACGCGGGCGACGAGGAACTCTCCGCACAGCACGAGGCCGCCAGGACCGCTCTCGCCGACGCCGAGTCCGCGCTGACCGCGGCGCGCGAGGCGGCCACGTCGGCCGAACGCAGGCGCGCGGCCACCCAGGCCCGCCACGAGGCCCTGGCCCTGGGGCTGCGGCGGAAGGACGGCACCGGAGCGCTGCTCGAGGCGAAGGACCGGCTGTCCGGTCTGCTCGGCCCCGCCGCCGAACTGCTCTCGGTCGCCCCGGGCCACGAGGTCGCGCTGGCGGCGGCCCTCGGTGCCGCGGCGGACGCGATCGCGGTGACCACGCCCGCCTCGGCGGCGGACGCCATCCGCCTGCTCCGCAAACAGGACGCGGGACGGGCCGCGCTCCTGCTGGCCGGAGCACCGGAGCCCGCGGACGCGCCGCGGGCCACCGCCTCCGCGGCCGCGGACGGCCCCCCGCCCCGTCCGGTGCCGGACGCGCCCGCGGCGGACGACGGCCCCCGAGGCGGTCCCGCCGGTCAGGGTGATCTGCCGGGCGCCGACGGCGGCTTCGGCGGACAGCCGCACGCGCCGGCCGGCGGGGCGCCGTTCGCCGCCGATCTCGTGCGGGCGCCGTCCGATCTCGCGCCCGCCGTACGGCGACTGCTGCGCGGCATCGTCGTGGTGGGGACGCTGGAGGACGCCGAGGATCTCGTCCACGCGCGCCCGGAGCTGACCGCCGTGACCGCCGAGGGCGACCTGCTCGGGGCGCACTTCGCGCAGGGCGGTTCCGCCGGAGCGCCCAGCCTGATCGAGGTGCAGGCATCGGTCGACGAGGCGGCGGCCGAGCTGGCGGAACTGGGCGTGCGGTGCGAGGAGCTGAGCGTGGCCCAGCGCCGGGCCACCGCGCTGCGCGGCGAGCGGGCGGCTCTCGTCGAGGAGCTGGGCGAGCGGCGACGGGCCGGTGAGCGGGAGAGGTCCCAGGTCGCCCAGCAGCTCGGCCGGCTGGCCGGACAGGCACGTGGCGCGGCGGGGGAGGCCGAACGGAGCGCCGCGGCCGCGGCGCGTGCGCAGGACGCCCTCGACCGTGCCGTGGAAGAGGCGGAGGTGCTGGCCGAACGGCTGGTGGTGGCCGAGGAGATGCCGGTCGAGGAGGAGCCCGACACCTCCGTACGGGACCGGCTCGCGGCGGACGGGGCCAACGCGCGGCAGACCGAGATGGAGGCCCGGCTCCAGGTGCGTACGCACGAGGAGCGGGTCAAGGGCCTGGCCGGGCGGGCCGACTCGCTCGACCGGGCCGCGCGGGCCGAACGTGAGGCCCGCGCTCGCGCCGAGCAGCGCCGGGCCCGGCTGCGGCACGAGGCCGCGGTCGCCGGAGCGGTCGCCTCGGGTGCGCGGCAACTGCTCAGCCATGTGGAGGTCTCGCTCGGCCGGGCGGACGAGGAACGCACGGCGGCGGAGAGCGCCAGGGCGCGACGGGAGCAGGACCTCGCGCTCGCCCGCAACCAGGGGCGCGATCTCAAGGCCGAACTCGACAAGCTCACCGACTCGGTGCACCGCGGTGAGGTGCTCGGGGCCGAGAAGCGGATGCGGATCGAGCAGCTGGAGACGAAGGCGCTGGAGGAGCTGGGCGTCGAACCGGAAGGGCTGATCGAGGAGTTCGGGCCCGGCCGGCCCGTACCGCCCTCGCTGCCCGCTGAGGGCGAGGAGCTCCCGGACGACCCGGAGCATCCGCGCAACCAGCCGCGTCCGTTCCACCGCGCCGAGCAGGAGAAGCGGCTCAAGGCGGCCGAGCGGGCCTATCAGCAGCTCGGCAAGGTCAATCCGCTCGCGCTGGAGGAGTTCGCCGCGCTGGAGGAGCGCCACCAGTTCCTCAGCGAGCAGCTGGAGGACCTGAAGAAGACGCGGGCCGATCTCCTCCAGGTGGTGAAGGAGGTCGACGAGCGGGTCGAGCAGGTCTTCACCGAGGCGTTCCGGGACACGGCACGGGAGTTCGAGGGGGTCTTCGGCCGCTTGTTCCCGGGCGGGGACGGACGGCTGATCCTGACCGACCCCGACAACATGCTGACCACGGGTGTCGACGTCGAGGCACGGCCGCCGGGCAAGAAGGTCAAGCGGCTCTCGCTGCTCTCCGGCGGGGAGCGGTCGCTGACCGCCGTCGCGATGCTCGTGTCGATCTTCAAGGCGCGGCCCAGCCCGTTCTACGTGATGGACGAGGTCGAGGCGGCGCTGGACGACACCAACCTGCAGCGGCTGATCCGGATCATGGAGGAGCTGCAGGAGGCGTCGCAGCTGATCGTGATCACGCACCAGAAGCGGACGATGGAGGTCGCCGACGCGCTGTACGGCGTGTCCATGCAGGGCGACGGTGTGTCCAAGGTCATCAGCCAGCGGCTGCGCTGACCCCTGCCCGAACGGCGGTACGGCGCGTACCGCCGTTCGCGGCGCGGCGCGGCGCGGCGGCGGGCGCCGGGCGCAGGCTGTGGCGTTCCCCGCGCCGGTTCCGGGGTATGCGTAGCTACGCGGTCTCTATCTCTTCAATACTTGAACACAAGTCTGTCACTCGGTGAGCTTTCTCTTCAAAGGCCCCCCTCTTGACTTCGAAACTTGAAGGCATAGTCTCTGCTTCGTTGCTTTTACCTTCAGGTGGTGGGTGGCGTAAACGTGTGCGCCACTGGAGACACCGTCCGGAAGGGCTCGCCCCCACCCCCGGCAGTGAGGCCGGTGGCCCGAGGAGTTACACGTGACCAGCACAGCGCAGCCACCCCCGTCAGGAGCCCAGGCGGCTCAGCCCGAACATCTCGGGCACGTCATCTTCATCGCCGCGGCGGCCGCGATGGGTGGCTTCCTCTTCGGTTACGACAGTGCCGTGATCAACGGCGCCGTCGAGGCCATCCGCGACCGGTACGACATCGGCTCCGCGGCCCTGGCCCAGGTCATCGCCATCGCCCTGATCGGCTGTGCGATCGGCGCCGCCACCGCGGGCCGGATCGCCGACCGCATCGGCCGTATCCGCTGCATGCAGATCTCGGCCGTGCTGTTCACCGTCAGCGCCATCGGCTCGGCGCTGCCGTTCGCCCTGTACGACCTGGCGTTCTGGCGGATCGTCGGCGGCTTCGCCATCGGTATGGCCTCGGTCATCGGCCCGGCCTACATCGCCGAGGTCGCCCCCGCCGCGTACCGCGGCCGGCTCGGCTCCTTCCAGCAGGCCGCGATCGTCACCGGCATCGCCATCTCGCAGCTCGTCAACTGGGGCATCCTCAACGCCGCCGACGGCGACCAGCGCGGCGAGGTCATGGGCCTGGAAGCCTGGCAGGTCATGCTCGGCGTGATGGTCGTCCCGGCCGTCCTCTACGGGCTGCTCTCCTTCGCGATCCCCGAGTCGCCGCGCTTCCTGATCTCCGTCGGCCGTGACGACAAGGCCCGCGAGGTGCTGCGCGAGGTCGAGGGCGACAAGATCGACCTGGACGCGCGCGTCGCCGAGATCGAGCACGCCATGAGGAGCGAGCACAAGTCGGTCTTCAAGGACCTGCTCGGCGGCACCTTCTTCTTCAAGCCGATCGTCTGGATCGGCATCGGGCTCTCGGTCTTCCAGCAGTTCGTCGGCATCAACGTCGCGTTCTACTACTCCTCGACGCTGTGGCAGTCGGTGGGTGTCGACCCGACGGACTCGTTCCTCTACTCGTTCACCACGTCGATCATCAACATCATCGGCACCGTGATCGCCATGATCTTCGTCGACCGGATCGGCCGCCGGCCGCTCGCGCTCATCGGTTCCGTGGGCATGGTCATCGGGCTCGCCCTGGAGGCATGGGCCTTCTCCTTCGACCTCGTCGACGGCAAGCTGCCCGAGACCCAGGGCTGGGTCGCCCTGGTCGCCGCCCATGTGTTCGTCCTCTTCTTCGCCCTGTCCTGGGGTGTCGTCGTCTGGGTCTTCCTCGGCGAGATGTTCCCGAACAGGATCCGCGCCGCCGCGCTCGGCGTCGCCGCCGCCGCGCAGTGGATCGCCAACTGGGCCATCACCGCGAGCTTCCCGTCGCTGGCCGACTGGAACCTCTCCCTGACCTACGTGATCTACACGGTCTTCGCCGCCCTCTCCATCCCGTTCGTGCTCAAGTTCGTGAAGGAGACGAAGGGCAAGACGCTGGAGGAGATGGGCTGACCCGGCCCCGGCCCCGGAACTCGGGGGGACGGGCCAAGTCCCCGCCGCCCTTCTCCCCGGACTCGTGAGCGACGTACCGCCCCGGCTCGACGGCCTACCGGCCCTTGAGCCGGGGCAGTACGTTCTCGCAGAACAGGTGCATGCTGCGCCAGCCCTCGTCGACGGGCATCCCGCCGGACAGCGGATGCAGTACGTAGCTGTCGAGGCCCAGCGCCAGGCACTCCTCCGGCGTCACGATCCGGTAGACACCCTCGGCGCGCAGCTCGTCCACCGTCGTGGCCGCCGACCGCACCGCCGACCTGATGTCGGAGGACTGCCAGGAGGCGTACGTCCGTGCCTCGTGCAGGAAGTGCCTCCCGTGCTCGGCCCAGGCGCGGTCCGGGTCCTCGGCGAGGTGCAGCAGCGGGGTGACCGCCGCGGGCATCATGGTCCAGCCCGCTGTCCCGTACTCGACGAGCAGCTCCTTGTAGTACGCCTCCAGCTCCGGCAGGTGCGCGCTCGGGAAGAACGGCAGTCCGAGCCGGGCCGCGCGCCGGGCCGCGGCCCTGGAGGAACCGCCCACCAGCAGCAGGGGGTGCGGGTCGGAGAAGGGCCGCGGAGTGATCCGTACCGTACGGCCCCGGTAGTCGAACTCCTCTCCGGTCCACGCCTTCAGCAGGGTCTCCAGGAGCTCGTCCTGAAGCCGGCCGCGGCGCTTCCAGTCCACGCCGAACAGGGCGTACTCCTCGGGGCGGTAGCCGATGCCCGCCACCGTGACGAGGCGGCCGCCGCCGAGCAGATCGAGTACGGCGATGTCCTCGGCCAGGCGCAGCGGCTCGTGGAGCGGGCCGATGATCGCCGAGACCGTGACCGCGATGGTGCGCGTCGCGCCGAGGACCGCGCCCGCGAAGGTGAACGGCGAGGGTAGCCAGTTGTTGGCCACGCCGTGGTGTTCCTCGGTCTGCACGGTGGTCATGCCGCGGGCGTCGGCGTAGGCGGCCATCTCCAGGGCGGCCTTGTAGCGGTCGCCGAGGGAGGCGGGTGTGGCGTCCGGTTCGACGAGGTTGAGACGTACGACCGTCACGGGCGCGGACATGGGAGGGTCCCCCTTCGCCGGGCGGGGTGGAACGGGGTCGTGGTGGTTCCGGTGCGGTGACGGTAGCTGACGGATCGTCAGGTGGCCAGGGGTCTGCCCGCCGAGGCGTTTTCGCCCCCGCCGCCCCTTCCCGTCCCGACCCTGGGGGCTGCGCCCCCAGACCCCCCTGTCGCGCTGCGCGCTCGTCCTCAATCGCCGGACGGGCTGAGAATCAGCCCGTCCGGCGATTGAGGACCGGGGGTTCGGGGGCGGAGCCCCTGAGGTCGGGACGGGAAGGGGCGGCGGGGGCGAGGAAACGGTTCGGGCAGGCCCCCGTGGGTGACGGACGGCCGCGAGGGTGGTCGCGCATACTGGACCCGTTATGGAAATCGTCATCCTTGCTGTAGTCATCGCCGTGGTCGTGATCGGCGCGCTCGGCGGACTGGTCGTCGGCAGCCGCAGGCGCAAGCAGCTGCCCCCGCCGCCCCCCGCCGCCCCCGACATCACCGCCCCGCCGGCCGAGCCGCACGTCGGCGACGAGGCCGAGACGCCGCGCGACGAACCGCGCCGCACGATAGAGGAGGTGGATCTTCCGGACACCTCGGCGACCGCTCCGGTCGTCGTCGAAGCACCCCCGGTCGAGGTCCCGGAACCGACCGCCGGCCGTCTGGTGCGCCTGCGCGCCCGGCTCTCCCGCTCGCAGAGCGCGCTCGGCCAGGGGCTGCTCACGCTCCTCGCGCGCGAGCACCTCGACGAGGACACCTGGGAGGAGATCGAGGACACGCTGCTCACCGCCGACGTCGGCGTGCAGCCCACCCAGGAACTGGTCGAGCGGCTGCGCGGGCGCGTGCGGGTGCTCGGCACGCGGACGCCCGAGGAACTGCGCGCCCTGCTGCGCGAGGAACTGCTCACGCTGCTGGTGCCCGACTTCGACCGCACGGTGAACACCGAGTCCGGTCTCGACACGCCCGGCATCGTGATGGTCGTCGGCGTCAACGGCACCGGCAAGACCACCACCACCGGCAAGCTCGCACGCGTGCTCGTCGCGGACGGCAAGCACGTGCTGCTCGGCGCGGCCGACACCTTCCGCGCCGCCGCCGCCGACCAGCTGCAGACCTGGGGCGAGCGCGTCGGCGCCCGTACGGTACGCGGTCCCGAGGGCGGCGACCCGGCCTCCATCGCCTTCGACGCCGTCAAGGAGGGCATCCAGGAGGGTGCCGACGTCGTGCTCATCGACACGGCCGGCCGGCTGCACACCAAGACCGGCCTCATGGACGAGCTCGGCAAGGTCAAGCGCGTCGTCGAGAAACACGCCCCGCTCGACGAGGTGCTGCTCGTCCTGGACGCCACCACCGGCCAGAACGGCCTGGTGCAGGCGCGGGTCTTCGCCGAGGTGGTCGACATCACCGGCATCGTCCTGACCAAGCTCGACGGCACGGCCAAGGGCGGCATCGTCATCGCCGTCCAGCGCGAGCTGGGTGTTCCCGTCAAGCTCATCGGTCTGGGCGAGGGCGCGGACGACCTGGCCCCGTTCGAGCCGGAGGCGTTCGTGGATGCCCTTATCGGAGAGTGAGATCGCGTACGACCGGTACGCGCACGAGGAAGAGCCCCGCCCCATGGTGCAGATGGAGTGGGGCTCTTCCGTATCGGCGGTCCCGTATCGGCAGTCCCGTACCGGCAGTCCCGTACCGGCAGTCCCGTGTCGGTCTCGGTTTCCGTACCGGTGGTCCTAGGCGCGGGACCGGTGCGCCACGTACGCCAGCGTGCCCAGCAGGAGCCGGGCGGCCGGCGGTTTCGTCGCCGAGTCGAGGGCGGGGGAGCGCAGCCAGCGGACCGGGCCGAGGCCGCCGCGGTCGGACGGCGGGGCGGTGATGTGCGCGCCGGGCCCCAGGGCGTGCAGGTCGAGGGTCGCGCCGTCCCAGCCCGTGCGGTAGAGCAGCTGCGGCAGTTCGGCCGCCGATCCGGGTGCGACGAAGAAGTGGGCGCGGCCCTCGGGGGTGACGGTCACGGGGCCCAGCGGGAGCCCCATGCGTTCGAGCCGGACCAGGGCCCGTCGGCCGGCGGACTCGGCGACCTCGATGACGTCGAAGGCGCGGCCCACCGGGAGCATCACCGCGGCGCCGGGGAACTCGCCCCAGGCCCGCGTCACCGTGTCCAGGGTGGCGCCCGCGGGGAGCACGGGTGCGAAGTCCAGGGGATGCGCGCCGCGGTCGGGGCAGTCGGCCCGGCCGCACGAGCAGGCTCCCGCGGCGGCGCGGGCACCCGGCACCACGTCCCAGCCCCACAGTCCGGTGAACTCGGCCACGGCGGTGCACTCCGAGGAGCGGCCGCGGCGACGCGAGCCGGACCGGATGTCACGGATACCGCCGATCGTGAAGTCCATGCCCCCTCCAACGGGTCCAGCGCGCCCGTGGTTACGTCACGGGGTCAGCTCGTCACTCTCTGTGTTCATCGGTGCCCATCGACGCACGGTTCACACGGCGCTCAGAAGTGCCGCAGGTGGTGCGCTCGATTGCATGCGCCCCGGTGTGCATCCCTGCACCCACTCGCGGCCGACATGTGTCAAGTGAATCGCGTGACGGCCACCGCGAGTTCATTCGAAGGGGTGGCGAATGGTGGCGTTTCCTGGATCGCCATGGCTGAGGCGGTGATTGTAGGATTACTGTGAGTGCACGAGCCCTGGGGACGCTTGAACTTGTGAGTATGCCGGAGGCAACTCGACTTCCCGTTCGATGGGTGACAACGGCCGGACGGGCGGCCCTGTTTACCGGCATTCTGGTAGGGCTTGGCGCACACAGCGCACAAGTGGGTTCAGGGATGGGGGCGTTCCAGTGGGCGGCAACGGCGGAAGCGGGACGACCGCGACTGGCACGGACAAGCGCCCGAATGAGTTGTTGGGCTCGTGGTTCGTGCGCAGCGGCTGGTCCAAGGGTGAGCTCGCGCGTCAAGTGAACCGCAGAGCACGTCAGTTGGGCGCCAACCACATCTCGACCGACACCTCGCGTGTCCGCCGCTGGCTCGACGGCGAGAATCCCCGGGAGCCGATCCCGCGCATCCTCTCCGAGCTGTTCTCCGAGCGCTTCGGCTGTGTCGTCGCCGTCGAGGACCTGGGCCTGCGCGCCGCCCACCGGGCACCGTCCGTCTCGGGCGTCGACCTGCCCTGGACCGGCCCGCAGACGGTCGCCCTGCTCAGCGAGTTCTCCCGCAGCGACCTGATGCTGGCGCGCCGCGGCTTCCTCGGTACGTCCCTGGTCCTGTCCGCGGGACCCACACTCATCGAGCCCATGCAGCGCTGGCTGGTGCCCAGCCCCGCCACCCCACGCGACGAGCCGACCCTCTCCTCGGCCGCCTCCCGGCGCCCCGGCCGGCTCTCCCAGCCCGAGCTGGAGCTTCTCGAGTCCACCACCGTCATGTTCCGCCAGTGGGACGCCCAGTGCGGCGGTGGCCTGCGCCGCAAGGCGGTCGTCGGCCAGCTGCACGAGGTGACCGACCTGCTCCAGGAACCCCAGCCCGAACCCACCACCCGCCGGCTCTTCAAGGTCGCCGCCGAACTGGCCGAGCTGGCGGGCTGGATGAGCTACGACGTGGGGCTCCAGCCCACCGCGCAGAAGTACTTCGTCCTCGCCCTGCACGCCGCCAAGGAAGCCGCCGACCGGCCGCTGGGCTCGTACATCCTCTCCAGCATGAGCCGCCAGATGATCCACCTGGGCCGGCCCGACGACGCGCTGGAACTGATCCACCTCGCCCAGTACGGCAGCCGTGACTGTGCGAGCCCGCGCACCCAGTCCATGCTGTATGCGATGGAGGCCCGCGCCTACGCCAACATGGGCCAGCCCGGCAAGTGCAAGCGGGCCGTCCGGATGGCCGAGGACACCTTCGGCGACGCCGCGGACTTCGACGAGCCCGAACCCGACTGGATCCGCTTCTTCTCCGAGGCCGAGCTGCACGGCGAGAACAGCCACTCCTACCGCGACCTCGCCTACGTCGCGGGCCGCAGCCCCACCTACGCCTCACTGGCCGAGCCCGTCATGCAGAAGGCCGTCAGCCTCTTCGAGGGTGACCTCGAGCACCAGCGTTCGTACGCACTCAACCTCGTCGGGATGGGCACGGTCCACCTGCTCCGGCGGGAGCCGGAGCAGAGCACGGTCCTGGTGCGCAAGGCCCTCACCATCGCCAAGAAGGTGCGCTCCGAGCGGGTCAACACTCGTATCCGAAAAACCGTCGACACAGCCGTACGCGACTTCGGTGACCTCGCCGCCGTCGTCGACCTGACCGAGCAGCTCGCCGTCGACCTGCCGGAGACCGCCGAGGCGGTCTGACCCCCGAGTACGCCGGCCGCGACCGCCCGTCCATAACAGCCCGACTCGGCTCCCCCGCCAGGTCATCGGACGGACGGCCGCGGCCGGTCACCTTTTCGCGGCTGGACCGGCGCCGCTCCCGCGCAGGTGGCTCGGCGCCGTCGTGAGGGCGCGATCGACGGCCCGGCCCCGCGGTCGTCCAGCGCCCCAAGGGCAGCCGGGGAAGGTTGCGCCACGATAACGATCGGAAGCGCCGCGATCCGGCGGTTCATCGACGCGTAACACGTACGCCCTCTTCGTCACCCGGGCGAAACATGCAGGGGCGCCGGTCGAAACCGCGCTGCGCCAATCTCTGGCACATAACCGGCCCACCCCTCACAACCGCTCATGGCTTCGCCCGCACGGGGCCGTACCAACGACGAGGAGACGCCGATGGCACCAGCCATCACGCTTGCCGCAGACGCTCCCACGCTGTCTGCCGCCAACACCGGGTTCATGCTCATCTGTTCCGCCCTGGTGCTGATCATGACTCCCGGTCTGGCCTTCTTCTACGGAGGCATGGTCCGGGTCAAGAGCACCTTGAACATGCTCATGATGAGCTTCATCAGCATGGGGATCGTCACGATCCTGTGGGTCCTCTACGGCTTCTCCCTCGCCTTCGGTACCGACTCGGGCGGCGTCATCGGCTGGTCCTCGGACTTCGTCGGCCTCAGCGGCATCGGCAAGGTGGAGCTCTGGGACGGCTACACCATCCCGATCTACGTCTTCGCCGTCTTCCAGCTGATGTTCGCGATCATCACGCCCGCCCTGATCAGCGGCGCGCTCGCGGACCGCGTGAAGTTCACGGCCTGGTCGCTGTTCGTCGCGCTGTGGGCCACGGTCGTCTACTTCCCCGTCGCGCACTGGGTCTGGGGCGCCGGCGGCTGGGCCTTCGAGCTCGGCGTCATCGACTTCGCCGGCGGTACGGCGGTCCACATCAACGCGGGTGCCGCGGCGCTCGGCGTGATCCTCGTGATCGGCAAGCGCGTCGGCTTCAAGAAGGACCCGATGCGCCCGCACAGCCTGCCGCTGGTGATGCTCGGCGCCGGTCTGCTGTGGTTCGGCTGGTTCGGGTTCAACGCCGGCTCCTGGCTCGGCAACGACGACGGCGTGGGCGCGCTGATGTTCGTCAACACGCAGGTCGCGACCGCCGCCGCCATGCTCGCCTGGCTCGCCTACGAGAAGATCCGCCACGGCGCGTTCACCACCCTGGGTGCCGCCTCCGGCGCGGTCGCAGGTCTGGTCGCGATCACCCCGTCCGGCGGCGCCGTCTCCCCGCTCGGCGCGATCGCGGTGGGCGCCGTCGCCGGTGTGCTGTGCGCCATGGCCGTCGGCCTCAAGTACAGGTTCGGCTACGACGACTCGCTCGACGTCGTCGGTGTCCACCTCGTCGGCGGCATCGCCGGCTCCCTGCTGGTCGGCCTCTTCGCCACCGGCGGCGGCCAGTCCGACGTCGCGGGCCTCTTCTACGGCGGCGGCCTCGACCAGTTCTGGAAGCAGTGCGCCGGTGTCTTCGGTGTCCTCGCCTACTCCCTCGTGGCCTCCGCGGTGCTCGCCTTCCTGATCGACAAGACGATGGGGATGCGCGTCCCCGAGGACGTCGAGGTCGCGGGCATCGACCAGGAGGAGCACGCCGAGACCGCATACGACTTCAGCGGCGCCGGCGGCGGCGCCGCCCGGACGGCGGTACCGGCCCCCGTCGCCGGCACCGCGAACAAGAAGGTGGACGCATGAAGCTCATCACCGCCGTCGTCAAGCCCCACCGGCTCGACGAGATCAAGGAGGCCCTGCAAGCCTTCGGCGTCCACGGCCTCACGGTCACCGAGGCGAGCGGTTACGGTCGTCAGCGGGGCCACACCGAGGTCTACCGCGGTGCCGAGTACACCGTCGACCTCGTCCCCAAGATCCGTATCGAGGTACTGGTCGACGACGCCGACGCCGAGCAGCTGCTCGATGTCATCGTGAAGGCGGCCCGTACCGGCAAGATCGGAGACGGCAAGGTCTGGTCCGTCCCGGTCGAGACGGCGGTGCGCGTGCGGACCGGCGAGCGCGGACCCGACGCGCTCTAGACAGAAGAACAGGAGCCACTGGGTGACGAGTACGGGCATGCGTACGGAAGCAGAGGACTCGGGACCCAGCGGCTACGCGGCGGCCCGGCTGCGCCTCCTCCAGGAGGGGGCGCGGTCCGGGCCGTCGCGCCGTGCGGCCCTCGCCGAACTGACCGACGACTGGCTCTCCGGTCTCTTCGACGCGGGCGCCGAGAAACTGCGCGGCGTCTCACTCGTCGCCGTCGGCGGCTACGGGCGCGGCGAACTCTCCCCGCGCAGCGACCTCGACCTGCTGCTCCTGCACGACGGCAGCGCCGACAGCGCGGCGGTGGCCTCGCTCGCCGACCGCATGTGGTACCCGATCTGGGACCTCGGACTCGACCTCGACCACTCCGTCCGCACGCCCGCCGAGGCGCGCAGGACGGCGGGCGAGGACCTCAAGGTGCAGCTCGGTCTCCTCGACGCCCGGCACCTCGCCGGCGACCTCGGCCTGACCGCCGGACTGCGTACGGCCGTCCTCGCCGACTGGCGCAACCAGGCGCCGAAACGCCTCCCCGAACTCCAGGAACTGTGCGCCGAGCGCGCCGAGCGCCAGGGCGAGCTGCAGTACCTCCTCGAACCCGACCTCAAGGAAGCCCGCGGCGGCCTGCGCGACGCCACCGCGCTGCGTGCCGTCGCCGCCTCCTGGCTCGCCGACGCCCCCCGCGAAGGACTGTCCGACGCCCGCAGGAGCCTCCTCGACGTCCGTGACGCGCTGCACCTCGCCACCGGCCGCGCCACCGACCGCCTCGCCCTCCAGGAGCAGGACCAGGTCGCCGCGGAACTCGGCCTGCTGGACGCCGACACCCTGCTCCGCCAGGTGTACGAGGCCGCCCGCGTCATCTCGTACGCCAGTGATGTCACCTGGCGCGAGGTGGGGCGCGTGCTGCGGTCGCGCGCCGTACGGCCGCGGCTGCGCGCCATGCTGGGCGGTGGGCGCGCCCTCGGTGGCGGCAAACCGGCCCCCGAACGCTCACCGCTGGCGGAGGGCGTCGTCGAGCAGGACGGCGAGGTCGTCCTCGCGCGAGCCGCCCGGCCCGACCGCGACCCCGTACTGCCGCTGCGGGCCGCCGCCGCTGCCGCCCAGGCCGGCCTGCCGCTCTCGCTGCACGCGGTCCGCCGGATGGCCGCCGCGGCCCGTCCGCTGCCCACGCCGTGGCCCGCCGAGGCCCGCGAGCAGCTCGTCACGCTGCTCGGCTCGGGGCCCTCGACCATCGAGGTCTGGGAGGCACTGGAAGCGGAAGGGCTGATCACCCGGCTGCTGCCCGACTGGGAGCGCGTCCGCTGCCGGCCGCAGCGCAACGCCGTCCACATCTGGACCGTCGACCGCCACCTGATCGAGACGGCCGTCCGCGCCGCCGAGTTCACCCGCCGCGTCCACCGCCCCGACCTCCTCCTGGTCTCCGCCCTGCTGCACGACATGGGCAAGGGCTGGCCCGGCGACCACTCGGTGGCCGGCGAGATCATCGCGCGGGACGTGGCGGCCCGTATCGGCTTCGACCGCACGGACGTGGCGACCCTCGCCACGCTCGTACGCCATCACCTGCTGCTCATCGAGACGGCGACCAGGCGCGACCTGGAGGACCCGGCGACCGTACGTTCCGTCGCGGACGCGGTCGGCTCGCAGGGCACGCTGGAACTGCTGCACGCGCTCACCGAGGCGGACGCGCTGGCCACCGGTCCCGCCGCCTGGTCCTCCTGGCGCGCGTCCCTCGTCGCCGACCTGGTCAAACGGGTCTCCGCCGTGCTCGCCGGCGACGACCCCGAGGAGCCCGAGGCGGCGGCGCCCACCGCCGAGCAGGAGCGGCTCGCCATCGAGGCGTTCCGCACCGGCGGACCCGTGCTCGCGCTGCGCGCCCAGACCGAACCGCCCGCCGGCGAGCCTTCGGGGGAGACCTCCGGGGACCCGTCGGGAGAACCGGAACCCCTCGGCGTGGAACTGCTCGTCGCGGTGCCCGACCAGAAGGGCGTCCTGCCCGCCGTGGCGGGCGTCCTCGCCATGCACCGGCTCACCGTCCGGACGGCGGAACTGCGGGCACTCGACCTGCCCGACGGCGTCTCCGGCTCCGTCCTGCTCCTCGACTGGCGGGTGGCCGCCGAGTACGGGTCCCTGCCGCAGGCGGCCCGCCTGCGCGCCGATCTCGTACGCGCGCTCGACGGGTCCCTGGACATCGCCGGACGCCTCGCCGAGCGGGACGCCGCCTATCCGCGCAGACGGGGCATCGTGGCGCCGGCGGCCCGGGTGAGCGTGGCCTCGGCCGCGTCCCGGCTCGCCACGGTCATCGAGGTGCGCGCCCATGACGCACCCGGACTGCTGCACCGGATCGGACGGGCGCTGGAGGACGCGCAGGTGCGGGTGCGCAGTGCGTATGTCTCGACGCTCGGGGCCAACGCGGTGGACGCGTTCTATGTGACGGGACCCGAGGGTGACCCGTTGCCGGCGGAGCAGGCGGTCTCGCTGACGCGGACGCTGGAGGACACGTTGCGGGAGTAAGGGCGCGCGCTTCCGGGCCCTCCCGGGCGGAAGGCCGTGACGGGGTGGAGACCCTTGCAGGTGCGGGCAGATACCCTGGAGGGCGGACCTGCCCCCATGCCCCCTACTCGAGGACTCGCGACTGCCGTGTTCGACACTCTCTCCGATCGCCTCGCAGCGACATTCAAGAACCTTCGCGGCAAGGGGCGCCTGTCCGAGGCGGACATCGACGCCACCGCGCGCGAGATCCGTATCGCCCTGCTGGAGGCGGACGTCGCCCTGCCGGTCGTCCGGGCCTTCATCAAGCAGGTCAAGGAGAGGGCCCTCGGGGCCGAGGTGTCGCAGGCGCTCAACCCCGCCCAGCAGGTCATCAAGATCGTCAACGAGGAGCTCGTCGGCATCCTCGGCGGCGAGACCCGGCGGCTGCGCTTCGCCAAGCAGCCACCGACCGTGATCATGCTCGCGGGTCTGCAGGGTGCCGGTAAGACCACGCTCGCCGGCAAGCTCGGCAAGTGGCTGCAGGGCCAGGGACACGCTCCGCTGCTGGTCGCGTGCGACCTGCAGCGTCCGAACGCGGTGAACCAGCTCAGCGTGGTCGGCGAGCGCGCGGGCGTCGGCGTCTACGCGCCCCAGCCGGGCAACGGCGTCGGGGACCCGGTCCAGGTGGCCAAGGACTCCATCGAGTACGCGAAGCAGAAGCAGCACGACGTCGTCATCGTCGACACCGCGGGCCGCCTCGGTATCGACACCGAGCTGATGCGGCAGGCCGCCGACATCCGTGACGCGGTCTCGCCGGACGAGATCCTCTTCGTCGTCGACGCGATGGTCGGCCAGGACGCGGTCAACACCGCGGAGGCGTTCCGCGACGGGGTCGGCTTCGACGGCGTGGTCCTCTCGAAGCTCGACGGCGACGCCCGCGGTGGTGCGGCGCTCTCCATCGCGCACGTCACCGGCCGCCAGATCATGTTCGCCTCCAACGGCGAGAAGCTGGACGACTTCGACGCGTTCCACCCGGACCGCATGGCGTCCCGCATCCTCGGCATGGGCGACATGCTCACGCTGATCGAGAAGGCCGAGCAGACCTTCTCGCAGCAGGAGGCCGAGGCCATGGCCTCGAAGCTGGCCTCCAAGAAGGGCCAGGACTTCACGCTCGACGACTTCCTGGCCCAGATGGAGCAGGTCAGGAAGATGGGCTCCATCTCCAAGCTGCTCGGCATGCTGCCCGGCATGGGCCAGATCAAGGACCAGATCAGCAACCTCGACGAACGCGACGTCGACCGCACGGCCGCGATCATCAAGTCGATGACCCCGGCCGAGCGCCGGGAGCCGACGATCATCAACGGCTCGCGCCGTGCCCGTATCGCCAAGGGTTCCGGTGTCGAGGTCAGCGCGGTCAAGGGCCTGGTCGAGCGGTTCTTCGAGGCCCGCAAGATGATGTCCCGCATGGCCCAGGGCGGCGGCATGCCGGGGATGCCCGGGATGCCGGGCATGGGCGGCGGGGCCGGTCGGACGAAGAAGCAGCCCAAGAAGAGCAAGGGCAAGCAGCGGTCCGGCAACCCGATGAAGCGCAAGCAGCAGGAGGAGGAGGCCGCGGCGCGGCGGGAGGCCGCGGGGCAGGCCGGCGGTGCGTTCGGCCTGCCGGGCGGTCAGCAGCCGCAGGACTTCGAACTCCCGGACGAGTTCAAGAAGTTCATGGGCTAGGGCTTCCTCTCGCCTTCGGGGGCGCTGCCCCCGAACCCCCGGTCCTCAGACGCCGGACGGGCTGAAAGATGACGCCCGGCCGCGGAATCTTCAGCCCGTCCGGCGTCTGAGGACGAGCGCGCAGCGCGACAGGGGGTCTGGGGGCGCAGCCCCCAGGGGTGGGAAGGGCAAGGGCGGCGGGGGCGGAAACCGCTCCCGCCGCGGACACGTACCCCTCAGACCGTTCGGGCGACCAGGTAGCGGAAGACGTTCGGCATCCACACCGTCCCGTCCCGGCGAGCGTGCGGATGCAGAGCCTCCCGCACCTCCTTGTCCACCTGGACCCGATCCGTGGCCGCCACGGCCGCGTCGAAGAGCCCCGTCGACAGCAGCCCCCGCACCGCGTTGTCCGCGTCCGCGTACCCGAAGGGGCAGGCGACCCGCCCGGACCCGTCGGGCCTCAGACCGGCCCGCCGGGCGACCTCCTCGAGGTCGTCACGCCGGGCCGGGCGCCAACCGCCGGCGCCACGCACGGGAGCCGCCAGCTTGGTGGCGACCCGAAGGACCGAGGACGTCGCGCACCGCTCCGGAGGCCCCCAGCCCGCGAGGACCACGGGAACCCCGGGTCCGACGAGTGCCGTCGCCGCCGCCAGCGACTCGGCGGCACCGTCGGAGCCGCCGGCCACGCACCCGATCGGCTCGAAGACGGTCACGAGGTTGTACGGCGCCGTACCCGCGTCGCCGATGTCCGCCGGCTCACCGTCCGTCAGCCGCGCACCGGCGCGCGCGCGTGTGCCCGCCGCGGGCAGCAGCCGCTCCCGCGCGAGCGCCAGCCGCTCCGGCGCGTGCGTCTGCAGACCGGTGACCGAGGCACCCCGCGCCGACGCCATCAGCAGCGCCAGTCCGGATCCGCAGCCGAGCCCCAACAGCCTGGTCGAAGGGCCTACGTCGAGTCGCTCGTAGACCGCCTCGTAGAGCGGTACGAGCATCCGCTCCTGGATCTCGGCCCAGTCACGCGCGCGTGCCCACTGATCCACCTGGGGCGTAGCCCTTGAGTGAGGTAGGTGCCGCCGCACGAGCGTAGGTGTCATCGAATGTGCCCCAATCCACCGAGAGTTGCTTCTGTGACCCGTTTCCTCACCCCCGTGCAGTGCGCTCGCACTCCCCCCGTATGCCAGGAAACTCCGCGCTCGTCGTGGCGTCCAGGGGTTGAAGGGCCCGGTTTGCGTACCATCGGCGCGCGCCGCGGAAATTCACATACCGGCAACATGTGCCCCCACCGGCGCGCCATGACGTAGGCACCTGTTCTTCCTTCGCGGGAGCACGGCTTCTTTCTTCGCGGGAACACGACCGGCCGTGGCCGGTTCACGTCGCACGGCGATGACGGTGGGTCGCGGGGACCGCCGCGCCGTACCCCGGGACGGTCCGCGGACACCGTGGCCCGGGCCTCCGGGAGCGACGACACGGTTCCGGCCAAGGTCCGCACGTGCCCGAGCCGGGTGTGCCGGGGTTCTCGGCGATCACGGAGACCGTCGAAGCCGTCGTGACCCACGGCCCGGCGCGCGTCCGGTGGGTCACCCATGGTGAAGAGGAGGAAGCCGGGCACGCCCGCCCGCGGCGGCCGTACCGTGTCTGATGGCCGAAGGCGGCCCGGTGCCCGCCCACGACCGCGCACCCGGTAACGTCACCGTTGTGGCCCGCGCCTACTGCGCCCCGTCATTCCGCCGCGAGAAGGACCGAAACACCTCTTGCGCATCCGGTGACCCCAGCCGCCCCCGCCCGCAGACGGCGCCTACTGGCCGGGGCGTACACGTCACTACGTACCGGCTGGGTGGGAACTGTGAGGCTTCTCCGCAGATCAGCGCACCCGCCCTCGTCAGGACGCATCAGCGGCAACTGACGGGTACGTGCAAAATATTTGGGATGCCCCGGAATAGGAACACAGAGGCACCCCGGCTCGTTGCCATTACGTGAGCACGACACCACCTGTTCTCGCCGCAGAGCTGGCAGGGGCGTGGGCCGACATTCAGCGGCACCACCCCGAGCTGCCCGACCTTGCCGCGCCAGAGTCCCTGATCGGAGAGTCGTCGTCCGCCTGCGGACACGAACTCTCTTTCGAGCGACTGCTTCATGAGGCAGTCCACGGCATCGCCGCCGCCCGAGGAGTCCGTGACACCTCCCGCGCCGGCCGGTACCACAACCGCAGATTCCTCGCGATCGCCGAGGAGCTGGGCCTGGACCACCCCGAGGAGCCGCATCCCAGCAGCGGTTTCTCGCTGGTCACGCTCAATCCCGACGCGAGACGGCGTTACCGCCCGACGATCGAGCGGCTGCAGCGCGCCCTCAAGGCGCACACGGTCGCGACCGCCGCCGACACGGCCCAGAGCTTCCGGGGCCCGGCCGCCCGGCACGGCTCCTCCGGAGGGGGCGTGCGCGTGAAGGCGGTCTGTGACTGCGGGCGAAACGTCCGCGTCGTCCCGTCGGTCCTCGCGCAGGCCCCGATCGTGTGCGGAGGGTGCGGGAAGCCGTTCCGCATTCCGGAGGTGGTCGGCGCGGCGGCGGGCTGAGCGGGCGGCCGACGCGGCGGCACGATCGTCGTACGGCCGAGGGGGTCCGTCCGGGCGGTGCGTCCGGAGCGGTGCGGAAGAGCGCGGCGGCACCTCGTGGGTGCCGGTTCGAGCGAGGGCCCACCGCGGCCCGCGGCACCCGCGCGCGGTCCCGCGGTGCCGCCGGCCGGCCACGGGACGCCCTGGGCCACCCGGGTCGAGGCGTCCGTCAGGGTGTGGCAGAATGGCGAGCTGTACTCGCAGCCGCACAGGACCCCTCTCTCCTCCGGCTGACGCGTCCATCGGGCACTCGGGTACCGCAACCCCACGCGGCAACTTCGCCGTGCCCAACCACGTCAAGTACCAGGAGAGACCACTCCCGTGGCAGTCAAGATCAAGCTGAAGCGTCTCGGCAAGATTCGCTCGCCCCACTACCGCATCGTCGTCGCCGACTCCCGCACCCGCCGTGACGGCCGGGCCATCGAGGAGATCGGCCTGTACCACCCGGTGCAGAACCCCTCGCGCATCGAGGTCGACTCCGAGCGTGCGCAGTACTGGCTGGGTGTCGGCGCGCAGCCGACCGAGCCCGTTCTCGCCATCCTCAAGCTGACCGGCGACTGGCAGAAGCACAAGGGCGAGCCCGCCCCGGCCCCGCTGCTCGTCGCGGAGCCGAAGGCCACGCGCCCGTCGTTCGACGCCCTGGGCGGCGACGACGAGGGCAAGGGTGAGGCCATCACCCAGAAGAAGAAGGCTGAGAAGAAGGACGAGGCTCCCGCCGAGTCCGCGTCGACCGAGGCCTGAGCATGCTCGAGGAGGCTCTCGAGCACCTCGTGAAGGGCATCGTCGACAACCCGGATGAGGTGCAGGTCGCCTCGCGCGACCTGCGCCGCGGGCGCGTCCTGGAGGTCCGGGTCCACCCCGACGACCTCGGCAAGGTGATCGGCCGCAACGGCCGCACCGCGCGCGCCCTGCGCACCGTCGTGGGCGCCATCGGCGGCCGCGGCGTCCGCGTCGACCTCGTCGACGTGGACCACGTCCGCTGACGTACACGTAGCACCGGCTCGGGCCGGGGAGGGCCACTGGCCGTCCCCGGCCCGTGGTCGTCCACGCGCCGATGCCGTGGACACACGACAGGAGATCAGGCAAGTGCAGTTGGTAGTCGCACGGGTGGGCCGCGCCCACGGCATCAAGGGCGAGGTCACCGTCGAGGTACGCACCGACGAGCCGGAGCTGCGGCTCGCGCCCGGCGCCGTCCTGGCCACGGACCCCGCCGCCACCGGTCCGCTGACCATCGAGACGGGACGGGTCCACAGCGGCCGCCTCCTGCTGCGCTTCGCGGGAGTACGGGACCGCAACGCCGCCGAGGCGCTGCGCAACACCCTGCTGATCGCCGAGGTCGACCCGGACCAGGTGCCCGAGGACCCGGACGAGTACTACGACCACCAGCTCATGGACCTGGACGTCGTCCTCAAGGACGGCACCGAGGTCGGGCGGATCACCGAGATCTCGCACCTGCCCTCGCAGGACCTCTTCGTGGTGGAGCGGGCGGACGGGACCGAGGTGCTGATCCCGTTCGTCGAGGAGATCGTCGTCGACATCGACCTGGAGGAGCAGCGGGCCGTCATCGACCCGCCGCCCGGGCTGATCGACGACAGGGCGGAGATCGCCTCCTCCAGGGAGGCGTCCGACGAGACAGCCCCCTCGGAGGAGACCGGCGACGGCTCCGGCGCGGACGGCGCCCCGGGAGCCGGCGTCTGATGCGGCTCGACGTCCTCACGATCTTCCCCGAGTACCTGGACCCCCTGAACGTCTCCCTCGTGGGGAAGGCACGCGCGCGTGGACAGCTGAACGTGCACGTGCGTGATCTGCGGGAGTGGACCTACGACCGGCACAACACGGTCGACGACACCCCCTACGGTGGCGGCCCCGGCATGGTCATGAAGACCGAGCCCTGGGGCGACGCGCTGGACTCCGTCCTCGCGGACGGCTACGAGACGGGCTCCCACGGACCCGTCCTGGTCGTCCCCACCCCCAGTGGCCGTCCTTTCACCCAGGAACTGGCCGTCGAGCTCTCCGAGCGCCCCTGGCTGGTCTTCACACCCGCCCGCTACGAGGGCATCGACCGCCGGGTCATCGACGAGTACGCGACCCGCATGCCCGTCTACGAGGTCTCCATCGGTGACTACGTGCTGGCCGGCGGCGAGGCGGCCGTCCTCGTCGTCACGGAGGCCGTGGCTCGGCTGCTGCCGGGCGTCCTCGGCAACGCCGAGTCGCACCGCGACGACTCGTTCGCGCCGGGGGCCATGGCGAACCTCCTGGAGGGCCCGGTCTACACGAAGCCGCCCCGGTGGCGCGGCCGGGAGATCCCGGACGTGCTGCTCAGCGGCCACCACGGGAAGATCGCCCGCTGGCGCCGGGACGAGGCCCTGCGGCGCACGACCGCCAACAGGCCGGACCTCATCGAGCGCTGCGACCCCGCCGCCTTCGACAAGAAGGACCGCGAGATGCTCTCCATCCTCGGCTGGCAGCCCGGTCCCGACGGCCGATTTGGGCGCAGGCCCGACACCGTGGAAGAATAGGCCGCTGCTGTACGTCGTCCGGCGTGCGCCCCTGCCACAGGGGGACACGACGCCCGCCCCGACGAGAACAGCCCCTTTTTCTGGCAACACCGACTTCCGTCGATGACCTGTGGCATCGCCGAAGAAAGCAGACGATCATGTCCAACCTGCTCGCGTCCGTCGACTCCGCGTCGCTGCGCAGCGACGTCCCGGCCTTCCGCCCGGGTGACACCGTCAACGTCCACGTCCGCGTCATCGAGGGCAACCGCTCCCGTGTGCAGCAGTTCAAGGGCGTCGTCATCCGCCGCCAGGGCGCCGGTGTCCGTGAGACCTTCACGGTCCGCAAGGTGTCCTTCTCCGTCGGCGTCGAGCGCACCTTCCCCGTGCACACCCCGATCGTCGAGAAGATCGAGCTCGTGACCCGCGGTGACGTGCGCCGCGCCAAGCTCTACTACCTCCGTGAGCTGCGCGGTAAGGCCGCGAAGATCAAGGAGAAGCGCGACAACTGAGCTCGCGCCGGGTCCGTGTGAGGGCCGGATAGCATCTGGCCCACATGGACGCCGAAGCACAGCAGACGGAGCGCGACCGCTCCTCCCACCCCGCCGTGCCCGAGGAGATCTCGGACACAGAGGGGGCGGAGGGCCGGTCGCGTTTCGCGTTGGTGGGCCGGGCCGCCGACTGGCTTCCCGGCGGACGGATCACCCTGACCGTGCTGTTCTGCCTGTTCTCCCTGCTGCTCCTCACCCGTTTCGTGATCCAGCCGTTCGAGATTCCCAGCGGCTCGATGGAGCCCGCATTGAGGATCGGGGACCGCGTTCTCGTAAATAAGTTGGCGTACCGTTTCGGTGCTGAGCCGAGGCGCGGTGACGTCGTCGTGTTCGACGGCACCGGTTACTTCGGCGACGCCGACTACATCAAGCGTGTCGTCGGCGTGGGGGGAGACCAGGTGGTCTGCTGCGACAGGCAGGGGAGGATCGAGGTGAACGGCCGTCTCGTCGACGAGTCGACGTTTCTGTACCCGGGGGACGAGCCGTCCGAAGTGCCCTTCGACGTCGTCGTCCCCGACGGCACCCTCTTCGTCCTCGGTGACCATCGCGGCGACTCTAGCGACTCCCGGGACCACCTCGGCTCCCCGGGCGGCGGCATGATCCCCGTCGACGACGTGATCGGCAGAGCCGACTGGATCGCCTGGCCCCTCGGTCACTGGACCCGTCTCGAACGCGCCGACGGCCACGCGCGCGTGCCCGCGGGCCCCCGCATCACCGCAGGGACGAGCGGGCGCACCACCGCGGACGGTGTCCATGGGTAACCGCGGCAAACCCCGCGGCACCCACAGTGCCGCCGAGGACCTCCTGCCCACCGGCACCCGGCGCACGGCCCGCCCCGTGCTGCCCGGCCGGGCCGACCGGCGCAAGCTGGCCCGGCGGGTCAAGCGGCGCAGACAGCGATCCGCCATCAAGGAGATACCGCTTCTGATCGGTGTCGCCCTGCTCATAGCGCTTGTCCTGAAGACGTTCCTCGTCCAGGCGTTCGTGATCCCCTCGGGGTCGATGGAGCAGACGATCCGCATCGGCGACCGTGTCCTGGTCGACAAGCTCACGCCGTGGTTCGGCTCGAAGCCCGAGCGCGGCGACGTCGTCGTGTTCAAGGACCCCGGCGGCTGGCTGGAGGACGAGCAGCCGGTGGCGAAGTCGGACGATCCCATCGTCGTCAAGCAGGTCAAGGAGGTGCTCACCTTCATCGGCCTGCTGCCCTCCGACAACGAACGCGACCTGATCAAGCGGGTCGTCGCGGTCGGCGGCGACACCGTCAAGTGCTGTGACACCCAGGGGCGCGTGACCGTCAACGGCATGCCGCTGGACGAGCCGTACATCAACCCCGGCGACAAGCCCTCGTCGCTCGTCTTCGAGGTGCGGGTCCCCGCGGGGCGCCTGTGGGTGATGGGCGACCACCGGTCCAACTCCGCCGACTCCCGCTTCCACCGCACCGAGAAGTACAACGGCACCATCTCCGAGGACGTCGTGGGCCGCGCCATGGTCATCGCCTGGCCCATCGGCCACTGGAGCCGCCTCAAGGAGCCCGACACCTACGCGTCCGTACCCGACGCGGCCGGCGGCGGGGTCACCGCACTCGACACGTCGCATAGGGTGGCCCCCGCGGATCGATACGGATTGATCCCGCTCCCGACCCCTGCGGAACTCCCGCTCGTTATGGGAGTGGTGGGCCTGCGTCGTATCCGTCGCAGGCGGCGGCACGGAGTGAGGAGTGGATGTGGGGGATTTGGCGGTCGGCGCACGATCCGGACACGAGGGCCCCGAGGAGCGACCGGGGCGATCCGAGGAGCGGCCCGGACGATCCGAAGAGCCGGTCCCCCCGGCCCCGGGGGACGCCGTACCCCCCGGAGCTGACTTCGGTGACGACGAGGGCAGGGACGAGCAGGACCGGGACGAGCAGGGCGACGGCGCCGCTCCGGGGCCGAGGAAGCCGCGGTCCTTCTGGAAGGAACTTCCCCTGCTCATCGGCATCGCGCTGGTTCTCGCGCTGCTGATCAAGACCTTCCTGGTGCAGGCGTTCTCGATCCCCTCGGACTCGATGCAGAACACCCTCCAGCAGGGCGACCGCGTCCTCGTCGACAAGCTGACCCCGTGGTTCGGCTCGGAGCCCGAGCGCGGCGAGGTCGTCGTCTTCCACGACCCCGACAAGTGGCTTGCGGGCGAGCCGACGCCGAACCCGAACGCGATGCAGAAGGGGCTCAGCTGGATCGGCCTGATGCCCTCCTCCGAGGAGAAGGACCTCATCAAGCGGGTCGTCGGAGTCGGCGGCGACACCATCGAGTGCAAGGGCACCGGCCCGCTGAAGGTCAACGGCAAGGCGCTGAACGAGCCCTATGTGTACCCGGGGAACACGCCGTGCACGATGGACGACATCGGCGGCCAGTTCAAGCTGAAGGTTCCCGAAGGCAAAATCTGGGTCATGGGCGACCACCGGCAGAACTCGCTGGACTCCCGCTACCACCAGCAGGACAAGCACAAGGGCTTCGTGCCCGTGGACAACGTCGTGGGTCGCGCCATCGTCGTCGCCTGGCCGCCCACCCGCTGGTCCGCGCTCCCGGTGCCGGACACCTTCGACCAGAACCTGAGCGCCGCAGCTCCGGGTGTGCTCGGGCTCGCGGGCGCGCTCCCGCTGGTGCTGTGGCGCAGGCGTCGCCCCACCGCCGGGAACAGCAGGGTTTCTGGCTCGCGTACCGCCGGGTAGGGTGCCGTCCCAGATCGCCGATCAGCGCGGCCCGGACCTGGGCCACGAGGTCGATTCTCCGAGTCGGGGGAGTACTGGGATGAGCGGGACACGTCGTACGGACGAGGGCCACGGACGGCTCGGCAGCAAGCTGTCGGGGCTGGCCGTGGCCCTCGGCTGTGTGCTCTTCCTCGGTGGCTTCGCCTGGGGAGCGGTCGTCTACCAGCCGTACACCGTGCCGACCGACTCGATGGCGCCGACCATCGCGGGCGGCGAGCGGGTGCTCGCCGAGCGGATCGACGGTTCGGAGGTCGAGCGCGGTGACGTCGTCGTCTTCAAGCAGGCCAGCTGGGGCGACCTCCCGATGGTCAAGCGGGTCGTCGCCGTCGGCGGGGACACGGTCGCCTGCTGCACGCAGGACAAGCTGACCGTCAACGGCAAGAAGATCGAGGAACCGTATCTGCCCAAGGGCGGCGCGGCCGAGTCGGCCACGATCCCGTCCATCGAGGTCCCCGAGGGGCGGCTCTTCCTGCTCGGCGACGAGCGCAGCGGTTCGCTGGACTCCACTGCCCACCTCACCGAGGCCGGCAACGGCACGGTGCCGCGCAGCGCGGTGAGCGCGCGCGTCGACGCGGTGGCGTGGCCCATGGACGGCATGCTGGCCCGTCCCACCGGCTTCGAGGCGCTGGGCGGCATCTCCGAACCGGGACCGCTGCGGCTGGTCCTCACGGCGGTCGTGGCGGGCGCGGTCCTCGTGCTCGGCGGGGCGGCGTACGGCCCGGTCGCGAACCGCGCGGGGCGCCGTCGCAGCGGTACGGGACCGAGGGGGCGGGCCCTTGCCGGCTGACGGACCTCCGGTGGCGGGTGACCGGCCGGTCGCGGGGCCCGGGCGTACGGGCGAGGCGCCGGCCCCGGTTGCCGGCCGGCCCGGTGCGCTGCGGAGGGTCGCCCGGGTGGTGCTGCTGGACCCGCGGGACCGCATCCTGCTGCTGCACGGCCATGAGCCCGACGACCCGTCGGACGACTGGTGGTTCACGCCGGGCGGAGGTCTGGAGGGCGACGAGACACGGGAAGAGGCCGCGCTGCGGGAGCTCGCGGAGGAGACCGGCATCACCGACGTGGAGCTGGGTCCGGTGCTGTGGCGGCGGACCTGTTCCTTTCCCTTCGCCGGACGCCGCTGGGACCAGGACGAGTGGTACTTCCTGGGCCGTACGACCCGGACGGCGGTCGAGGCGACCGGTCTGACCGAGCTGGAACGGCGCAGTGTCGCCGGAGCGCGCTGGTGGACGTGCCGGGAACTTCACCAGGCACATGAGACGGTGTATCCGACCAGACTCGCCGAGCTGCTGCGCAGGCTGCTCGACGAAGGGCCCCCGGCCAGGCCCGAGACCCTCGACACGGAAATCGTCTAGGGGCTCGCGGGGCTGGCGCACAATAGGGGGACGCACGGCTGAAGGGGAACATGCCATGAGCGCCGAGGACCTCGAGAAGTACGAGACCGAGATGGAGCTGAAGCTCTACCGGGAGTACCGCGATGTCGTCGGTCTGTTCAAATACGTGATCGAGACCGAACGGCGCTTCTACCTCACCAACGACTACGAGATGCAGGTCCACTCGGTTCAGGGTGAGGTGTTTTTCGAGGTGTCCATGGCGGATGCCTGGGTGTGGGACATGTACCGGCCTGCCCGGTTCGTGAAGCAGGTGCGCGTCCTGACGTTCAAGGACGTGAACATCGAGGAGCTGAACAAGAGCGACCTCGAGTTGCCGAGCAGCTAGGTCCTGTCCTGTGATCCTGCGGCGGCCGCTCGTGCGGGTGACTGAGTTGTCCACAATCGGGCAGCCGTCCACCAAGATCCAATAGCGGATCGGGATGGGTTCACTGTTGGCGCCGGAGGTGGTGCCGACATGAATACGCCCGAGGCATCCAGGACAGGCAAGGCATCCAGGACACGCGGGACGTCCACGACAGGCGGGACGTCCACCGCAGGCGGGACGTCCAAGGCGCGCAACGCACTGGGCAAGTACGGCGAGGACCTGGCCGCGCGGCGGCTGACCGAGGCCGGAATGACCATCCTGAAGCGCAACTGGCGCGGGGGCAGGACCGGCGAGATCGACATCGTGGCCCGGGACGGCGACGCGCTCGTCGTCTGCGAGGTCAAGACCCGCCGCGCCGGCGCCTTCGAGCATCCGATGGCCGCCGTCACCCCGGTGAAGGCCCAGCGCCTGCGCGGCCTCGCCGAGCGCTGGCTGCAGGAGCACGGAGGGGCGCCACCCGGCGGCGTCCGCATCGACGTCGTGGGTGTCGTGCTGCCCGACCGCGGCGCCCCCGTCGTGGAGCATGTGCGAGGGGTGGCCTGATGGGCTTCGCGCGTACGTGCTCGGTGGCCCTGGTGGGTGTGGACGGCGTCGTCGTCGAGGTCCAGGCGGACCTGGAACCGGGGGTCGCGGCGTTCACCCTGGTGGGGCTGCCCGACAAGAGCCTGACGGAGAGCAAGGACCGGGTCAGGGCGGCCGTGGTCAACTCCGGCGGCGAGTGGCCGCAGAAGAAACTCACGGTGGGCCTCAGCCCGGCCTCGGTGCCGAAGAGCGGCAGCGGCTTCGACCTCGCCATCGCCTGCGCCGCGCTCGGCGCCTCCGAGCGCATCGATCCCCGTGTGCTCGCCGACATCGTGATGATCGGCGAGCTGGGCCTGGACGGACGGGTCCGGCCCGTACGGGGGGTGCTGCCGGCCGTGCTGGCGGCGGCCGACGCGGGATACGAGCAGGTGGTGGTTCCGGAGAGCGCGGCCGCCGAGGCGTCCCTCGTGCCCGGCGTGTCCGTCCTCGGCGTCCGCAGCCTCCGCCAGCTCATCGCCGTCCTCACGGACGAACCCGTGCCCGACGAGGACCCGGACGAACAGGGCCGGACCGATCCGCTCGCGGGACTGCGTCTGCCGGGCGCGGGCGCCGCCACGGGCATGCACGGCATGGGCGCCGCCCAGTACGACCAGGGCCACGACCTCGCCGACGTCGTGGGCCAGCTCTCGGCACGGACCGCGGTGGAGGTCGCCGCGGCCGGCGGACACCATCTGTTCCTGGAGGGACCACCGGGAGCGGGCAAGACGATGCTCGCCGAGCGGCTGCCCGCCATCCTGCCGCCGCTCGGGCGGGGCGAGTCCCTGGAGGTCACGGCCGTCCACTCGGTCGCCGGCCTGCTGCCGCCCGGCAAGCCCCTGGTCGACGTCGCTCCCTACTGCGCCCCGCACCACTCGGCGACCATGCAGGCCCTGGTCGGCGGCGGCCAGGGGGTGGCACGGCCCGGCGCGGTGTCGCTCGCCCACCGGGGAGTGCTCTTCCTCGACGAGACCCCCGAGTTCAGCAGCCATGCCCTCGACGCACTGCGCCAGCCCCTGGAATCGGGGCACGTCGTGATCGCGCGCAGCGCCGGCGTCGTGCGCTTTCCGGCGCGGTTCCTGATGGTGCTCGCCGCCAATCCCTGCCCCTGCGGACGCTTCTCCCAGCGGGACACCCTCTGCGAGTGCTCACCCTCCGCGATCCGCCGTTACCAGGCCCGCCTCTCCGGGCCACTGCTCGACCGCGTCGACCTGAGGGTGGAGGTGGACCGCGTCACCCGTTCCCAGCTGACGGAGCGGGGGGCGCGCGGCGAATCGACCGAGACGGTCGCCGACCGGGTCCGGACCGCCAGGGAGCGGGCCGCCGCGCGCCTGGCGGGCACGCCCTGGCGCACGAACAGCGAGGTGCCCGGCCGCGAGCTGCGCAGCCGGTGGTACGCGTCGCCGGGCGCCATGGAGGAGGCGGAACGCAGCCTGGAGCGGGGTGTCCTCACCGCCCGGGGGCTCGACCGTGTCCTGCGGGTCGCCTGGACCGTCGCCGACCTCGCGGGCCGCGACCGGCCGGGGGCCGCGGACGTGACCCTCGCGCTGCAACTGCGCACCGGGGTCCCGCGGGGGGTGCCGATGGCGATCGGGGCCTCGTCGTGAGCGTCGTGAGCGAGGGCGACGAGCGGCTCCACCGGGCACTTCTCGCCCGTGTCGTCGAACCGGGGGACGAGATCTGCGGCCGGTGGCTGCGCGAGCACGGGGCGGGGGAGGTGGTCCGGCGTCTCACCGGAGGCGGACAGCAGCTGCCGGGCGTGACCGACACGCGGTGGGCGGGTCTGCGGGCCCGTGCCGAGCGGACCGACCCGCGGGGGGACCTCGCGCTGGCACGGGACTCCGGGACACGTTTCGTGTGTCCCGGTGACGCCGAGTGGCCCGCTCAACTGGACGACCTGGGGGATGCCGGACCGATCGGGCTGTGGGTGCGAGGACTGCCCAGCCTGCGGATGTGGGCGCTGCGCTCGGTCGCCGTCGTGGGCGCCCGGGCCTGCACCGAGTACGGCGCCCACATGGCGTCCACGCTCGGCGCCGGGCTCGCGGAGCGGGGGTGGGTCGTGGTGTCGGGTGGCGCCTACGGCGTGGACGGGGCCGCGCACCGCGGGGCCCTCGGGGCGGGCGGCGCCACCGTCGCCGTGCTCGCCTGCGGCGTCGACCGGCCCTATCCGCGCGGCCACACCCAACTGATCACCAGGATCGCCGAACAGGGACTGGTGATCGGGGAGTTGCCACCCGGCGACCACCCGACACCGAGCAGGTTCATCCAGCGCAACCGGGTCATCGCGGCGTTGACGCGCGGCACGGTCGTCGTCGAGGCGGCCTACCGGAGCGGCGCGTTGGTGACGGCCCGGGCCGCCCAGCGGCTGGGCAGATCCACCATGGGGGTGCCGGGACCGGCGACCAGCGGCCTCTCGGCGGGCGTGCACGAACTCCTGCGCGGGGAAGCGGTCCTGGTCACCGACGCCGCGGAAGTGGCCGAATTCGTCGGCGACATGGGCGAGCTGGCCCCGGCCCGCCGTGGTCCCGTGCTGCCGCGTGACCTCCTGGACCCGGCAGCCGCCCGGGTGCTGGCCGCGCTGCCGGCCCGGGACGCGGTGTCGCGGCAGGAAGTGGCCAGGGGCGCCGGGACGACTGAGGACGACGCGGTCGCGAGACTGTACGAACTCCGCTCACTTGGCTTCGTCGAACGACACGGCGACGGCTGGAAGTTGACACACCGGGCCGCCGAGTCCGGCGGCACCGGTCGGGAGCGAGGTTGACCGAGCGTGTTCGGCCGTTCGGGCGACCCCCGAAGTCCCTGGTATTCCCGTCAGTTGACGCCTCGTCGCGGTTACTCACGGCGATGGCCGTGGGCCTGAGCGGCGTCCAGAGGAACGAATCTGCGCACGGTGAGTCCACCGCTGTTCGCACACTGCGACTCTCCAGTCACGCTACGCTCACGGGGAATCCGACGCAGACAGGCAACTCGACATCAGACCGACGACTCACGCAGGTACCCACAGTTCACTGCAGAACGGCACAAGGCGACGAATGCCCCAGCACACCTCCGGGTCAGACCGGGCGGCAGTTCCCCCCGCTGCCCGCGGCGGCGTGCGCCCGCCCGCCCCCTCGACACTCGACGAGCTGTGGAGGTCGTACAAGGCCACGGGCGACGGGCGGCTGCGCGAGCAGCTGATCCTGCACTACTCCCCGCTGGTGAAGTACGTCGCGGGCCGGGTGAGTGTGGGCCTGCCGCCCAATGTGGAGCAGGCGGACTTCGTGTCGTCGGGGGTGTTCGGGCTGATCGACGCCATCGAGAAGTTCGACATCGAGCGGGAGATCAAGTTCGAGACGTACGCGATCACGCGCATCCGGGGCGCCATGATCGACGAACTGCGGGCGCTGGACTGGATCCCCCGCTCGGTGCGGCAGAAGGCCCGCAACGTCGAGCGCGCCTACGCGACGCTGGAGGCACGCCTGCGGCGTACGCCGTCGGAGAGCGAGGTGGCCGCCGAGATGGGCATCGCGGTCGAGGAACTGCACGCGGTGTTCGGCCAGTTGTCGCTGGCCAACGTCGTGGCCCTGGAGGAACTGCTGCACGTCGGCGGCGAGGGCGGCAACCGGCTGAGCCTGATGGACACGCTCGAGGACACCGCGGCCGACAACCCCGTGGAGGTCGCGGAGGACCGTGAGCTGCGCCGCTTCCTGGCGCGGGCCATCAACACACTGCCCGAGCGTGAGAAGACGGTCGTCACCCTCTACTACTACGAGGGGCTCACCCTCGCCGAGATCGGCAATGTGCTCGGGGTGACGGAGAGCCGTGTCAGCCAGATCCACACCAAGTCCGTGCTCCAGCTCCGGGCGAAGCTGGCGAGCTTCGGTCGCTGACCTGGTGGGATCGCTCGGCGCCGGGGCGCGGCAGCACAGCGGGGCACTCTCGGTCCGGGGCGTCGATCAAGCCCTCCGGGGTGAGAGACTCCCGTCCCGGGCGAGGCGTCCGTAAAGTGGGGGCGTGCCAAGGATTCGAGCGGCCTCCGTGGCCGAGCACCGGTCGATGCAGCGAGCCGCCCTGCTGGACGCGGCTCGGTCACTGCTGTCCGAGGGCGGGACGGAGGCGCTGACGTTCCCGGCGCTCGCCGAGCGGACAGGGCTCGCGCGGTCCTCCGTGTACGAGTACTTCCGCTCCCGGGCGGCCGTCGTCGAGGAACTCTGCGAGGTCGACTTCCCGCTGTGGGCCGCCGAGGTCGAGGCGGCGATGTCGCTGGCCGGGACGCCCGAGGGCAAGGTCGAGGCGTATGTCCGCCGCCAGCTCGCCCTGGTCGGGGACCGGCGGCACCGGGCCGTGGTGGCGATCTCCGCGAGTGAGCTCGACGCGGGCGCGCGCGAAAAGATCCGCGCGGCGCACGGCGGACTCGTCGCGATGATCGTGGAGGCGTTGCGGGACATGGGGCACGAGCAGCCCCGGATGGCCGCGATGCTCCTCCAGGGGATGGCGGACGCGGCGGTGCGCAGGATCGAGCTCGGCGCGGCCGAGGAACCCGAAGTGATCACCGAGGCGGCCGTCGCGATGGCGCTGCGCGGCGTACGGGGCTGAGCGCTTTCGGCGCGCTGCCGGGTTGTCTGTGACCGGAGGGGCGTCCGCCGGGGTGGAGCGTTCTTCGCCGGGCCCGGGCTGTGGGGGATCGGGCACCTCCGTGCCGGCGCGAGGGCGCCGATGCCGGTGGTGTCCGGCGCGGCCCGCGGCCGGCGGTGCGTGACCGTCCGGTCGGACCCGCCCCGCGAGCCGGGCCCGGGGCCCGACCGAGGGGCTGGTGGACGGTGAGAGCGTCCGCCGGCTCGGGTGCTCCGGTGACCGGCAGGAGGCGGGACGGGCCGCGGTGGAGCAGCCACGGGGGAAGCAGGGACAGCGGGTCCAGGTAGGTGTCCCCTCGGCGCAGGCCCCAGTGCAGGCAGGACGCCGGACAGTGCGACCCCGCCGGCTCCAGCACACCGACCGCCTCGCCCGCGGTCACCTCCGCGCCCTTCTTCACCGTCGCCCGCACCGGTTCGTACGTCGTGCGCAGGGGTGGGTTCCCCGTGCCGGACAGTTCGACGGAGACGACACCGCGGCCCGCGACCCGGCCCGCGAAGGAGACGCGGCCCGTCGCGACCGTCCGCACCGGGGCGCCGGGGGCCGCGGTGAGATCGACGCCGCGATGGCCCCTGCCGTAGGCGGTCGCCGGCGGCTCCCAGCCGCGTGCCACCGACGGGCGCGATCCCACCGGCCAGGCGCGGCCGACCGTCGGGACCGGCGGGTCCGCGCCACCGGAGCCGCCGCCCGCCCCACCCGAGCCGCTTGAGCCGCCGCCCGCGCTGCCCCGGTCACTTTCGCCGCCGCCCGAGTCGCTTGAGTTGCTCGGACGGCTTGAGCCGGCGCCCGGCCCGCCGGTCGCCCCGCCGCCCGGGTCGCCCACGGAACCGGCGACCGGACCGTCGTCCCGGGCGGTCGCCGCGGAACCGCCGAGCGTGAGGCCGAGTACCAGCACGGCGGCCACCATCAGGGCCGGCGGCGACGCCGGCCACGTACGAAGACATCGTTCTGCTCGCATGCGAGAACGGTGCCGTGCGCGGCACGAAAAGGTGGATCATGGTCGAGATCTGTGGAGTACCCGCCGGTTGTGGACAACGGCGTCATCCGGCGCCTCGCGGGTCCCGTACACTTCTTGTGGCGATCCGGGTCACCGGGTCGACTTCGCACGCCCCGACATCAGGTTGTCGAACAGCCGGTGTCAGCGCCCCTCGGTCCCTTGTGGCAAGGCGCAACGCGGGCGTCAGGCGCGACCGCCGTCCGGCGGACGCGGCACAACCGAGAACACCTAGGAGTACGGCCATGGCCGTCGTCACGATGCGGGAGCTGCTGGAGAGCGGCGTCCACTTCGGTCACCAGACCCGTCGTTGGAACCCGAAGATGAAGCGCTTCATCTTCACGGAGCGCAACGGCATCTACATCATCGACCTGCTCCAGTCGCTGTCGTACATCGACCGCGCCTACGAGTTCGTCAAGGAGACCGTCGCCCACGGCGGCACGGTCATGTTCGTCGGCACGAAGAAGCAGGCGCAGGAGGCCATCGCCGAGCAGGCGACCCGCGTCGGCATGCCCTACGTGAACCAGCGCTGGCTGGGCGGCATGCTCACCAACTTCTCGACCGTCTACAAGCGCCTGCAGCGCCTCAAGGAGCTCGAGCAGATCGACTTCGAGGATGTGGCCGCGTCCGGCCTCACCAAGAAGGAGCTGCTCGTCCTCTCCCGCGAGAAGGCCAAGCTGGAGAAGACCCTCGGCGGTATCCGCGAGATGTCCAAGGTGCCCAGCGCCGTCTGGATCGTGGACACCAAGAAGGAGCACATCGCGGTCGGTGAGGCCCGGAAGCTCAACATTCCGGTCGTCGCCATCCTCGACACCAACTGCGACCCCGACGAGGTCGACTACAAGATCCCGGGCAACGACGACGCGATCCGCTCCGTCACCCTGCTCACCCGCGTGATCGCCGACGCCGTCGCCGAGGGCCTCATCGCCCGCTCCGGCGCCGGCAAGGCCGCCGAGGGTGACAAGGCCGCGGGCGAGCCGCTCGCCGCGTGGGAGCGCGACCTGCTCGAGGGCGGCGAGAAGAAGGCCGACGAGACCGCTGCCGAGGTGCCCGCCGCCGACGCTCCGGCCGCCGAGGCCGAGACCCCCGCCGCTGAGGCCGAGGCGCCCGCCGCCGACGCCGAGGCTCCGGCCGCCGACGAGGCCCCCGCCGCCGAGGCCGAGAAGCCGGCCGACGCCGAGCAGGTCTGATCCAGCGTCACGGTCGTGTGACTGCGGGCGGCGCCGAGCGCGTCGCCCGCGGTTCACCCCCAGCCCGTAGATCTTCGGTGGACGCCCGCCCGATCAGCGGCGGACGCCGACTTCGAGACTTCGAACTCCGAGAAGAGATTCACTGATCATGGCGAACTACACCGCCGCCGACGTCAAGAAGCTCCGTGAGCTCACCGGCGCCGGCATGATGGACTGCAAGAAGGCGCTGGACGAGGCCGACGGCAACGTCGACAAGGCCGTCGAGGCGCTGCGCATCAAGGGCCAGAAGGGCGTGGCCAAGCGCGAGGGCCGCTCCGCCGAGAACGGCGCCGTGGTCTCCATCATCGCCGACGACAACACCTCCGGTGTCCTGGTCGAGCTGAAGTGCGAGACGGACTTCGTCGCCAAGGGCGAGAAGTTCCAGGCCGTCGCCAACCAGATCGCCCAGCACGCCGCCGCCACCTCCCCGGCCGACATCCAGGCGCTCCTCGCCTCGGAGATCGAGTCCGGCAAGACGGTCCAGGCGTTCGTCGACGAGGCCAACGCGAACCTGGGCGAGAAGATCGTCCTCGACCGCTTCGCGCAGTTCTCCGGCGCCTACGTCACCGCGTACATGCACCGCACCATGCCCGACCTGCCCCCGCAGATCGGTGTCCTGGTCGAGCTGGACAAGGCCGACGCCGCCCTCGCCAAGGGCATCGCGCAGCACATCGCCGCCTTCGCGCCGAAGTACCTCTCCCGTGAGGACGTTCCGGCCGAGGTCGTCGAGTCCGAGCGTCGCGTCGCCGAGGAGACCACGCGCGCCGAGGGCAAGCCCGAGGCCGCGCTCCCGAAGATCGTCGAGGGTCGCGTCAACGGCTTCTTCAAGGAGGCCACCCTCCTCGGTCAGCCGTACGCGCTCGACAACAAGAAGTCCGTCCAGAAGGTCCTGGACGAGGCCGGTGTCACCCTGAAGCGCTTCTCGCGCATCAAGGTCGGCATCTGAGTCCGTACCGCGATCCACGCGCGATCCCGCTAGGGTCGACAGCAGTCGTCCGTGCCGGTCGCGTACACCGCCACCCGCGGACGCGCGGACGACAGCAGATCTGACGAGGAGGCCACCGCCGAGCATGGGATGCGAACAACACCCCACCGGCAGTGGCCTTCTTCGTATGTGCGACACGTGCGACAGGTAAAGAGGCGAGATCTCCATGACCACCACCCAGGCCGCCGACAAGGACGAAAAGAGCGACACCGGCAAGGGCGCCGGCCGCTTCCTGCTGAAGCTCTCCGGTGAAGCCTTCGCCGGCGGCGGGGCACTCGGCGTCGACCCCGACGTGGTGCACAAGATGGCCCGGGAGATCGCCGCGGTGGTCCGCGGCGGTGCCCAGATCGCCGTGGTCATCGGCGGCGGCAACTTCTTCCGCGGGGCCGAACTGCAGCAGCGCGGCATGGACCGGGCCCGTTCCGACTACATGGGCATGCTCGGCACCGTCATGAACTGCCTCGCCCTCCAGGACTTCCTGGAGAAGGAGGGCATCGACTCACGCGTGCAGACCGCCATCACCATGGGGCAGGTCGCCGAGCCGTACATCCCGCTGCGGGCCGTGCGCCACCTGGAGAAGGGCCGTGTGGTGATCTTCGGCGCCGGTATGGGCATGCCGTACTTCTCCACCGACACCACGGCCGCCCAGCGCGCCCTGGAGATCGACGCCGAAGCGCTGCTGATGGGCAAGAACGGCGTGGACGGGGTCTACGACTCCGACCCGAAGACCAACCCCGAAGCGGTCAAGTTCGACGCGCTCGGCTACGGCGAGGTCATCACCCGCGACCTGAAGGTCGCCGACATGACCGCCATCACGCTGTGCCGCGACAACAAGCTTCCGATCCTCGTCTTCGAGCTTCTGACCGAGGGCAATATCGCCCGGGCGGTCAAGGGTGAGAAGATCGGCACGCTTGTGGGTGACCAGGGCGGTCGGGCCTGACCGGGGGATGGACAATGTCCTGCCGGTCGGGAACCGTGCAGGAATAAGACGCGACGCAGCCGGCCGCCTACCCTCCGAGGAACCGCAGCCGGGCCTACTCAAGACACGCAGGAGCAAGTGGTGATCGAAGAGACCCTCCTCGAGGCCGAGGAGAAGATGGAGAAGGCCGTCGTGGTCGCCAAGGAGGACTTCGCCGCGATCCGCACCGGCCGTGCGCACCCGGCGATGTTCAACAAGATCGTGGCGGACTACTACGGTGCGCTGACACCGATCAACCAGCTGGCCTCGTTCTCGGTGCCCGAGCCGCGTATGGCCGTGGTGACCCCGTTCGACAAGAGCGCGATGCGCAACATCGAGCAGGCGATCCGTGACTCCGACCTCGGCGTCAACCCGAGCAACGACGGCAACATCATCCGGGTGGTGTTCCCCGAGCTCACCGAGGAGCGCCGCAAGGACTACATCAAGGTCGCGCGGACCAAGGCCGAGGACTCGAAGATCTCGATCCGCTCGGTCCGCCGCAAGGCCAAGGACGGCATCGACAAGCTGATCAAGGACGGCGAGGTCGGCGAGGACGAGGGCCGCCGTGCGGAGAAGGAGCTCGACGACACCACCGCGAAGTACGTCGCCCAGGTGGACGAGCTGCTCAAGCACAAGGAAGCTGAGCTGCTCGAGGTCTGATGAACGACTCTTCCTGGGGAGCGCCGCCACAAGCCGGGTACTGGGGGCCGTCCGACCAGGGGCCTGTCCAGGGGGCCGCCCCGGCGGGTCCCGCGTACGATGCGTACCACGCGCAGCAGACTCGCCCCATGCCCATCGTGCCCGACGTACCCGCGCATGGCGGAAACCAGGATGACGGCCGGGGGGCCGCTCGGACGGGCGGCCCCCCGTTCCGCGACGAGACGCCGTCGACGCCGCCCTTCCAGGCTCCGTCGCAGAATCCGCAGGAGCCCATGACCAGCGCCGCCCACCCCGCACCCGCGCCGCAGAAGAAGAGCGCGGGCCGCGACCTGAGCGCTGCCATAGGGGTCGGTGTCGGACTCGGTGTGGTCATCGCCGCGTCGTTGTTCTTCGTCAAGGCGGCCTTCGTCGGCGTCATAGCTGTCGCCGTCGTGGTCGGCCTGTGGGAGCTCACGTCGAGGCTCGCGGAGCGCAAGGACATCAGGGCGCCGCTCGTGCCGCTGGCGGTGGGCGGTGCGGGGATGGTCGTCGCCGGATACGTCCGCGGGCCCGAGGGCGCCTGGGTGGCGATGGCGCTCACCGCGCTGGCGGTCCTGGTCTGGCGGATGACGGAACCTCCCGCGGGCTACCTCAAGGACGTCACCGCGGGTGTGTTCGCGGCCTTCTACATCCCGTTCCTCGCCACGTTCGTGGCGATGATGCTCACGGCGGACGACGGTGCGCGGCGGGTGCTGACGTTCCTGCTGCTGGCCGTGATCAGCGACACGGGCGCGTACGCCGTCGGCTGGCGCTTCGGCAAGCACAAGCTCGCTCCGCGCATCAGCCCCGGCAAGACCCGCGAGGGCCTGCTCGGCGCGGTCGCCTTCGCGATGGCGGCGGGTGCGGTGTGCATGCAGTTCCTGATCGACGACGGCACCTGGTGGCAGGGCCTGATCGTCGGCTTCGCGGTCGCGGCCAGCGCCACGCTCGGCGACCTCGGCGAGTCGATGATCAAGCGCGACCTGGGAATCAAGGACATGGGCACCCTGCTCCCGGGCCACGGCGGCATCATGGACCGACTGGACTCACTGCTGCCCACCGCTCCCGTGGTGTGGCTGCTCCTGGTGCTCTTCGTGGGCTCCAGCTGAGCACCGGACCTCGCTGCGCGGTACGAGGACCCCTGGCCGAGGGCGGCCGGGGGTCCTTCGCGTACGGCGACGGTCTGATCGTGTGTGCGGAGCCGTGCGCGACGCGGTGTACGGCGGGCGCCGGGGCCGGGGCGGCGTCAGCCCTGGCCGCCGTACTCGTGGGGACGGCCGCCCTGCCACTCCACCCACTGGGGATCGTCCAGCAGTTCCCCCGCGTCCGGCAGGCCCGCGCGGCGCAGGAACTCGACCACGTCGGCATCGCTGTGGGCGAGACCGGCGACCTGGGCGCGGATGGACACGCGGCGCCCACGGCCACCCGTCGGACGGTGCACCACGATGGGCGCCGTGCCCGTTCCCTCGGACTGCGGCCGCTCGCGGTTCACAGCACACCGAGCCCGGTGTCGGGACGGCAGTAGGGGCACGCCGTGACGCCGTCCTCCGTGATCGCGCGGAGGGCCTGGTCCCGGCCCAGCGGTTTCGTGTTCTTGCCCGCCATGCCGCAGTCGTCCGTATGGACGGAGTCGGGGGCGGGCCGGCCGCCCGCCCGTCGCATGGCGAGCCTGTACCCGAACGCGGGTGACGGCAGCGTGCGCGCCGCACGCGCGGTGACGACCTCCTGCCGCTCCAGCTCGGCGATGGTGTCGTCAGTGCGGCGGAGCTGCCAGACCAGCCATTCGCGGACGCTGCGCAGGCGATCGAGACGAGACACTTTTTCGGACACGAGTTCGATTCTAGGTCCTGATGCGACTCCTGGGACAGCACCCCCACCGAAGCCCGGCCCGAGCCGGGCAACCGGCGGCCCGGGTCACACGAATCGATCTGCGACACTGGTACAGCCATGCCTAAGCCCGGAGAACTTACATTCGTCGCCCCCCGCGGAGCCAAGAAGCCGCCGCGGCACCTTGCCGATCTCACGCCTGCCGAGCGTAAAGAGGCCGTTGCCGCGGTCGGTGAGAAGCCGTTTCGTGCCAAGCAACTCTCGCAGCACTACTTCGCGCGGTTCGCGCACGATCCGGAGCAGTGGACCGACATCCCGGCCGGGTCGCGCGCCAAGCTGCAGGAGGCGTTGCTGCCCGAGCTGATGACGGTCGTGCGGCATCTGTCCACCGACGCGGACACCACCCGCAAGACCCTGTGGCGGCTCTTCGACGGCACCCTCGTCGAGTCCGTGCTGATGCGCTACCCGGACCGGGTCACCATGTGCATCAGCTCACAGGCCGGCTGCGGGATGAACTGCCCGTTCTGCGCGACCGGGCAGGCCGGCCTCGACCGGAACCTGTCGACCGGCGAGATCGTGCACCAGATCGTCGACGGGATGCGGGCCCTGCGCGACGGGGAGATCCCCGGCGGTCCGGCGCGGCTGAGCAACATCGTCTTCATGGGCATGGGCGAGCCCCTCGCCAACTACAAGAGGGTCGTCCAGTCCATTCGCGCCCTCACCGACCCGGAGCCGGACGGGCTCGGACTGTCGCAGCGCGGTATCACCGTGTCGACCGTCGGTCTCGTCCCCGCCATCAACCGGTTCTCCGACGAGGGCTTCAAGTGCCGCCTCGCCATCTCCCTGCACGCGCCGGACGACGAGCTGCGCGACACCCTCGTACCGGTCAACACGCGGTGGAAGGTCCGGGAGGTGCTGGACGCCGGCTGGGAGTACGCGGCCAAGTCCGGGCGGCGCCTCTCCATCGAGTACGCGCTCATCCGGGACATCAACGACCAGGCGTGGCGCGGTGACCGGCTCGGGCGGCTGCTCAAGGGCAAGCCGGTGCACGTGAACCTGATCCCGCTGAACCCGACGCCCGGCTCCAAGTGGACCGCCTCGCGGCCCGAGGACGAGAAGGCGTTCGTCGAGGCGATCGCCGCCCATGGTGTGCCCGTCACCGTCCGGGACACCCGTGGTCAGGAGATCGACGGGGCGTGCGGGCAGCTGGCGGCCACCGAGCGGTAGTCTGGCAGCGTTCGTACCGACACATCTTCATATTCCGACAGGGGAGCGCCACAGCGCTGAGAGTGCGGGAGAGCCCGCAGACCCTCTGAACCTCGCCCAGGTCATTCTGGGTAGGAAGTTCGGTCACTACTCAAGCTGTTGCGCCCTGCCCGGGACCGACCGAGGTCCCGGGCAGGGCCGCGTCTCTTCCTGGACAACCCAGGAGGAACCAGAACCAGTGCGTACCACGAGCATCACCCACCGGCTCACCGCCGCCGTCGCGGCCACCGGGCTCGGCCTCGTCGCGCTCAGCGCGTGCGGGTCCTCCGACTCCGGGGACGGGGGTTCGGGCGACGAGGGCTCCGGGACCGTGACCCTCGTCAGCCACGACTCCTTCGCCTACAGCAAGGACGTCCTCAAGGCGTTCGAGGAGGAGTCCGGCTACAAGGTCAGGGTCCTCAAGGACGGCGACGCCGGGCAGGCCGTCAACAAGGCGATCCTCACCAAGGACAACCCGCAGGGCGACGTCTTCTTCGGCGTCGACAACACCCTGCTCTCGCGCGCGCTCGACAACGGGCTGTTCCAGTCGTACGAGGCCAAGGGAGCGGACCTCGTCCTGCCCGAGTACCGGGTCGACCCGGACAGGCACCGCGTCACGCCGATCGACTCCGGTGACATCTGCGTCAACTACGACAAGACCTACTTCAGTAAGCGTGACCTGGCGCCGCCGACGTCCTTCGACGATCTGATCAAGCCCGCGTACAAGAACCTCCTCGTCACCTCGAACGCCTCGACCTCCTCGCCCGGCCTCGGCTTCCTGCTCGGCACCGCCGCGAAGTACGGGGACGACGGGTGGGAGGACTACTGGAAGAAGCTCAGGGCCAACGGCGTGAAGGTCGTCGACGGCTGGGAGCAGGCATACAACGAGGAGTTCTCCGGGTCCGCCGGCGGCAAGAAGGCCAAGGGCGACCGGCCGCTCGTCGTCTCGTACGCCTCCTCCCCGCCCGCCGAGGTCATCTACGCCGACCCGAGGCCGAAGACCGCGCCGACCGGTGTCGCGGACGGCACCTGTTTCCGGCAGGTCGAGTACGCGGGGCTGCTGAGCAACGCGGAGAACGCGAAGGGCGGCAAGGCGCTCGTCGACTTCCTGATCAGCAAGAGGTTCCAGGACGACATGCCGCTCAACATGTTCGTGTACCCGGTCCGTGAGGGCGCCCGGGTGCCCCAGGAATTCGTGAAGTTCGGCCCGCAGGCCGAGAACCCCGAGACCCTGGACCCCGCCAGGATCGCCGACAACCGTGACGAGTGGGTCAAGTCATGGACCTCGCTCGTACTGAAGTAGAGGCGCGGCCGCGCGCACACAGGCGTACGGGGAGCGCGGCGCGGCTCGGTCTCATGGCCGTGCCCGTCGCGTTCTTCGGGCTCTTCTTCGCCTATCCGGTCGCGGCGATCACCGCCCGCGGGCTGCGTACCGGCGGGAGCTGGCGGTTCGGGCGGATCTGGGACGTGCTCGCCCAGCCCGACATCCGGCACGTCCTGTGGTTCACCACCTGGCAGGCGCTCGCCTCGACCGCGCTCACCCTGCTGATCGCGCTCCCCGGCGCGTACGTCTTCGCGCGCTTCGAGTTCAGGGGCAAGCAGGTGCTCCGGGCCGTCGTGACCGTACCGTTCGTGCTGCCGACCGTCGTCGTGGGCACGGCCTTCCTGGCGCTGCTCGGCCGGGGCGGACTGCTGGACGACCTGTGGGGCGTACGCCTGGACACCACCGTGTGGGCCATCCTGCTCGCGCACGTCTTCTTCAACTACGCGGTCGTCGTCCGTACGGTCGGTGGCCTCTGGTCGCAGCTCGACCCGCGGCAGGAGGAGGCCGCACGGATGCTCGGCGCCTCACGGTTCGCGGCCTGGCGCACGGTGACGCTCCCGGCGCTCGGCCCGGCCGTGGCCGCCGCCGCACTCATGGTCTTCCTCTTCACCTTCACCTCCTTCGGCGTCGTGCAGATCCTCGGCGGCCCCACCTTCTCGACGCTGGAGGTCGAGATCTACCGGCAGACCTCGGAGATCTTCGACCTCTCCACGGCCGCCGTGCTGACGATCATCCAGTTCGTGGCCGTGGGCGCGATCCTCGCCGTCCACGCGTGGACCGTACGGCGGCGGGAGACCGCGCTGCGGCTGGTCGACGCCGCCACGACCGCGCGACGGCCGCGCGGGGCGGGGCAGTGGACCCTGCTCGCCGCTGTCCTCGCCACCATCGCCGTCCTGCTGGTCCTGCCGCCGGCCGTCCTGGTCGCGCGCTCGTTCGACGCCCCGGGATTCGGCTACTACAAGGCACTGACCAGCGACGAGGGCGGTCTGTTCCTGGTGCCGCCGATCGACGCCGTCGGCAACTCGCTGCGGTACGCCCTCGCCGCCACCGCCATCGCCCTGCTGATCGGCGGACTCGCGGCCGCCGCCCTCACCCGCCGGGACGCGGGACGTCTCGTACGGGGCTTCGACGCGCTGCTCATGCTGCCGCTCGGGGTCTCCGCCGTGACCGTCGGCTTCGGTTTCCTCGTCGCGCTCGACGAACCGCCGCTGGACCTGCGCAGCACCTGGATCCTCGTGCCCCTCGCGCAGGCGCTGGTGGGTGTCCCCTTCGTCGTACGGACCATGCTGCCGGTGCTGCGGGCCGTGGACGGGCGGCTGCGCGAGGCGGCGGCGGTGCTCGGGGCCTCGCCCTGGCGGGTGTGGCGCGAGGTCGATCTGCCGATGGTGCGGCGGGCGCTGCTGATCGCGGCCGGGTTCGCCTTCGCCGTGTCACTGGGCGAGTTCGGCGCGACCGTCTTCATCGCACGGCCCGACAACCCGACGCTGCCGGTCGCCGTGGCACGGCTGCTGGGACGGGCGGGCGAGCTCAACTACGGGCAGGCCATGGCCCTTTCCACCGTCCTGATGGTGGTGTGCGCGGTGGCGCTGCTGGTCCTCGAACGCCTTCGCACCGACCTTCGCTCCGACCGGACGGGAGAGTTCTGAAGATGCTCGAACTGGAAGGGGCGACCGTACGGTTCGGCGGGCGGGCCGTGCTCGACGACGTCGGTCTCGATGTCGCCGAGCAGGAGATCGTATGTGTGCTGGGGCCCAGCGGCAGCGGCAAGTCGACGCTGCTCAGGGCCGTCGCCGGGCTGCAGCCGCTGGACGGCGGGCGGGTGTTCCTGGACGGCCGTGACCTCGACGGCGTGCCCGCGCACAGGCGGGGCGTCGGCCTGATGTTCCAGGACCACCAGCTGTTCCCGCAGCGGGACGTCGCCGGGAACGTGGCCTTCGGGCTGCGGATGCGCGGCGAGTCGAAGCGGCAACAGGCCGCTCGGGTCGGTGAGTTGCTGGAACTCGTCGGTCTGCCGGACTCCCACCGGCGGGCCGTGGCCTCCCTCTCCGGCGGCGAACAGCAGCGGGTCGCTCTTGCCCGGGCGCTCGCTCCCCGGCCCCGGCTGCTCATGCTCGACGAGCCGCTCGGCCAGCTCGACCGCTCGCTGCGTGAACGGCTCGTGATGGAACTCCGCGAACTGTTCCGCGAGTTGGGCACCACCGTGCTCGCTGTCACGCACGACCAGGGTGAGGCATTCGCGCTCGCCGACCGGGTCGTCGTGATGCGGGACGGACGGATCGCCCAGTCGGGTACGCCACTTGAGGTCTGGCAGCGTCCGGCGGACGCGTTCGTGGCCCGGTTCCTCGGCTTCGAGAACGTGACCGGGGCGACCGTCTCGGGTGAGGTGGCGGACACCCCCTGGGGCAAGGTGCCGGTGCCCTCCGGCACCCCGCAGGGCGAGGTCACGCTCCTCGTCAGGCCGGCGGGCGTAGGGCTCGTGCCGGCCGCGGAGGGGCTGCGCTGCGCGGTGGCCGCACGGACCTTCCGGGGCACTCATGTGGCCCTGCGGTTGCAGCCCGAGGGCGCGCCGCGGCTGGAGGCGGCGTGTGCGCTGCGGGATGCGCCGGAGACCGGGGACGAGGTGGGGGTGGCGTTCGACGCCGCCGAGATCGTCGTGCTCGCCGGGGCCCGGGGCGCGGCCTAGGGGGTGCCCGGCCGGGGCTCGGGGGCGAGTGGCTCGTCGCCGGTGATGAGGGTGCGGGTTGGTGGGGGCTGAGCGCGCAGTTCCCCGCGCCCCTTGCGGGGCGGGGTGGGGCTCGGTGTGGGTGGGGGTCGGTGTGGGTGTGGCCCGCTTCCCTGGGTGGGGGCGGGCCACTGGTGTAGCTGGTGGGTGTCAGCGGTTGTTCGATGCGCCGCGGCGGCGGAGCGCGAACATCACGCCGGCGCCGGCGGCGACGAGCGCCGCCGCTATGCCGACGATGGCACCGGTGTTGGAGCTCGAACCGGTCTCGGCGAGGTTCGACTCACCCGCGGGCGAGGGGTTGTTGTCGCCGGTCGACGCGGCGGGGGAGCTCGCCGACTCCGCGGGCTCGGAGGGCTCCGAGGAGCCGGGGGCCTCCGAAGGCTCCGAGGGGGAGGACGGCTCCTCCGAGGGCGACGGGGTCGCCGGAGGCGTGGACGTCTCCGGGGACTCGCACGCCTCGGACGGAGTGACGAGGTTGGGCTTGATGTCCTCGTCGACCTGGTTGCCGGCCTTGACGTGGATGCGGTAGGTCGCGTTCGGCTTCCAGTCCTCGGAGAAGTCGATGGTCACGCCTTCGCGCGTACCTTCGACGACCTGTTCGCCGACGAGCTTGGCGTCGGCGTTGTTCGACTGGAGGAAGACGGAGACCGTGGCCTTGACGCCCGACGGGTCCTTGTCCGTGACGCTGATGACGCCCTTGGTGCCGTCGCACTTGGCGACGGCGGAGAACTCACTGATGTTGCAGGCGAGCGCGTTGCCGGCCAGGCCGAGCGTGAGCGCGGCCGAGGCGGAGGCAACTCCGAGAATGCGCACGGAACGTGCGGTACGGCGAGATATGGACACGATTGCCCTTCACGGGATGCACAAAAACGAGGGGGGTGGTGGGGGGCTGCTGTGAAACAGCAATCCCAGACGCCTCACAGGTTTATTGGGCACCGTCTCCCGTTGTCAATCCGTGTGTCCGTCTTGACCCTTGGCTTTTAGGTTTCATTTACGTGACAGACGGTCCAGCGCCTCCGGCACCTCCTCGATGCGGTCCACGAGGGCGATACGGGACTCCATCGACCTGTCCCGGGCGAGGGCCTGGAGCAGCGGCCACACGGGCAGACGCTCCGTCCAGTGGGCGCGGTCCACCAGCACCATGGGGGTCGGTTCACCGCGGGACTCGTAGTAGTTGGGGGTCGCGTTGTCGAAGACCTCCTGGACCGTTCCGGCGGCGCCGGGCAGGAAGACCACGCCCGCGTTCGAGCGGGCCAGCAGGCCGTCCTCGCGGGTGGCGTTGGCGAAGTACTTGGCGATGTGCGAGGCGAAGGCGTTCGGCGGCTCGTGGCCGTAGAACCAGGTGGGGACGCCCACCGAGGTGTTGCCCTTCGGCCAGCGGTCGCGCACCGCGAAGGCGGCGCGCGCCCAGTCGGTCACCGACGGGACGAACGAGGGCGCCTTGGCGAGGATCTCGCACGCCTCGTCCAGCATGCCGTCGCGGTACGGGGCCGCGTACGCGCCGAGGTTCGCCGCCTCCATCGCGCCGGGGCCGCCGCCCGTCGCCACCGCGAAACCGGCGCGGGCGAGCGCGCGGCCGAGCCGGGCCGCGCCCCCGTACACGTCCGTGCCGCGAGCCATGGCGTGACCGCCCATCACGCCCACCACCCGTGCCCCGCGCAGGAGTTCGTCGAGAGCGTCCGAGACGGAGTCGTCGTGGACCGAGCGCAGCATCGACGCGTAGATGTCCCCGTCGGCCCCGGTCCGCTGGAACCAGGCGTACGTGACGGCGTCCGGTGTCTCCTCGTACCCCTTGTCGAGGGTGCCGAACAGTTCGTCGGGCGTGTAGAGGTGGCCGCGGTACGGGTCGAACGGCAGATCGGGAAGGGGCGGGAAGACCAGGGCGCCGTCGGCGCGGACCTTCGCCGCCGCGTTCTCCCGCATCGGGCAGCCCAGGAAGACGGCGCCCGTGGTGTCGCTGGCGAGCAGCTCTCTCGTACGGTCCGTCAGATCGACGGCCTGGACGCGGAAGCCGGCGAGGGTACCGCGTGCCGAGACGGTCGCGTCGAACTCAGCGAGCGTCTCGATCTCACGGTCACCGTGGTGGGCCACATGGGCGGGGCTGGTCTGCACCCGCCCATGTAAGCACGGCCTCCGGGGACGCGGTCGGGCGCTTCAGCCCTGGGCGGCCGCCGGGTCCATCCACATGATCTCCCAGGTGTGGCCGTCCGGGTCGTCGAAGGCGCGCCCGTACATGAAGCCGTGGTCCTGGGTCTCCCCGCTGGCCGAGCCGCCCGCCGCGATCGCCTTGTCGACCAGCTCGTCCACCTTCTCGCGGCTCTCGGCGCTGAGACACAGCAGCACCTCGCTGGTCCTCGTCGAGTCCGCGATCTCCTTCTTCGTGAAGTCCGCGTAGCGCTGCTTGTCCAGCAGCATCGCGACGATCGTGTCGCTGATGACGACGGACGCGCAGTGCTCGTCGGAGAACGTCGCGTTGATCGTGTAGCCGATCTCCGTGAAGAACTTCTTCGACGCGTCCACGTCGTTCACGGCCAGGTTCACGAAGATCATCTGCTGGTACATGGGAGGTCCTCCATCGCGTGAGTCGCTGTTCGGAGGGTTAGACCGGGGTGTCGTCGAAAAATCATCGCGGCGCGCGATTTTTTTTCGTACGCGTGGCCGGACCCGCCGCTCACGGCGGGTCAGCGCGCCAGGGGCAGGGCCGCGAGCTTCGCGATCGCCCAGGTCAGCGGACCGAGGACGACGAGCAGGGCGCCGGCACGGAAGGCGGCCGCGGTGCGCAGGGTCGCGGCGGGCGCGCCGATGCGCAGCAGGGCCGCCGTGGTGTCGGCGCGCGCGTTCCTCGCCTCGACGGCGGCGGTCAGGAGCGTCGCGACGGAGCAGCCGGCGACGAGGAGCGCGCCGAGCGTGGTGAGGGGGCCGATGTCGGGACGCGCACCGGTGTGCAGCACGGTCATGGCGTACGCGCCCGACGCCACCGCGCACACGACGCCGAGCGGGCGGCCGATACGGGTCGCCTCCTCCATGAGCACGCGCCCGGCGAGCAGCCGCAGGGCGCCGGGCCGTACCGACTGGAGCAGTCTGCCGCTGAGGTGGGTGAGCGCGGGCCCGGCCAGCGCCAGCCCGATCGCGGTGAGCGCCCAGCCGACCAGCACACCGAGGGAGCCGCCGGTGAGCCCGCCCGGCAGGAGGGGCCCTCCGTGCGCGGGGGCGGTACGCCCGGCGTACGTCGCCACCGCGATTCCGCCGGCGATCACGGCGGCCCCCCAGGGGAGACCGCCGGGGGCGGGGAGGGGGGCGCAGGGCCGGTGGGGGTCGAGCGGGTGATCGACCCCCCACACGACGACGGAACCGCCCGCGCCGCCTGCGCCGCTTGCGCCGTCCGCACCGGACGGGCTCGCCGCGCCGCCCGAGCCGCTTGTGCCGTCCGCGCCGCCGGTGCCGGTCGTGTCGCGCGGGCCGTGTGCGCCGTGCACGCCGGTGGTGTTGTCCAGCCCGCGCGGGCCGACCGGGCCTGCCGGGCCGACCGGGCCTGCCGGGCCGACCGGCCCCGCCGGACTGACCGGGTCAGGCGTGGGGTGCTGGCCGTGTGGGAGTGCCGGGTCGGTGGGGCCGGTCGCGTCCGCCGGACCGTCTCGGTGGGCGGACGTGTTCCGGTGGCTAGGTGCGTCCGAACCGGCGTGTGCGGGGGGCAGGCCCTGGCCGATCGGGTGGGTGTCGATCCGCGTGGTGACGCGGGTGCCCGGGCGGCGGGGGATGTCGAACGCGACGACACCGGCGGCGCCCGGCCCCTCCTTGGTCCCGGGCTCGGCCCTGACGCCGGGCTCGGCCCGTCCGGCGGGAGTGCTCCGCGCGCCCGGCGCCTCGGGTGCACCGTTCCGGCCGGAGCCGGCGGTGGGGAGGCCCGGTCCGCCGGGAGGGCTGTCCGTCCCCGCGGGGGCGCGGGTGTCAGGGCGGCGGGGAAGGTCCAGCGTGATGACGCCGACACCCGGCAGGCCCCCCGCGCCCGGCATGTCCGGGGCACCGTGGTCCGTGTGGCCGGCAGGACTGCTGTGACGAGTGTGATCAGTGAGCCCCGTGTGATCGGTGAGACCGGTGGGTGTGACGGCGGCGCCGTCCCGGCCCGGGTGGTCGGCGCCGGACGCGGTCCGGCTCTCCGCGCGGACCCGCGCCCGAGCGTCCGTGCGGGCGCCGAAGCGTCCGTAGGCGCCGAATCCGACGCGGTCGCTGGAGCGTCCGTAGCCGCCGAAACCGCTCAGCCGGCCGGGGCGGCCGCCCGCCGGGGGACGCGGGCCCCGCGGGCGCAGCGCCACCGCGCCGGCCACCGACGCGGTGACCGGCACCAGGGCGAGGAGCGTCAGCACGGCGGGCAGGGGGAGGGGCTGGTTCGCGGCGAGGAGGACGTCCGCGGCGCCGTCGAAGGGGAGGCCCGTCAGGTTCCCGCGCAGGTGCAGGAAGACCAGCAGGGCGACCACCGAACCGAGCGTGCAGGACACGGCGGTGGTGACGGCCGCCAGGGCCAGCAGCCGCGCGGGGCCCAGACCGACCGCCGCGAGTCCGGCCCGTGGCCGGGTGGCCGGGTCGGTCCGGGCGACGGCGACCGCGAACTGGACGGTGGCGGCCAGCGGCGCGACGCACCAGGCGAGCCGCAGCGCGGCCCTCGCGGAGTCGTCCGGGTGCCCCAGCGCGTATCCGAGGGTGCACAGGAGCAGGAACCCCGTACCCGCGGACGCCGCGGCGACGAGGAGTCTGCGGAACTGGACGGCCGGGCGGGCGCCCCGGGCTAGGCGGAGAGCGAGCACGCGGTCCGGCCCTCCGTCTCGCCGACCGGCGGCAGATGGACGGTGTCCACCCGCCTCCCGTCGAGCAGCGACACCGTGCGGTCGGCGAACGCCGCCGTGTCCGCGTCGTGCGTGGCCAGGACGACGGTGATCCCGTGCGAGCGGGCGGCCGTCGTGAGCGTACGCAGCACCTGGGTGCGGTCCGCGCAGTGCAGCGGCGCGGTCGGCTCGTCGGCGAAGATGACGGTCGGCGCGGGGACCAGGGCACGTGCGATGGCCACGCGCTGGCGTTCCGTCTGCCGCAGGGCGTACGGGCGTTTGCGGGCGCAGTCGCCGATGTCGAAGCGGTCCAGCCACTCCATGGCGGTCGTCCTGGCCCGGCGGCGGCCGGTGCCGCGCAGCATCAGGAGCAGGGCCGCGTTCTCCCAGGCGGTCAGCTCGGGGACGAGGACCGGTGCCGGGTCGATCCACCCGAACCGGTCGCGGCGCAGCCGCTCACGCGCCGACGGAGCCAGGCGGTGCAGCGCGGTGCCGCTGAACCACACCTCGCCCTCCTGCGCCGTGAGCTGTCCCGACAGGCACCGGAGCAGGGTCGTCTTGCCGCTGCCGCGTGGGCCGCCGAGGGCGAGGATCTCGCCCTCGCGCACCCCCAGTGAGACACCGGTGAGCGCGGGTGAGCCGTCGTGTCTGACGTGCAGGGCGCGTGCCCACAGCACCTCGTTGTCCGGCGGAGCCACCATCGCGTACACCTCTTCAGATCTGATGCGCGCTGCCCCGGGCGGCCTCGGAAGGCCGCGCGGCCCCCGGCCGGGGGAAAGGAGGCAGGCTGATCGGTCACTGGGCACGCTAGGGAGTCGGGGCCCGGAGGCCGGACAGCACGCGGCCCCGGGCCGCCCATTCTCACTCGAACGGGCGGCACCGGGGCCGGTGATCATCACAGGTTCAGCTCATCATGCGACCGTAGGTCCGGTCGCGGTCACAGCTTCGCCCACGCCTCCGTCAGCACCTGGCGGACGATCCCCTCGATCTCGTCGAACGTCGACTGGTCCGAGATCAGCGGCGGCGACAGCTGGATGACCGGGTCACCGCGGTCGTCGGCGCGGCAGTACAGGCCGTACTCGAAGAGCTTCTTGGAGACGAAGCCGTAGAGCACGCGCTCCGACTCCTCGTCCGTGAAGGTCTCCTTGGTGGTCTTGTCCTTCACCAGTTCGATGCCGTAGAAGAAGCCGTGGCCGCGGACGTCGCCGACGATCGGCAGGTCGTGCAGCTTCTGCAGGGTGGAGAGGAACGCGCTCTCGTTGTCCAGCACGTGCTGGTTGAGCTTCTCGCGCTCGAAGATGTCGAGGTTCGCGAGGCCGACGGCCGCCGACACCGGGTGACCGCCGAAGGTGTAGCCGTGCAGGAAGGTGTTGTCTCCCTGGTAGAACGGCTCCGCGAGCCGGTCCGAGATGATGCAGGCGCCGATCGGGGAGTATCCCGAGGTCATGCCCTTGGCGCAGGTGATCATGTCGGGTACGTAGCCGAACTTGTCGCAGCCGAACATCGTGCCGAGCCGGCCGAAGGCGCAGATGACCTCGTCCGAGACGAGCAGTACGTCGTACTGGTCGCAGATCTCGCGCACCCGCTGGAAGTAGCCGGGCGGCGGCGGGAAGCAGCCGCCCGCGTTCTGTACGGGCTCCAGGAAGACGGCGGCCACCGTCTCGGGGCCCTCCATGAGGATCTGCTCCTCGATCTGGTCGGCGGCCCAGCGGCCGAACGCCTCGGGGGAGACGCCCGACCCCTGGTCGAGGAAGGCGGGCGCGCGGTAGATGTTGGTGTTCGCGACCTTGTGGGCGCCGGGGACCAGCGGCTCGAACGGGGCCTTCAGATCGGGCAGCCCGGTGATGGACAGGGCGCCCTGCGGGGTGCCGTGATAGGCGACGGCGCGCGAGATGACCTTGTACTTGGTGGGCTTGCCCCGCAGCTTGAAGTACTGCTTGGCGAGCTTCCACGCGGTCTCGACGGCCTCGCCGCCACCCGTGGTGAAGAAGACCTTGTTCAGGTCGCCCGGAGCGTGGTGCGCGAGGCGCTCGGCCAGCTCGACGGCCTTCGGGTGGGCGTAGGACCAGATCGGGAAGAAGGCCAGTTCCTTGGCCTGCCGGGCGGCGGTCTCGGCCAGTTCGGCACGGCCGTGGCCCGCCTGGACCACGAACAGGCCGGCCAGACCGTCGAGGTAGCGCTTGCCCTGCTCGTCGTAGACGTAGGTGCCCTCGCCACGGACGATCGTGGGGACGGGCGCGTTCTCGTACGAGGACATGCGGGTGAAGTGCATCCACAGGTGGTCGTACGCGGTGCGGCTGAGGTCCTTGGCAGTCACGGCTATCGGGTTCCCCACATGTAGGTCTGCTTCTTGAGTTTCAGGTAGACGAAGCTCTCGGTGGAGCGCACGCCGGGCAGGACCCGGATGCGTTTGTTGATGACGTCCAGCAGGTGGTCGTCGTCCTCGCAGACGATCTCGGCGAGGATGTCGAAGGAGCCCGCGGTCATCACCACGTACTCGACCTCGTGCATGGCGGTCAGGGCGTCGGCCACCGGTTCGAGGTCGCCGTCGACGTTGACGCCCACCATCGCCTGTCTGCGGAAGCCCACGGTGAGCGGGTCCGTGACGGCGACGATCTGCATCACGCCCTGGTCGAGCAGCTTCTGCACACGCTGGCGCACGGCCGCCTCGGAGAGGCCGACCGCCTTGCCTATCGCGGCGTACGGGCGGCGGCCGTCCTCCTGGAGCTGCTCGATGATGGCGAGGGAGACGGCATCCAGCTGGGGGGTGCCGTTCCTGGACTCGCGGGAGTCCTTGGGATCTGCGCTTCGACTGGCCACGCGCTCACTGTGCACGAGGGCTCGACAGTTCCGCAAGGTGTGATCGATGAAATTCGTTGTATAGGTGTTCTCAGTCTGCGGATTTCGCAGCTATGGGGCGAGTGGGGGTGTTGAAAACGTCGGGACGAGGATTAGGGTGGGAGTCCAGGCGTCTCAGCCAGTGGACACCTGGGGCCGACACGACAACAGGACATCCGACAGGAGGGCCGGGCAGTGAGCACCGAGCTGCGTCGTCTGCGCAATTACATCGCCGGAGAGTTCCGCGATGCCGCCGATGGACGGACCACGGACGTGGTCAACCCCGCGACGGGCGAGGCGTACGCCACCGCGCCGCTGTCCGGCCAGGCCGACGTCGACGCCGCGATGGAGGCGGCCGCCGCCGCCTTCCCCGCCTGGCGCGACCAGACGCCCGCCGAGCGGCAGAAGGCCCTCCTCAAGATCGCGGACGCCTTCGAGGAGCGCGCCGAGGAACTGATCGCGGCCGAGGTGGAGAACACGGGCAAGCCCATCGGGCTGACCCGCTCCGAGGAGATCCCGCCCATGGTCGACCAGATCCGCTTCTTCGCGGGCGCGGCGCGGATGCTCGAAGGCCGGTCGGCCGGCGAGTACATGGAGGGTCTGACCTCGATCGTCCGCCGCGAGCCGGTCGGCGTCTGCGCGCAGGTCGCGCCGTGGAACTACCCGATGATGATGGCCGTGTGGAAGTTCGCCCCGGCGCTCGCCGCGGGCAACACGGTGGTGCTCAAGCCGTCCGACACCACGCCGGCCTCCACGGTCCTGATCGCCGAGATCATCGGTTCGATCGTCCCCGAGGGCGTCTTCAACGTCATCTGCGGCGACCGTGACACCGGGCGCCTCATGGTCGAGCACAGGACCCCGGCGATGGCGTCCATCACCGGTTCCGTACGGGCGGGTATCTCCGTCGCCGAGTCCGCCGCCAAGGACGTCAAGCGGGTCCACCTGGAACTCGGCGGCAAGGCACCCGTCGTGGTCTTCGAGGACGTCGACATCGCCAAGGCCGTCGAGGACATCTCGGTGGCGGGCTTCTTCAACGCCGGCCAGGACTGTACGGCCGCCACCCGCGTCCTCGTCCAGGAGTCCGTCCACGACGAGTTCGTGGCCGCGCTCGCCAAGGCCGCCGCCGACACCAAGACCGGCATGCCGGACGACGAGGACGTCCTGTACGGCCCGCTCAACAACCCGAACCAGCTCAAGCAGGTCACCGGCTTCATCGAGCGCCTCCCCGCGCACGCCAGGGTCGAGGCCGGCGGCCACCGGGTCGGCGAGAAGGGCTACTTCTACGCCCCGACCGTCGTCTCCGGCCTGAAGCAGGACGACGAGATCATCCAGAACGAGGTCTTCGGCCCGGTCATCACCGTCCAGTCCTTCACGGACGAGGACCAGGCCGTGGCGTACGCGAACGGCGTCGACTACGCCCTCGCCTCCTCCGTCTGGACGAAGGACCACGCGCGCGCGATGCGCATGTCCAAGGTCCTCGACTTCGGCTGCGTGTGGATCAACACGCACATCCCGCTGGTCGCGGAGATGCCGCACGGCGGCTTCAAGAAGTCCGGGTACGGCAAGGACCTGTCGGGATACGGGTTCGACGACTACACGCGGATCAAGCACGTCATGACGTCGCTGGGCTGAGCCGCCGGCCGCCCTCCAACGAACGTGGTACGGGGCCCCGGGCGGAGCGACCTCCGCCCGGGGCCCCGTTGGCGTCCGACGTCCGCCTCGGTCCGCCTTCGCCGCTCGCGGGGCGACGGCTCCTGGCCGTGGGCCGACCGCAGCCAGTCGTGGGTCAGCCGCTGAGGACGAGTCCCGCGGCGCTCGGCTCGGCCTCGCGGTCCTCGCGCTGCCCGCCGCTCCCCTTCTCGTCCGGCCTGTGCTCGCCGCAGCCGGGCCCGGGCCGGTCGCCCCTGCCGGGCAGGTCCCGCGGCGGCACCGGGAGCTTCACGCCGATGTCCTCGAGGATGTGCCCGCATGCCTTGGCGGCCTTGCGGAACTCCTTCGAACCCGGGTCGGGGTGCTTCGCCCGGTCGCCCCGCTCGATCCGCACCTTCACGCCGTGGCCGTCGTCCGCCGTGTGGATGACGAGGTCGGGGAAGTCCTCCAGGCCGTTGTCGCGCATGCACGCGGTGTACGCGCGCGACGCCTTGTCCTGGCGCGTCCAGTCGGCGGAGTCGGTCGGTCCGTCGTCCTTCGGGGGCGTCGACGACGAGCCGCCGCTCGGGGGCGAGGAGGAGTCGGCGGCCACGGACTGGCCCGCGTACACCCCGCCGAGCGCGAGGGCGCTGATCAGTGCGCAGGCCGCGGTCAGCCGGCGGCGCGGTTCGGTCCTGCTTCGCATGAGGTTCTCCTCGGTGTTCGGGTGTTCCGGTGTTCGGGTGTTCCGGTGTTTTGGTGTTTTGGTGATTCGGGACAGTGGGTCTGCGGAACACCCCAGCGCGCGGGCGGTTACGGCACGGGAACGGGCGCTCTTACCACCCTGTTACCGCCCGGCGGGCACGCTGTCCGCAGGGTTCGCAGCAGCCGGAGGAGCAGCCGGAGAAGCCGATGCGCGTATTGGTGGTCGAGGACCACGAGGAACTCGCCGAGACCGTCGCGGCGGGACTGCGCAGGGAGGGGATGGCCGTCGACATCGCACTGGACGGCCATGCGGCGCTGGAGCGGGCCATGGTCAACGGCTACGACGTCGTGGTGCTCGACCGTGACCTGCCCGGACTGCACGGGGACCGGGTCTGCCGGATCCTGGCCGAGGGGGGCAACCGGGCGCGGGTGTTGATGCTCACCGCGTCCGGCACGGTCGCCGACCGGGTCGCGGGGCTCGGCATGGGCGCCGACGACTACCTGCCGAAGCCGTTCGCCTTCACCGAACTCGTCGCGCGGATACGGGCCTTGAGCAGGCGCGCACAGCCGGCGCTGCCGCCCGTACTGGTCCGCGGTGATCTGCGGCTCGACCCCGCCCGCCGGGTGGCGACCCGCGCGGGCCGCCGACTGCCGCTCAGCCCGAAGGAGTTCGCGGTCCTGGAACTGCTGATGGCCGCTCACGGGGCGGTCGTCTCCGCCGAGGAACTGCTGGAGCGCGCCTGGGACGAGGCGGCGGACCCCTTCACCCAGACGGTGAAGGTGACGGTCAGCAGGCTGCGGCGCAAGCTCGGTGGGCCGCCGTTGATCGAGACGGTGGCGCAGGCCGGGTACCGGGTATGAGCGGGCGGTTCGCGTTCCCGGGACGGAGATGGGCCGGGGACGGGGAACCCTCGAAGGGCCGGCGGCCGCAGAGTGTCCGGTGGCGGCTGACCCTGCTCTACGGCGGCCTGTTCGCGGTGACGGGAGCGGTGCTGCTGGCGCTCACATACGCGCTCGTGGCCGAGGACCAGTCACTGGCCGTGTCCGGATCGGGCGCCCGGCCGGAGCCCTCGGCCCCGAGCCCCGGCGCGGACGCGGGCGCGGGGGCCAGGGTCAAGCCGGGTACGGCGGCGGCCAAGGGCGTCGAGGGGTACGTACGCGAGCGCCTCGCCGTCCAGCGCAGCGACCAGCTTCACCAACTGCTCGTCGAGTCGGGGATCGCGCTCGGTGTCATGGCGGTGGCCTCGCTCGTCCTCGGGTGGCTGGTCGCGGGCCGGGTGCTCGCACCCCTGCGGGACATGGCGGTCGCGGCCCGGCGGATCTCCGCGGACGACCTGCACCGGCGGCTCGCCGTGTCCGGTCCGGACGACGAACTGAAGGGCCTCGCCGACACGTTCGACGACCTGCTCGCCCGGCTGGAGGGCGCTTTCGAGGCGCAGCGCCGGTTCGTGGCGAACGCCTCGCACGAGTTGCGTACGCCGCTCACCCTGCAGCAGGCCGTCGTCGACGTGGCCCTGGCCGACCCCGACGCCGACGCCGCCTCCCTGCGGGCGGCCTGCCTGCGGGTGCGGGCCGCCGGGCAGGAGCAGGAGCGGCTGATCGAGGCGCTGCTCATGCTGGCGCGGGGGCAACGGGGGTTGCAGGGGCGGGAACGGGTGGATCTCGCCGACCTGGCGGGTGACCTGTTGCCCGAGGGCGGGCCCCGGGTGTCCGCCGAGCTGACTTCCGCGCCGCTCCTCGGGGATCCGCAGCTGGTCGGACGGCTGGTGAGCAACCTCGTGTCGAACGCCGTGCGGCACAACCTGCCCGAGGGGGAGGGGGGTTGGGTGACCGTCTGGACCGGGGTCGTCGAGGGGCGGGCCTCCCTGCGGATCGTGAACAGCGGGGCGGTGGTGCCCGGTGACCAGGTGGGCGCGCTGTTCGAACCGTTCCGGAGGGTGGGGGTGGAGCGGGTGCGGGGGCGGGAGGGGTCGGGGCTGGGGCTGTCGATCGTGGCGGCGATCGCGGCGGCGCACGGGGGAGAGGTGGAGGCGCGGGCGCGGAAGGAGGGCGGACTGTGGGTGGAGGTGGTGTTTCCGGTCGAGGACACCGCTTGTCATACTCAACGAAGTGAATAGACTATTCGTAGGCTATGGCGAAAGGCGGTCCCCGTGTCCGAGCGCGGATATCTTCGGTACGTCGCCCTGGGGGACAGCCAGACCGAGGGGCTCGGTGACGGTGACGACGTGCGGGGACTGCGCGGGTGTGCCGACCGGTTCGCGGAGGGGGCGGCCGCCGGGGGATGCCCGGACATCCTGTACGCCAACCTCGCCGTCCGCGGGCGGCTCGCCGGGCAGGTGCGCGCCGAGCAGCTTCCGGCCGCGCTCGCGCTGAGACCCGACCTGGCCACCGTGGTCGCCGGGATGAACGACCTGCTGCGGCCCCGCTTCGACGCGGACGAGGTGGCCGGTCACCTGGAGGCCGTGTTCGCCGCTCTGACCGCGCAGGGCGCCCGCGTCGCGACGGTCACCTTTCCCGACATCGGGCGGATCACCCCGCTGGCCCGGCCCCTCGGCCGCCGCGTCCTCGCCCTCAACGCCCGTATCAAGGAGGCGGCCGGCCGCCACGGGGTGGCCGTCGCCGACCTCTCCGTCCACACGGCGATGACGGACCCCCGGCTGTGGAGCCCGGACCGGCTGCACGCGAGCCCGCTCGGCCATGCGCGCATCGCCGCCGCGGTCGCGCACGCGCTCGCCCTGCCGGGCAGCGACGACACCTGGACGCTGCCCCTGCCCCCCGGCGCACCGGCGCCCGGAGGGCTGCGCGGCGTCGGCACGGAACTGCGCTGGGCGGGCGGCTTCCTGGGACCCTGGCTCCTGCGCCGGGTCCGGGGCCGCTCGTCGGGCGACGGCCGGCGGGCCAAGCGGCCGGACCTGCTCCCGCCCGTCGCCCTCCACAGCGGTTCCTTTGACTGGTCAACGCGGTGCTAGCTTGAGTTCATGGCGTTGCGCAATGCGGTGATGGCCGCGCTACTGGAGGGTGAGGCGTCCGGGTACGACCTCGCGAAAGGCTTCGAAGCCTCGGTCGCCAACTTCTGGATGGCCACCCCCCAGCAGCTCTACCGCGAGCTGGAGCGCATGGAGGGCGAGGGACTCGTCCGCGCCCGCGTCGTCCAGCAGGAGCGCCGGCCCAACAAACGGCTCTTCTCGCTCACCGAGGCCGGCCGACAGGTGTTGCGCGCGTACGTCTCCGAAGGGCCCGCGAAGCCGTTGGCCATCAGGGACGAGCTGATGGTCAAGGTGCAGTGCGTCGACATCGGGGACACCGGCGACATCGAGGCCGTGCGGACCGCGGTCGCCGAGCGCGTCGAGCGGGCCACCGCCAAACTCGCCCGCTACCTGCGCATGCAGGAACGCATGCTCGCGGGCCGCAGCGAGGACGAGTACCTGACGACCGCCGAACGGGTCGGTCCCTACCTCACCCTCCAGGGCGGGATGGCGCTGGAGCGGGCGAACCTCCAGTGGGGCGAGACCGTCCTGAAGCGCCTCGCCCAGCGCGCCGCGGCGCTCAGCGGCTGACCGGTCCCTTCACGAGGCCGGCCGGCCCGCGCGCCACCGCCGCCGGCCTCAGCCGCCGAAGGCCGCCCGGACGATCCGTTCGGCCACCGGGTTCATGTCCTCGCTCTTCGCGTCGGTCCCGTTGACCGAGTACACGAGCGCGCGGGACAGATCGCGCGTCGCCGCGACGAGCGTGCCGTAGCCGGGGCGTGCCCCCGTCTTGAGCCACAGGATCCTGCCGTTGCCCAGGTCGTGCCGTTGCAGGCCGGCGCTCATGGTCGCGCCGGGCACGTCGGGAAGGGTGAACATCTCCTTCTCCAGGAGCGGCCCGGGGACCAGCCGGCCGCGGAACAGCGCGTGCAGGAGCCGCTCCAGGTCCGCGGTCGTGGAGATCATGTCGCCCGCCGCCCACCGGTCCGACATGTTCCACTCGGTGGCGTCCACCAGCCTGCCGTCCGCCAGCTTCTGGTAACCGCGGTTGTGCGGTCCGTGGACGCGCGGGTCGGGGCCGCCGGGGAAGGACGTGTGCCGCATCCCGGCCGGCCGCAGGACTCGTACGGCCGCCTGGTGCTCGTACGAGTCGCCGGTCACCTTCTCGATGAGCAGGCCGAGCACGGTGTAGTCGATGTTGCCGTACTGCTGCCGCTCGCCGGGGCGGAAGGCGGGACCCGGGGCGACGGAGGCGGCCACGACGTCCTCGGGGGTCAGCGTCTCGTACCGCCGTTCGTACCCTTCGCCGTTCACGTCCCCGAGTGACGAGCCCGGCTTCAGCCCGCTGGTGAAGGTCAGCAACTGCCGTACGGAGATGGGGTCGAACGCCTTCGGGAGGAGGCCGGGGAGGTACGTCTGGACGTGTTCGTCCAGGTCCACCCTGCCCTCGGCGGCGAGCCGCAGCACGACCGCCGCGGTGACGACCTTCGTGGTGGAACCGGCCCGGAAGCGCCCGTTCTCCAGCGCCGCACGGCCGCTCGGCAGGTCGTGCACGCCGGCGCTGCCCCGCCAGGTGCCGTCCCTGCCCGACACGCGGACGAGCGCGGCCGTCGCGTCGTCGTCCGGGAGCCCCGCGATCGCGGCGCGCAGGGCCCGGCCGGTGGCCGGATCCACGCTCTCGCCCTCGACGGCGTGCCGAGCGGCGGCCGTGGGGGAGGAGGGGACGGCGACGGCGGTCCCGGCCAGCGGGACCGCGGTCAGGCCCAGCACCACGGCGGCGGCGCAGGCGGTACGGATACGGACATGCATCAGCTGACTCCCGGAGTGATCGGTGACCTTCATCCTCCGGTCGTACGCCGCCCCGCGGATCCTCTCCCAGGAGGGCGCCGCCCCTGGCCCGCACCCCTACCGACCACCCTGCGGGGCAAGGGTGTTGTCGGGGATCGCCCCTAGGTCGTGCCCCGGCTCAGGAGTCGCGCAGCGCGCACAGCGTGCCGACGCGGTTCGTCGTGATCGAGTCGACGCCCGCGTCCAGGAGCCGTCGCATGGACCGCCGGGTGTCGGGCGTCCACACCGAGACCAGGTATCCGTCCCGGTGGACCCTGGCGACGAGGTCGGGGCCGGCCAGGGTGAAGCGGTAGTTGAGCCACCGCGGCCGCACCGCGTCGAGCAGGGCGGGCCGCGGCGGGGCGAGGCTCGTCCAGGTGAGGGCGATCTCCGCGGCGGGGTCGGCCGCGCGGACGGCGAGCATGGTGTCGGCGCCCGCGCAGTAGTACACGCGTTCCTCGGCGCCGAGGTCATGGACGGCCCCGACGATCCGGCGGACGGCGCGCGCGTCCGCCGGACCCGGCAGGTCGACCATCAACCGGCTGTCGCCCGTGGCCTTCACGGCCTCCTCCAGCGTGGGCACGCCGCCGGATGTCAGCCCGCGCACCTCGTCGGCGGAGAGCGACCGCAGCGGCCTGTCGTGCTCCCACAGCCGCCGCAGCGTGTCGTCGTGCAGCAGGACGGGCACGTCGTCGCGGGTCAGCCGGACGTCGATCTCGACGGCGTCCGCGCCCCTTCGGAGCGCGGAACGCAGTGAGTCGGTCGTGTTCTCACGGACGCGGTAGGGGTCGCCGCGATGGGCCACGGCAGTCACGGTACGCATCGGCCCATTGTGCTGGTGGGCCGGTTCAGGGTGCGAGCCACCCGGCGGTGTACGTGTCGATCTCCGCGGCCAGCGCCGCCTTGCCCGGGCCGTCCAGGAAGGAGACCTCGACGGCGTTCTTGGCGAGCGCGGCGAGACCCCGCTCGTCGAGGTCGAGGAGGCGGGCGGCGACCGCGTACTCGGCGTTCAGGTCGGTGCCGAACATCGGCGGGTCGTCGGAGTTGACGGTGACGACGACGCCCGCGTCCACGAACGTCTTCAGGGGGTGCTCGTCGAGGGTGCGGACCGCGCGGGTGGCGATGTTGGAGGTGGGGCAGACCTCCAGCGGGATCCGGTGCTCGGCGAGGTGTGCGAGGAGCTTCGGGTCCCGGGCGGAGCTGGTGCCGTGCCCGATGCGCTCGGCGCGCAGGTCCGTCAGCGCGGACCACACGGTCTCCGGGCCCGTCGTCTCACCCGCGTGCGGCACGGAGTGCAGGCCGGCCGCGATCGCCCGGTCGAAGTACGGCTTGAACTGCGGCCGGGGTACGCCGATCTCGGGCCCGCCGAGCCCGAACGAGACCAGGCCCTCCGGGCGGAGCCGGTCGGAGGTGGCGAGCCGGGCCGTCTCCTCGGCGGATTCGAGTCCGGCCTCGCCCGGGATGTCGAAGCACCAGCGCAGGACGGTGCCGAAGTCGGCCTCGGCGGCCTTGCGGGCGTCCTCGATCGCGTCCATGAAGGCGCGCTCGTCGATACCGCGGCGGGTGGAGGAGAACGGGGTGATCGTCAGCTCGGCGTAGCGGATCTGCTGCCGGGCCATGTCGCGGGCGACCTCGTACGTGAGGAGGCGTACGTCCTCCGGGGTGCGGATGAGGTCGACGACGGACAGGTACACGTCGATGAAGTGGGCGAAGTCCGTGAACGTGAAGTAGTCGACGAGGGCCTCGGGGTCCGTCGGCACCTTGGAGTCGGGGTGGCGGGCGGCCAGCTCGGAGACGATGCGGGGGGAGGCGGAGCCGACGTGGTGGACGTGCAGTTCGGCCTTGGGCAGTCCGGCGATGAAGGCGTGCAGGTCGGTCAAGGGTTCCTCCCCGGGAACGGCGCCGGGCCGGTGTGCGGCGGGCGCGGGTGATCGGCTGATCGGTGGCTCGGGGATCATCGTAGGCCGCGGCTCGCCTCCGGCGGGGTGGGGTGTGGGTCGGGTGCGGGTTGTCGTGGGCTGAGCGCGCAGTTCCCCGCGCCCCTAGGTGGGTCGGGGCGCCGCCAGCGAATCAGCCGCGCCCCGTCAGGGGCGCGAGGAACTGCGTGACCAGCTCCCACCGACCCGCAGAAGCCCTGTCCCCACCGGCCCGCAGGGGCCCCGTCAGGGGCGCGGGGAACTGCGCGCTCAGCCCCCGCCGACCCGCAGAGGGGCCTGTAAGGGGCGCGGGGAACTGCGCGTCCGGCCCCCTCGGGCCGCGGGCGGGCGCGGGGGGGCCGTCAGGCGGCGCGGAGGTCGGTTCGGGCCTGCATCAGGGCGAAGCCCAGGAGGTTGGGGCCCAGCCACGTCGCCGGGTCGGACGCCCGCTCGTCGTCCGCGGCCAGCCCGATGCCCCAGACCCGGTCCACGGGACTGGCCTCGACCAGCACGCGCTCGCCCGTGCCCAGCAGAAACCCGCGGAGCGCGGCGTCCGAGGCGAACTTCCGCACGCTCCCCTCCACCACGATCCCGAACCGCTCCCGCTCCCACACGGCCTCGTCGAACCCCCGCACCAGCCGCCCGGCCTTCTTCGCGAGCGCGGGGCTCGACGCGTCCAGCGCGAGCCGCTCCGCCTCCGTGTCACCGAACAGCCGCGCCTTGTGCGCCATCATCCAGTGCTCGGCCGTCCGGTACTCGACCCCGTCCGCGGTGAACGGCGACGGCCACCACTGGCTCAGACAGCTCGCCCCGATCCGTCCGTCCGGGCGCGGCCGGTGCCCCCAGAAGTACAGGTATTTGATTTTCGCGCCCGCCCGGACGGCGCTGACCAGCGCCTCCCGGGACGCGATCCGCGATGTGCCTCCCGCTGCGATCTCCCCCATGCATGCGAGTCTGGCACGCACCACTGACACACCGTCCTGCCTTTTCCCCGACAGCTCGACACCTGATCGACAGATTCCGTCGCGTAACCAAAAGGCAACAACGGAATCACTTGTTGGAGCACCATTGCTCTGTCAGGATCGGCACTCAAATCGAGCTGGAGCTACGCCGCCCCCCGGGCTGCGGGGCGTGCGGCGGAGGAGAGCGACATGCACAATCCGGGCCATCGCTTCCAGGCGCAGGACCGTTTCGCGGACGGCGCCCAGTACATCGCGGGCGAGCTGAGAAAAGGAACGTCCGGTCGCCGCCACACCGTCGTCGACCCCGCCACCGGCGACGAGCTCCACACCTACGAACTGGCCGGCCCCGGCGACGTGGACGCGGCGGTCGAGGCCGCCCGGCAGGCGTTCCCCGGCTGGTCCGGCGCCACCCCGGGCGAGCGCTCCGACGCCATGCACCGCTTCGCCGCCGTCCTCGCGGAGCGTGCCGAGGAGTTCGCGCAGGCCGAGTCCCTCCAGTGCGGCAAGCCGGTCAAGCTGACCCGCGAGTTCGACGTCCCGGGCACGATCGACAACACCGCCTTCTTCGCCGGCGCGGCCCGCCACCTCCAGGGCCAGTCCGCCGGCGAGTACTCGGGCGACCACACCTCGTACGTACGCCGTGAGCCCATCGGTGTGGTCGGTTCCGTCGCCCCCTGGAACTACCCCCTCCAGATGGCGGCCTGGAAGGTCCTTCCGGCGATCGCCGCGGGCAACACCATCGTCCTGAAGCCCGCCGAGCTCACCCCGTTCACCTCCCTGCTGTTCGCCGAGGCGGCGACGCGCGCGGGCATCCCGGACGGTGTCGTCAACATCGTCACCGGGGCCGGCCGGGACGCCGGCGAGCACCTGGTCGGGCATCCCGACGTCGTCATGACCTCCTTCACCGGGTCCACCGCCGTCGGCAGGCGGGTCGCCGAGATCGCCACCTCCACGGTCAAGCGCCTGCACCTGGAACTCGGCGGCAAGGCCCCCTTCGTGGTCTTCGACGACGCGGACCTGGAGGCCGCCGTGCACGGCGCGGTGGCGGGCGCCCTCATCAACACGGGCCAGGACTGCACGGCCGCCACGCGCGCGTACGTGCAGAGGCCCCTCTACGAGGAGTTCGTCGCGAGGACGGCCGACCTCATGGACACCGTCCGGCTCGGCGACCCGTTCGCGCCGGACACCGACCTCGGGCCGCTGATCTCGGTCGCCCAGCGCGACCGCGTCGCCGGCTTCGTCGACCGGGCACGTGGCTACGCGCGCGTGGTCACCGGCGGTGAGATCCCGAAGGGTCTGGAGCACGGCGCGTACTACCGGCCCACGCTCGTCGTGGACGCCGCGCAGGACAGCGAGATCGTCCAGTCCGAGATCTTCGGCCCGGTCCTGGTGGTCGTGCCCTTCGACGGCGACGACGAGGGCATCCGGCTCGCCAACGACACCCCGTACGGTCTCGCCGCCTCCGCGTGGAGCCGTGACGTCTACCGGGCGAACCGGGCCACGCGCGAGATCAGGGCGGGCTGTGTGTGGATCAACGACCACATCCCGATCATCAGCGAGATGCCGCACGGCGGATACCGGGCGTCCGGCTACGGCAAGGACATGTCCGCGTACTCGTTCGAGGAGTACACACAGATCAAGCACGTCATGTTCGACAACACCGCGGTGGCCAGGAAGGACTGGCACCGCACGATCTTCGGGGACCGCTAGACGTCGACGGCCCGGACCAGGCCGAACCCTCCCGAAAGGGCACCACGAGCATGGAGCAGTACGAGCCCGACAGTCTGTCCCCGGCCCGGCCGGCCGCCGCACGGCGCGGCCTGCGCGGCGGCCCCCGTGGCGGCGGCGCCTCCCTCAGCCGCCGTTCGCTGCTGCGCGCCTCGACCGGCGGAGCGCTCGCCCTGGGCGGCCTCGGGACGCTGAGCGCCTGCGGGATCCCCGCGGCGAAGAACACCGCGGGTGTCTCGTCCGAGGACCACTCGGCCGACGAGAAGCGGATCAGCTTCTCCAACTGGACCGAGTACATGGACGTCGACGACAGCGAGAAGCGTCACCCGACGCTCGACGCGTTCGCCGCACGCACGGGCATCAAGGTCAAGTACACCGAGGACATCAACGACAACGTCGAGTTCTTCGGAAAGCTCAAACCGCAGCTCGCGGCGGGCCAGGACACCGGACGCGACCTCATCTGCGTCACCGACTGGCTGGCCGCCCGGCTCATCCGGTTCGGCTGGGTGCAGAAGCTGGACGCGTCCAACCTGCCGCACGCCTACGCCAACCTCTCCCAGCAGTTCCGCACCCCGGACTGGGACCCGGGACGCGCGTACTCGTACCCCTGGACCGGTATCTCCACCGTCATCGCCTACAACAAGAAGGCGCTGGACGGGGTGGAGGTGACGTCCCTGTCCGACATGCTCGACAACCCGAAACTGAAGGGGCGCATCGGCTTCCTGTCCGAGATGCGCGACAGCGTCGGCATGACACTGCTCGACCTGGGCAAGGACCCGGCGAAGTTCACGGACGACGACTACGACGCGGCGATCGCCCGTCTCCAGAAGGCCGTCGACAAGGGCCAGATCCGCCGCTTCACCGGCAACGACTACACGTCCGACCTCGCCAAGGGCGACCTCGCGGCCTGTGTCGCCTGGGCCGGCGACGTCGTCCAGCTGAAGGCGGACAGCCCGGACGTCGACTTCGTCATCCCGGACAGCGGCTATCTGACCTCCACGGACAACCTGCTCGTCCCCAACAGGGCACGGCACAAGACCAACGCCGAACGGCTCATCGACTACTACTACGAGCCCGGCCCGGCGGCGCGGCTCGCCGCGTACATCAACTACGTGTGTCCCGTCGACGGGGTGAAGCCGGAACTGGCCAAGATCGACAAGTCGGCGGCCGACAACCCGCTGATCATCCCCGACGCCGCGATGGCGGCCAAGTCGCACTCCTTCCGCTCCCTGAGCACCAAGGAAGAGACGGCGTACGAAGAGAAGTTCGCAAAGCTGACGGGGGCGTGATCACCGTGACTACCGACAACAGCGCGAAAAGCGGCGCGAAGGGCGGCGTGGAGGCCGGCGGCGACGTCCGCCTCTCCGGCATCAGCAAGACCTACGGCTCCTTCACCGCCGTCCAGCCGCTCGATCTCACCGTCCCCCAGGGGTCGTTCTTCGCCCTGCTCGGGGCGTCGGGCTGCGGCAAGACCACCACGCTGCGGATGATCGCCGGTCTGGAGGAGCCTTCCTCCGGCACCGTCCGGCTCGGCGAGCAGGACGTGACGGGCCTGCCCCCGTACCGGCGCCCGGTGAACACGGTCTTCCAGTCGTACGCCCTCTTCCCGCACCTCGACATCTTCGAGAACGTCGCCTTCGGTCTGCGCCGGCGCGGCATCAAGTCGGTGAAGAAGCAGGTCGGGGAGATGCTCGACCTGGTCCAGCTCGGCGAGCAGGCCCGCAAGAAGCCGCACCAGCTCTCCGGCGGCCAGCAACAGCGCGTCGCCGTGGCCCGCGCGCTGATCAACACCCCGAAGGTGCTCCTCCTCGACGAGCCCCTCGGCGCCCTCGACCTCAAGCTGCGCCGCCAGATGCAACTGGAGCTCAAGCGCATCCAGACCGAGGTCGGCATCACCTTCATCCACGTCACGCACGACCAGGAGGAGGCCATGACGATGGCCGACACGGTCGCCGTGATGAACGCGGGCCGCGTCGAGCAGCTCGGCTCGCCCGCCGACCTCTACGAGAACCCGCGGACCACGTTCGTCGCGAACTTCCTCGGCACCTCCAACCTCATCGAGGCGGAGGTCGACTCCGGGAGCGGCGACGAGATCGTCCTCAGGACGGGCGACTGCAAACTCGTCCTGCCCCGGGCGCGGTGTTCCGCCTCCACCACGGCCGGCGGCAAGATCCTGGTGGGCGTGCGCCCCGAGAAGATCAGCCTCACGCACGCCGACGAGGCGGGCGGGATCCCGGCGGGCCGCAACCGCATCACCGGCACCATCGCCGACTCCAGTTTCATCGGCGTCTCCACGCAGTACGTCATCGACAGCCCGGTCTGCCCGGAGTTCGAGGTCTACGCCCAGAACATCGACCGTGACCCCCGGCTCGTCCCCGGCGCCGAGGTGGTCCTGCACTGGAACCCGGCGCACACCTTCGGCCTGGACGCCGGCCAGTCCCCGCTTGCCGGGACAGTGGGCTCCGCCGGGGTCGAGACGGCCGGGGAAGAGGGGGCGGCGGCCTGATGGCGACCGTGACCGACGCGCCACCCCTGGCGCCGGCGCCCGCGCCGAAAGAGCGCCCTCCGCGGCGAAGGGGCCGCCTCACCCCGTACTGGCTGCTGCTCCCCGGCATCCTGTGGCTGCTCGTCTTCTTCGCGCTGCCGATGGTCTACCAGGCGTCCACGTCCGTACAGACGGGCTCCCTGGAGGAGGGCTACCGGGTCACCTGGCACTTCGCGACCTACTGGGACGCGGTGGCCGACTACTGGCCGCAGTTCCTGCGCTCCATCGCGTACGCCGGCACCGCCACCGTCCTGTGCCTGCTCCTCGGCTACCCGCTCGCCTATCTGATCGCGTTCCGGGCGGGCCGCTGGCGCAACCTGATCCTGATCCTGGTCATCGCGCCGTTCTTCACCAGTTTCCTGATCCGTACGCTCGCCTGGAAGACGATCCTCGCGGACAGCGGCCCCGTCGTCTCCGCCCTGGGCTCGCTGCACGTCCTGGACGTCACGAGCTGGCTCGGCATCACCGCGGGCGACCGGGTACTGGCCACACCGCTCGCGGTGGTCTGCGGACTCACGTACAACTTCCTGCCGTTCATGATCCTGCCGCTCTACACCTCGCTCGAACGCATCGACGGGCGGCTGCACGAGGCGGCGGGCGACCTGTACGCGCGGCCCTTCACGACCTTCCGCAAGGTGACGTTCCCGCTGTCGATGCCCGGTGTCGTCTCCGGGACGCTGCTCACGTTCATCCCGGCGAGCGGCGACTACGTGAACGCCGATCTGCTCGGCTCCACCGACACCCGCATGGTCGGCAACGTCATCCAGACGCAGTTCCTGCGCATTCTCGACTATCCGACGGCCGCCGCGCTCTCCTTCCTCCTCATGGCGGGAATTCTCGCGATCGTCACCCTCTACATTCGCAAGTCCGGGACGGAGGATCTGGTCTAGATGGCCCTTCTGCGCTGGCTCAAACGCCGTCTCGTCGTCATCGCGGGTCTGCTGACCCTCGGTTATCTGCTGCTGCCCAACATCGTCGTCACGGTGTTCTCCTTCAACGATCCGCAGGGGCGCTTCAACTACGCGTGGCAGCGGTTCTCCACGGACGCCTGGACCGATCCCTGCGGGGTCGCAGACCTCTGCGGCTCGCTCTCGCTGAGCCTGCAGATCGCCGCCTGGGCGACGCTGGGCGCCACCGTCCTCGGCGCGATGATCGCCTTCGCGCTGGTCCGCTACCGCTTCCGCGCGCGCGGCGCCGTGAACTCGCTGATCTTCCTGCCGATGGCGATGCCCGAGGTCGTCATGGCCGCCTCACTGCTCACGCTCTTCCTCAACCTGGGCGCCGAGCTGGGTTTCTGGACCATTCTGATCGCCCACATCATGTTCTGCCTGAGCTTCGTCGTCACCGCCGTCAAGGCGCGCGTGATGTCGATGGACCCGCGGCTGGAGCAGGCCGCGCAGGACCTGTACGCGGGCCCCCTGCAGACGTTCCTGCGCGTCACGCTGCCCATCGCGGCGCCCGGGATCGCCGCCGGGGCGCTGCTCGCCTTCGCGCTCTCCTTCGACGATTTCATCATCACCAATTTCACCGCCGGCTCGACGGTCACGTTCCCCATGTTCGTCTGGGGTTCGGCACAGCGCGGAACACCGGTACAGATCAATGTCATCGGCACGGCCATGTTCCTCGTCGCCATCCTGTTCGTGCTGGCCGGAATGGTCATCGGAAACCGCCGCAACCGCCGCAGGGCATCATGAGCCGGCACAGGAACCGGGCGAAGTCGCTCTCCGGGGTCCGGCCGGTCCCGTACTGGCTGGACGATCCGGGGCGGCCCGCGCCCGAGCCCGCGCTGACCACCGTCGAGAGCTGTGACCTGCTGGTCGTCGGCGGCGGCTACAGCGGACTGTGGACCGCGCTCCTCGCCAAGGAGCGTGACCCCGGGCGCGAGGTGGTCCTGCTGGAGGGCCGCGAGGTGGGCTGGGCCGCCTCCGGCCGCAACGGCGGATTCTGCGCGGCCTCCCTCACCCACGGTCTGTCCAACGGCCTGACCCGCTGGCCCGACGAGATCCACCGGCTGGAGGAACTGGGCGCCCGCAACCTCGACGCGATCGAGGCGGCCGTCGCCCGCTACTCGCTCGACTGCGACTTCGAGCGCACCGGCGAGATCGACGTGGCCACCGAGCCGTACCAGGCGGCCGAACTGCGCGACTGGCACGAGGAGTCGAAGCAGCGAGGGCTGGCCGAGGGGGTCGAGTACCTGGACGCCGACGCGGTACGGGAACAGGTGGACTCGCCGACCTTCCTGGCGGGCCTGCACGACCCCCGCGGCGTCGCCATGCTGCACCCCGCCAAGCTCGCCTGGGGACTCAAGCGCGCCTGCGTCGGGCTGGGTGTCCGGGTGTACGAGCACACGCCCGCGCTGACCCTGAAGGCGTACGGCGCCGGAATGGCCGTACGCACCCCCTACGGAGGGGTGCGGGCCCGCCGGGTCGCCCTCGGTACGAACGTCTTCCCGAACCTGGTCAAGCGCGTGCGCCCGTACACCGTCCCGGTCTACGACTACGCGCTGATGACCGAGCCGCTCAGCGCGGAGCAGCTCGCCTCCGTCGGGTGGCGGAACCGGCAGGGGCTCGGGGACTCGGCGAACCAGTTCCACTACTTCCGGCTGTCCGCCGACAACCGGATCCTGTGGGGCGGTTACGACGCCGTCTACCCGTACGGCGGCCGGGTGCGCGCCGAGTACGACGACCGGCCGCAGACGTACGCGAAGCTCGCCGGACACTTCTTCACCTGCTTCCCGCAGCTGGAGGGTGTCCGCTTCACCCATGCCTGGGGCGGCGCGATCGACACGTGCTCGCGCTTCTCCGCCTTCTTCGGCACCGCGCACCGGGGGCGGGTCGCCTACGCGGCGGGCTACACGGGCCTCGGTGTCGGGGCGACCCGGTTCGGCGCGGACGTGATGCTCGACCTGCTGGCGGGGGAGCGCACGGAGCGTACGTCGCTGGAGATGGTCCGCAGCAAGCCGCTGCCCTTCCCGCCGGAGCCGTTCGCGTGGACGGGCATCGCGCTCACCAAGTGGTCCCTCGCCCGCGCGGACGCGCACGGCGGCCGGCGCAATCTGTGGCTGCGCACGATGGACCGGATGGGCCTTGGTTTCGACAGCTGAGCCGGACGATCACCCGGCCGGGCAACTCGTGGGCGCAACCCGCGTAATGCCCGGCCCGGACCCCCCTCTCCCCTGTGACGCGACCAGCGTCGACACCAGAGAGGGAGGTTCCGCCATGACAGGGGCCAAGACGGCGGTCGAGTGGCTGGCATCCGTGGCACCGGATCCCGCGGCGTGCCGCCGGGAGTGGGAGCGCGACCCGAGGGGGGTCGCGCTACTGCCGGCGGGCAGGGCCTGGGACGTGCTCATCCTGCCGGGCGGGCTCGGCCGTCCGACGCTCGACGTGCTGACCCGGGTGCTCGACCGGCCCGGACCGGTGCTCGTCGACTTCGGCGACGCGCGGACGGGTTTCTTCGTGCCGCCCGGCACGGCGGCGCGCTGGCTCGGTACCGGGGTGCGGACGGCGGGGCACGGTACGTGGATCGTGGTGCCGTACCCCGGGCGGTCGACCGGCGGGGTCCGCTGGCTGGTCCCGCCGGACGGCTCGGGCACGCTCACCGACCCGGCGCTGCTGGAACTGGCCATGCACGAGGCGGCGGCGGGCCCGCCGGCCGGAGGCCGCGGATGACCGAAGACTGCCGCAGACCTTGACAACCTCATTGGTCTGGACCAAATTGAGCGCGCTCCACCCTCCCCATTCCCCCACAGGAGGTATCCGTGGATCGCGCCAGAACCGTCCTCGCCCTCTGTACGGCCACCGCCCTGGTCGTACCCGGCCTCACCGTGCTGTCGTCGGCCGCCCGTGCGGCCGACGCGGACCTCGCCAGGAACGGCGGCTTCGAGGCCGGCCTCGACAACTGGTCCTGCACGGCGGGGAGCGCGGTCACCTCACCCGTGCGCAGCGGCGCCTCCGCGCTGAAGGCCACCCCGGCCGGCAGCGACAACGCGCGCTGCGCGCAGACCGTGACCGTCCGGCCCGACTCCCAGTACACGCTCGCCGGACACGTCCGCGGCTCCTACGTCTACCTGGGCGCGAGCGGCACCGGCACCACGGACGTCTCGGCCTGGACGCAGTCCGCGCCCGACTGGCAGCGGCTCGCCACCACCTTCCGCACCGGCCCCTCCACCACCACGGTCACCATCTACACGCACGGCTGGTACGGCACCGGCGCCTACCACGTCGACGACATGTCCCTGGTCGGGCCCGGCGGCGACGCGGCCCAGCCGCCGGCCGCACCCACCGCCCTCACGGTCGGCACGGTCACCTCCACCGGCGTCGGCCTGTCCTGGCCCGCGGTGCCGGGCGCGACGGGTTACGCCCTCTACCGCAACGGCACGAAGGTCCAGACGGTGACCGGCACGTCCGTCACCGCCGGCGGGCTGGCACCCTCGACCGCGTACTCCTTCCAGATCACCGCCGTGAACACGGCCGGCGAGTCCGCGAAGTCCCCGGTCGTCACGGCGACCACCGCGGCGGGCCCCGGCGGCGACCCCGCGGACCTGCCCGCCCACGCCCTGGTCGGCTACCTGCACGCGAGCTTCGCCAACGGGTCCGGCTACACGCGGATGGCCGACGTCCCGGACAGCTGGGACGTCATCGACCTGGCCTTCGGTGAACCGACCTCCGTGACCTCGGGGGACATCCGCTTCGACCGCTGCCCGGCCGCCGAGTGCCCCGGTGTCGAGTCCGACGCCGAGTTCAAGGCGGCCATCGAGGCCAAGCAGGCCGCGGGCAAGAAGGTCCTCATCTCGATCGGCGGCCAGAACGGCCAGGTGCAGCTGACGACCACGGCGGCCCGGGACACGTTCGTCTCGTCGGTCTCGAAGATCATCGACACGTACGGGCTCGACGGCCTGGACATCGACTTCGAGGGCCACTCGCTCTCCCTGAACGCCGACGACACCGACTTCGAGAACCCGAAGACCCCGGTGATCGTGAACCTCATCTCGGCGCTGAAGACCCTGAAGGCGAAGTACGGCGACGACTTCGTCCTGACGATGGCCCCGGAGACGTTCTTCGTCCAGCTCGGCCACCAGTACTACGGAACCGGCAAGTGGGGCGGCCAGGACCCGCGCGCCGGGGCCTACCTCCCGGTCATCCACGCCCTGCGCGACGACCTGTCCCTCCTGCACGTCCAGGACTACAACTCGGGTCCGATCATGGGCCTCGACAACCAGTACCACTCCATGGGCGGGGCCGACTTCCACATCGCGATGACCGACATGCTCCTCACCGGCTTCCCGGTGGCGGGCAACGCGGCCGACGTCTTCCCGCCGCTGCGCCCGGACCAGGTGGCCATCGGCATGCCGGCCACGACGAACGCGGGCAACGGCCACGTACCGCCGTCCGAGGTGAACAAGGCCCTGGACTGCCTGACCAAGAGGACGAACTGCGGCTCGTACGCCCCGCACGGCACCTGGCCCGCCCTGCGCGGCCTGATGACGTGGTCGATCAACTGGGACCGCTTCGGGGGCTGGGAGTTCTCGCGGAACTTCGACGGGTATTTCGGCTGACCGCCGACAGACCCAGCAGCAGTACGGCACTCAGGCACCAGCTCCCCGCCACGTCCAGCGGCCAGTGGTAGCCGCGGCGGACCAGGCCGTAGCCCACGGCCGCCACCAGGACCAGGCAGGCGATGGTGAGTTCGCGGCGCAGGTGGCGGCCGGCGAGCCAGGGGAGCAGGAGGAGGACGGCGGCCCCGTAGGCCACGCAGGCCGTGGCGGTGTGGCCCGAGGGGTAGTAGCCGTCGCCCGCCATGCCCGGCGGGCCCGTGCGGCCGACGGCCTCCTTCAGCGGGATGACCAGGGCCGGCACGGCGGCCATCAGGAGCAGGGCCGCCAGCGGTGGCAGCCACCAGCGGGGCAGGGCCGCCCGCCGGGCCCGCCACGCCACGTACGCGGCGACCGCCAGCAGGACCGGGACGGCGACCCCGACATTGCCGAGGTCCGCGAGGAACTCGGCGGCCCTCTCCGGAAAGCGGCTGCCCGCGACCGTCCGGGCGAGACGCTCGTCCGCGCGCCGGACCGGCGTGTCGACGGCGGCCTGCCAGGTGAGGAGGACGAAGAGGACGAGGAGGACGAGCGGGGCCAGGAGCCGGGTCCCGACAGCCGGCCGGCCGTCGCCGTGGCTGCCGCTGTCGGGCTCGTGCGGCGACAGACGCCGGTCCGGGATGCTGGTCATGCACTCAGCGTGCCAGGAGTACCCGGCCGGACCCCGTCAGGGGCGCGGGGAACTGCGCGACCAGCCACGACGGACCCGCACCCGGCCCGAGGCCCCACGCGGGACGCGAACGCGCCGAAGGGCTTGCACCAGGGGGGTAGGTGCAAGCCCTTCGGTGGTACCGGACCGGGTCGTCGCGCGCCCCGGGGGGTTTGGGGCGGGCGACTGTCCGATCGGTGAGGAGACCCGGAGCACGAGGCCCCGGTTGTGTGCGCGAAGGCACGACCAGGGCGAAGCTGGGGAGGCCCCGTCCTGATGTCACCCACAGTCCCCTGTGGGTGCGGTGCATCTCTCATCTGCGTAGAACCTACGACAGGGCGGGGGCCTCCGACAGACGGATTCCGCACCCGCCATGCACCTCGCACACCTTCTTCACACGCCCCGCTCCTGGCACCCCCGTGACCGGAACCGATGAGACCGACCTCGCTCAGATGCGGGCAAAAACCTGCTCGATGATGTCGAGTCCCTCGGTCAGCAGGTCCTCGCCGATCACCAGCGGAGGCAGGAAGCGCAGCACGTTCCCGTAGGTGCCACAGGTCAGGACCAGCAGGCCCTCCTGGTGGCACGCCCTTGCGAGCGCGGCGGTCGACTCCGGGTCCGGTTCCTTCGTCGTACGGTCCTTGACCAGTTCGATCGCGATCATCGCGCCCCGGCCGCGGACGTCGCCGATGATGTCGAACTTCTCCGCCATCGCGCCGAGACGCGCCTTCATCGTCTCCTCGATCGCCTTGGCCCTGGCGTTGAGATCCAGCTCCCTCATCGTCTCGATCGAGCCGAGCGCGCCCGCGCAGGCCACCGGGTTGCCGCCGTAGGTGCCGCCGAGGCCGCCCGCGTGCGCGGCGTCCATGATCTCGGCGCGGCCGGTCACGGCGGCGAGCGGCAGCCCGCCCGCGATGCCCTTGGCGGTGGTGATCAGGTCCGGGACGATGCCTTCGTCCTCACAGGCGAACCACTGGCCGGTACGGCAGAACCCGGACTGGATCTCGTCGGCGACGAAGACGATGCCGTTGGCGGACGCGAACTCGCTGAGCGCCGGCAGGAAGCCCTTCGCGGGTTCGATGAAGCCGCCCTCACCGAGCACCGGCTCGATGATGATCGCGGCCACGTTGTCCGCGCCGACCTGCTTGGTGATCTCGTCGATGGCCTGCGCGGCGGCCTCGGGCCCCGCGTTCTCCGGGCCGGTCGGCCAGCGGTAGCCGTACGCCACCGGGACGCGGTAGACCTCGGGCGCGAACGGGCCGAAGCCGTGCTTGTACGGCATGTTCTTCGCGGTGAGCGCCATCGTGAGGTTGGTCCGGCCGTGGTAGCCGTGGTCGAAGACGACGACCGCCTGCCGCTTGGTGTGGGCGCGGGCGATCTTGACGGCGTTCTCGACGGCCTCGGCGCCGCTGTTGAAGAGGGCGCTCTTCTTGGCGTGGTCCCCCGGCGTCAGCTCGGCGAGCGCCTCGCAGACCTCCACGTACCCCTCGTACGGCGTGACCATGAAACAGGTGTGGGTGAAGTCCTGGAGCTGGGCGGCGGCCCGGCGTACGACGGCCTCGGCGGAGGCGCCGACACTCGTCACGGCGATGCCGGAGCCGAAGTCGATCAGCCGGTTCCCGTCGACGTCCTCCAGGATGCCGCCGCCGGCCCGAGCCGTGAAGACGGGCAGCACGGACCCCACCCCGGCCGCGACGGCGGCACTGCGGCGGGCCTGCAGTTCCTGCGACTTCGGGCCGGGAATGGCGGTGACGATGCGGCGCTCCTGCGGAACTGCGCTCATGAGGGGCTCCCTGAGGTGGTGCGAACGGCCTGCTGCCTTCTGTTTCCTTCTTCGCAGGCTAGGGCCGGGGACGGGGGGCGGGCATGCTCCATCCGGGCGTTGTCCGCGGCGCCGCTTGTCCGACTTGGACAGGGCGCGGCCGGGCGGGGGCGGGCGGTGCGGCCACGGTCTCCGCCGCGTACCCGGCCGGGTGAGCGGTGAACTCCCTTACGGAGGGCGTTAAATTGACTCGCAACCACGTACGGAGCGGCTGGTCAGGGGTGGCAGAGGCGATGGACAGCGACGGCACGCACGACGCACGGGGCACACACGCCGATCGTGTGCCCCGGCCGGCCGGACCGCCCCAGGTGCCGCCGCGGCCCGCCCGGGCCCCCGGCGTGCCCCCGCTGCCGGACGGATCCGCCTTCCTCACCTGGCTGCGGACCCCGAGGCCCGAGGCCGCGCCGGGCGTGTGGCGGTTCGGGCACCGGCCCCGGCCCGAGGCGGAACCGGAGGAGATCCCGGCCCGGCAGCTGCTCAGCGGCGCGTTCATCGCGTTCCTCGTGGGATGGCTGATCTGGTCGCTGCTGTGGAACGGCTACCTCGGCGGCTGGTGGCTGCTGCCGCTGTACGCGATGATCCCGGACTCCTGGGCCGAACCGCACAGCTTCGGCTCCGTCGTGGTCGTCTACGCCTACTACGTGGCCGTCGCCATGACGATCATGATCGGCGTCGGCCGGCTCGGCCGCTGGAGCGAGGTCTGGCGGCGGTACGGACCACCCGCCTGGCGACGCTCCGCGCCCGTCGGCGACCGGCCGCCCGTGCCCGAGGAAGACCCCGCCGAGTGGAACGCGCTGCGGGCCTCCGGTGCCGCCGAGGCCGCCGAACGGCTCGGCGCCGACGCCCGCGCCGGGCTCATGCGCGACGTCGACCACGCGCGGATCACCCGCGCCTGGCAGGGCGTGCGCAGCGGCCGGCACAGCCTCGCCACCTTCACCGGCGCCGTGCTGAGCGAAGGCGCCGCCGCCTGCCCGCACCCCTCCGGCGAGCGGGACCTGCCGGGCCGGCTCGCCCGGCACGACCTCGTCACGGGACAGGTGCGCCTCGGCACCACCGCCGACGACCCGCGCAACCCGTACGCCTACCGCGGCACCGGACTCGCGCTCGGCCCCGAGCTGCTGGGGACCTCGCTGCTCGCCGTCGGACCCGCCGGATCCGGCAAGACCGGCGGCGTCGTCCGGCCGCTCGCCGAGTCGCTGTGCCTGCACGCGCTCGCCGGACGGGCGGCCGTGGTCGTCGTCGGCGCCGCGGGGGCGGGGGTCGGCCCGGTGGACGCGTACGACGTCGTGGTGCGGATCGGCAACCCCGAGTCCGTGTACGACCTCGACCTGTACGGCGGCACCACCGACCCGGACGAGGCCGCGGCCGTGCTCGCCGAGGCACTCGTCGGTGATCTCGCCGACCCGCACCCCGGCGGGGACAGCCGGCGCTCCACCACCGTGCTCGCCCAGCTGCTCGGACCGTACCGGGCCGTCCACGGACACTTCCCGTCCGTGCCCGAGCTGCGGCAGCTCCTCGACGGCGCCCCCGGCCCGCTCGCGGCACTGCGCGACGCGCTCACCCGGAGCGGGCAGGAGTCGCTGCTGCGGGAACTCGACGCGCGGGAGCGGCAGCTGGCCCATCCCGGCGACGTGGGCGGGGTGCTCGCGGACCGGGTGGCACTGCTCGACCGGCCCGCCTTCGCCGGCTTCTTCGACACGTCCGGGCAGACCCGGCCCTTCTCGCTGCGCGCCCTCGACCATCCCGTACGCGTCCGGATCGACCTGCCCCAGCGCGGGCACGCCGACGCCTCGAAGATCCTGTCGCGGCTCGTGCTCGCCCAGTTCGCCGCCAGTGTCGCGGTGCGTGAGGACCGGTCCCTGTTCGCCTGCCTCGTGCTCGACGACGCCACCGGGGTCGTCACCCCCGAGGCCGTGCGCGGCATCCAGCGGCTGCGGTCCGCCAACGCCGGGGTCGTGATGACCCTGCGCACCCTCGACGACGCGCCCCGCCCGCTGCGGTCACCGCTGCTCGGCGCGATCGGGTGCCGGGTCGCGCTGTCCGGACTCACCCCGTGGGACGGGCAGGACTTCGCCGAGGTGTGGGGCAAGGAGTGGATCGAGGCGCGGGACGTCACCGACCGGCAGATTATCGCGGAGACACCGGCGGGCAAGGCCGTCCACATGCTGCGCCGGGTGATCACCGGTAACGCGCCCACCGCCCGGGCCGTGACCGTGCGGCAGGTCGAACGGGAGCGCTGGTCGGCGTCCGAGCTGGCGCACGCGGTGCCGGCCGGGCACGCGGTGCTCTCGCTGACCAGCGTGCGAGGGGAGCACGCGCCTCCGCTGCTGGTGGACCTGCGCGACCCGGGGAACTGAGCCGCGCCGCATCCCTCGGGGGCGTGGCGGGACGTCCGGACATATGGTCACCGGCCGACCGTACGGTGAGGCAGAATCGGCAGAGGCCGTTCATACATCACGGCCAAAAGATCACCCCGTCCGCGACCGTCGAAGAACCTGTGAAGACCTGAAGGCCCCATGCCCCCCACGCTCGCCTCGCTCGTCCATCACTCGGCGCTCAAGCTCACCGTGCGCGCGGGCCGGGACCGACTGGACACCCCCGTCCGCTGGGTGCACGCCAGCGAGCTCACCGACCCCGTGCCGTACATGGAGGGCGGGGAGCTGCTGCTCATCACCGCGCTCAACCTGGACGCCGAGGACCCCGACGCCATGCGCCGGTACGTGAAGCGGCTGGTCGGGGCGGGCGTGGCCGGGCTCGGATTCGCCGTCGGCGTGCACTACGAGCGGCTGCCCGAGGCGCTGGCCGACGCGGCGGCCGAAGAGGGACTGCCGCTGCTGGAGGTCCCTCGGCGCACCCCCTTCCTCGCCATCAGCAAGGCCGTGTCCGCGGCCATCGCCGCCGACCAGTACCGCGCGGTGACCGCAGGGTTCGCCGCACAGCGCGAATTGACGAAGCAGGCGCTGAACGACGGGCCCGAGGGCCTGCTGTCCGCGCTCGCCTCACAGGTCGACGGCTGGACCGCGCTGTACGACGCCTCCGGTGCCGTCGTCGCCACCGCGCCGGACTGGGCGGGGCGCAGGGCCGCCCGGATCGTCGCGGACGTGGAGCGGCTCCGGGAGCGGCCCGCGCCCGCGAGTTCCGTCGTCGGCGGCGGCCGTGCCGGGGGAGCCGACGGGGCCGGCGGCGCGGACGACGAGGACCGGGTCGAGCTGCACTCGCTGGGGACCGGACGGCGGGCCCGTGGCGCGCTCGCCGTCGGGACCGCGGCCGCGCTCGGTACGGCCGAGCGGTACGCCGTGCACTCCGCGATCGCCCTGCTGACGCTCACCACCGAACGGTCCCGGTCCCTGTACGCCGCCGAACAGCGCATCGGGGCGGCCGTGCTGCGGATGCTGCTCGCCGGGCAGCCCGACCACGCCCGTGGGGTCGCCGGAGACCTGTACGGCGGACTGCTGGACGCGCCCTACCGGATGATGCTCGCCGAGGCCGCCTCGGCGTCCGCCGGGCGGGCCCGGGCCGGGGGCGGCGCGGGGAGCGGTGACGGCGCCGACACGGTCGGCACGGCGGACGCCGGGGCGGCCGCGGCCGCGCTCGCCGACGCCGGGGGCGACCTGGTGGCCGGGCTCGTCGAGGTCGTGGAGTTCGAGGCCGCCCGGTCCGGCGAGGCCGTGCTGGTCGTACCCGACGGGTCGCGCGTCGTGATCCTCGCCGCGGACGGGGGCGCGGTGGTCGCCGCCTGCACGCGGTACGCGGAGACCGTAGGGATCGCGCGGAGCGGCTCGGAGTCGGGGACGGACGAGGACGAACTGGTCGTGGGGGTGTCCGCGCCGGCCGGCCCCGTCGCCGCCGGGGCCGCCTACAAGCAGGCCGAGCAGGCGCTGTCCGTCGCCCGAAGGCGGGGGCGGGTGCTGGTCGAGCACGAAGAGGTGGCCATGGGGTCGGTCGTGCCGCTGCTCGCGGACGACGCGGTGCGGGCGTTCGCCGACGGGCTGCTGCGGGCGTTGCACGAGCACGACGCGACCGGGCGGGGGGATCTGGTCGCCTCGCTGAGGGCCTGGCTGTCGCGGCACGGGCAGTGGGACGCCGCCGCGGCGGATCTCGGGGTGCACCGGCACACGCTGCGGTACCGGATGCGGCGGGTGGAGGAGATCCTCGGGAGGTCGCTCGACGATCCGGACGTGCGGATGGAGTTGTGGCTCGCCCTGAAGGCGACGTCCGCCCCTGCGGGGGGCTAGGCCGGCCGCCCTCGGGTGAGGGTGCAGGTGGGTGGGGGCTGGGGTTTTGCGCAGTTCCCCGCGCCCCTGAGCGGGTGTCCCTGGGTGGGTGCCCCATACGCGGTGTCCGACGAAGTGGAGTGGGGCTGGGGAGCAGTGCTCCTTCCTGGACAAGTGGGTCCTTGGGGGCCTGGCCCTACCGTGGACTTCATGACTTCCAGCCATGCCTTCTGGGTCGCCGGGCGCCAGGTCGCCGGCGAGACCGCCTTCGATGTCACGTCGCCCTGGGACGGGCGCCTCGTCGGCAGGGTCGGCGTGCCGGGCGACGCCGACGTCGAGGAGGCCGTCGCGGCCGCGTACGCCGTGCGGGACGAGTTCGCCGCCACGCCGGCCCATGTGCGGGCCGCCGCCCTGGACCACGTGAGCAGGCGCCTCGCGGAGCGGACCGAGGAGATCGCCCGGCTCATCTGCGCCGAGAACGGCAAGCCGCTCAAGTGGGCCCGCGGCGAGGTCGGCCGGGCCGTGTCCGTGTTCCGGTTCGCGGCCGAGGAGGCCCGCCGGTTCAACGGCGGGGAGGCCCAGCGGCTCGACACCGACCCGGGTGGCCAGGGGCGGCTCGCCCTCACCCGGCGCTTCCCGAAGGGCGTCGTGCTGGGCATCGCCCCCTTCAACTTCCCGCTCAACCTGTGCGCCCACAAGATCGCCCCGGCCATCGCGGCGGGCGCGCCCATCATCCTGAAGCCCGCGCCCGCGACCCCGCTCAGCGCCCTGCTCCTCGGCGAGCTGCTGGCCGAGACCGGGCTGCCGGCCGGCTCCTGGTCCGTGCTGCCCGTCCCCAACGACAGGATGCCCGCGCTGGTGCGCGACGAGCGGCTGCCCGTCATCTCCTTCACCGGGTCCGACAAGGTCGGCTACGCGATCATGGACTCCGTACCGCGCAAGCACCTCACCCTGGAACTGGGCGGCAACGGGGCGGCCGTCGTGCTCGCCGACTGGGCGAGCGACGAGGACCTGGAGTGGGCCGCGACGCGTATCGCGACCTTCAGCAACTACCAGGGCGGGCAGTCCTGCATCTCGGTGCAGCGGGTCGTCGCGGACGCGTCGGTGTACGACCGGCTGCTGCCCCGGATCGTCGCCGCCGTCGAGGCGCAGGTGACCGGGGACCCGTCCGACGACGCCACCGACGTCGGTCCGCTGGTGAGCGAGGACGCCGCCAGGCGGGTCGAGTCCTGGGTCGAGGAGGCCGTCGGCGCCGGCGCCGAACTGCTCGCCGGAGGCAAGCGCGACGGTGCCTCGTACGCGCCGACCGTGCTGGCCGGCGTACCGGACGGAGTGACGATCGCCCGCGAGGAGGTCTTCGGGCCCGTCCTGACCGTGCAGAAGGTGGCGGGGGAGGCCGCCGCCTTCGCCGCCGTCAACGAGTCCGCGTACGGGCTGCAGGCCGGGGTGTTCACCCACGACCTGCAGACCGCCTTCCGGGCCCACCGGGCGCTGGAGGTGGGCGGTGTGGTGATCGGCGACGTCCCCTCGTACCGTGCCGACCAGATGCCGTACGGCGGTGTGAAGCAGTCCGGCGTCGGACGGGAGGGCGTCCGGTTCGCCATGGACGACTACACCTACGAGCGGGTGCTGGTCCTCACGGGGCTCGCCCTCTGAGGCCGGCTCAGCCGCCGAAGCCGATGTGCGCGAGGCGCAGCGGGCCGCGCAGTGTGACGTGGAGGTCGTGCACCTCGGCGGCCGGTGAACGGAGCGCGGCCGTGACGGTGGTGTAGGCGTACGGTCCCGCCGTGGGCCCGACGGCCAGGTGTGCGAGCGTCCGGCCGTCGCCCAGGGTGAGGTCGAGGCTCCCCCCGCCGGACACCTCGACCGTGACGGACCGGGCGCCCGCACCGAAGTCGCAGGCCCGGTAGGTCAGTTCGGCCGTGCCCTCGCCGGCCGCCGGGCCCGCCGGTGTCACCGCGTCGCCCGACAGTTTCGTACGGTCGACGATCTCGGCGTCCCGCTGCTCGTCGAAGTCGGCGGCGCGCAGGCCCTGTTCGAGGACCGGGCGGGGGGCGGCGGGTGTGCCGTCCAGCTCGACCGTCCCGCGCAGCCGGATGTCCTCGCTGGACGCGCCCACGAGGAACTCGTACGCACCGGGTTCCCGTCGCCAGGAACCGTGCGCGACGTCCCAGAACGCGAAGGCGGAGAGCGGCAGTTCGAAGGAGAGCCGGGCGGTCGCGCCCGGGGCGAGGCGGACGCGGCGGTGGGCCAGCAGCGCGCGGCGGGGGCGCGGGACGGACGGGGCCACCGGACGGCCGTAGAGCTGGGCCACCTCGTCGGCCGCCGTGCCGCCGCGGTGGGTGACGCTGAAGCCGACCCGCACGGAGTCCTCCCCTGCGTGCGCCGCGAAGTCCCCGTACTCGAAGGACGCGTACGACAGGCCGTGGCCGAACGGGAACAGCGGGGTGCCCTCGAAGTACAGGTACGTCTGGCGGCTGCCGATCACGTCGTAGTCGAGCAGGCCGGGCAGGTCGGCGTCCGAGGCGTACCAGGTCTGGGGCAGCCGGCCCGCCGGGGAGACGTCGCCGGCCAGGACGCGGGCGAGCGCGGTGCCCGCCGCCTGGCCGCCGTGGGCCGTCCAGAGGACGGCGGGGAGGTCCGTCGTGTCGATCGCGTAGGGGTACGAGGACGTGAGCATCAGGGCGGTGCGCGGGTTGGCGGCCCGGGCCGCGTCCAGCAGCCGTCGCTGGTGGGCGGGCAGGGCGAGGGTGCTGCGGTCCTGCGTCTCGCGGCCGTTGATGTGCGGGTCGTTGCCCGCGACCACGAGGACGACGTCCGCCGAGGCCGCCACGTGCGCCACCGCCGTCTCGCCGCGCTCCGTGATCTCCAGCTCGACGACCGCCGGGTTCTCGTCGGCAACCTTCACACCGCCGGCGGTGACAGAGACGTGTCGACCCGTGCCGAGGTGCTTCAGGAGGTGCTTGTCCCCATCGGAGTCATGCGGTTCCAGACGGAACGTCTCCTGGACGACCCAGCCGCCCGGCTGGTTTGCCGAGGCGCGGACGAAGCCGTCCTCGGCGACCGAGAGGTAGCGGCCGTCGGGAGCGCGGAGCGTGAGGACGCCCCCGCCCCAGTCGGCGAGGGCGAACGCGGTGCCGACGGCGTCGGTGGTCAGCGGCGGCAGGTCGGTCCGGCCCGCGAGAAGCGCCGGGTCCAGGGCGCCCCCGGCCCCGCGGACCTCGTCGCCCGCCCAGTCGGCCGGCGGCACGCTCAGATACGTACCGTCGGAGGTCCGCAGGCGTACGCGGTCCACGCCCTCGGCGAAGTCGACGCGGTCGGCGCCGAAGCGTTCGTAGAGGCCCTCCAGCGGTGTGGAGCGGTGGATGAGGGTGCCGCTGTACCAGTCGAGCTTGCACTCGTCGGCGAGGAGGCCGACCACCGCGATCCGGGCGCCCTCACGGGTGAGGGGCAGCAGACCGTCGTTCCTGAGCAGGACGACGGCCTGCTCCGCCGCCTCCAGGGCGAGAGCCCGGTGGGCCGGGGTGTCGAAGTCCGTGCAGTCGGCGTACGGGCCCTGGCCGGGATCGAACTCGCCCAGGCGGAAGCGGACCGCGAGCTGCCGGCGGACCGCCCTGTCGACGTCGGCCTCACCCAACAGGCCCTGCTCCAGAGCCCCTTGCACCCGGCGGATGATCGTCGAGCTGTCCGTGCCGTGGTCCGTGAAGCTGTCGACGCCGGCGAGCAGCGCCGCCGCCGTGGCCTCCTCGTGGGTGGCGAAGTAGTGCTCGGAGTCGACGAGGTTCGAGGGCGCGCCCGCGTCGGAGCAGACCAGCAGGTCCTGGTCCGTCCAGGCGCGCAGGTGCTCGGCCAGGTACGGCGACACGTGGTTGGGGCGGCCGTTGACCAGGTTGTACGCGGGCATCACACCGGCCACCGAGCCCGCCTCGACCGTCTCCCGGAAGGCCCGCAGGTCGTACTCGTGCAGCACGCGGGGCCGCACGGAGCTCGACGCGGTGGCCCGGTCCGTCTCGTTGTTGTGCGCGAGCCAGTGCTTGAGGACCGGGGCCGTGCGCCAGTGAGCGGGATGGTCGCCGCGCAGACCGCGGGTGTACGCGGTGGCGATCGCCGAGGTCAGCTTCGGGTCCTCCGAGTAGCCCTCCTCGTTGCGGCCCCACAGCGGGTGACGCAGGAGATTCACCGTGGGCGCCCAGACGTTGAGGCCGACGCGGTCGTCGCGGGAGCGCATCGCGCGGACCTCGGTGGAGACCGCCTCGCCCACCCGGCGGACCAGTTCCTCGTTCCAGGTCGCGCCCAGCCCGACGGCCTGCGGGAACACGGTCGCGGGCCCCATCCAGGCCACTCCGTGCAGGGCCTCCTGGCCGGTGCGGAACGCGTTGATGCCGAGCCGCTCCACCACGGGCCCGAACTGGTGCAGCATCGCCACCCGTTCGGCCGGGATGAGCCGCGTCAGAAGATCGTCGACGCGCTTCGCGAACGGCAGCTGCGAGTCGCGGAAAGGCGGCGTTTGTGCAGTCACGCGAGGATCCCTTTACGGAGGACGGGGGGAGACGGCGAAAAGCTTTCGAAGCGCTTCGATGCTGATTCGACTGATGGCCGGGTGTCAAGACACCTCGACGCAACAACTCCGAATCTCCTCTGCCGTCACAGGGATTGCAGGTGCCCGGTGCGGGCCACGGATCCGCCGGGGAATGTTTGGAATCGACTCTTGTGCACCCCCGGGCGTTCACTTAACCTCGCAGCGACATCGAAGCGCTTCGACTGTCTTCGAACTGTCGAAGACGCCGCTCCCACGTGCGCATGCCTCCGGGGTCCGCTTCGGCTCGGCCGGTTCCCTTCGGGACCGCAGCCGACGGCCGCACCGGCGGGTGTCCCGCTGTGCGCCATGAAGGGTTGACGCAATGACGCCGAACACCTCCGCCCCCGGCCCCGGCCGGAGAAGCTTCCTGGCCTCGACAGCGGTCGCCACTGCCGCGGTGGCCGGCGGTATGCCGCTGCTGGCCGCCTGCGGCGGCTCCGACGGCGGCTCGAAGGAGGGCACGACCTCGGGCAAGGACGCGAAGAAGATCCTTCCCGCCTTCGTGGCGCAGAACGCCGTGACGCCGGACATCCCGTCGAAGAACGGGTCCTCCGTGGGGTTCACCGGCAAGCTCGTCCAGGACGAGCTCAAGACCTCGGTGTCCGGGAAGCTCGGCAAGGGCAGCACCATCAGGATCATGTCGCCGTTCTGGGGCTCACCGCCGAAGGGCGACAACCCCTACTACAGGGCGATGAACGAGAAGATCGGCGCGAACGTCGTCTGGCAGAACCAGGACGGCAACACGTACGACGAGAAGCTGGGCGCGGTCCTCGCCTCCAGCGACATGCCGGACGTCGTGGTGATCCCCGGCTGGAACATGGGCGGCAAGATCCCCAGCGCGATCATCAGCAAGATGGCCGACCTCGGCCCGTACCTGTCCGGCGACAAGGTCAAGGACTACCCGAACCTCGCGGCCGTCCCGACCGACGCCTGGCAGCGCTCCATCTTCGGCGGCAGACTGCGCGGCCTGCCGATGCCCAGCTCGTACGTCCCCAACATCGTGCCCTACTACCGCAAGGACATCTTCGACGACAAGGGGTACGAACTCCCCACGTCCGCCGCCGGGTTCCTCGCCCTGGCCAAGGACATCACCGCCGCCAGGGCGAAGGTGTGGGCCTGCGACGACATGAAGTGGACCGCCTTCAACATCTTCGGGGTGCTGTCCGGCAGCGAGAAGCCGCTCGGCTGGAACCGCGTCGACGGCAAGCTGGTCTACCGCGTCGAGACCGACGAGTACCTCGAAGCGCTGGAGTGGACGCGGAAGCTGTACTCCGCGGGCGTCGTCCACCCGGACGCCAGGGCACAGAACCAGGGCGACGCGGGGCTGCGTTTCACCTCCGGCGAAGTCCTCTTCTTCAACAACGACATCTCCACCTGGTGGGGCAAGACGACGGAACAGGCCACCCAGAACAAGAAGTTCCGCATCGACGGCATGGACATCTTCGGCCATGACGGCGGGGACCCCACCCTGTGGGCCGGTTCCCCCGCGGGCATCTTCGCCTTCGTCAACAAGAAGGCGTCGAAGGCCGTGATCCGTGACGTGCTGGCCGCCGCGAACGTCACCTCCGCCCCGTACGGCACCGAGGAGTACATGCTCACCAACTACGGGGTCGAGGGCACGCACTACACGGTCGAGGACGGCACGCCCACCAAGAACGACAAGGGCAACCAGGAGGTCCTGAACGCCTTCGTGATGCTGGCGAGCCCCGCCTCGACGATCGCGCACCCCGACCGGCCCGACATCGCCAGGGCCCAGGTCGAATGGCAGCAGCGGATGGGCGCCTTCACCAGGAAGTCGTCGTTCTACGGGCTCCAGATCATCGAGCCGGCCCGCTACACCAACCTGTCGAACGACTTCGAGCAGCTGGAGGACGACGTCGTCCGCGGCCGCAAGAAGATCGGTGACATGCAGCAGGCGGTGTCGGAGTGGAAGAGCCAGGGCGGCGACGGACTGCGGGACTGGTACGCGAAGCTGCTGGACGACAGCGGCTCCGCGCAGGGGTGACGAGGTGGCCCACAGCACCACTTCGCGCTCCGCCGCACCGGCGGACGCAGAGGTGACCGACACGGGGGCGACCGGCACGAAGGCGTCCGACGCCGGGGTGACCAGGGCCGAGCGGAAGGCCCTGAGGAGGGCGGCGAACGGCGGCACCCTCAAGGTCCGCCTCAGGCGGGACCGCACGCTGGTCCTGATGACCCTGCCGGCCGTCCTGCTGGTCCTCGTCTTCAACTACATACCGATCCTGGGCAACGTCGTCGCCTTCCAGGAGTACGACCCGTACGTCAGCGACAACGGCTTCGTCGCGATCTTCCACAGCCCCTGGGTCGGCGTCGAGCAGTTCTCCCGGCTGTTCGAGGACTCGGCCTTCTGGGACGCCGTCCGCAACACCCTCGTCCTCTTCGCGCTGCAACTGCTGCTCTTCTTCCCCGTCCCGATCCTGCTCGCGCTGCTCATCAACAGCGTGATCCGGCCCCGGGTGCGGGCGGTGTCCCAGGCGATCCTCTACCTGCCGCACTTCTTCTCCTGGGTGCTGGTCATCACCGTCTTCCAGCAGATCTTCGGCGGTGCCGGCATCATCGCGCAGACCCTGCGCAGGCACGGCCACCAGGGCTTCGACCTCATGACCGACCCGGGGATCTTCAAGTTCCTGGTGACGGCGGAGGGCGTCTGGAAGGACGCCGGCTGGGGCGTCATCGTCTTCCTCGCGGCGCTGGCCTCCGTCAGCCCCGACCTGTACGAGGCATCGGCGATGGACGGGGCCGGGCGGTGGCGCCGCATGTGGCACGTCACGCTGCCCGCGCTGCGCCCGGTGATCGCCCTGCTCCTCGTGCTGCGCGTCGGGGACGCGCTCACGGTCGGCTTCGAACAGATCCTGTTGCAGCGGGACGCGGTGGGGCCGGGCGCGGCGGAGGTCCTCGACACCTACGTGTGGTGGAACGGCGTCCGCAACCAGGACTTCAGCTACGCGGCGGCAGCGGGCCTGATCAAGGGCGTGGTCAGTCTCGGCCTCGTCCTCGCCGCGAACAAGGTCGCCCATCTCATGGGCGAGCAGGGGGTGTACAAGAAATGAGTGCCACGACCGTGACGGCGTCCGGGCAGGACCCGGGTTCGGCCGGCCGGGACCCGCGGCGGCCCGGCCGCTGGGCGGCCCCGCCGAGACCCGCCTGGGAGGAGGCGCCCGGCGGCGCCGGGCTCGCGGGCAAGGGCATCGTGCTGGTCGTCGCCTGCCTGGCCGTCCTGTTCCCGCTGTGGATCGTCGTCGTCACCAGCCTCTCGACGAAGCAGACCATCAGCGAGGCCGGCGGGCTGGTGGTGATCCCCCGCGGCGTCACCTTCATCGCCTACCAGGAGCTGCTGAGCGGCGGCCAGGTCACCCGGGCCACCGTCGTCAGCCTGGGCGTCACCCTCGTCGGCACGGTGTTCTCGATGACGGTGTCCGTCCTGTCCGCGTACGGGCTCTCGCGCATCGGGTCGGTCGGGCACCGCTGGTTCCTGATGCTGCTGCTCGCGACGATGTTCTTCGGCGCCGGTCTCATCCCCACGTACCTGCTGGTGCAGTCGCTGGGGCTGACTGACACGTACCTGGCGCTGATCCTGCCCAGCGCGGTCAGTGTCTTCAACATCCTGGTGCTGCGCGCGTTCTTCATGGGCATCTCGCGGGAGCTGACCGACAGCGCGCGGATCGACGGGGCGGGGGACTGGCGGATCCTGTGGCAGATCGTGCTCCCGCTCTCGCGGGCCGTCATCGCGGTGATCACGCTGTTCTACGCCGTCGGGTACTGGAGCGCGTGGTTCAACGCCTCGATCTATCTGAGCGACCAGGACATGATGCCGCTGCAGAACGTCATGATCCAGCTCGTGCAGAAGCAGGAACCTCCGGTGGGGCTGGGGCAGGCCATCAGGGCGGGCGAGCTGTCCGCGCTCGCCGTGCAGATGGCGGTGATGGTGCTGGCGCTGCTGCCGGTCGCGTTCCTGTCCCCCTTCGTCCAGAAGCACTTCAAGAAGGGGATGTTGACCGGCGCGGTCAAGGGGTGAGCCCGTGCCTTCGGCGCCGACCGGCGCAGGCCGTCTGCCGGCTGCGGGTTCCTCGTGGCCGGCCGCGCAGTTCCCCGCGCCCCTGACGGGGCGCCCCCCGACGGAACGAGGTGTGTCATGAGCGCGACCGGTGGGGACGGGCGGCCCGGGCTGGCCGATGCCACCCGCGGCCGGATCCTCTTCGGGGGTGACTACAACCCCGAGCAGTGGCCCGGGGAGACCTGGCACGAGGACGTACGCCTCATGCGGGAGGCCGGCGTCAACTCCGTCACCCTCGGGGTCTTCTCCTGGGCGAAGCTCGAACCCCGCCCGGGTGTGCGGGAGTTCGGTTGGCTGGACCGGCTGATGGAGCTCGTGCACGAGAACGGCATCGGGGTCGTCCTCGCCACACCGACCTCCTCGCCCCCGCCCTGGATGGGCCGGCTCCACCCGGACACACTGCCCCGCGACGAGGACGGCCGCACCGAGTGGTGGGGCGGCCGGCAGCACTTCTCGCACTCCAGCGCCACCTACCGCCGCTACGCCGCCGCCATCACCGAGGACCTGGCCGCCCGCTACGGAAGCCACCCCGCGCTCACGATGTGGCACATCAACAACGAGTACTGCACCTACGACTGGGGCGACGAGGCGGCCGGCACCTTCCGCCGCTGGCTCCAGGACAGGTACGGCACACTCGACGCGCTCAACACGGCCTGGGGCACCGCCTTCTGGAGCCAGGGCTACGGCGACTGGCAGGAGATCCTGCCGCCCCGCCACGCCCACTACCTGAACAACCCCACCCAGGTGCTCGACTTCAAGCGCTACACGTCCGACATGCTCCTGGAGTGTTACGCCGCCGAACGGGACATCGTCCGGCGGCACTCCCCGGGCATCCCCGTGACCACCAACTTCATGCCGCTGTGGGCGGGCCAGGACGCCTGGACGTGGGCGCGGCAGGAGGACGTCGTCTCCGTCGACCTCTACCCGGACCCGCGCGACCCCTTCGGCGCACAGGACGGCGCGCTCGTCCAGGACCTGACCCGCTCCCAGGCCCGCGGGCCGTGGATGCTGATGGAGCAGGCCGCGGGTCCCGTGAACTGGCGTGGCGTGAACCACCCCAAACCGCGCGGCCTCAACCGGCTCTGGTCCCTCCAGGCCGTCGCCCGGGGAGCGGACGCCGTCTGCTACTTCCAGTGGCGGCAGTCCCGGCAGGGCGCGGAGAAGTTCCACTCGGGCATGGTCGGCCACGCGGGGGAGCAGGGCCGCACGTACCAGGAGGTGCGACAGCTCGGCGCCGAACTCGCGCGCATCGGAGCGGAGGTGACCGGCCGCCACTCGTCCGCCGAGGTGGCCGTCCTCCACGAGTGGAACGCCTGGTGGGCGGGGGCACAGGACGGCCGGCCCTCCCGCGAGGTCGACCTCCCGCGGGTCCTGCGGGCCTGGCACCGCGCCCTGTGGGAGTCCCACGTCACCACGGACTTCGCGCACCCCGAGCACGACCTGTCCGGGTACCGGCTGGTCGTCGTGCCGCAGCTCTACCTGCTCACCGACACCGCGATCGACGGCCTCGTCGCGTACGTACGGGGCGGGGGCACCCTGGTCTGCGGCTTCCTCACCGGGATCGCGGACGAGGACGACCGGGTGCGGCCCGGCGGCATGGACGCGCGGCTGCGGGAGCTCTTCGGCATCCGCGTCCTGCACGAGTGGTGGCCGCTCGATCCCGGCGAGCACACCGAGTGCGAGGGCTTCCGCGGCACGCTGTGGTCGGAGGAGATCGAGGCCGGGGACGCCGAGACGCATTCCCGCTACAAGGGCGGCGAACTCGACGGACTGCCCGCCGTGCTGCGCAGGGAGCGCGCCTGGTATGTGTCCACCCTGCCCGAACCCGACGCGCTGCGCGCGCTGCTGGCGGGCGTCGCCGCGGAGGCCGGGGTGCGCCCGGTGCTCGACGGGCTGCCCGCGCGGGTCGAGGCCGTACGCCGGGGCGACCTGCTCTTCGTCCTCAACCACGGACGTGAACCGGTCACGGTGGCGGTGCCCGGGACGTACCGGGACCTGCTCGGGGGCCGGCCGGTGACGGACTCGCTCGAACTGGGCCGGTACGGGGTGGCGGTGCTCGCTCCATGAGCGTCGGCACCGGTGCCGACGGCACCCCTCGCCCGGCCGGCCGGAACCCCGGCCCACCACTCCCTCCGGAGCGCGGCGGCACTCCCCCGCGCGCCGGAGAGGGCCGCGGCCTCACCCCGGGGCCGCGGCGGACGCACCGCACATCCACCCCCCCCACATCCCCCCACCCATGGAAGGGACACCATGGCAACACGCTTGATGAACAGGGTCACCAAGGCCCTGCTGGCCCCCACGCTCGCCCTCGGCGCCACCGTCGGCCTGGCCTCCGCCCCCGCCTCCGCCGCGGTCTGGAACACCTGCGACCAGTGGGGCAACACGACCCTGAACGGCTACACGCTCTACAACAACATCTGGGGCTCCGGCGCCGGCAGCCAGTGCGTCTGGGCCAACTCCGGCACCAACTGGGGCGTCTGGGCCAACCACCCCGGCACCGGCGGCATCAAGTCGTACCCCAACTCCAAGAAGGTGATCAACAAGCCGATCACCGCGATCGGCTCGCTGTCCAGCAGCTACGACGTCACGGTCCCGTCGGGCGGCGCGTACAACACCTCGTACGACATCTGGGACACCGACTACGACTACGAGATCATGCTCTGGGTCAACTACAACGGGGCCGTCGGTCCGCTCGGCACCGCACAGGGCAACGTCACCCTCGGCGGCCACACCTGGTCCGTCTACAAGGGCAGCAACGGGGCCAACGAGGTCTTCTCGTTCCTGCGCACCTCGGACTCGAACTCCGGCACCGTCGGCATCCTGCCGATCCTGAAGTGGATCAAGGACACCAAGGGCTGGATGGGCAACGAGACCATCGGCGACGTCCAGTTCGGCTACGAGATCACGTCCTCGTCCGGTGGTCTGGACTTCGTCACCAACAACCTGACCGTCAGCAGCAGTTGAGCCACCCGCGGCGCAGGTGACCGTGCGGCCGGCCCCCTCCGGGGAGCCGGCCGCACCGGCGTCGTGCCCCGGCGGCTACTCCACCACGGGCAGCCGCGCGTCGTCCCGCAGGAACAGCGGGATGCGGTCCAGCGGGGCGTCGACGGTCACGGCCGCGCCGCCGCGGTACGACTCGCCGGTCCACGCGTCCGTCCACCGCGCGCCCGCCGGGAGGTACGCCGTACGGACCGTCGCCCCCGCCGTGAGCACCGGCGCGACCAGCAGGTCCCGGCCGAAGAGGTACGCGTCGTCCACCGACCAGGCCGCCTGGTCCTCGGGGAACTCCAGGAACAGCGGCCGCATCACCGGCAGCCCCTCCTCGTGGGCCTCACGCATCACCGCCAGCACGTACGGCTTCAGACGCTCACGCAGGTGGAGGTACTTCTCCAGGATCGGCCCGGCCACCTCACCGTACGACCACACCTCGTTCGGGCCGCCCGTCATCTCCGGACCGAGCGGGGTGCCCGGGTCGCGGAAACCGTGCAGCCGCATCAGCGGGGACAGCGCGCCGAACTGGAACCAGCGGATCATCACCTCGCGGTACGCCGGATCGTCCGGGTCGCCGCCGTGGAAGCCGCCGATGTCGGTGTTCCACCAGGGGATGCCGGACAGCGAGGTGTTCAGGCCCGCCGCTATCTGGCGGCGCAGGGTCGCGAAGTCGGTGCCGATGTCGCCGGACCACAGCGCGGCGCCGTAGCGCTGACTGCCCGCCCACGCCGAGCGGTTGAGGGTGACGACCTCGGTCTCGCCGGCCGCCAGCATGCCCTCGTGAAAGGCGCGGGCGTTCTCGCGCGGATACATGTTGCCCACTTCGAGGCCGGGGCCCGCCCAGTAACGCAGGTTCTCCTGGAAGCCAGGCTTCAGCTCCGGCTCGCAGGCGTCCAGCCAGAAGGACGTGATCCCGTACGGCTCCAGGTAGTTGTCCTTGATCTTCGACCAGAGGAACGCGCGGGCCCCGGGGTTCGTCGCGTCGTAGAAGGCGACCTGGACGGTGGAGGCGACCTCCTTGTCCGGCCAGTCGGCGTGCGCCATGGGGCCGTACTGCGTGCCGATGAACCAGCCGCGCTGCTCCATGAGCCGGTGGTTCTCGGAGAGCGGGGAGACGGACGGCCAGACGGACACGACGAGCTTGATGCCGAGCTCCGTGAGCTCCCGCTGCATCGCCGCCGGGTCCGGCCACTCCGCGGGGTCGAACTTCCAGTCGCCCAGGTGCGTCCAGTGGAAGAAGTCGCAGACGATGACGTCGATGGGCAGGCCGCGGCGCCTGTACTCCCGGGCCACAGAGAGGAGTTCCTCCTGGGTGCGGTAGCGCAGCTTGCACTGCCAGAAGCCGGCCGCCCACTCGGGCAGCATCGGCGTACGGCCGGTCACCGCGCTGTACCGGCGCTGCGCGTCGGCCGGCCGACCCGCCGTGATCCAGTAGTCGATCTGCCGCGCCGAGTCCGCCACCCAGCGCGTGCCGTTGCCCGCGAGCTCGACGCGGCCGATCGCCGGGCTGTTCCACAGGAAGGTGTAGCCGCGGCTGGACGTGAGGACCGGGACGCTCGCCTCGGCGTTGCGCTGCACCAGGTCGAGGACGGCGCCCTTCTGGTCGAGCAGGCCGTGCTGGTGCTGCCCCAGGCCGTACAGCTTCTCGCCCTCGTACGCCGCGAAGCGCTGCTCCAGCCGGTGGTACCCGTTGCCGACGGAGGTGTGCAGACGCGGGCCCGGCCACCAGAAGTGGGCGCGTTCCTCGGCGAGGAGTTCGCTCCCGTCGTCGGTGCGGACGAAGCGGACCAGCCCCTCGGTGTCGATCTCCACGGTCAGCGCGCCGACGGTCAGCAGGCCCCGCCCGCCCTCGATCTTGAGGGTGGTGGCGCCGGCGGCGGGCGGCTCGTCGAGCACGGCCGCGGGCAGGCCCTCCAGGACGGGCCCGCCGAGCCTGGCCCTCACCCGGATGGCGTCCGGGCCCCACGGCTCGACGCGTACGGTCTCCTGGCGGCCGCTCCACTCCAGCGCGCCGCCGCGCTCGCGGAACGTGCCGACGGTGGGGGAGGACTGGGCGAGACCGGCGGAACCGGAGCCGGACTGTCCCGGCTGTCCGGTCGGCCCGGGCTGGATCTCGGCAGGCTGATTCATACGGGGTGCTCCTGGAGGAAGGAGTGGCGACAGGACCCGACGGCATACGTGCGGGGCGGTGCCGGTCGGTGCGGTGCGGTGTGGTGCTCGGCGGTGCGGCCGGTCGGGGAGCGGCCGGCGCCCGGGTACGGGCGGCCCGGGTACGGCCGGTCAGGGGGTGGCCGGGGCCGGGCCCGTGCTCGCCCGGACCGTCAGCTCGGGCGCGATGAGGACGACCTCGTCCTCGCCGCGCCCCGCTAGCTTGGCGATCAGGTGCTCCACCGCGTTGCGGCCCATCTCCTGGGCGGGGATGGCGACCGAGGTCAGCCGCACCGACGCCTGGACGGCGACCTGGTCCGGGCAGATCGCGATCACCGACACGTCCTCGGGCACGGCCCGGCCCTGCCGGCGCAGCAGCGCGAGCAGCGGCTCGACCGCGGACTCGTTCTGCACGACGAAGCCGGTGGTGCCGGGGCGCTCGTCGAAGACCCGCGCCAGGGTCAGGGACATGGCGTCGAAGCCGCCCTCGCACGGGCGGTGCAGCACCCGCAGGCCGAGCTCGCGCGAGCGGGTCCTGAGTCCGTCGAGCGTGCGCTCGGCGAACCCCGTGTGCCGCTCGTACACCGCCGGTGCCTCACCGATGACAGCGATGTCACGGTGTCCGAGCGTCGCGAGGTGTTCGGCGCACAGGGCACCCGTCGCACCGAAGTCCAGGTCCACGCAGGTCAGGCCGCTGGTGTCGGCGGGGAGCCCGATGAGGACGGACGGCTGCTCGGTGTCCCGCAGCAGCGGCAGCCGTTCGTCGTCCAGCTCGACGTCCATCAGGATCATCGCGTCGGCGAGCCCGCTGCCGGTGACCCGGCGCACGGCGTCGGGGCCCTCCTCGCCGGTGAGCAGCAGCACGTCGTACCCGTGGGCGCGCGCGGACGTCGTCACCGCGATGGCGATCTCCATCATCACGGGTACGTACATGTCCGTGCGGAGCGGGATCATCAGCGCGATGATGTTGGAGCGGTTGCTGGCCAGCGCCCGCGCTCCCGCGTTCGGGTGGTACCCGAGCACCTGGATGCTCTGTTCGACCCGCTCCCTGGTGCCCGCGGAGATGGACCGCTTGCCGCTGAGGACGTAGCTCACCGTGCTCGCCGAGACTCCGGCGTGCTGGGCGACCTCGGCGAGGGTGACCATCCGCTCTCCAAGCTTTGTGTGAAGCGCTTCGACAGGGCGCGTCGGGGGTGAGGGGGAGTGTGGGTGGCTCGACAGTAGCTTGACGGGAGGTGGGTGTCCATAGGTTGTCGAAGCGCTTCGACTCCGTCGGTGCCGGGAGTGCCCACCGGGGTGGGGGACGGGGTGGGGTGGCGGGTGCCGGTTCGGTGGGGGTCGAGCGCGCAGTTCCCCGCGCCCCTGGGCAGGCGGCCCTGCTGTGCCCCGAACGGTGCGCCGGGGGTGGTGGGTGGGGTCGGAATCAGGTACATACGGACCAGTAGCACCGGTCGGTAAGTATGCGGAAAGTGTTGGAAAGTATCAGACCAGGATCCCTATTCGCGGCGAGGTGAGCCTCTTGTCCGCAACACCCCCCCAGCCCGCTGTCACCGAACGTGAGGCCCGTCAGGTCGCCGAGGCCGCGCGGGAGCAGGACTGGCGCAGACCCAGCTTCGCCAAGGAGCTGTTCCTCGGCCGTTTCCGGCTCGACCTGATCCATCCCCACCCGATGCCCCCCGACGAGGACGCCCGCCGTGGTGAGGCGTTCCTCGCCCGGCTGCGCGACTTCTGCGAGACCAAGATCGACTCCGCGCTCATCGAGCGGGAGGCCCGGATCCCCGACGAGGTGATCAACGGGCTCAAGGAGCTCGGCGCCCTCGGCATGAAGATCGACACGAAGTACGGCGGCCTCGGTCTGACGCAGGTCTACTACAACAAGGCGCTCGCCCTCGTCGGTTCGGCGAACCCGGCGCTCGGCGCGCTGCTCTCCGCGCACCAGTCGATCGGCGTACCGCAGCCGCTGAAGATCTTCGGCACCCAGGAGCAGAAGGACGCCTTCCTGCCGCGCCTGGCCCGCACCGACATCTCCGCCTTCCTGCTCACCGAGCCGGACGTGGGCTCCGACCCGGCGCGGCTCGCCACCAGCGCGGTGCCGGACGGGGACGAGTACGTCCTAGACGGGGTGAAGCTCTGGACGACCAACGGCGTGGTCGCCGACCTGCTGGTGGTGATGGCACGGGTGCCGAGGTCCGACGGGCACAAGGGCGGCATCACCGCGTTCGTCGTGGAGGCCGCGGCCGAGGGCGTCACCGTCGAGCACCGCAACGCGTTCATGGGGCTGCGCGGCCTGGAGAACGGCGTCACCCGCTTCCACCGCGTCCGGGTACCCGCCGCGAACCGCATCGGCCCCGAGGGCGCCGGCCTGAAGATCGCCCTGACCACGCTCAACACCGGGCGGCTCTCGCTGCCCGCCATGTGCGTCGGCGCCGGCAAGTGGTGCCTGAAGATCGCCCGCGAGTGGTCCTCCGTGCGGGAGCAGTGGGGCAAGCCGGTCGCCCACCACGAGGCCGTGGGCGCGAAGATCTCCTTCATCGCGGCGACCACGTTCGCCCTGGAGGCCGTCCTCGACCTGTCGTCCCAGATGGCCGACGAGGACCGCAACGACATCCGCATCGAAGCCGCCCTGGCCAAGCTGTACGGCTCCGAGATGGCCTGGCTGATGGCCGACGAACTGGTCCAGATCCGCGGCGGCCGCGGCTTCGAGACCGCCGACTCGCTCGCCGCCCGCGGCGAACGGGCCGTCCCCGCCGAGCAGGTGCTGCGCGACCTGCGCATCAACCGCATCTTCGAGGGCTCGACGGAGATCATGCACCTGCTGATCGCGCGGGAGGCCGTCGACGCGCACCTCTCCGTGGCCGGCGACCTCATCGACCCCGACAAGTCCCTCAAGGACAAGGCGAGGGCGGGCGCGAACGCCGGGGTCTTCTACGCCAAGTGGTTCCCCAAGCTCGTCGCGGGCCCCGGCCAACTGCCCCGCTCCTACGCGGACTTCCACCCGGCGGGCCATGTCGACCTGTCCGGCCACCTCCGGTACGTGGAGCGCTCCGCCCGCAAGCTCGCCCGGTCCACCTTCTACGCCATGTCCCGCTGGCAGGGCCGGATGGAGACCAAGCAGGGTTTCCTCGGCCGGATCGTCGACATCGGCGCCGAACTGTTCGCGATGAGCGCCACCTGTGTGCGCGCCGAGCTGCTGCGCACCACGGAGGCGCACGGCCGCGAGGCGTACCAGCTCGCGGACGCCTTCTGCAGCCAGTCCCGCGTCCGGGTAGAAGAGCTCTTCGGCCGCCTGTGGTCCAACACCGACGACCTGGACCACAAGGTCGTCAGGGGCGTCCTCGGCGGCGCCTACACCTGGCTGGAGGACGGGATCGTCGACCTGTCGGGCGAGGGCCCCTGGATCGCCGACGCCACCCCCGGCGCGTCCGGGAAGGAGAACGTCCACCGCCCCATCCGCTGACCTTCGCCCCAGGAACGCACTGCTGTCCCCGTCGCCGTCCTGCTGCTTGCCGCACGGAAACCGTGCGCCGACAATGAGCGCGATGGCGAACGGGGACAATTCACGCGCCACAGTGTGGAACTCCCCGTGGACGCGAACCGTGGCATTCCGTGGGGGCGATTCCCGTGCCGGTACTCGGTCTCGACAACATCACCGGCCGGATCATGCGGGCCGGCGAGGGAAGGCTGCTGCGCAGGCTGCAGCGCACGGCCGAACAGGTCGGCTCCCTCGAAGCGGAGTTCGAGCAGCTCACCGACGAGGAACTCCAGGCGCTCACCCCGGAGTTCAAGGAGCGGTACGAGGCCGGGGAGAGCCTCGACGACCTGCTGCCGGAGGCGTTCGCCGCCATGCGCGAAGCCGCCCGCCGCACCCTCGGCATGCGCCACTTCGACGTACAGCTGATGGGCGGCGCGGCCCTCCACCTCGGCAACATCGCCGAGATGCAGACCGGCGAGGGCAAGACCCTGGTGGCCACCCTGCCGGTCTACCTGAACGCCCTGACCGGCAAAGGAGTCCACCTCGTCACCGTCAACGACTACCTCGCCCAGCGCGACGCCGACTGGATGGGCCGTGCCTATCGCTTCCTCGGACTGTCCGTGGGCGTCATCAAGACCGGGTCGACCCCGGCCGAGCGGCGCGCGCAGTACGCCTGCGACATCACCTACGGCACCAACACCGAGTTCGGCTTCGACTACCTGCGCGACAACATGGCCTGGTCCAGGGACGAACTCGTCCAGCGCGGCCACCACTTCGCAATCGTCGACGAGGCCGACTCGATCCTCATCGACGAGGCGCGGACCCCGCTGATCATCTCCGGTCCGGCCGACCGGCCCACGCACTGGTACGAGGCGTTCGCCAGGATGGTCACCCGGATGCGCGGAGTCGCCGTCCAGGACGAGAACTTCACCACGCCGGCCGACAAGGAGCGCCTCGCAGGCATGCGCGCCACCCACGACTACGAGTACGACCAGAAGAAGCGCACCGTGGCGATCCTCGACCGCGGAGTCGAGTTCCTCCAGGACCAGCTCGGCATCGACAGCCTCTACGAGTCCGACCACACGTCCCTCATCGGGCACCTGAACAACGCGCTCAAGGCGAAGGAGCACTTCAGGAGGGACAAGGACTACGTCGTGGTGGACGGCGAGGTCCTCATCGTCGACGAGCACACCGGCCGCATCCTCGCCGGCCGCCGCTACAACGAGGGCCTGCACCAGGCCATCGAGGCGAAGGAGGGCGTGACGGTCAAGGACGAGAACCAGACCCTCGCCACCATCACCCTGCAGAACTTCTTCCGCCTGTACGAGAAGCTCGGCGGGATGACCGGCACCGCCATGACCGAGGCCGCCGAGTTCCACCAGATCTACCAGCTCCACGTGGTGCCGATCCCCACCAACCGGCCGATGGCCCGCGCCGACGACCCGGACCAGATCTACCGGACCGTCGACGCCAAGTACACGGCGATCCTCGACGACATCGCCGACAAGCACGAGAAGGGCCAGCCGGTCCTGGTCGGCACCACCTCCGTCGAGAAGTCCGAGCTCCTCGCCGCCCACCTGCGCGGGCGCGGTATCCGGCACGAGGTGCTCAACGCGAAGAACCACCGGCGCGAGGCGCAGATCGTGGCGCAGGCCGGCCGCCGGGGCGCGGTCACCGTGGCCACCAACATGGCCGGCCGCGGCACCGACATCATGCTCGGCGGCAACCCCGAGGCCATGGCGCTCGCGGAGCTGGACCGGCGCGGCCTCACACCGGAGGAGAACCCGGACGAGCACCGGGAGACCCTCGCCCGGATCAAGGAGTCCGTCGCGGCCGAGCACGGCGAGGTGAAGGAACTCGGCGGGCTGTACGTCCTGGGCACCGAGCGCCACGAGTCGCGCCGCATCGACAACCAGCTCCGCGGCCGCTCCGGCCGCCAGGGCGACCCCGGCGCCTCCCGCTTCTACCTCTCCCTGGAGGACGACCTGATGCGGCTGTTCCGCGCCCAGGTCGTCGACCGCGTGATGTCGATGGCGAACGTCCCCGACGACGTCCCCATCGAGAACAAGATGGTCACCCGGGCCATCGCCTCCGCCCAGTCCCAACTGGAGCAGCAGCACTTCGAGTCCCGCAAGGACGTGCTGAAGTTCGACGAGGTGCTCAACCGGCAGCGCACCCTCATCTACGCGGAACGCCGCCGGGTGCTGGCCGGGGAGGACCTGCGCGAACAGATCCTCCACTTCATGGACGACACCATCCGCGCGTACGTCGCCGTGGAGACCGCCGAGGGCTTCCCCGAGGAGTGGAACCTGGAGCGGCTGTGGAGCGCCTTCGAACAGCTCTACCCGGTGGGCGTCACCGTCGAGGACCTGGAGGACGCCGCGGGCGACCGGTCCGACCTCACCGCGGACGGACTCGCCGACGCCGTCATCGACGACATCCACGCCCGCTACGAGCAGCGCGAGGCCGAGCTCGGCGCGGAGACCCTGCGCGACCTGGAGCGGCTCGTCGTGCTGTCGGTCCTGGACCGCAAATGGCGCGAGCACCTCTACGAGATGGACTACCTCCGCGACGGCATCGGCCTGCGCTGGACGCTCGGCCGGGAGCCGATCGTCGAGTACGAGCGCGAGGGCTACGACATGTTCGTCGCCATGAACGACGCCATCAAGGAGGAGTCGGTCGGGTACGTGTTCAATCTGGACGCGTCCGGCAAGGCCGCCGGTCAGGAGGGTCTGGAGGTCGGTCGGCGCACCGACGGGCTGCACTTCAGCGCGCCCACGCTGGATACGGCGGAGGGGGTCGTCGAAGGGGACTTCGAGCCTGCCGACGCCGTGCCCGCGCCTTCGGCGGAGGGGGCGGCCGACGCGAAACCCCGGCCCCGCCGGGCCGCCGCCAAGTCCCGGAGCCGTCGCAAGCGCAAGAGGTAGAGGGCTTGCGGGTCAGGAGGCGACCGCGGGCCGGTGGGGGTTTGTCGCGCAGTTCCCCGCGCCCCTCAGGAGGCGCCCGGCGCCCGCGGAGGGCCCCGTGCGCCCCTGACAGGGCACCGCAGGGGGCGCCCCCGTCCCCTTCGCCGTGGCGTTGCGGCAACAATGGGGGGATGAGTGACCGTCCAGCGCCCCTCGCCAATCCGCATCTCGTCTTCGATCCCGTGGACGGAGGCCGGGATGTCGTGATCCTCGGTTCCACCGGATCGATCGGCACCCAGGCCATCGACCTCGTGCTGCGCAACCCCGGCCGGTTCCGGGTGACCGGGCTCTCCGCGGCGGGCGGGAAGGTGGGCCTGCTCGCCGAGCAGGCCCACCGGCTCCGCGTCCGGACCGTGGCCGTGGCGCGCGAGGACGCCGTACCGGCCCTGCGTGCGGCCCTGTCCGCGCGCTACGGGCCCGGGGAGCCCCTTCCCGAGGTACTCGCCGGAGCGGACGCCGCCACCCACCTCGCCGCCTCCGCCGGCCACACCGTCCTGAACGGCATCACCGGCTCCATCGGGCTCGCCCCCACCCTCGCCGCCCTTGAGGCGGGCCGCACCCTCGCGCTCGCCAACAAGGAGTCGCTCATCGTCGGCGGCCCCCTGGTGCGGGCGCTGGCCGCGCCGGGACAGATCATCCCCGTCGACTCCGAGCACGCCGCCCTGTTCCAGGCGCTGGCCTCGGGCACCCGGGCCGACGTACGCAAACTGGTCGTCACCGCCTCCGGCGGCCCCTTCAGAGGACGTACGAAGGCCGAGCTGGCCGACGTCACCCCGGAGGACGCCCTCGCGCACCCCACCTGGGCCATGGGTCCCGTCATCACCGTCAACTCGGCGACCCTCGTCAACAAGGGACTCGAAGTCATCGAGGCGCACCTCCTCTACGACATTCCCTTCGACCGCATTGAGGTGGTCGTGCACCCGCAGTCGTATGTCCACTCGATGGTGGAGTTCACGGACGGATCGACGATGGCCCAGGCGACGCCCCCCGACATGCGGGGACCGATCGCCATCGGTCTCGGCTGGCCCGAACGCGTCCCCGACGCGGCCCCCGCCTTCGACTGGTCGAAGGCGTCCAGCTGGGAGTTCTTCCCCCTCGACGACGACGCGTTCCCGTCGGTCGGGCTCGCCCGGCACGTCGGGGAGCTCGCGGGCACGGCCCCCGCGGTGTTCAATGCGGCCAACGAAGAATGCGTGGACGCGTTCCTGAACGGCACCCTGCCGTTCAACGGGATCATGGAGACCGTCACGGAGGTCGTCGCCGAGCACGGGACTCCCCCGACCCCGGCTTCGCCCGATCGGGGGGACCCCCACCGTACGGGAACCTCGCTCACCGTCGCGGACGTCCTCGAAGCGGAGACCTGGGCGCGCGCCCGGGCCCGTGAACTGACAGCACGGGCCACAGCCCGGACGACAACCCACACGACAGCCATGACAACGGCGGAGGCCCGTGCATGACGACCCTGATGATGATCCTCGGCATAGTCGTCTTCGCGGTCGGCCTGCTCTTCTCGATCGCCTGGCACGAGCTGGGACATCTCTCCACGGCCAAGCTGTTCGGCATCCGCGTGCCGCAGTACATGGTCGGCTTCGGCCCGACGATCTTCTCGCGCCGCAAGGGCGAGACGGAGTACGGGGTCAAGGCCATCCCGCTCGGCGGCTACATCCGCATGATCGGCATGTTCCCGCCCGGCCCCGACGGCCGGATAGAGGCCCGCTCCACCTCACCGTGGCGCGGCATGATCGAGGACGCCAGGGCGCAGTCCTTCGAGGAACTGCAGCCCGGCGACGAGAAGCGGCTCTTCTACACGCGCAAGCCGTGGAAGCGCGTCATCGTGATGTTCGCCGGCCCCTTCATGAACCTGATCCTCGCCGTCGCGATCTTCCTCGGCGTGATGATGACCTTCGGCGTCCAGACCCAGACCACCACGGTCGGCAAGGTCTCCGACTGCGTCATCGAACAGAGCGAGTCCCGGTCCGCGTGCCAGAAGGGCGACACGCCCGCGCCCGCCAAGGCCGCCGGCCTCCGGGGCGGTGACAAGATCGTCGCGTTCAACGGCGAGAAGGTGACCGACTGGTCGACCCTCCAGTCCGACATCCGCGCCAACCCGGGCAAGGACGTCACCCTGACCGTCGAGCGCGACGGCAAGCAGCTCGACCTCGGCGCACACCTGATCCGCAACCAGGTCAGCAAGACCGACGGCGACGGCGGCTACGTCGAGGGCAAGTACGTGTACGCCGGCTTCCTCGGCTTCACGCCCGCCTCCGGCATCGTCCAGCAGTCGTTCGGGCAGTCCGTGGACCGCATGGGCGAGATGATGCAGAACGGCGTCGAGTCGCTGGTCGCCCTGCCGTCCAAGGTCCCCGCCCTGTGGGACGCGGCCTTCGGCGACGGCGAGCGCGAGGCGGACTCCCCGATGGGCGTGGTCGGTGCGGCGCGCGTCGGCGGCGAGGTCTTCACCCTCGACATCCCGCCGGAGAACCAGATCGCGATGATGCTGTTCCTCGTCGCCGGCTTCAACCTCTCCCTGTTCCTGTTCAACATGCTCCCGCTGCTGCCCCTCGACGGCGGGCACATCGCGGGCGCCCTGTGGGAGTCGCTGCGGCGCAACGCCGCGAAGGTGCTGCGGCGCCCGGACCCCGGCCCGTTCGACGTGGCGAAGCTGATGCCCGTCGCGTACGTGGTGGCCGGGATCTTCATCTGCTTCACGATCCTGGTGCTGATCGCGGACGTCGTCAACCCGGTGAGAATCTCCTAGTCATACCCCGTTCATGACGGCCGGACACGATGTGTGTCCGGCCGTCCCTTATCGGATGGTCGTGTCCGGGGAATGTGCTCCCGCCTGCGGGGGTGCCGTAATCTCGATGACTGGAGCCCGTCAGCTTTCGGGACCGACCGAATCCTTACCTTGGGGTTGCACAGCAGATGACTGCGATTTCACTCGGCATGCCGTCCGTTCCGACCAAGCTCGCCGAGCGCCGCAAGAGCCGGAAGATCCAGGTCGGAACCGTGGCAGTGGGCGGAGACGCGCCCGTCTCGGTGCAGTCGATGACGACGACGCGTACGTCCGACGTCGGCGCCACGCTCCAGCAGATCGCCGAACTGACCGCGTCCGGCTGCCAGATCGTGCGGGTGGCGTGCCCCACACAGGACGACGCGGACGCGCTGGCCACCATCGCCCGCAAGTCGCAGATCCCTGTCATCGCGGACATCCACTTCCAGCCGAAGTACGTGTTCGCCGCGATCGACGCCGGCTGCGCCGCCGTGCGCGTGAACCCCGGCAACATCAAGCAGTTCGACGACCAGGTCAAGGAGATCGCGCGGGCCGCCAAGGACACCGGCACGCCGATCCGCATCGGGGTCAACGCCGGCTCCCTCGACAAGCGCCTGCTCCAGAAGTACGGCAAGGCGACACCCGAGGCGCTCGTCGAGTCGGCGCTGTGGGAGGCGTCGCTCTTCGAGGAGCACGACTTCCGGGACATCAAGATCTCGGTCAAGCACAACGACCCGGTCGTCATGGTCAACGCCTACCGCCAGCTCGCCGCCGCCTGCGACTACCCGCTCCACCTCGGCGTGACCGAGGCCGGCCCGGCCTTCCAGGGCACGATCAAGTCGGCGGTCGCCTTCGGGGCGCTGCTCAGCGAGGGCATCGGCGACACCATCCGCGTCTCCCTCTCGGCCCCGCCGGTCGAGGAGATCAAGGTCGGCATGCAGATCCTGGAGTCGCTGAACCTCAAGCAGCGCCGCCTGGAGATCGTCTCCTGCCCGTCCTGCGGACGCGCCCAGGTCGACGTCTACAAGCTGGCCGAGGAGGTCACGGCGGGCCTGGAGGGCATGGAGGTCCCGCTGCGCGTCGCGGTCATGGGCTGCGTCGTGAACGGCCCCGGCGAGGCCCGCGAGGCAGACCTCGGCGTCGCCTCCGGCAACGGCAAGGGCCAGATCTTCGTCAAGGGCGAGGTCATCAAGACGGTCCCGGAATCGAAGATCGTCGAAACGCTGATCGAGGAAGCGATGAAGATCGCGGAGCAGATGGAGGCCGCCGGCATCCCCTCCGGGGAGCCGTCTGTGTCGGTCGCGGGCTGAGGATTCAGTCTGCGGGTGCGTGGGGGCTGGTCGCGCAGTTCCCCGCGCCCCTGGGTAGTTCAGCCGGTCCGGCGTCTTGGGTGGTTCAGCCCGTCCGGCGTTTGAGGACGAGCGCGGAGCGCGACAGCGGGGGTCTGGGGGCGCAGCCCCCAGGGAAGGGTAGAGGCGGCGGGGGCGAGGAAAGCCGGCCAGCCCCACCGGGCGGCACACCACACCGCCGCCAGGTACAGTGCGGAGATCAGCAGACCTGATGGTGAAGGCCCCGCACGTGTTGACGCAGACAACCACCAGAGTCCTCGACCCGAGCGACCTGGACGCCGCGCTCGCCGTCCTAGACCGCGAGCCGGTGGCGAACGCCTTCGTGACCTCCCGCGTACAGGTCGCCGGCCTCGACCCCTGGCGCCTCGGCGGCGAGATGTGGGGCTGGTACGAGGACGGCATGCTGACCTCCCTCTGCTACGCGGGCGCCAACCTCGTCCCGATCTGCGCCACCCCCCGGGCCGTCCGCGCCTTCGCGGACCGCGCCCGCAGAGCCGGCCGCCGCTGCTCCTCCATCGTCGGCCCCTCCGAGGCGACGGCCCAGCTCTGGCGCCTCCTGGAACCCAGCTGGGGCCCGGCCCGTGAGGTCAGGCCGCACCAGCCCCTGATGGTCGCCGACCGGCTGCCCGCCGACATCACCCCGGATCCGTACGTCCGCCGCATCCGCAAGGACGAGATCGAGACGATCATGCCGGCGTGCGTGGCGATGTTCACGGAGGAGGTCGGTGTCTCCCCGCTCGCGGGCGACGGCGGCCTGCTCTACCAGGCGAGGGTCGCCGAACTCGTCGGCAGCGGACGCTCGTTCGCGCACGTCGACCGCGACGGCCGGGTCGTCTTCAAGGCCGAGATCGGCGCCGCCACGACACGCGCCTGCCAGATCCAGGGTGTCTGGGTCGCCCCCGAGTACCGCGGCAGGGGCCTCGCGGCCCCCGGCATGGCCGCGGTCCTGCGCTACGCCCTCGCGGACGTCGCCCCGCTGGTCAGCCTCTACGTCAACGACTTCAACACCGCGGCCCGGGCGACCTACCGCAGAGTCGGCTTCCAGGAGACCGGCGCGTTCATGAGCGTCCTGTTCTGAGCCGGCGGCCCGCGCCCCTGAGAGGGGCGCGGGGAACTGCGCGACCAGCCACTTCCGGCCCGCACCCGGAAGGCGACCCCGGCCCGGCCCACGCGGTGGGGACACCCCAGGTAGTCTCCGCACATGCTGCGCTTCCCCGGTCAGCCCGGTCAGGGCCCGCTCACCCCCGAAGACATCGTCATCGGCCCCCTGGACCTGGCCACCCGTATCGACGAGGCCCTGAACGTCCAGGCCGTCGCCTTCGGACTCGGCGCGGACGAGGTCGCCGTACGACGTCAGATCGTGCTCCGGCACCTCACCTTCCCCGGCGCCCGCGCACTCGGCGCGACCACCCCGGACGGACGGCTCGCCGGCTTCGTCTACGGCATGCCCAACGACCGCGCGCACTGGTGGTCCACCGTCGTCGAGCCCTACCTGCGCGGCCGCGGACACGACGAATGGCTGGACCACTCCTTCGTGATCACCGAACTGCACGTCCACCCGGACTTCCAGAACCGCGGGGTGGGCCGCGCCCTGATCACCACCATCACGGACGGCGCCGCCGAACCGCGCTCGATCCTCTCGGCCATCGACACGGACAGCCCCGCCCGCGGGCTGTACCGCTCGCTCGGCTACCAGGACCTCGCCGTCCAGGTCCTGTTCCCCAGCGCACCGAAGCCGTACGTGGTGATGGGCGCCCCGCTGCCCCTCGAACGCCGCTGACGCGTCCCTCCCGTACCGCTCTTCCCCAGGTCCGCCGATAACGGATTTCGGCGACGGCGACCGCCCGGCTAACCTCCTAGCCATCATCTATAAGCAGCAGCAGGAGTCGAGAACCATGGCCCAGGTCCAGCGCATGTCCCGTTTGATGGTCAAGACACTGCGTGACGACCCGGCGGACGCCGAGGTGCTCAGCCACAAGCTGCTGGTGCGCGCCGGCTACGTCCGCCGGACCGCCGCCGGCCTGTGGTCCTGGCTGCCGCTGGGCAAGAAGGTGCTGGCCAACGTCGAACGGGTGGTCCGCGAGGAGATGGACGCCATCGGCGCCCAGGAGGTCACGCTGCCCGCCCTGCTGCCGAAGGAGCCCTACGAGGCGACCGGCCGCTGGGAGGAGTACGGCCCCGAGCTGTTCCGCCTGAACGACCGCAAGGGCGGCGACTACCTCCTCGGCCCGACCCACGAGGAGATCTTCACCCTCCTGGTCAAGGACCAGTGCACGTCCTACAAGGACCTGCCCGTGATCCTCTACCAGATCCAGAACAAGTACCGCGACGAGGCCCGCCCCCGCGCCGGCATCCTGCGCGGCCGTGAGTTCCTGATGAAGGACTCGTACTCCTTCGACACGGCGGACGAGGGCCTCGCCGAGTCGTACGCCCTGCACCGTGAGGCGTACCAGAAGATCTTCGCGCGTCTCGGTCTGGACTACCGCATCTGCGCGGCCACCGCGGGCGCCATGGGCGGCTCCAAGTCGGAGGAGTTCCTCGCCCCGGCCGCCGCCGGCGAGGACACCTTCGCGGACTGCCCGAACTGCGACTACGCCGCCAACACCGAGGCGATCACCCACCCGCTGACGCCCGTCGACGCGGCCGGGGTCCCCGCCCTGGAGGAGATCCCCACCCCCGACACCCCGACCATCGAGACGCTCGCCGCGTACCTGGAGGTGCCCGCCTCCGCCACCCTGAAGAACCTGCTGGTCAAGGTGGACGGCGAGATCGTCGCGATCGGGGTTCCCGGTGACCGCGAGGTCGACATGGACAAGGTGGAGGCGCACTTCGCGCCCGCCGCCGTCGAACTCGTCACGGCCGAGGACTTCACCGGCCGCGACGACCTCGTGCGCGGCTACGTCGGCCCGCAGGGCCTGGAGAAGGTCCGCTACCTCGCCGACCCCCGCGTCGCCCCCGGCACCGCCTGGATCACCGGCGCCAACAAGGAGGGCGTGCACGCGAAGAACGTCGTCGCGGGCCGTGACTTCGAGGTCGACGCGCACGTGGACGCGGTCGTCGTGCGCGAGGGCGACCCCTGCCCCGTCTGCGGCACCGGTCTCACGCTGGACCGCGCCATCGAGATCGGCCACATCTTCCAGCTCGGCCGCAAGTACGCCGACGCCCTCCAGCTCGACGTGCTCGGCCAGCAGGGCAAGCCGGTCCGCGTCACCATGGGCTCGTACGGCATCGGCGTCTCGCGCGCGGTCGCCGCGCTCGCCGAGCAGCACGCCGACGAGCAGGGCCTGGTCTGGCCCGCCGAGATCGCCCCGGCCGACGTCCATGTCGTCGCGGCCGGCAAGGCCCTCCAGACCGAGCTGGCCCTCGACGTCTCGCGGAAGCTGGGCGAGGCGGGCGTACGGGTGCTCGTGGACGACCGTGCGGGCGTCTCGCCCGGCGTGAAGTTCACGGACGCCGAACTCATCGGCGTACCGCAGATCCTGGTCGCCGGACGGCGCTCGGCCGACGGCGTCCTGGAGCTGAAGAACCGCCGCACCGGCGAGCGCGAGGAGCTGACGGTGGACGAGGCCGTCGCCCGCCTCACGGCGAAGTAGTCCGCACACCGGGGGGCCGTCCGGGAACGGCCGACCCCCCGGGGCCTACAGCCAGGCGGCGAACTCGAGCAGCAGCTCGGCGTCCCTCGGCCGGCCCACGCGCCGGGCCCGTACGCCCGACTCCACGGCCCGGAACAGGGTCCAGCCACGCAGCCGCTCCTGGTCCACGTCCAGGGACTCCGCGAGGCGCTTCACCCGGCGGCGGGTGGTGGAGCCGCCGGACGGGGAGGCGATCAGGTCCTCGACCCGGTCGCGGACCAGCCGGGCCAGGTCGAAGGCGCACTCGCCGACCACGGGATCCGGTCCGACGGCCAGCCAGGGGCTGCGGTCGCCCGCCAGGACCTTGCTCTGCCGGAAGGTGCCGTGCAGCAGGCGGGCCCGCGGCGGGGACGCCAGGAGCTCCGCACGCACCGCGAGGGCCGCGTCGACCAGCGGCACCGCCTCGGTGTCGGCGCCCGCCCGCATCGCCTCGGCCTGCCGTCCCGTCCGCTCGGCCACGGTCTCGAAGACATGGTCCGCGGGCGGCTCGACCCACAGCCTGCGCAGCGCCCCGGCCGCCTCCAGCATCGACCTGGCCTCCGGCAGCGACCGCACCGACACATCGGGCTGCAGCCGCTCCAGCAGCAGGACGCCCTCGGTGCCGGCCGGCTCCAGGAGACGTACCGCACCCCGGCCGTCCCAGTGCGCCAGCGCGGCCCGCTCGCTCTCGGGGCGGGCCCGGCGCGGCGCCAGCTTCAGGACGGCGGGAGTGCCGTCCGGCAGCCGGACCAGGACCACCAGACTGCTGCGCCCGCCGGGAACCTGCACACGCTCCGCGGTCGACTCGCGTAGCACGACGGCCTGCTCGGCCGCCTGCGGCAGCTTCTCCAGCCAGTCGTCACCGCTTGGTGCCGTCTCGCCGAGCGCCTTCACCAGGCGCGGCGGCGGTTCGAAAGCCATGCGCGAGTCGTTCCCTTCCCTGGACGCGTTACGAGGACGGTGTCGCCGACGCGGTGGCGGTGGCCGACCGCTCGGCGAGACCAGGGAAGGCTACGCTCTCGCCGCGCCAGCGCACCGCGCGCACCGCGGCCTCCCGCAGGGCCAGGGCCGCCGCCCTCCGCCGTTCGCCCTCGGTGGCCCGGACGAGGTCGGAGTACACCCCGGCCACCCGGTCCTCCAGTTCGGCGGCGAGCCGCAGGGCCGACTCCGAGTCCGTCACGGAGAACGGCAGCGCATACGCGGCAGCCGCCGGCTCGGGCTTCCCGCCCAGGTCGCGCACGGTGCGCGCCAGCTCGTCCCGGCGCGCCCGGTGCCCGTCGTACGCGGCCCGCGCCTCGGTCCGCCGTTCCTCGCGGATCCTGCCGCCCACGACGCCGTAGCCGTACACGGCGGCATGCTCGGCCCCGAGCGCGGCCTGCGTGGCCGTCAGCTCCGCCGAGTTCTTCGACTGCGCCTGCACCTGCGCTCCAGCCGTGCCGGACCTGTTCACTTCATGTCCTCCGTCAGCAGAAACGCGTGCGCCCCGCCGGCCGCCGCCACCGAGGCCAGCAGCCGGGCCAGCTCTCCCGGCACGCCGAGCAGCGCCTTCATCCGCCGGTCGGCCAACTCGCGCTCGGCCGCCGCGAGTTCGCCGCGGGCCTCCTTCTCGCTCGCCGGCACCGAGGGGGAGGGGGACGGCGAGGCACCCACGGCGGGCTCGGCGGAGGAGCCCTCGGTGGAGCCCCCGGACGGGGTCGCCGCCGCCCGCCCGCCGCCCCCGAACGCCTCGGCGTGCCGCACGACCTCCGCCAGCAGCGGCGTCAGCCGGCCGCTCAGCGCGGGGTGCGCGGCGAGGACGGCCTCGTACCGCCGGGCGAGTCGCTCGCTGTCGCGGGCCGCACGCGCGCGTGCCCGCACGGCGGCGGGCGAACTCCCCTCACCGCCGGTCCCGGAGGTCGAGTCGGAGCCGGAGCAGCCGGTGAGCAGCGCGGCGGTGCCCGCCCCGGCGGCCCCGGCGAGCAGACTCCTTCGGCGCGGCCCCGAAGGGGTGCGCGACGGCAGGGTGAACGGCACGGCAGACGTCCTCGTCAGGGCTCGTACGGACGGAAAGGGGCGGCAGGCCCTTGATCACGGTACCTGTGTACCGCTCCGGCACCCACCAGCGGCGCCGGGCCGCAGCCGGGCGGGCCGCGGTGGACGGCAACACCCCCTGGGACCGGATACCCTTTGACCTGACACGCGACCTACCCACAACAGCACACGCGGCCGAGGAGTCACCCGGATGAGCACCACCCAGAGCGAGAGGCTGCGAGAGCTCCTGGAACCGCTCGTCAGCTCGCAGGGACTCGACCTCGAAGAGATCGCAGTGGACTCGGTGGGCCGTAAGCGTGTGCTGCGCGTCGTCGTCGACTCCGACGAGGGAGCCGACCTCGACGCCACCGCCGATGTGAGCCGCGCGCTCTCGGCGAAGCTCGACGAGACCGACGCCATGGGCCAGGGCGAGTACACCCTGGAGGTGGGAACGCCCGGCGCCGAGCGCGAGCTCCGGGAACACCGCCACTACGTCCGGGCCACCGGCCGTCTCGTGAAGTTCCAGCTGGGAAACGGTGACGAACTGGTCGCCCGGATCATGACCGTCGAGGACGAGGGCATGGACGTCGAGGTGCCCGGCGTGAAGGGGCGCAGGCCCACCGCCAGGAGGCTCGCCTTCGAGGACGTCGCCAAGGCGCGCGTCCAGGTCGAGTTCAACCGCAAGGACACGAAAGACATGAAGGAAGAGGAGGAGGCGTAGCCGTGGACATCGACATGAGTGCCCTGCGGGGTCTGGTGCGGGAGAAGGAGATCTCCTTCGACCTGCTGGTCGAGGCGATCGAGTCGGCCCTCCTCATCGCCTACCACCGCACCGAGGGAAGCCGCCGCCACGCGCGCGTGAAGCTCGACCGGGAGACCGGTCATGTGACCGTGTGGGCGAAGGAGGACCCGGACGACCTGGAGGAGGGGCAGGAGGCACGCGAGTTCGACGACACCCCGTCGGACTTCGGCCGGATCGCCGCCACCACCGCCAAGCAGGTCATCCTCCAGCGTCTGCGGGACGCCGAGGACGACGCGACGCTCGGCGAGTACGCGGGCCGCGAGGGCGACATCGTCACCGGTGTCGTCCAGCAGGGCCGCGACCCGAAGAACGTGCTCGTCGACATCGGCAAGCTGGAGGCCATCCTGCCCGTGCAGGAGCAGGTCCCCGGTGAGTCGTACCAGCACGGCATGCGACTGCGGTCGTACGTCGTACGGGTGGCGAAGGGCGTCCGCGGTCCGTCCGTGACGCTCTCCCGCACCCACCCCAACCTGGTGAAGAAGCTCTTCGCCCTGGAGGTGCCGGAGATCGCCGACGGGTCCGTCGAGATCGCCGCCATCGCCCGCGAGGCCGGCCACCGCACGAAGATCGCCGTCCGGTCCACCCGGTCGGGCCTGAACGCCAAGGGCGCCTGCATCGGCCCCATGGGCGGCCGCGTGCGCAACGTGATGGCCGAGCTGAACGGCGAGAAGATCGACATCGTCGACTGGTCGGACGACCCCGCGGACATGGTGGGCAACGCGCTCTCCCCGGCCCGGGTCTCCAAGGTCGAGGTCGTCGACCTCGCGGCCCGCTCCGCGCGCGTGACGGTCCCGGACTACCAGCTGTCGCTGGCGATCGGCAAGGAAGGGCAGAACGCCCGGCTCGCCGCCCGGCTGACCGGCTGGCGCATCGACATCCGCCCGGACACCGAGCAGACGGGTGACCAGGGCGGCGACCGGCCCGGAGACCGGCAGGCGGACCGGGCCGGCGAGTGACCGGGGAATAGATCCAAGCCGCGAGTGGTTTGGATCACGACAGTTTCGTCCGCGGCAACTGTTCGATACGTGCCCCAAAGGGGTGAGGTCGGTGCAGGGAGGTAGACTTAAGAGTGTCTGGCCGGACGCATGCCCGAGCATGCCCTGAACGCACCTGTGTGGGGTGCCGGGAGCGAGCGGCCAGGACCGATCTGCTGCGTACTGTGGCGAGCGAGGGCGAATGTGTCCCCGATCCTCGCGGTACGCTGCCCGGCCGGGGTGCGTATGTACACCCCGCCCTGGTCTGTCTCGACCTGGCGGTCCGCCGCCGGGCGTTCCCGCGGGCGCTGCGTGCCCCGGGTCAGCTCGACACAAAGGCGTTGCGCCGGTACGTCGAGCGGACAGACAGTTGCTGAGCAGGCAACACCGTAAGGAGTGTCGCGCGGAACCCCGCGCGGCCCTGGTACCCCGCGAGTTGGAAGTAGGTCGAGATTGCGATGAGCACTCGATGAGCACGCGATGAGTACGCCCATGAAGTAGCGACGGTCCGGACGCAACCCGGACCTAAAAGGAGCGAAGTGGCTAAGGTCCGGGTATACGAACTCGCCAAGGAGTTCGGGGTGGAGAGCAAGGTCGTCATGGCCAAGCTCCAAGAACTCGGTGAATTTGTCCGTTCGGCGTCCTCGACGATCGAGGCGCCCGTAGTACGCAAGCTGACCGACGCCCTCCAGCAGGGCAACGGCGGCGGCAAGCCCGCCCCGCGCAAGGCATCGCCGGCCAGGCCCGGCGCGCCCTCTCCGGCGCAGGCGGCCCGTCCGGGTCCCGCGGCACCGCGCCCGCCGGCCCCGAAGCCGGCCGCCGCCGAGAAGCCCGCGGCCTCCGCGGCTCCGGCGGCCCCGGCCTCCGGTACGCGTCCGACGCCGGGCCCCAGGCCCGCGCCGAAGCCCGCCCCGGTGTCCCCGGCCCCGGCCGCGCCCGAGTTCACGGCGCCGCCCGCGGCTCCCGCCGCTCAGGCTCCGGCGGCGGCCCCGGCCCCGGCTGCGAACCCGCGTCCGACCGGTGCCCGTCCCGGCGCCCCGAAGCCCGGCGTCCGTCCGGCCGGCCCCGCACAGGGCGGCCAGGGTGGTCCCGGCCAGGGCCGTGGCGAGCGCACCGACCGCGGCGACCGTCAGGGCGCCCCGCGTCCCGGCGGCCAGGGCACGCGTCCCGGCGGCCGTCCCGCCGGACCGCGTCCCGGCAACAACCCCTTCACCTCGGGTGGCTCCACCGGCATGGCGCGTCCGCAGACGCCCCGTCCGGGCGGCGCCCGTCCCGGTCCCGGTGGCCCCGGTGGCGCCGGTGCTCCGGGTGGCGCTCCGCGTCCCCAGGGCGCGGGAGACCGCGGTCCCCGTCCGCAGGGCGGCCCCGGCGGCGCTCCGCGTCCCGGTGGCGGTCCCGGTGGTGCCCGTCCTACCCCGGGCGGCATGCCCCGTCCGCAGGGTGGTCCCGGTGGCGCTCCGCGTCCCGGCGGCGGCCCCGGCGGTAACCGTCCGAACCCCGGCATGATGCCGCAGCGTCCGGCTGCGGGCCCGCGTCCCGGCGGCGGTGGCCCCGGTGGCCGCGGTCCCGGTGGCGGCGGCGGTCGTCCCGGCGGTGCCGGCGGCGGTCGTCCCGGTGGCGGTGGCTTCGCCGGCCGTCCGAGCGGTCCCGGTGGCGGCGGTGGCGGCTTCGCCGGCCGTCCCGGTGGTCCCGGTGGCGGTGGCGGCGGTTTCGCCGGCCGTCCGGGTGGTCCCGGTGGTGGCGGCGGTGGCCGTCCCGGCTTCGGCGGTCGTCCCGGTGGTCCGGGTGGCCGTGGTGGCACACAGGGCGCCTTCGGCCGTCCCGGTGGTCCCGCGCGTCGCGGTCGCAAGTCGAAGCGGCAGAGGCGCCAGGAGTACGAGGCCATGCAGGCCCCGTCGGTCGGCGGCGTCATGCTGCCTCGCGGCAACGGACAGTCCGTCCGCCTGTCGCGCGGTGCCTCGCTCACCGACTTCGCCGAGAAGATCGGCGCCAACCCGGCGTCGCTCGTCGGCGTGATGATGAACCTCGGCGAGATGGTCACCGCCACGCAGTCCGTCTCCGACGAGACGCTGAAGCTCCTCGCGGACGAGATGAACTTCGTCCTCGAGATCGTCAGCCCCGAGGAGGAGGACCGCGAGCTGCTCGAGTCCTTCGACATCGAGTTCGGCGAGGACGAGGGTGGCGAGGAGTTCCTCGTCGCGCGTCCGCCGGTCGTGACCGTCATGGGTCACGTCGACCACGGTAAGACCCGCCTCCTCGACACCATCCGCAAGACGAATGTCGTCGCGGGCGAGGCCGGCGGCATCACCCAGCACATCGGTGCCTACCAGGTCGCCACGCTGGTCAACGACGAAGAGCGCAGGATCACCTTCATCGACACCCCGGGTCACGAGGCGTTCACCGCCATGCGTGCCCGTGGTGCCAAGTCGACCGACATCGCGATCCTCGTGGTGGCGGCCAACGACGGTGTGATGCCCCAGACGATCGAGGCGCTGAACCACGCCAAGGCGGCCGGTGTGCCGATCGTGGTCGCGGTCAACAAGATCGACGTCGAGGGTGCCGACCCGACCAAGGTGCGCGGTCAGCTCACCGAGTTCGGTCTGGTGGCCGAGGAGTACGGCGGCGACACGATGTTCGTCGACATCTCCGCCAAGCAGGGCCTCAACATCGAGAGCCTGCTGGAGGCCGTGGTCCTCACCGCGGACGCCTCGCTCGACCTGCGGGCCAACCCGGAGCAGGACGCGCAGGGCATCGCGATCGAGTCCCACCTCGACCGCGGCCGCGGCGCCGTCGCGACCGTCCTGGTCCAGCGAGGCACCCTGCGGGTCGGCGACACCATGGTGGTCGGCGACGCGTACGGCCGTGTCCGCGCGATGCTCGACGACAAGGGCGAGAACGTGGAAGAGGCGGGTCCCTCGACCCCGGTCCTCGTCCTCGGTCTCACCAACGTCCCGGGCGCCGGCGACAACTTCCTCGTCGTCGACGAGGACCGCACGGCCCGCCAGATCGCCGAGAAGCGCGCGGCGCGTGAGCGCAACGCCAACTTCGCCCGGCGCGGAGTCCGGTTCTCCCTGGAGAACCTGGACGAGGCGCTCAAGGCCGGTCTGGTGCAGGAACTCAACCTCATCATCAAGGGCGACGCGTCCGGTTCGGTGGAGGCCCTCGAGTCCTCGCTGCTCCAGCTCGACGTCGGCGAAGAGGTCGACATCCGCGTCCTGCACCGCGGTGTGGGTGCGGTCACCGAGTCGGACATCGACCTGGCGACCGGATCCGACGCCATCGTCATCGGCTTCAACGTCCGCGCCGCGGGCCGCGCGGCGCAGATGGCGGAGCGCGAGGGCGTCGACGTCCGCTACTACTCGGTGATCTACCAGGCCATCGAGGAGATCGAAGCGGCCCTCAAGGGCATGCTCAAGCCGGAGTACGAAGAGGTCGAGCTCGGCACGGCGGAGATCCGCGAGGTCTTCCGCTCGTCCAAGCTGGGCAACATCGCCGGTGTGCTGGTCCGCTCCGGCGAGGTCAAGCGCAACACCAAGGCGCGGTTGCTGCGCGATGGCAAGGTCATCGCGGAGAACCTCACCATCTCCGGTCTGCGTCGCTTCAAGGACGACGTCACCGAGATCCGCGAAGGGTTCGAGGGCGGTATCAACCTCGGCAACTTCAACGACATCAAGATCGACGACGTCATCGCGACGTACGAGATGCGCGAGAAGCCGCGCGCGTAACGCCTGCGGCTCGGCTCGACCGTGTGGGGTTGGTCCACAGGAACTGCTTCCTGTGGACCGGCCCCCACGGGGTTTTTCGCCCCCGCCGCCCCTTCCCGTCCCGTCCCTGGGGGCTGCGCCCCCAGACCCCCCTGTCGCGCTGCGCGCTCGTCCTCAAACGCCGGACGGGCTGGTTTTTCAGCCCGTCCGGCGTTTGAGGACCGGGGGGTCGGGGGCGGAGCCCCCGAGGAAGTGACGGGAATGGGTAGGGGCGGCGGGGGCGAAACCCCGTCGAGGGGGACCAGGGGTTCGGGGTACCGTTCACGTGCCCCGGCAGGAGCCTGGCCGGGCCATCTACCCCGTACCGGCGGGACATCCGGACACACACATATGTACGTGGGGACTCTGTCCTTCGACCTGCTCCTCGGCGACGTACGGTCGCTCAAGGAGAAACGCTCCGTCGTCCGCCCGATCGTGGCCGAACTCATCCGCAAGTACGCGGTGAGCGCGGCGGAGGTGGAGCACATGGACCTCCACCGCAGGGCCGTCATCGGACTGGCGGTGGTCTCCGGGGACACCGGGCACCTGACCGACGTACTCGACCGGTGCGAACGCCTGGTCGCCGGGCGTCCCGAGGTGGAACTGCTGTCCGTGCGACGGCGGCTCCACGGGGAAGACGACGAATGAGCGTGCGGCGGCAAGGATCGCCCGTACACGGATCAGCAAGGAAGTAGGGAGACGGACCAGTGGCCGACAACGCGCGGGCGAAGAGGCTGGCGGACCTCATCCGAGAGGTGGTTGCCCAGAAGCTGCAGCGTGGGATCAAGGACCCGCGGCTCGGTTCGCATGTGACCATCACGGACACCCGGGTCACCGGGGACCTCCGGGAGGCGACCGTCTTCTACACGGTGTACGGGGACGACGAGCAGCGTGCGGAGGCCGCAGCCGGCCTGGAGAGCGCCAAGGGCGTGCTGCGCTCGGCCGTCGGCGCGGCGGCGGGCGTGAAGTTCACCCCCTCGCTCACTTTCGTGGCGGACGCCCTGCCGGACACCGCCAAGACCATCGAGGACCTGCTCGACAAGGCACGGGCCAAGGATGCCCAGGTCCGCGAGGTCTCGGCCGGCGCCACCTTCGCCGGTGAGGCCGACCCGTACAGGAAGCCGGAAGACGACGACGAGCCCGAAGACGTCACGGACGCCGACGAGACGGACGCCGACGAGACGGGCGGCGACGCCGCCAAATGACGCAGAAGCAGCAGACGCCCGACGGCCTTGTCATCGTCGACAAGCCGTCGGGCTTCACCTCGCACGACGTGGTCGCCAAGATGCGCGGGATCGCGAAGACCCGCCGCGTCGGCCACGCGGGCACCCTCGACCCCATGGCGACGGGCGTGCTCGTCCTCGGCGTCGAGAGGGCGACCAAGCTCCTCGGTCACCTCGCGCTGACCGAGAAGGAGTACCTGGGCACCATCCGGCTCGGGCAGAACACCCTGACGGACGACGCCGAGGGCGACCTCACCTCGTCGGCCGACGCCTCCAAGGTGACCCGGGACGCCATCGACGCCGGGATCGCCGAGCTCAGCGGCGACATCATGCAGGTGCCGTCCAAGGTCAGCGCCATCAAGATCAACGGCGTGCGCTCGTACAAGCGGGCGCGTGAGGGCGAGGACTTCGAGATCCCGGCCCGGCCGGTACGGATCTCGTCGTTCGCCGTGTACGACGTCCGGGAGGCCGTCGCCGAGGACGGCACGCCCGTCCTGGACCTGATCGTCTCGGTGGTGTGCTCCTCCGGTACGTACATCCGCGCCCTCGCCCGTGACCTGGGCGCCGGCCTCGGTGTCGGCGGCCATCTGACGGCGCTGCGGCGCACCCGCGTGGGCCCGTACAAGCTCGACGCCGCCCGGACTCTCGACCAGCTCCAGGAGGAGCTGACCGTGATGCCGGTCGCGGAGGCCGCCACGAGCGCGTTCCCCCGGTGGAACGTGGACACGAAGCGCGCGCAGCTGCTGACCAACGGCGTGCGGCTGGAGATGCCCGAGGAGTACACCGGGGCCGGGGCCGTCGGGGTGTTCGACCCCGAGGGGCGGTTCCTCGCGCTGGTGGAGGAACAGAAGGGCAAGGCCAAGAGCCTCGCCGTCTTCGGCTGAGGTGATTCCCGACCGGCCCCGGTCCGGCGGATCACTCCGACCGCTTGGGCGGTCGGTGCGGTCGGTGCGGTCTGCGTGCTTGAGGTGGTCGTGACGGCCGTAACGGTCGTGGAGCGGCGTCCACGGGGTCGCCCGTGTGCGCCGCTCCACTGTTCCCCCTGGGTTCCCCCATCCAGAGGTGTATCCATCCGCCGTCCCACATTCACCCGTCCGGCCAGGCGCTCGGAGTGAACCGGGGGAGCGGAAGGGGGCTTGTTGGGCCCGCGAGCTGTCGCGTCCGATCATCGGGCGCCTACCGTCGGAAATCGAAGCGCCGAAGGCACGGTACGGCGCGCGCGGCGGGGAGGTTCGGAGATGGCGGGACGGGACCCGGAGGCCGGGGGCCGTCATCGGACACCGGCCGTCTCAGCCCCCGGCACGGCTGACGAATCCGGCGCGCCCCGGCCCGGGTCTGGCGCCGGGTCCGGGTCCAGGGCCGGGGCCGGGGCACCATCCGGCCGGCCCGAGGAGCCGCTGCCCGCGGCCGCCGGGGAAGCGACGGCTTGGACCGTGGGCGTGTCGGCCTGGGCCGGAGCGGGAGTGAGCGGGTCCGGGGCTGTGCCGTCCCGGGAGGGTGCGGCGCGGGTCCGGTCCGGGGATGTGTCGGTCTGGGCCGGAGTGGGGGCGAGTGGGTCCGGGGTTGTGTCGTCCCGGGAGGGTGCGGCGGGGGTCTGGGGCGAGAACGTGTCCGCCTGGGGTGGTCCGGGGTCGAACAGGGGCGGGACAGCGACCGTTCGGGTCGGTGCGGTGCCGAGCGCGGCCGGCAGGGTGCCGGGGTGGGGCGCCGTGGTGTCCGGCCGTCACCCGGACGCGTCGGACCGGTGCGTCGACGCGGCGGAACAGGGCGCGGACGCCGCCGCGCGGCGCGTGGAGGCGTTCGACCGGAGCCTCGTGCGGATCCGCGATCTCGCCGGGCGCCCCCGCGGCACCGGGTTCGTCGCTGATCACCACGGCACCGTCGTGACCAGCCACGAGGCGGTCGACGGCCTTCCCGGCCTCGTTCTGGACGCGCCCACGGAAGGCCGCGTCCGCCCGGTCCCGGCCGACTCGGTCACCGCTCTTCCGGCCCTCGGCCTCGCCCTCGTCCACTGCGACGGCCTCGCCCCCGGCCTCGACCCGCTCCCGGTCACCGTCCGGAACCGCGTGGAGACCGGCACGTACGTCCGTATCGCGGCGGGCGGCTGGCGGGAGGCCCGCGTACTGGGCTCGTCCGCCGTGACGTACACCGCGACCGACCGCTCCCATCTCCTCCACGACGCACTGGAGCTGGCGATCGGCACGGCCGGCCGCGACGCGCTGCGGCCCGGTGGCGGGGCGACCGGCGGGCCCGTCATCGACGCGGAGACCGGCGCGGTGGTCGCCGTCCTGGGCACGGCCCTCCACTCCGGCCGACCGCCCGGCGGCTTCGCCGTGCCGCTGCTGCCCTCCGGCGGCACCGCTCCGGACGGCCCCCTCGCCGAACTGCTGGCCCGCAACGCCTCGACGGTGCCCGCCTACGGCGCCGACCTCAACCTGGCCGGCGTACTGGAGCTCACGGCCACCGTCGCCTCCCCGCCCTGCACCGGCGGAGTCACGCCCGTCGAACGACCCACGGTCGCAGCGGAGTTCACCGCCTTCACCGAAGGTCCGTACGGCGTCCTCGGGCTCGTCGGCGCGCCCGGCAGCGGCCGTACGACGGAGCTGGCCGCCCTGGCCGCCCGGCGCAACCAGGGCGCGGAGCCCGCTCCCACCCTCTGGCTGCGCGGCGCCGACCTGCTGGACACCGACGCCTCGGTGGCCGACGCGGCCCGGCGGGCGCTGCGCCGGGCAGGGCGGATCGTGGCAGCCGCGGAGGCGGTGGGCGGGCCGGGCCCGCTCGGAGACGTCGGGCCCGAGCGGCTGGCCCGCCTCGCCGGGGACGCCGGGCGGCCCCTGCTGCTTCTCCTCGACGGCCCCGAGGAGATGCCGCCGGGCCTCGCCGACCGCCTGCCCGAGTGGGCCGCCGGTACGGCCGACTGGCTGCGCGAGCACGGGGTGCGGCTCGTCGTGGCCTGCCGGGACGAGTACTGGGAGCAGGCGGGGGTGCGGTTCCCGCCGGAGCTGCTGTACGGGCCGCGGGGTGCCGGGGACGGGGCGGGCGCCGGGTCGCCCGCCTGCGTACGCCTCGGGGACCTGGAGGAGGACGAGGCACGCGAGGCACGGACCCGGCACGGGATTCCGGAAGGGGCACTCGGCGGAGCCGACGCGCGGCATCCGCTGACGCTGCGGCTGCTGTCGGAGGTGCGGGCCGCGCTGCCCGGCGACCGGCCCGGCCGGGTGGCGCGGGACGAGGTCTTCGCCGCGTACCTCGACCTGATGTGTCTGCGGGTGGCCGTCCGGCTCGCGGCGGCGAACGGGCTGCGCGGGACGGCGGTGCGGCGCCTCGCGGCCAGGGTCGCGGGGCAGGTGCACGTGGCGGCCCGGCGGTGTCTGGGCCCGGGGGAGGGAGAGCTGGACCAGGCGGCGTTCGAAACCCTGTTCCCGTGGGGGCCGGTGCCCGACCGGCGGCTGGGCGGGTGCACCGGGTGGGCCTCCGCCGTGCTCACCGAGGGCCTGCTCGTGCCGGCGGGGGACGGCTACCGCTTCGCCCACGAGGAGTTCGCCGACTGGATCCAGGGCCTGCACCTCGACCTGGACACGGCACTGGGATCACTGACGCACCACGACGGCCCCGACCGTGCCGGGCACTTCGTCGTCCCCCGTCACCGCATCGGGCCCGTTCTGCAGGCACTGCTGCTGGTGCCGCGTCAACACGGGGGCGACCACCTCACCCTCCGTCTGCGTGAGCTGCTCCGGGTGATGGACGGCCTCGTCACAGGACCCGACGCCGACGCCGACGCCCATGCCCATGCCCATGCTGGTTCTGGTTCCGGTTCTGGTTCTGGAGCCGGAGCCAACGCCGACGGCTGGTGGCCCACCCGGCTCCTGCGTGGCGTACTGCTCCGCGTACCCGACGCGACTCCGTATCTGGGCGTGCTGCGGCACCTCGCCGAGCGTGTGGTGACGTGGCGGGCCGAAGGGCGGCCCGTGCCGGGGGAGTTCGGCCCCGGATTCTGGCTCGCGCTCTCCCTGCCGCAGGCACACCGCTTCGACCTGCTGAGGCGGCTCGTCGTGGCGGACGAGGCGCCGCCCGCCACCGAACCGCGCTACCTGGACTCCGTGGCCGCGCTCCTCGCCGCCGACCCGGCCGGCGTACAGCCGCTCCTGACCCACTGGTTCGACGACGACCGTCCGCTGCCCGCGACCCCCGACGCCACCGTCGCGACCGCCGCCCAGGTCCTGTTGCACACCCACCGGCACCGCGCCCCGGACGATCTCACCGAGGCGCTGGTCGACAGCGGGCACGCCCGCGCGGACGAACTGCTGGACGTTCTCGCGGAGGAGGAGCCCTCCGCGCTCTGCCGCGCGGTCGCGCGCTGGGTGCACGATCAGCGCCCGGCCCGGCGGACGGCGGCGGCGACGTACGCGCTGCGGGCCGCCGCGCACGTGCGCGGCGAGACCGACCGCGAGCTGGTACGCCGTACCGCGCTCGCGCTGCTCGCCCGCCCCGGCGACTGCACCCTGCACGGAAGCGCTCTGGCACTTCTGGTCAGTGATCCGCACACCCGCGCCCGCCACCTGCCGCAGGCCCTGGCCCGGTTCAGGGCCGCCGACCCGCGGCTGCCGGCGAGCGCGCTGGCCGCCGCGCTGGCGACGCACCCGGACCCGGTGCTCGCCGCCTTCCAGGACCGACTGCGGCAACCGGACGACGGGACGGTGCTGCGCACGCTCGCCGAGATGACGACACCGGCGCTCGCCCACCGCGTCGCGGCGCTCGTGCACGAGGCCGAGGAACGGCGCCCGGAGACGGCGGCCCACCTGGCGGCGCACGTCGACCGGCGGCTGGCACACGGACCCGGCGCCCGAGCGGTCCTCCGGCCCCTCGTCACCGCACTTCTCGACGGGGGCGGGCCGCACCTGCGGGCCACGCTCGCCGAGGTGTTCGCGGCGCCGGGCACGCCCCGGTCCCGCCCCCTGCGGCACGAGTTCCTGGACCTGCTGCTGACGCGCGAGCACGATCCGGTGGTGCTGGCCGCGCTCGTACGGGCCGCCGGGGAGGGCGCCGTCGACAACGGCGAGGACCACACCCGCGCCCTGCTGCACACCGTGGGCGGCCTGCTCGTGCGTACCCCGGACGGTGCCGCCCGCTTCGACCGCGCGCTCGTCGACCTGGGCCGCCGGGTGCCCGGCTTCGCCCCGCTCGTCGTCCGCTGGCTGACCGCCACGCCCGAGGACTGGTCCACCCTGGTCGGACCCGGCACGGGCCGCATGATCGAGCACCTCGCGGAGGTGCGGGTCCCGGTGTGACCCCCGGCCCGCGCCGCCGTCACGTGCCACCGGTCACAGGGTCCATGCCGATGCGGGCCGAGAGGACGCGGCATGGCACCCTTAGAGCTGCGTATGAGGCAGACACGGACACAGGTTCGACGAGGAGCGGTCACAGTGCAGCGCTGGCGTGGTTTGGAGGACATCCCCCAGGACTGGGGGCGCAGCGTCGTCACCATCGGCTCGTACGACGGCGTCCACCGCGGGCATCAGCTGATCATCAGGCATGCCGTGGACCGGGCGCGCGAGCTGGGCGTTCCCTCGGTCGTCGTCACCTTCGACCCGCACCCGAGCGAGGTCGTCCGCCCCGGCAGCCATCCGCCGCTGCTCGCCCCGCACCACCGCCGGGCCGAACTGATGGCCGACCTGGGCGTGGACGCGCTGCTCATCCTGCCCTTCACGACCGAGTTCTCGAAGCTGTCGCCCGCCGAGTTCGTGGTGAAGGTCCTCGTCGACAAGCTGCACGCCAAGGCCGTCGTCGAGGGCCCCAACTTCCGCTTCGGGCACAAGGCCGCGGGCAACGTCGCCTTCCTCGCCGAGCAGGGCAAGACGTACGACTTCGAGGTCGACGTGGTGGATCTGTACGTGACCGGTGAGGCCGGCGGCGGTGAGCCCTTCTCCTCGACCCTCACCCGGCGGCTGGTCGCCGAGGGCGAGGTCGAAGGGGCCCGTGAGATCCTCGGCCGCCCGCACCGCGTCGAGGGCGTCGTCGTCCGTGGCGCCCAGCGAGGTCGTGAACTCGGCTTCCCCACGGCCAACGTCGAGACGCTGCCGCACACCGCGATCCCCGCCGACGGGGTGTACGCGGGCTGGCTGCACGCGCAGGGCGAGGCGATGCCGGCCGCGATCTCGGTCGGGACGAATCCGCAGTTCGACGGGACCGAGCGGACGGTCGAGGCGTACGCCATCGATCGGGTGGGGCTCGATCTGTACGGGCTGCATGTCGCCGTCGACTTCCTGGCCTTCGTGCGCGGGATGGCGAAGTTCGACTCCATCGAGGGGCTGCTCGAGGCCATCTCGGACGACGTGAAGCGGTCCCGGGAGCTTGTCGCCGCGTACGACGCCGACGCCGGGTGACTGTAGGCACGCCGTCCGTGACGCGTCGCGTCACGCCACGTCGTGCCGTGGGGGCCGGTCGGGTGCGTCGTTCGTCCGCGGGCCCGGTGGGGGCCTGTCGCGCAGTTCCCCGCGCCCCTGACGGGGCCCTGCTTGCTAGGGAGCGGCCTCGGCTCTCGTTCGGGCCCAGTGGCAGGCCACCTGGGAATCGCCGGTGCCGTTCAGTATCGGCAGGTCCTCCGTACGGCAGGCGGTCGCGACGCCCGCCCGCTCGGCCTCGCCCGTCGCCAGGATGTGACAGCGGGCGTGGAAGCGGCAGCCCGCGGGGACGCGGGACGGGTCCGGGGGCTCGCCGGTCAGCACGACCGGGTCGCCGGGAGCCTCGGGCAGGACCGACAACAGCGCCTGCGTGTACGGGTGCTGCGGCGCCCGCAGGACGTCCTCCACCGCTCCCGTCTCGATGATCCGGCCGAGGTACATCACCGCGACCCGGTCCGCGATGTTCCAGGCGAGCCCCAGGTCGTGGGTCACCACCAGGGCGGACAGGCCGAGTTCGGCGCGGAGCCGTAGCAGCAGGGCCAGGATCTCGCCGCGTACCGACGCGTCCAGCGAGGCCACCGGCTCGTCCGCGACGATGAGTTCGGGCTCCAGGACGAGCGCGCCCGCGATGACGACACGCTGGCGCTGGCCGCCCGAGAGTTCGTGCGGATAGCGCAGGAAGAACCGCTCGGGCGGCCGGAGTCCCGCCCGCGAGAGGGCTGTTGCCACCGCCTCGCGCTCGTCGCCCGGGTACGCGTGGATACGCAGCCCCTCCGCCACCGCGTCGTAGACGGTGTGCCGGGGGTTCAGTGAGCCACTGGGGTCCTGGAGGACCAGCTGGACCCGCTTGCGGTACGCCTTGAGGGCGCGCGAGGAGTAGTCGAGGGGCCGGCCCGCGAACGTGACCCGGCCTGCCGTCGGCGGGACGAGTCCGAGCAGCGAGCGCGCCAGCGTCGTCTTGCCGCACCCCGACTCGCCGACCAGCGCGACGATCTCACCGGCCCGGATGTCGAGGTCCACCCCGTCGACGGCACGGGCCCGGGCGGACTCACCGCGCCGGGCGGAAAAGGTCACCCGAAGCCCCTCGGCGCTCAGCAGCGGCCCGGAGGCCCGCGCCCCCGCCGAAGACTCCGACGCACTCACCGTCACGACCCACCCCTCACTTCTCCATTACCGTCCAGGGGCCCCACGGGCCCGGCGGGCCGCACGGGCCTGGCGGGCCGCACGGAATCGGCCGACCCCAACGGCCCGGCTGTCTCCAACGGCTCGTCTGTCTCCAACGGCTCGGCCGGCCCCGGCGGCCCCGGTGGATCCGCGGAACCTGCGAGCTCGGCCGAACCGGGTGGTTCCGCAGACCCTGCGGGGTTCGCCGGGGCTGTGGGGATCGTATGAGCCGCGAAGCTCGTCGGGTCCGCCTGACCAGGCGGCCCCGCGAGGCCGGCAGCCTCCGCAGGGCCGGCCGGAGCCGCCGACCCTGCGGGACCCGCCGACCCTGCGGGAGCCGCCGACCCTGCGGAACCTGCCGACCCTGCGGGAGCCGCCGACCCTGGGGGATCTGCCGACCCTGCGGAACCTGCCGACCCTGCGGAACCTGCCGACCCTGCGGAACCTGCCGACCCTGCGGGACCCGCCGACCCTGCGGAACCCGCCGACCCTGCGGAACCTGCCGGGTCCGTGGAACCTGCCGGGCCTGCGGAACCTGCCGGGTCCGCGGAACCTGCCGACCCCGCAAGGTTGGCCGGAGTCGCCGACCCCGCCGACCCCGCCGACCCCGCCGACCCCGCCGACCCCGCGGGACCCGCCGGGCCCGCCGACCCCGCAGAGTCCGCAAGGCTGGCCGGAGCCGCCGGAGCCGCCGGAGCCGCCGGAGCCGCCGGAGCCGCCGGAGCCGCCGGAGCCGCCGGAGCGGCGTGTACGCAGGCCGCTCGGTGGGACGGAGTGGTCGGGCGGAGCGGCTGGTCCTCTACGGCGCACGTGTCCAGTGCCACCGGGCACCGTGGGTGGAACGTGCAGCCGGACGGCAGCGCGGCCGGGTCCGGCGGATCTCCGGGCAGCCCGCGCGGCGCGAACCGGGACGCGGGGTCCCCGATCCGCGGGAAGGCCGCCGACAGCGCCTGCCCGTACGGATGCCGGGCGTCCTCGTACACCTGCCGGGCGGGCCCCTCCTCGACCACCCGCCCCGCGTACATCACCGCGAGCCGGTCGCAGGTGTCGGACAGGACCGCCAGGTCGTGGCTGATCATGACGAGGCCGAGTTCCTGCTCGGAGACGAGCTGTTGCACGAGCCGCAGGATCTGCGCCTGGATCATCACGTCGAGCGCGGTGGTCGGCTCGTCGGCGACGACCAGCCGGGGACCACAGGCCAGCGCCATGGCGATCATCACGCGCTGCCGCTGTCCGCCGGACAACTCGTGCGGGTACGCGGACGCCCGCGCCGCCGGCAGACCCACCTGCTCCAGGAGTTCGCCGGTCCTGCGCCGCGCCGCCGCCGCGGTGGTCTTCTGGTGCAGCAGGACCGGCTCGGCGATCTGGTCCCCGACGCGGTGCACGGCGTTCAGCGAGTGCATCGCGCCCTGGAAGACGATGGAGGCACCGGCCCACCGGACCGCCCGTACCCGGCCCCACTTCATGGTCAGGACGTCCTCGCCGTCGAGCAGTACCTCCCCGCTCACCCGGGTACCGGCCGGCAGCAGCCGCAGCAGCGCGAGCGCCAGCGTGGACTTGCCACAGCCGGACTCGCCCGCGATGCCGACCTTCTGGCCCGCGTCCACGGTGAGGTCCACGCCGCGCACGGCGGCCACCCCGCCCGCGTACGTCACCTGCAGGTTCCGCACCTCCAGCAGGCGCGGTGCGGTCGGCGCACTCAACGCGTCACCCCCAGCTTGGGATTGAGGACGGACTCCACGGCCCGGCCGCACAGCGTGAACGCGAGGGCCACGACGGCGATCGCCACACCCGGCGGCACGAGGTACCACCACTTCCCGGCGCTCACCGCACCCGCCTCGCGCGCGTCCTGCAGCAGACCGCCCCAGGAGACGACCGTCGGATCGCCGAGGCCGAGGAAGGCGAGTGTCGCCTCGGCGAGGATCGCGGAGGAGATGATCAGGGTGGTCTGGGCCAGCACCAGCGGCATGACATTGGGCAGCACATGCCGGGACATCACGTGCCAGTGCCCGCCGCCGAGGGCCTTCGCGCGCTCGATGTACGGCCGTGACTCCACGGCGAGGGTCTGCGCACGCACCAGCCGGGCCGTCGTCGGCCAGGTCGTGACACCGATCGCCAGGATGATCGTGCCCAGCGACCGCGACAGCACGGTCGCGAGCACGATCGCGAGCACCAGCGTCGGCATGACCAGGAACCAGTCCGTGATCCGCATCATCACCGTGGCGAACCAGCCGCGGAAGTGACCGGCGGTGATGCCGATGAGCGCGCCGATCGCGACCGAGAGGACGGCCGCGAGAAGGCCCACGAGCAGCGAGACCCGCGACCCCCACACCACGAGCCCGAGCAGGCTGCGCCCGAACTGGTCGGTGCCCAGCGGGAAGTCGGCGCTCGGGCTCTCCATGGGCCGCCCCGGCGCCTCGGTCACGCTCTGCACGTCGGAGCCGACGGTCAGCGGTGCGGTGAGCGCGACCAGGGCGAAGAGCGCGAGCACGCCCAGCCCGAGGAGTCCGGAGCGATGGGCCCGGTACCGTGCCCAGAACCGGGCGGCGGAGGCGCGCCGGCGCCGGCGCGCGAGGGAACGGGGGCCGGCCTTCGCCGGGACCGGCCGGGACGTCACCGGCTCGTCCGGGCCCGTCGTCATCGGCTCGTCCGGGTCTGTCGTCGTCATCGGGCCACCCGGGGGTCGAGCAGGGGATAGACCAGGTCGGCGAGGGTGTTCATCACGATCACCGCGGCGGCGAAGACGAAGAACAGGCCCTGCACCAGCGGGAGATCGGGCACGCTCAGCGCCTGGTAGAAGAGCCCGCCGAGACCGGGCCAGGAGAAGACCGTCTCGACGAGGATCACGCCGGCCACGGTCCGGCCGAGGTTGATGGCGACCAGCGTCATCGTCGGCAGCAGCGCGTTCGGTACCGCGTGACGCCGGCGTACCAGATCGTCCCGCAGCCCCTTGGCCCGCGCGGTCGTCAGATAGTCGCTGCCCATCTCGTCGAGCAGCGCCGAGCGAGTGACCAGCAACGTCTGCCCGTACTCGACCGCCACCAGCGTCACGACGGGAAGGACGAGGTGATGGGCGACGTCCAGGACGTACGCGAAGCCCTCCTCGCCGCCGGACTCCATGCCGCCCGTCGGGAAGAGGCCCGGGACCGGCCCGACCCCGACCGAGAAGACGATGATCAGCAGCAGGCCCAGCCAGAACGACGGGATCGAGTAGAGGGTCAGCGCGAGACCGGTGTGCAGGCGGTCACCGAGGCCGCCGTTGCGCCAGGCGGCCCGGGTGCCGAGGAAGACGCCGATCGCCGTGTAGAGGACGAACGACGTGCCGGTGAGCAGCAGTGTGTTCGGCAGCGCCTCGCTGATCTTGTCGATGACCGGCGCCCGGAACTGGTACGAGGTGCCGAGGTCACCGGTGAGCGCCTTGCCGCAGTAGTCCGTGAACTGCTCCCACAGCGGCAGATCCAGCCCGAACTCCCGCCGGTAGGCGCCCAGTTGCTCGGTCGACACCTGGCGACCGCCCGTCATGAACTTCACCGGGTCGCCCGGGATCAGCCGGAACAGGAAGAAGCTGGTGACCAGGACGGCGAGCAGGGAGACGGCCGCGCCGCCCAGCTTCCCGGCCACGTACCGGGGGTACGCGGTGCCGCGTCCCCGTGCTCCGCGGCCCGCCGGCGGCCCGGCCCCGGCCGGACCACCGGTCCTCCCGACCAGCGAGGGTGTCGCTTCAGCGGTCATGAACGGCTCTCATCCCAGCGGTCATGAACGGCTCTCGTCGCTCGGCCACGCTCGGCTGATGCGGCGGTGCGCCGCACGGTCGGACAAGGGGTCCTACTCGCGGTCCTCCGCGGTGGCGCGGCGGCGCATCGCGAAGAACACCCCGAGACCCGCGAGGACCACGACGCCCGCGACGATGCCGATGATGACGCCTGTCGGGCTCGAGTCGTCGGAGGACTCGCCGGAGGCGGCCGGAGTCGCCGACCACCAGCTCCAGTAGCCGTCCTGGCCGTAGATGTTGCCCGCGGCCTCGGGCATCCTCGTGATCGACGCGATCTGGTCCGTGCGGTATGCCTCCACCGCGTTCGGGTACGCCATGACGTTCATGTACCCCGTGTCGTACAGCCGCGACTCCATCTGCTTGACGATGTCCGCCCTCTTGGCGGCGTCGTACTCGGCGAGCTGCCGGCCGTACAGCTCGTCGAACTTCTTGTCGCAGATGAAGTTGTCGGTCGCGCCGATGTCCTTCGGCGTCGCCGGGAGGGCCGCGCAGGTGTGGATGGACAGGACGAAGTCGGGGTCCGGATTGACGGACCAGCCGTCGAAGGCGAGGTCGTACTCACCCGCGAGCCACGGGTCGCTCACGTTGTCCCGGCAGTCGAGCGAGACACCGATGCCGAGCTTGCCCCACCACTCCTGCAGGTACTTCCCGACCGCCTTGTCCTGCGGGTCGGTCGCGTGGCAGAGGACGCGGTAGGTGATCGGTCTGCCGTTCTTCCCGACCCGCCTGCCGTCACCGTTCTTCCGGTACCCGGCCTCGTCGAGGAGGCGGGCCGCCCCGTCCGGGTCGTACGGGATCCGCTGGCCGTCCGCCGGTTTCCAGAAGTACGGGGCGAAGCGCGGCGGGATGTAGCCCTCGCCCTCCTCCGCGTGTCCCTGGAAGACCTTGTCGACGACGGTCCGGCGGTCCACGGCCATGAACAGTGCCCGGCGGACCTTCTGGTCGAGCAGCGACTCATGACCGTCGCCGAACTTCTGGCCGTTCTTCGCACGGGCGCCAGGGTTGGTGGCCAGTGCGTAGAAGCGGCGGCCGGGCGCGTCGTTGACGGTGACGTTCTCCTGGCTCTTCAGCGCATCGGCCTGTGCGGGGGTCAGGCCGGAGACGAACGACACCTCGCCCTTCTGCAGGGCCGCGACCGCCGCGTCACCGTCCTTGTAGTACTTGAAGACCAGCTCGTCGAACTTCGGAGCCCCGCGCCAGAACGACTTGTTGGGCTTGAGCCGTACGTAACTGTCGGCCTTGTATCCCGTCAGGACGAACGGGCCGTTGCCGACGACGGGGAAGTCCTTGTCGTTGTTGAACTTCGAGAAGTCGTCGACCTTCTCCCAGACGTGCTTGGGCACGATCGGCACGTCCAGCGCGGCCATCGTGGCCTGCGGTTTCTTCAGCCGGATGACCAGTTCGGTCGGGCTCGGCGCGGTCACCTTCTCGAAGTTGGCGACGAAGCTGCCGTTCGCGGTGGCCGCGCCCTCGTCGGTCATCATCGTGTTGAACGTCCACGCCGCGTCCTCGGCGGTGGCCTGCCTCCCGTCCGACCACTTCGAGTTGTCGCGGATGGTGTAGGTCCAGGTCAGCTTGTCGGCGGAGGGTTCCCACCTGGTGGCCAGACCCGGGACCGCGTGGTTGTCCTTCGGGTCGTAGTTGGTCAGGTACTCGTACGTGAGCCGGTGCAAGCTCGTACTGACCAGCCGCGCCGCCAGGAACGGGCTGAGCGAGTCGACGCTCTGCGCCACCGCGACCGTGAGGACCTGTCTGCCGCTCTCCGCCTCGGCCTGCTGGGGCGCCGGGTTGAGCGGGGTCACGAAACCGACCGTGAGGGTGAGGGCGGCGGCGCCCGCGACCGCGAGGAGTCGGCGGACGGTGCCCTTCGTGCCGTACTGGTCGTGTGTGTCCATGGCTCGCTGACCTCACGTCATCACTCGCACGGAGATGGGCTGTCGGCTGTTCGCTCCGGTGACCGCGGCCGGGTTGATGTGAGTGTCTATCAGCGCCGGTCGGCATGCGTCAACGGCCGGTGTACCCCATGTGGCCTGCGGAAATAACGAGTTGACCCGGATTTCACGGACATTGGTCCAGTCCGGTGAAGAGCGCCTGGTCGGAGAGTGGCGGCGCGGAACAGGGCTGGTACGGCGGTGTTTCGGCACCGGGCGCGCGGACCCGTCCGACGACATGCCGAGGGCCCGCGCCGGGTGGGTACGGGGCGGGCCCTCGGCAGGCGACGACGGCCGGCGATTCGGCCGTACGGATGACCTGCGCGGTCGCTTACTGGTGGGGCGGCGGGGGCGGAGGGGTCTGCCCCTGGGAGTCCTCGCCGCCCTGGTCGGCCTGCGGGGGCTGGTGGGGCCCGCCCGGCTGGAACGGCTGCCCCGGAGCCGGAGCCGGAGCCGGAGCCGGAGCCGGATTCGGAGCTTGGCCGGGTGCGAATGCGTTGGGGTTGAAGGGCTGGCCCGGCGCGGGTGCGGCCGGGGGCTGCTGGAAGGGTGCGCCCGGCTGGGGATGCCCGGGCTGCTGGTGCGGCTGGTGCTGCGGAGGCTGCGCGTAACCGCCGGGCTGCTGGGGCGGGGCTCCGTGCTGCGGGTACGGCTGGCCGGGCTGCGGCTGCGGCGACTGCTGCTGCGGCGGCTGGTACGGCTGTCCCGGCTGCGCGGGCTGGCCCTGCTGGGGGAACTGCCCCGGCTGCTGTCCGCCCGGCACCGGCTGGCCCGGGTAGTGCTGACCCGGGTAGTGCTGCCCCGGCACGGACGGGTCGGGCTGACCCGGAAGCGGCCGGCCAGGAAGGGGCTGGCCGGGCAGCGGCGGGGCGGCGACCGGCGGCGGGTTGCCGTCCGACGTCCACAGTCCCTGCGACTGCTGGTGCCGCGCGATGTCCTCCGCGACCAGCGCCGACAGGTTGAAGTACGCCTCACGCACCTTCGGCCGCATCATGTCGAGATTGACCTCGGCACCCGCCGCCAGGTGCTCGTCGAACGGGACGACGATCACGCCCCGGCAACGCGTCTCGAAGTGGCTGACGATGTCGTCCACCTTGATCATCTTTCCGGTCTCGCGCACCCCGGAGATGACGGTGAGGGACCGCGACACCAGGTCCGCGTAACCGTGCGCCGAGAGCCAGTCCAGCGTCGTGCTGGCGCTGCTGGCCCCGTCGACGGACGGCGTCGAGATGATGATGAGCTGGTCGGCGAGGTCGAGGACACCGCGCATGGCGCTGTAGAGCAGGCCCGTACCGGAGTCCGTGAGGATGATCGGGTACTGCTTGCCGAGCACGTCGATAGCGCGCCGGTAGTCCTCGTCGTTGAACGTCGTGGACACGGCCGGGTCGACGTCGTTGGCGATGATCTCCAGTCCCGACGGCGCCTGTGAGGTGAACCGCCGGATGTCCATGTACGAGTTGAGGTACGGGATCGCCTGGACGAGGTCACGGATGGTGGCCCCGGTCTCGCGGCGCACCCGGCGGCCGAGCGTACCGGCGTCCGGGTTGGCGTCGATGGCGAGGATCTTGTCCTGCCGTTCGGTGGCCAGCGTGGCGCCGAGGGCGGTGGTCGTGGTCGTCTTGCCCACACCGCCCTTGAGGCTGATGACGGCGATCCGGTAGCAGGACAGCACCGGCGTGCGGATCAGTTCGAGCTTGCGCTGCCGCTCTGCCTCCTCCTTCTTTCCCCCGATCTTGAACCGGGAGGAAACGGCGGCGGGCCGGCCGCTCTTCGCCTTCTGCTTCTTGTTGTTGAGCAGCCGGTCCGAGGACAGCTCGACGGCCGCCGTGTAGCCGAGTGGCGCGCCCGGGTTGGTGCGCTGGCGCTGATCGTGCTGCACGGGCTGCGGCCAGGCGGTGCCGCTACGGGGATCGACGGGCGCCTGCTGTTCCGGCTGGGGCTGGGACGGCGGCAGAGGTTGGGACTGGGGCGGCTGGTAGGGCTGGCCCTGCTGGGGGAACGGCTGCGCGGCGGACCGGGGCGCGGGAGGCTGGGGCGCCTGCGCGGCCGGCTGCTGCGGGAACCCGTAACCCCCGGGCTGCGCGGCCGGGTGGGAAGCCGGGTCGGGCGTGCCGGGCTGCGGGAAGCCGTAACCGGGCTGCGGGGCCGGCGAGTTGGGCACGTCCGGGGTCGGGGCGCCCGGCTGGGGGAAGGCGGGACCCGCCTGCTGCTGGGCAGGGGCGGGCACGCTCTGGGCCGGAGCCGCGGGCTGCGGGAACCCTTGGCCGGGAGCCTGCGCGGGCATGTTGGGAGCCGCCGGGGCCGCCTGAGCCGCCGGTTGGCCGGGAGCGGGCTGAGCCGGTGCTGGGTGGACCGGTGCCTGCTGGACCGGTGCCTGCTGGACCGGCTGGGCCGGAGCGGGCTGCGCGGCAGTCGGCTGTGGGGCGGCGGGCCCGGACTGTGGAAAGCCGTATCCGCCGCCCTGGGGACCTGGGCCAGGACCCGAACCCGAGGCGGCCGGACCCGAAACCGGGCCCTGCGCCGGAGGCGCGGTCGGGAAGCCGGCCTGCGGCTGCTGCTGCGGGTGCGGCAGACCCGGGGCCGCCTGCGCCGCCGCCGGAGCGGTACCGGGAACGCCGTCCTGCGGCGCCGGAGCCGTACCCGGAGCACTGAACTGAGGGAATCCGTAACCGCCCGGCTGTCCGGGAGCCGCCGGAGCGCCGGTGACGGGCGCCGGAGCCGATGCCTCGGCGGTCGGCGAGGACGCCGGGACGGCCGACGAACTCTCGGGGGCAGCGGCAGCGGCAGCGGCAGCGGGGGCCTCGGGCGTGCCGGGCGCACCGGGCGTGCCGGGATGGGCGGGCCAGGCCGGCGGTGACGGCTGCGGCGCCTGCGGCTGGAACGGTTGCCCCTGCGGCGGCGCGGGCGGCTGAGCCGGGGTCTCCGCCTGCGGCCGTCCGCCCTCACCCTCCGCCGACGTGGGCCACTGGCCGGCCGTGGCGGGAGCGGCGGGCTGGTACGACGGCGGCAGGGGAGGCAGTCCGCCCTGCGGCAGCGGCGGCGGGGTCCACGCGGGAGGCGTGTCCCGCACGGCGTCGGCCACGTCCGCGGCGGGCTCCGGTACGGCGTCCCGCGGTGCCGCGTCCTCGGGCCCGGCGTCCTCGGGTCCGACGTCCTCGGGTCCGACGTCCTGGGGCTGCGCGTCGTGGGGCTCGTCCCCGCTCGCCGCGGGCGGCGCGTCCTGCGGCCCGGAGTCCGTCACGGGTAGGGAATCGCCGGGGGCGTCGTCGGAGTTCTGTGCGGTGTCGTCAACCGGGTGCGGTTCGACGACCTCCGCGAACGTCTCAGCGACCTCGCCCCGGTCCCCGTCCCTGGTGCCACCTCCGCCCCCGGCCGCGTCGGCGTGCTCGCTCTCGTCCTCGTGTCCGTTCCCGTCGGCGGTGACGGACGGCGCGGGCGCGTCCTGCGGGGAGGCTCCCTCGGCCGTCCCGGCCTCTCCCGCCTCCTCGGCGCCGTCGTCCACGTGGTCGTCGTCCTCGGACTGGCGCCCGAACGCGACCTGGACGATCTCCGCGTCGGTGCCGTCCCCGACGTGATCGGCGCCCGGGACGTCGTCGGAGGCGGCCGCCTCGTCCTGGACCGGAGCCCCGGCCGCCGGACCGGAGGGCTCCGGCGCGGGCCGTGCCTCGGCCTCGGCCCGTTCCGCGGCCTCCCGCTTCAGGGCGGCAGCGGAGATCCGCATCGTGGCGCCGCTCTCGATGTCCCCGCTGCCGCCCTCGGCCTCACCGTGGGCCCGCGCAGGCTGCGGAACATCGACCGGGGGAACCGGCGGTACGTCGGCCGGGGGAGCCGGGGGCGCGACCGGCGGGGCGGGGGGCGCGACGGGCGGGGTCCACTGCCCCTGCTGCCCCGCGAGGTTCGGCAGGTCCGGCACGACGGCAGGCCCACCCGTACCGCGGTTCGGCGCCTCGGGAGCGCCGCCCTGCGGCTCGTACCCACTGCCCACAGGCAGCTTCGGAACGGCGACCGGTCCTCCGACGGGAGGGACGGGAGCCGCGGCCGGCGGAGTGAAGGGAGCCCCGGGACCGAACGAGGGCACCCCCGGAAGCCGAGGGCCGAAGGACGGCGCGACCGGAGCCTGCGGGGCCACGGGCACCGTGCCGCTCGGATCGCCCGCACTCCGCTCCGCCTCCGCGGCCGCCTCTTCTTCCTCCGGCTCGTCCGTCTCGTCCGCCTCGGCGGCCGGGGACGCCGCGTCCGAACCGCCCGACGCGTTCTGCGTGTACCAGGCGGGAGGGGCGTAGTCGATGGTGAACTCGCCCGTCGTCTCGACGGCGGACTCCGCGTCGGACTGGTCATCGCCGGGTGTGGCCCAGCCCCCGCGGATCCCGTCCCGATCGCTGTTCACAATTCCTCCTGGTGTGGTCGAGCACCCTCGTACCGAGCTCGGGGCGACCGTTCTCGTCGTCCGTGGCATTCCGATCCGCCCCGGATCCCCCTGTGACGCGGCGGTCCCGTCCACGGGTCCTGCTGCCGCGCCCACCCCAGCCTAATCACCGCAACCACCCCCACGGCAGGCCCGTCCACCCCTCCGGTCCCGCCCAGTACGTCACAGCCTGCCCAGAGGTGGCGTACGAACTGCCTTGTGCGAAAGGCAAAGTGGACAAAGAGCGTCAAAGCACGAAGGGCCGGCGGCATCCGTGCCGCCGGCCCTTCTCCTGTGCTGCCGTACCGCTGCCGCCGGGCAGCTGTCGTGCTACTCGGCCGCGGCCGAGCCGTCGTGCGGCATCGGTTCCAGGTCGAACTCCCCGTCCCGCGCGCCCAGCACGAAGGCCCGCCACTCCGCCTCCGTGTACCGCAGGACGGTCCCGGTGTCGAGGGACGACCGCATGGCCACCGCGCCACCGGGGAGGTACGCGATCTCGACCCGCTCCTCGTGCTCCTCCGTGCCCGGCGCGCTCTGCCACTCGACCCCCGAGATGTCGAGGGCGTAGAGCTCGTCCTTCTCCCGCTCCTTGCGCGCCTTGACGTCCTTGTCCTCTGCCTCGGCCATGGCGAAGCGACCCCTTCCAGACGAACGAACCCGACCTGACGCGTCACCCTACTGGGGCACCCCCTGGCCTCCCCGGACTCCGCAGACCCCGGTCGGCCGGGCCCTCACCCCCTGGTACGCTGTGTGACGGCCGTATGTGTACGCACCCCCGGACAGCCCTCGCGGGCTCTGGAGGACGCGCCCAGCGGATCCCCGCCTCCCGAGTTACGGAAGCTCCCCTGAGAAGTGGACCAGGGGCACTCGGTGGCCATCGACGAAGACTACGAGGAGTACGCGTGCCGCTCGACGCCGCTACGAAGAAGCAGCTCATCACGGAGTTCGGTCAGAAGGAGGGCGACACAGGCTCTCCCGAGGTGCAGGTCGCGATGCTCTCGCGCCGTATCTCGGACCTGACCGAGCACCTCAAGACCCACAAGCACGACCACCACTCCCGTCGTGGTCTGCTGATCCTGGTCGGTCAGCGCCGTCGTCTGCTGCAGTACCTGGCGAAGAAGGACATCCAGCGCTTCCGTGCGCTGGTCGACCGCCTGGGCATCCGCCGCGGTGCGGCGGGCGCCAAGTAAGACGCCGTGGAGGGAGCGGTTCCCACTCTGAGGGGGCCGCTCCCTTTGCTGTACGTGCGGAGTGTCACCACCCCTTTGTAGTGTGGTGGCACAACGCGATACGCAGGACACAGCGTGGCACCGCGCCGGCGCACAGCGCCGCACGGCCGTCACGCCACACCGCACGACCCGTACGACCCGTACGACCCGTACGACACGAGGAAAAGCGCACCTCGCCGCCGCCGGTCCTCGGTAGTGGCCCCCGGGGGAATGGGAACCCGGGAGCTTCGATCGAAGACCGGCCCGCACGAGTAGGCGCGCTTCTCCGCAGAAGCGTCCCCCTGCCACACGGGCAGGCCGGGACGAAAGACGAAAAGTATCGGAGAAAACGCTAGTGGAGAACGAGACCCACTACGCCGAGGCCGTTATCGACAACGGCTCCTTCGGCACCCGCACCATCCGCTTCGAGACGGGCCGCCTGGCCAAGCAGGCCGCCGGCTCCGCCGTCGCGTACCTGGACGACGACACCATGGTGCTGTCGGCCACCACCGCTTCGAAGAAGCCCAAGGACAACCTCGACTTCTTCCCCCTCACGGTGGACGTCGAGGAGCGGATGTACGCCGCCGGCAAGATCCCCGGCAGCTTCTTCCGCCGTGAGGGCCGGCCCTCCGAGGACGCGATCCTCACCTGCCGCCTCATCGACCGCCCGCTGCGCCCGTCCTTCAAGAAGGGCCTGCGCAACGAGATCCAGGTCGTCGCCACGATCATGGCGCTCAACCCCGACCACCTGTACGACGTCGTGGCGATCAACGCCGCCTCCGCGTCCACGCAGCTGGCCGGCCTGCCCTTCTCCGGCCCGATCGGCGGCGTCCGCGTCGCGCTGATCAACGGCCAGTGGGTCGCGTTCCCGACGCACACCGAGCTCGAGGACGCCGTCTTCGACATGGTCGTCGCCGGTCGCACCCTCGAGGACGGCGACGTCGCGATCATGATGGTCGAGGCCGAGGCCACCGAGAAGACGATCCAGCTCGTCGCGGGCGGCGCCGAGGCGCCCACCGAGGAGGTCGTCGCCGCCGGTCTGGACGCCGCGAAGCCCTTCATCAAGGTGCTCTGCAAGGCCCAGGCCGACCTCGCCGCGAAGGCCGCGAAGCCCACCGGCGAGTTCCCGGTCTTCCTCGACCACCAGGACGACGTCCTGGAGGCCCTGACCGCCGCCGTCAAGAGCGAGCTGTCGCAGGCGCTCACCATCCCGGGCAAGCAGGACCGCGAGGCCGAGCTGGACCGCGTCAAGGAGATCGCCGCCGAGAAGCTGCTCCCGCAGTTCGAGGGCCGCGAGAAGGAGATCTCCGCCGCGTACCGCTCGCTGACCAAGGCCCTGGTCCGGGAGCGCGTCATCAAGGACAAGGTCCGCATCGACGGCCGCGGCGTCACGGACATCCGTACGCTCGCCGCCGAGGTCGAGGCCATCCCGCGCGTGCACGGCTCCGCCCTGTTCGAGCGTGGCGAGACCCAGATCCTGGGCGTCACCACGCTGAACCTGCTCCGGATGGAGCAGCAGCTGGACACCCTTTCCCCGGTGACCCGCAAGCGCTACATGCACAACTACAACTTCCCGCCGTACTCCGTCGGTGAGACGGGCCGCGTCGGCTCCCCGAAGCGCCGCGAGATCGGCCACGGCGCCCTCGCCGAGCGCGCCATCGTGCCGGTCCTGCCGACGCGCGAGGAGTTCCCCTACGCGATCCGCCAGGTCTCCGAGGCCCTCGGCTCGAACGGCTCGACGTCCATGGGCTCGGTCTGCGCCTCCACGATGTCGCTGCTGAACGCCGGTGTGCCGCTCAAGGCCCCCGTCGCCGGTATCGCCATGGGCCTGATCTCCCAGGAGATCAACGGCGAGACGCACTACGTCGCCCTCACCGACATCCTCGGTGCGGAGGACGCCTTCGGCGACATGGACTTCAAGGTCGCCGGCACCAAGGAGTTCGTGACCGCCCTCCAGCTCGACACCAAGCTGGACGGCATCCCGGCCTCCGTCCTGGCCGCGGCCCTCAAGCAGGCCCGTGACGCCCGCCTCCACATCCTCGACGTGATGATGGAAGCGATCGACACGCCGGACGAGATGTCCCCGAACGCCCCGCGGATCATCACGGTCAAGATCCCCGTGGACAAGATCGGTGAGGTCATCGGCCCGAAGGGCAAGATGATCAACCAGATCCAGGAGGACACCGGCGCCGACATCACGATCGAGGACGACGGCACCATCTACATCGGTGCCCAGCAGGGCTCGCAGGCCGAGGCCGCGCGCGCCACGATCAACTCGATCGCCAACCCGACCATGCCGGAGGTCGGCGAGCGCTACCTGGGCACCGTCGTGAAGACGACGACCTTCGGTGCGTTCGTGTCGCTGCTCCCGGGCAAGGACGGACTGCTGCACATCTCGCAGATCCGCAAGCTCGCCGGCGGCAAGCGCGTGGAGAACGTCGAGGACGTCGTGGCCGTGGGCTCCAAGGTCCAGGTCGAGATCGCCGAGATCGACTCCCGCGGCAAGCTCTCCCTCATCCCCGTGATCGAGGGCGAAGGCGACAGCGACGATGAGAAGAAGGACGACACGGACAAGTGACGTCGAGTAGCTCCAAGGCGACGGCCCGCACCTCCTCGGAGGCGCGGGCCGTCGCCCGTACCCAAACCCTGATCAAGGGCGAGAACGGTATCGGTACGGTCCGCAGGACCACCCTCCCCGGGGGTCTGCGCATCGTCACCGAGACCCTGCCCTCCGTGCGCTCCGCCACCTTCGGCATCTGGGCGCACGTCGGCTCGCGCGACGAGACGCCGGCTCTGAACGGCGCCACGCACTACCTGGAACACCTCCTCTTCAAGGGGACGCACACCCGCAGCGCCCTGGACATCTCCTCCGCGATCGACGCGGTCGGCGGCGAGATGAACGCGTTCACGGCGAAGGAGTACACGTGCTACTACGCACGCGTGCTCGACACCGATCTGCCGCTCGCCATCGACGTCGTCTGCGACATGCTCACCGGTTCACTGATCCGCGAGGAGGACGTGAACGTCGAGCGCGGCGCGATCCTCGAAGAGATCGCGATGACCGAGGACGACCCGGGCGACTGCGTGCACGACCTGTTCGCGCACACGATGCTCGGCGACAGCCCCCTCGGCCGGCCGGTCCTCGGCACGGTCGACACGGTCAACGCCCTCACCGCGGACCGCATCCGGCGCTTCTACAAGAAGCACTACGACCCGACCCACCTCGTGGTCGCCGCCGCGGGCAACGTCGATCACAACAAGGTCGTACGCCAGGTCCGTGCCGCCTTCGAGAAGGCGGGCGCGCTCCAGCGGCAGGACGCCACCCCGATCGCCCCGCGCGACGGGTCCCGCACCCTGCGCACCGCCGGACGCGTCGAACTCCTCGGCCGCAAGACCGAGCAGGCGCACGTCGTCCTCGGCATGCCGGGCCTGGCCCGCACCGACGAGCGCCGCTGGGCCCTGAGCGTCCTGAACACCGCCCTGGGCGGCGGCATGTCCTCCCGCCTCTTCCAGGAGGTCCGCGAGAAGCGCGGCCTGGCCTACAGCGTGTACTCGTACACCTCGGGCTTCGCCGACTGCGGCCTCTTCGGCGTGTACGCGGGCTGCCGTCCGAGCCAGGTCCACGACGTGCTGAAGATCTGCCGCGACGAACTCGACCAGGTCGCCGAGCACGGCCTGCCCGACGACGAGATCGAGCGCGCCATCGGTCAGCTCCGCGGCTCCACGGTCCTCGGCCTCGAGGACACCGGCGCGCTGATGAACCGTATCGGCAAGAGCGAACTGTGCTGGGGCGAGCAGATGTCCGTCGACGACCTGCTGACCCGCATCGCGTCGGTCACCCCGGACGAGGTCCGGGAAGTGGCCCGCGACATCCTGGGACGGCGGCCCTCGCTGTCGGTCATCGGCCCGCTGAAGGACAAGCAGGCGTCCCGGCTGCACGAAGCCGTCGCGTAGAGCGGCGCACGTCCCGGCCCAAGTCCCCGACCAAGAAGGCAAGAACATGAGCAAGCTGCGCGTGGCGGTCCTCGGCGCCAAGGGGCGTATCGGATCAGAGGCGGTACGGGCCGTCGAGGCCGCCGCCGACCTGGAGCTGGTGGCCGCACTCGGCCGGGGCGACGCACTGGAGACCCTGACCGAGGCGGGCGCCCAGGTCGTCGTCGAACTGACCACTCCCGCCTCGGTCATGGAGAACCTCGACTTCTGCGTACGCCACGGCATCCACGCCGTGGTCGGAACCACGGGCTGGACCGACGACCGCCTCGCACAGCTGGACACGGCACTGGCCGCGTCACCCCGCACGGGCGTGCTCATCGCCCCGAACTTCTCCATCGGCGCGGTCCTCACCATGAAGTTCGCGCAGACGGCCGCGCCCTACTTCGAGTCGGTCGAGGTCATCGAGCTGCACCACCCGAACAAGGTGGACGCCCCCAGCGGCACCGCCACCCGCACCGCCCAGCTCATCGCCGCCGCCCGGCAGCGGGCGGGCAGCGCCCCGCAGCCCGACGCCACGGCGACGGCCCTGGACGGCGCCCGCGGTGCGGACGTAGACGGCGTCCCGGTGCACGCGGTCCGGCTGCGCGGCCTGCTGGCACACCAGGAGGTACTGCTCGGCGGCGAGGGCGAGACCCTGACGATCCGTCACGACTCGCTCCACCACAGCAGTTTCATGCCGGGCATCCTGCTCGGCGTACGCCGCGTCGTGGACACCCCGGGCCTCACGTTCGGCCTGGAAAACTTCCTGGATCTGAAGTAACCGCCATGACCGCGAAGATCACGTACGCCGTCACGGCCGCCGTCCTGGTCGTCTACTTCGTCCTCGTCGGCACCCGCGGGGTGATGCTGATCCAGCACGGCACGCCGCTCACCGTCGCCTTCGGCGCCGCCGTCCTCGTCCTGCCGCTGATCGGCGTCTGGTTCCTCTGGAAGAACACCCAGTTCGTCCAGCGGGCCAACCGGCTCGCCGCCGAACTGGACGCCGAAGGCGGCCTGCCCGTCGACCAGTTGAAGCGCACCCCGGCCGGCCGCATCGACCGCGACTCGGCCGACGAGGTCTTCGCCCGGCGCAAGGCCGAGACGGAGGACGCCCCCGACGACTGGCGCAGCTGGTTCCGGCTGGCCATCGCCTACCACGACGCCCGCGACACCCCGCGGGCCCGCAGGGCGATGCAGCACGCGATCGCCCTGCACGACGGAAAGCCCGTGCGGACCTGAGGGGTGGTACGACGGAGGGCCCGGCCACCTCCAGGCGGCCGGGCCCTCCGTCGTACCACCCCTCAGGCGCGCGGCCGGTACTCGTCCGCCCACACCTCGACACTGTCCGCAGCCCGGTCGAAGGCGTCGGGACGGCTCAGGAAGTCCGCGTTGTGCGTGGTCAGCAGGGGCGTCGGCGCGTCACCGAGCTGTCCGACGCGCAGCAGCACCAGCGCCTGTCCCTGCACCGTCCGCGGCAGACCTAGCCAGCGCACCGGCTGCTGCACGGTCCGCACCACGGCGATCTGGGTCCACGGGGTCGTGGTCGTGGTGAAGAACCGGACCCGGCGCAGACCGTAGGCGCTCACCCACGCGCCCATCCGCAGCAGGCGCAGGGCACACGCGATGATCAGCACGGCGAGTGCCAGGCACACTCCGCCTCCCGAGGCGTTGCCCGCGGCCGCGATGATGACCGCCGCGAACAGCACGTACGACGCGAGCAGCAGCAGAAGGGCTGCCGCGCCGACCCGCCACGGGCCGGGCCGGTAGGGACGCCGCCACTGGTCGCGGTCGTCGAACGGCAGCGCGAGATCCTCGCCCGCCTCGTCGAAAGCGCGGTCGGCGGTCAGAAAGGGCAGGGGCACGACTGATCCTTACTCAATCCACGCATGGGCTGTGCCCGGTGAGGCTACCCAGACGGATCTCCGCCCACCACCCGCGGGGGTCCATGGGGGTACTGCCCAGGCCATCGGGCCCGTGGCGGCGCGTCAGCGGCCCTGGGACGCGTCCGACTGCTGCGTGTGCGCGGGGGAGACGTCGGCCTCCAGGGCCGGCAGCCCCAGGAGCAGGGAGCCCACGAGGCCCGCGACCACGGTGAGCCCTATCAGCCATCGGCCGGCGAGCTCCGCGGCGGAGGCACGGCGACGCGGTGGGGGAGCGACATTGCTGCGGAACCTGTCGGCCTCGGCGACGAAGGCGAACGGTACGGGCTCACGCCGGCGGAGCATGGGGCGCTCTTCTCCTCTTCGGACTCGAACGAATCACTGTCATCAATACAGACGAGCGAGCGCCGCAAAGGGTGCCCTGTTTCACCGGCTTCGCAGAACTTCGCAGCCGAATGTCGCAGCACCGCACCGAACGCCCCCTTGTCGGTGCCGGGCCGTAAAGTGGTCGCCGCCCGAGCCAGTACTGGGAAGGACCCTCCACGCCGTGACCGACACCCCCGCCGACGACCTCAAGCCCAGCTTCCGCAGCGATGTCACCGTCGAACTGGTGAAGCACACCGCTTCCGACTCCGACGTGCTCTTCGCCGCCCGCGTCTCCACTCTCGGCGAGCAGTCCCTGGACGAGCTGCGGAAGGACCCGGAGCGCTCGAAGGGCCTGATCAACTACCTGATGCGGGACCGGCACGGCAGCCCCTTCGAGCACAACTCGATGACGTTCTTCATCAGCGCCCCGATCCTCGTCTTCCGCGAGTTCATGCGCCACCGGGTGGGCTGGTCGTACAACGAGGAGTCGGGCCGGTACAGGCAGCTCGAACCGGTCTTCTACGTGCCGGGCGAGTCCCGCAAGCTGGTCCAGGAGGGCCGCCCCGGCAAGTACGTCTTCGTCGAGGGCACCCAGGCCCAGCACGAGCTCACGGGCCGCGTCATGGAGGACTCGTACCGCCATGCGTACGAGGCGTACCAGGAGATGCTGGCCGCCGGAGTGGCCCGTGAGGTCGCCCGCTCGGTCCTCCCCGTCGGCCTGTTCTCCTCGATGTACGCGACGTGCAACGCCCGCTCGCTGATGCACTTCCTCGGCCTGCGCACCCAGCACGAGCAGGCGAGGGTCCCGTCCTTCCCGCAGCGGGAGATCGAGATGGTCGGCGAGAAGATGGAGGAGGAGTGGGCCCGGCTCATGCCCCTGACCTACGCCGCCTTCAACGCCAACGGGCGCGTCGCCCCGTAGCCGCCCCGGCCGCCCGGCCCTCAGGCGGTCGGGTCCGCCGGGCACATCTGTACGGGTCGTCGAGTGAAGTGTCCGTATTGCGGCATTTCGAGAAGTTCATCTAGCCTGATCAAAGGGACCCGGCACTGCCTGAACCCCCGAGCAGGCAGTGCCGGGCTCCATCTTTGTCCTGACTTGTCGCCTCCCCCGAGGGCAGACCGCACGGTGAGCAGCGAGTAGCGTGTTACCCATGGCTCCGACCTCCACTCCGCAGACCCCCTTCGGGCGGGTCCTCACTGCCATGGTCACGCCCTTCGCGGCGGACGGCGCACTCGACCTCGACGGCGCGCAGCGGCTCGCCACCCACCTGGTGGACGCAGGCAACGACGGCCTGATCGTCAACGGCACCACGGGCGAGTCCCCGACCACCAGCAACGCGGAGAAAGCGGATCTCGTACGAGCCGTGGTCGAGGCCGTCGGCGACCGCGCCCACGTCGTCGCCGGCGTCGGCACGAACGACACCCGCCACAGCATCGAACTGGCCCGGGCTGCCGAGAAGACCGGCGCACACGGCCTGCTCACCGTGACGCCGTACTACAACAAGCCCCCGCAGGAGGGCCTGTACCAGCACTTCACGACGATCGCCGACGCCACCGGACTGCCCGTGATGCTCTACGACATCCCCGGCCGCAGCGGTGTCCCGATCAACACGGAAACACTGGTGCGTCTCGGCGAGCACCCGCGCATCGTCGCCAACAAGGACGCCAAGGGCGACCTCGGCCGCGCCAGCTGGGCCATCGCGAACTCCGACCTCGCCTGGTACTCGGGCGACGACATGCTGAACCTGCCGCTGCTGTCCGTGGGCGCGGTCGGCTTCGTCTCCGTGGTCGGCCACATGGTCACCCCCGAACTCCGGACCATGATCGACGCGTACCTGAGCGGCGACGTCCACAAGGCCACCGAGATCCACCAGAAGCTGCTCCCCGTCTTCACCGGCATGTTCCGGACCCAGGGCGTCATGACCAGCAAGGCCGCGCTCGCCCTCCAGGGCCTGCCCGCCGGGCCGCTGCGTCTGCCCATGATCGGCCTGTCGCCCGAGGAGACCGCGCAGCTCAAGATCGATCTTGCTGCCGGCGGGGTACAGCTCTGACCACAGACTTCACAACTGAATAGGTACGACCACGCGGGCCCGGCGTCCGCATTCCCCAGACAACTGCTACTGCACGAACGTCATGCGCGCCACGTGCCCTGCCAGGTACGTGGCGCGCATGGTGAGGAGAGTCTTTTGAGTCATCCGCATCCGGAACTCCGTCTGCCGCCGAAGCTGGCCCAGGGGGGCCTGCGGGTCACCCCCCTCGGGGGCCTCGGGGAGATCGGCCGAAACATGACGGTCTTCGAGTACGACGGCCGCCTTCTGATCGTCGACTGCGGCGTGCTCTTCCCCGAGGAGGAGCAGCCCGGCATCGACCTGATCCTGCCGGACTTCAGCTCGATCAGGGACCGCCTCGACGACATCGAGGGCATCGTCCTCACGCACGGCCACGAGGACCACATCGGCGGCGTCCCCTTCCTCCTCCGCGAGAAGCCGGACATCCCGCTCATCGGCTCCAAGCTGACCCTCGCCCTCATCGAGGCGAAGCTCCAGGAGCACCGCATCCGCCCGTACACCCTTGAGGTCGCGGAGGGCCACCGCGAACGCATCGGCCCCTTCGAATGCGAGTTCGTGGCGGTCAACCACTCCATCCCGGACGCCCTCGCGGTCGCCATCCGCACCCCCGCGGGCATGGTCGTCCACACCGGCGACTTCAAGATGGACCAGCTCCCGCTGGACGGCCGCCTCACGGACCTGCACGCCTTCGCCCGACTGAGCGAGGAAGGCATCGACCTCCTCCTCTCCGACTCCACGAACGCCGAGGTCCCGGGCTTCGTACCGCCCGAGCGGGACATCTCGAACGTCCTGCGCCAGGTCTTCGCCGGAGCCAGCAAGCGGATCATCGTGGCGAGCTTCGCCAGCCATGTGCACCGCATCCAGCAGATCCTCGACGCCGCCCACGAGTACGGCCGCCGGGTCGCCTTCGTCGGCCGCTCGATGGTCCGCAACATGGGCATCGCGCGCGACCTCGGCTATCTGAAGGTCCCGCCGGGCCTGGTGGTGGACGTCAAGACCCTGGACGACCTCCCGGAACACGAGATCGTCCTCGTCTGCACCGGCTCCCAGGGCGAGCCGATGGCGGCCCTGTCGCGGATGGCCAACAGGGACCACCAGATCCGCATCGTCCAGGGCGACACGGTGATCCTGGCGTCGTCGCTCATCCCCGGCAACGAGAACGCGGTCTACCGCGTCATCAACGGCCTGACCCGCTGGGGCGCCAACGTCGTCCACAAGGGCAACGCCAAGGTGCACGTCTCGGGCCACGCCTCGGCCGGTGAGCTCCTGTACTTCTACAACATCTGCAAGCCGCGGAACCTGATGCCGGTCCACGGGGAGTGGCGCCATCTGCGCGCCAACGCCGAACTGGGCGCCCTGACCGGCGTCCCGCACGACCGCATCGTGATCGCCGAGGACGGCGTGGTCGTGGACCTCGTCGAGGGCAAGGCCAGAATCGCCGGCAAGGTCCAGGCCGGATACGTGTACGTCGACGGCCTCTCGGTCGGCGATGTCGGCGAGCCCACGCTCAAGGACCGCAAGATCCTCGGTGACGAGGGCATCATCTCGGTCTTCGTGGTGCTGGACACCAGCACGGGCAAGATCACCGGTGGCCCGCACATCCAGGCCCGCGGCTCGGGCATCGAGGACTCGGCCTTCAACGCGGTCCTGCCCAAGGTCGTCGAGGTACTGGAACGCTCGGCCCAGGACGGCGTGGTCGAGGCCCACCAGATGCAGCAGCTCATCCGCCGCACGCTGGGCAAGTGGGTCTCGGACACCTACCGCCGCCGGCCGATGATCCTGCCGGTCGTCGTCGAGGTTTGAGCCTCGCGTACATGAGAACCCGGAGCGGAGCACCTCGATTTGCGTCGGGGCGCTCCGCTCCAGTACGTTTACGGCTCCGCCAGAACGGGAACCCGGATCGATCACGTGTCCGGACCACCCCGGGAGGGGCGGGAAATCCGACTCAGACTTTCTGATAAAGTCGGATTCGCCGGAAAGGGAAACGCGAGAGCGGGAACCTGGAAAGCACCGAGGAAATCGGAGCCGGAAACGGTCTGATAGAGTCGGAAACGCAAGACAGCAA
>NZ_JBIAQL010000010.1:0-296330 GCF_042889045.1 Streptomyces sp. NPDC002701
CTCCGCAACACCTCGATGATCCGCACCGCCTTCTCACGGAACACCTCATCCGTGTGCTTCAAATTCGTGAACTCGAAGTTCCCCGACCTGAAGGGGATGAGGACCGGCTCCTCGGTCCGGGGCAGTTCCTCGGTCCGGGGCGACTCCTCGGTCCTGGGCAGTTCCTCGGCCTGGGGCAGTCTGGGGCGTGCCTCGCCGGTGTCGCCGGCCGTGGCGCCGCCGGACCGGTCCGGTGCGACGGGCTGCTGGATGCTGTCGCCGCGGTTGTTGGTTCCTACGCTGGCCGCCAGTTGGGCGAAGTCTCCGAGGACGCCGAACCGTCCCTTGTCGGCGGGCAGCAGGGTGCGGACGGCGCTGGTCTGAGGGATGTGCTCGGTCAGCTGGGCCTTGTAGGCGTTGTAGACGCGCGCCGTGTAGCTGGGGTCCGTGATCGCTCTTGCCCGGTGGTCGTTGGTGACCGCGATGGAGGCCAGGTCCATCAGGTAGGTGTCGATCAGGTCGGTGACGTCCTTGGGCTTGGCTCCCGCCACGCCGACCCGCGCGTGCCGTGCGAGCACCTCGGCCATCTCCAGGACGATGTCGCGGTAGATGCCGTGCCGGATGGTGTGGGGGAAGGCCGCCATGACGTGGTCTTCCTGACCGGAACCCTCGGTGTTCATGAAACGCGGCGTCTTCAGACCCTCCAGCCCCGGAACCATCAGCGGCATGCCCCGGTAAAGATCCTCCTCCTCGGGAATCTTCGAGTTGCGGGACGCGAGAGGGTGCAGGCCGATCTCATGGGACAGCATCCCCATGACGTAACCGATGTCGTACTTCTCGAAGTAGTAACTCGCCAGGTTGATGTCCACACCCGCGTCACCGCGGTCCGTCACATCCGCCGGCGTCTCCGTCGTCCGCACCTTCAAGGTGATCCGGACCGGACGATCGCCGACATAGTTCTTGATGGTGGTGTGCTCGTCGAGCAGTTCGACGATCCGGACCGCCTTGTCGATGTACTTCTCGGTCTGGTTCAAGTTGGTGAACTCGTAGTTCCCCAACTTGAAGGGACGGAGCACCGGTTCCGATGCGGTGGGGACCGTGTCCGGGTCCTGCTGCATATGAGCCGGAACCTCGGTGCCCGCCGTGCCGTCGGCGGACCTGGGCAGGGAGACGGGGTCGACCCAGATGGACTCACGGGGCTCCGCGGTCGCGGCGCTCCTGGCCTCCGCCCAACTCTGGTCGTCCTGGTGGGCCTGACCCGCCTGATCGGCCTGCTCGGCCTGGTCGCCGTTTCGCTGTGGTGCCGGGGTCACGTCGCCGATGAGCGCGCCGAGCAGGGCCAAGTGCCGGTCCCGTAGGCCGGCCGGGGCGAGGAAGGGGTCCTCGGGAGCCTGGTCGAGGTCGCCCAGCAGGCTGCCGAGGATGTGGGGGCGGTGCGGGGAGTCGGTATCGCGGTACTCGTCGCGCAGACCGAGCTGGTGGGTGAGTTCGTGCACCAGCTGCACCGGGGCGGCGTCCGCCCACCAGGTGGTCTGATCCATCGCCCGGTCCCGGCCCGCCAGGTCCACGGTCAGGTGCGGGCTTTCGGAGGGGTCGACGAGCTCGACGGTCACGTGCAGCCTGTCGCCGTTGAACAGACGGTGTCCCGGGGCGTTCAGGAACTCCTGCACGCCCGCTTCGAGTTGGTCGAACACCCGCGAGACCTGTCCGTCCGTGCCCCGTATCGCCATGCGGACCGTGAGGTCGGTGACCGGCTCGCCCTGGTACGAGAACCGCCGGGCGTCGAAGCCCGACCGCACCACGAACCGCGGCCGACTGTCACGCGGGCCGCGCGGACCACGCACGCCCTGCGTCGACGGTGAGGCGGTGGACGGCGCGTTCTGCGGCGCGGTACCGGTTTCGGGGAGCCTGGGGCGCGCCTCGCCGGTGGTGGCGCCCGGGTCGCCGCCGGTCCGCTCCGGGACGACGGGCTGCTGGATGCTGTCGCCCCGGTTGTTGGTCGCGATGCTGGTGGCGAGCTGCGTGAAGGAGCGGGCCACGCCGAACAGGGTCTTGTTCGACGGCAGGAGATCCCGGAGAGCGGCGTTCTCCGCCAGCTCGGCGCGCAGCATCTCCTTGTAGGCGTTGTAGACCCTCGCCGTGTAGTTGGGCTCCTTGACCGCGTTCATGCGGTAGTCGCTGGTGACCGCGATGGAGGCGAGGTCCATCAGGTAGGTGTCGAAGAGGTCGGTGACGTCCTGGGGCTTGGCGCCCGGCACGCCGACCCGTGCGTGCTGCGCGAGCACCTTGGCCATCTCTATGACGATGTCGCGGTAGATGCCGTGCCGGATGGTGCGCGGGTAGGCGGCCATGATGTGGTCGGCCTGCCCCGCCCCTTCCGTGTTCATCGTGCGCGGCGTCCTCAGATCCGTCAGCCCCGGCACCGGCAGCGGCATCCCCCGGTACGCCTCCTCCTGCTCCGGAATCTCCGCGTTGCGCGACGCCAGAGGATGCAGACCGATCTCATGCGCCAGCATCCCCATCACATAACCGACGTCGTACTTCTCGAAGTAGTAACTCGCCAGGTTGATCTGGACGCCCTCGTCACCCAGGTCACGTACGTCGGCCGGCGTCTCCGTCGTCCGCACGTGCAGGGTGATCCGGACCGGGCGACCACCGACGTAGTTCTTGATGGTGGTGTGCTCGTCGAGCAGTTCGACGATCCGGACCGCCTTGTCGGTGTACCTCTCCGTCTGGTTGAGGTTGGTGAACTCGTAGTTCCCCAACTTGAAGGGACGGAGCACCGGCTCCGGTGCGGCGGGGGCCGTGTCCGAGCCGGTGGGCACGTCGGAGCCCGTGCCGGTGCCGGACAGCGTGCTCAGATCGTGCGCCTCCTCCATAGGGGCCGCTATGGGGTCCGCCATGGGTTCCGTGTTCTTCGGGGCGGGTGCGGGTGTGTGCAGGCGCAGGGGGACGAAGTCCCCGCCCCGGCGGCGGAGCCGGAGGTGCGGACCGCTCTCGCCGGACGGCCCCGGGTAGGTGTGGGCGGTGCCGTCCTCCTCGATCAGGGTGACGGTGGTGCCGGTCGCGGCGGCCGCCCACCGGGCCACGGCGCGGTCGGCCCCAGGACCCCACGGGGCTTCGGCGAGGTGGCGGCGCAGGTGCCCCTCGACGGCGTTGCGGCTCGGCGCGGGCTCACCGGGGTGGGTCCGCAGGGGCGGGGGTGTGAACAGCGCGTCGCGCTCCGCGGGGTCGGCGGGCAGACCGTTCAGGCGCAGCAGCTGGGTGGGCGTCGCCGCGGCGCGCATGCGCAGCCGTGCGGCCTCCTGGCGGTTCGGTCCGGACTGCTCGGCCGCCTGTCGCAGAGCGGTGGAGAGCGCGCCGAAGAAGCCGTTGCCGCGGCCGGAGGGGGCCACCTGGGTGTAGGTGGCGCCGTCGGGTGCGGTGAGGACACCGTCGCGGTCGAGGCGGTAACGCGGGCCGTCGCTGTCGGCCGGCGGCAGCCAGGGCGGGGTGGCGTGGCTGCGGTGTGCGGGCGGTCGTGCGGACCGCGGCTCCGACCCGGTGCTCGTCGCGGCCGTCGCGGCCTTCGTCGCTGTCGTCGCTGTCGTCGTCGGGGCCGGCAACGGAGTGGTGACCGGCGGCGGGGTCCCGGGCGGCAGCGCGGCGTGGAAGAAGCCGTCGCTGGTGAAGAGGACCGGATCGGCGGCCGGGTCGACGGCGGCCGGATCGGTGCCGTGCGGGAGGAAGAGCTGGTCGCGGCCCTCGCCGGTCACCACGGTGAGCGGGGTGCCGAGGACGCGGGCGGCGAGGGCGGGCAGCAGGTCGGCTCCGCCGTGGTCGCCCGCACGGCGCTCGGGAGGGGTGGGTTCGCCGTCCGGGCGTTCCGTGCCGCCGTCCTGCGGGGGCTCGGCCGCGAAGGGGCGGGACAGGGCCGCGGTGGCGAGCGCCACCCGCTGCGCGGGGGTCGGCCAGTAGGTCTGCGGGAGCCGGCCGAAGGCGTCGAACTCGGTCTGCTGGGCCGGGGTCAGCCGCACCCCCGCGGCGTCGAGTTCGTCCTGGGTGAAGGTGTCCTCGGCGTCCAGGGCGAGGGCGTCGAGGAGGTCCTGGTTGCTGTCCTCGCCCAGTGCCCAGGCGAGACGGTCGCGGGCGGCGCCGACGGCCTCCGCGGTGACCGCCGGGTCGCCGGGGGCGCTGGTGAACCGGTCGGCGAGGTCGGTGCCGAGCAGGTGGGGCAGCCGGCCCCGGGTCTGGGCGGCGGCGAGCAGCGCGTGGAAGAACGAGGCGCCGTCGTGCGGCACGTCGTGCAGTTCCCGCACCGTCGCGCCGTCCGGCGAGGTGATCGTACGCGGGGCCGGGTCCGTACCGTCGGTGACGGTGTACGGCTCGGGTGCCTCGGAGCGCCAGTCCGGTTCGGTGTACTCCTGCGGCCGGTCCGGCACCGGGACGGAGGCCGAACCCCGGTGGTGCGCGGTGAGGCGGGAGGCGGCCAGGTGCAACCGGTGGTGGTCCCGGGCGGCGGCGTCGGTGTGCTGTTCCCAGCGGTGGACCTCCTGGCGGGCGGCCTGCCAGGCGACGACGGCCGGGGACCAGAGCACGTCCGGCGGCAGATCGGCCGGCGGGCCGGAGTTGTCGTCGCCGAGCGCGGCCCGGTCCGCCGGGCTGAGGTCGAGCCAGGTCTCCCGGGCCCGCGCCCGTGCGTCGTAGTAGTTCTTCTCGGCCGTGGCGAGGTCGCCCGCCGCCTTGGACAGGTCGTCCCAGGCCGCGAGGACCTCGTCGGGGAACGTGCTGTCGTCCAGGAGGCCGTAGTCGCGGGCGATGTCCTCGCGCAGCCAGACCAGGGCCGTGGTCTCGGCCTCGGCGGCGCGCGGCCCGCGCCTGGCCTTGCCGAGCGCGTGCAGCGGGCGGCTGTCGGTGATCCGGTGGTCCACCTCGGCCACGGAGAGCCAGCTCACCGGTATCGCGAACAGCATGCTGCGGTCGGTGACGACCTTGACGTGGGTGCCGAGGGTGGTGTCCGCGGTGCCCTTGAGCACGGTGCCGTCGTTCGAGCCGCCGATCGGGACGGTGGCGCCCGGGTTGGTCACGCCCGCGTTGCTGTTGCCCGCCATCGGCGCCGTGCCCACGGCGCCCTCGACGTTGTCGGTGATGCCGGCCTCGGACGCGTCGGAGGTCTTCGCCCGTTGCATGGCCTCCATGCGGGGCTTGTTCTCCACGGCGAGCAGGCGGGCGCCGCCGCGGTGCATCTTCGCGTAGAGGCGCGATTCGGCGGTGTGGTACTGGCCGAAGAGGCGCACGGACGCCTGGGCGGGCAGCGGTGAGCCGTTCGCGCCGAGCGCCTCGCGGAAGCCGGCGGTCAGACCGCCCTGCGCGGTGGCCTCCTGCTGGGCCTGGGCGGGGGCGGTACCGAGTCCGGTGAGCGGGGTCTGGCGGGCCATGCGCACGCGGGAGTCGAGGACCTTCCCGGTGTGCCGTCTGCCGAGGTCGCCGTCGCCCGAGCCGTCGGCACGGGCGGTGGCGAGGGTCAGGGCGTCCTGCACGTTGGCCGCGCCGCGGATGTCCACCGCGAGGATGCCGGAACCGATCCGGTCGTCGAAGGGCAGGATGTCCGGGTCGGCGCCGCCGGTGCCGTCCCCGGTGGTGGAGGTGCGCCAGGCGGCGATGTTCTCCGGTCGGGCCTGGTCAGCGGTCAGCATCCGCACCGCACGCTCGGGTTCCGGCACGTCCTGTTCGGTGAGCGCGCCGTCGGCGCCGTCGCCGTCCGGGGTGAGCAGGTTCGCCGGGAGGATCTCGTTGAGGCTGCCGACCGGGGTGGTGACACCGGGGGTGAGGGGGTCGCCGGTCGTGTCCGTCATGGTGACGGTCAGGACATAGCTGGTGACGATCTCGGCGTGGGCCTGGGTGGTGGCGATGTTGGGCATCGCGGTGGTGCCCGCGGTCCGGGTCCGGGTGCTCGACCGCTGTTTGGCCGCGGTGCCCTGGAGCGAGGGGTTGGCGACGAGGATGCCGCTCTCCGCCGCGCGCTGGCCGGCGCTGAGTGTCACGTCGGCGCCGCGGTCCTGGGAGGCGCCGTCGGCGTCGTCGCGGGCGATGGTGCGGTAGTCCTCCAGCTCGTAGCCGGTACGCAGCCGGTCCACGGTGGTGGTGACGGGGGTCAGCGTGAACCGGACCTGTCCCGGGCTGCCGCCTACGGGCAGGTGGTGCGGGCTGGACCAGGCGCGGTAGCGGACCGGCAGGGTCAATCCGTCGGTCGTCAGCTCGTGCAGGTGGCCGCGGAGGAAATCCGGGGAGAGCCGCTGCAGGACCTGCTCCCGGTCGTGCGAGGGCACCCCGATCCTCTCCAGCTGTCCCAGGAGCTGCTGTGCCGCCGGGCCGGCGTCGAGCTGACCGCTGGGGTGGCTGGGGAAGCGGCGGTTGCGCAGGTAGGGGGGCAGCCGGTAGCCGCCGCCGAGGTTGTGCGGCGTGGTGGTGCCCAGGCCGTCCGGGGCGAGTCCGGCCTCGATGACGTCCTGCATCGGCAGGTGGAATATCACCGCGTCGCGGACGCGCTGGAGCGCGGCGGCGGCCCGGCGCGGGGCGAGACTGTCGCCGAGGCGTCCGGAGAGCCGCCCGGCCGCGGAGCTGATGCGGGCTCCGGCGCGGGTGCCGACCGTGCCCATCGCGGCCGTCCACCGGTCCCGTACCGCCACGGTCTCGGCGGCGTCGGCGACGACCAGGTACATGCGCCCGGCGAAGGTGAGGGTGGTGTTGCGTCCCCGGGTGAGGGTCTGCGACACGCTGCGGCCCTTGCCCCAGGCGTACTGCAGGGCGGTCGAGTAGGAGCCGACCACGGCCGACTGGCCCGGGGCCTGCTGCAGCGGCATGTCGGCGCCCTGGAGGCCGACGGTCGTACGGGTGACGGTGCTCGTGCTGCCGGCGACGCGGTGTTCGTTGCCGATGGTGGCCTCCAGGCTGGCCGGCTTCGGGTCGCTCCTGACCTGGAAGTTGCTGAGTTCGCCGCGGACCGCCGCCTTGAGGTAGTGGGTACGGAACGGCCCGGCGCCGTTGAGTCCGGCGACGCGGGAGCCGAACGGGCCCAGGTACTGGCCGAGTTGGCCGGCCACGCTGAGGTTGGCCATCGCCCGGCGCAGCGCGGTGCGCACCGGGGCGCCGGGGGCGCTGACGTGCCAGGAGGTTCCCGAGGCGCGGTCGGCGGTGTCCTGCATGAGCTGCTGGCGCTGCGGGCCGCCCTCGGCGCTGAGCACCACGTGCGGGACGCTCAGCAGTCTCCTGGTGAGCCGCCGGTCGGGCGAGTCCGTCCTCGGCAGCGGGCGGGTGCCGTCGAGGAGCTGGTCGGCCTCGGTGGCGGAGAGCTGCTGCGGCGCCACCGCGGAGGTCGCCGGCGCCGTACCGGTACCGGCGGTGGGCGGGTCGGCCGGGGCGAAGCGCTCGGAGCCGTGCACCGCGGGTACCGCCAGCTCCACCCGGCCCACGGTCTCGTTGCCCCGGCTGAACAGGGGCCGTTCCTCGACCTTGCTGACGAAGACGCCCGCGCCGAGCAGACCGACCGAGGCGAGCCTGGCCCAGCCGCGGGGGCGGCGGTGGCCCTCGAAGGACGCGCCCAGCTCCACCTGGTAGCTGTAGAGGTCGGCGCCGGTCTGGAACGTCAGCTGGTCGTGGGCCACCGCGACCGTGTTCCTGGTGGCCTTCTGGTCGGTCTTGGCGTGCCTGACCCCGACGGTCACGTTGCCGGCCTGGCGGGGCAGCCCGACGTCGGGCACCTTGTTGTGGTCGCGGGGGGAGACACCCAGCTCGACACCTCCGGAGAGGGTGAGGGACGCCTGCTGCCCCTGCCCCGAGACCTCGGTGCCGATCACGGCGTTGCGCAGCGAGCGCTCGCTCATGGTGGTCTCGAACTGCCGGTCGGTGAGGCGTGCCCGGAGGATGAGTGTGTGGTGGCCGCGGCGCACCTTGCCGTCCTCGGTGAGGGTGACCGGCACCCCGGTGGTGGTCAGGTCGTCCAGGCTCTGCGCCAGGCTGGGCCGGTTCAGCGCCTCGCGCACCTGTCGGTCGTTGTGCAGCGCGGTCCGCATCCGCCCGTCGCCGTACCAGAACTTGGCGAGCCGCGGGTGCCGCAGCATCATCGGCGGGACGAACAGCGACGGGTAGGAACGGTGCAGGGTGTCGAGGACGGTGTCCGCGAAGGCCCGCATGGGGTCCTGGGGCGCGGGCTGCGGGTTCTGCGTCTGATGCTGCGGCTGTTGGGTCGGCTGAGACTGCGGCTGCTGATTCGGCTGAGGCTGCTGGGTCGGAGGCTGCTGATCTCCTGACTGGGTCTGGGGCTGGGTCTGCACCTGGGTCTGCGGGCGGACCGGCCGGAAACCCTCCGCGCGGACCTGCCCACTGAGATGGACCGGGTCCTCCCGGGTGAGGTACCACGGCACCGGCGGCTCGGCGTCCGGGTCGGGGCCCGCCTGCCCCGGCGTGCGGCTGTCCCAGCCGGCGAGGCGGCGGGCGTCCTGCGTGGAGATCCAGTCGAGGCTGACCACCCGGACCGGGCGCGCGGCCGACGGCGGTTCGCCGGGCTTGCGCACCATCAGGGTGCGCTCCACCCGGTACAGGGCGACCGGGTGGTTGCGGACGCGGCCGGTGGTCTTGCGGGCGGCGTCGACGCCGAGGTAGTGGCCGCGCCCGGCGCTGAGGTCCGCGCGGACCAACGGGCCGCCCTGGAGACGTACATCGGTCTCGGCGCCGACGAGGGTGTAGTTCGGCCCCGCGGTGACCTGGATGCCCAGACGGGTGTCACGGACGTGGCCGCGCTCGTTCTGGTAGGTGGTCTGGGTGAGGTCGCGCAACTCCGCCTTGACCGACTCGGTGACCAGGGTGGCCCGGTGCGGCACCGACCGCTCCACGATCAGGTGCCCCAGCGGGTGCTGTCCGCTGCCTTGGGTCAGCTCGGGCCCGGTGACCGGTCCGGAGAACCGGCCGAACAGGGCGAGCAGCCGCCCGGGACGGACGTACGAGACCAGCGTCCGGTGCGCCGAACTGCCGGGCCGGGCCCCGGAGACGGCCAGTGCGATGTCCTCCGGCGGGTCCGTCAGGTGCAGTCCGGTGGTGTCCATGATCCGCGGCTCGACGCCGTCCGGGAAGGTGAGGGCCGTCGGTGCCCGCCGCGGTCCCTGGTAGGGCACGGTGAGGTCGTCCGGCAGCCGCCAGCTCAGCCCGTCGCGCATCGCGAACTCCGCGGAGTGCACCCGCGTACGCTGCCAGTGCGGCTTCGGCGGCGCCGAGGCGGGCCGGTCGCCCGGGGTGCCGCCCGGGCCCGGCCGGCTGTCGGGGCCGGTGGCCTTCGGTGCCTCGGTGACGCGGTCCACCCGTACCCGGTAGTGGACGTCGTCCAGATGCAGGTGCGAGCCCTCGTGGGCGCGCCACTCCGACTGGTTGTACGCCTGGGTGCCCTGGGCGTAGTCGGTCCTGCGGGTCCAGCCCAGCGAGACACCGATCTTCAGCAGCCAGTTGAGCGGCGGGCCCATGCTCAGCCCGCCGGCGATCCGGCGCCCGAAGCCGACGCTGCGTCCGCCGCCCGTACCGGCCTGGCCGCGGCGCATGGTGTCCAGCCGGACGGTACCGCCGTTCACGTCGGAGAAGCGTTCCCAGCGGTGGTACGGGATGGCCTCGACCGTCATCTCGTGACCGACACCGGACTTCTCCCGGCCCACGAAGCGCGCGCCGCGCGGGGCCGTGAAGGCACCGGGCTGTTCGGTCAGCAGGCGCAGCAGCTCCGCCTCGTCGAACTGGGCCCGCAGCTTCTTCGGCAGCTTGGCCAGGATCTCCTCGGCCACCTGCTCGGGCGAGCGCAGGGTCGTCATGCCGGGGCCGGTGAAGAGTCCGGCCGGACGCCCGCGCGGGGTGCCGTCGGGGCGGCCGCCCGGGGTGCCGTCCCCCGGGTCGGCGTCCGGATGGATCAGGACCGTGGGCAGCCGGCTGCCGTCCTCGAAGGTGACGGTGGTCGGTACCGGACCCGGCGGCCGGGCGTCCGGACCGGTCAGCAGCCGGGCCGGGCGATGGCGTTCGAGCTGGGTCTCCAGCGGTACCGGGTCACCCCGGTCGGGGGTCTGCGTGCCGGGCCCGTCGAGATCGGTGACTCCGCCCATGCTGCGCAGCCACTCCCCGAAGGGGTCGGAACCGTCCGGTTCCGGGGCGGCCGGGTCGGGGGTCGCCGGGTCAGGGGTGACCGGGTCCTGTGCGTCGGCCGGATCGTGAGTCGTGCCCGTGCCCGTAATCGTGGTCGGGTCGGGTACGGGGGTGAGCGGCGCCGAGGCCGGGACCAGGGCGTCGAAGTGATCGGTGCCGTTGTACGCCAGGTACAGGGCGTCACCCTGGCCGCCCGGGTTGAGAGTGTTGACGAAGACGCTGTCCGGCGACCGCGGGTCGGGCTGGACGAGCCGCAGATCGAGGTCGAGGGTGTGCGCCAGTGCTTCCGGGAGCGGGTCGGCGAAGGGAGAGGCCCACAGCGCCGGGAGTTCGGCCGCCGCGCCGACGAGCCCCTTGGCACCGAGCCGCCAGGCGTCGACGGGGGTCGATACCACGTCGGCGAGGTGCGGATAGTCGCTGTCCCGGATGATCCGCTGCCAGGCGGCGGGGTCGCCGTCGCCGACGACGTCCTGCGCGATCCGGTTCCAGAGCCGGGTGAGCCGGTCGCCCTCGGCCGGGTCCCGCACCCCGGCGAGGGCGCGCATCCGCAGGTCGTCCACCACGGAGAACACCGGGTCGGGGATCGCCAGGGCCACGGCGTCGCCGAGTTCCGACCCGGTGATCCGTTCGCTCAGCAGACGGCGCAGGCCGACGATGTTCCGCGCGGCCCACGCCGGTGGCACGGCCTGGCTGCGCGCGCTGTCGAGGGCCGCCCGGAAGAGGCAGTTCCCGCCACTGGGGGTGTCCAGGCGCTGGAAGGAGTGGTGGTCCGCCTGCACGGTGTCCGCCGTGCCGGGCGTGGCCTTGCTGAGGAGGGTCATCTCCTCGGCGAGGCTCTCCGGGCGGCTCGGCGCGGGCGCCAGGTCGGGCCTGCGGCGGGCGAGTTCGGCGGTGTCCTCGGCGCTCAGACCCAGTTCGGACAGCGGCAGCGGGGTACCGGCGAGCGACCAGGTGATCTGCGCGGAGGGCGCGTAGGACAGGCCGCGTACGTCCTCGGGCGACACCAGGGTGGTGGGCGGGAGCGCGGGCGGCGGCGGGGGCACCAGGGCGTCGAGCGTGGTGTCGGACCCGGCGGTGGCACGCAACTGGGCTGCGGCGCGCAGGAATTCGGTGTACTGCTCGACGGTGGGAGCGGCGCCGGGATCGGTGGTGGCGTCGCCCGTCGCACCACCCCGGTCGACGACCATCCGGCGCAGCAGGTCCGGGGTCATCCGGCCGTCGCCGTAACGGGCCGCGGTGTCCTGGCTGAGCCAGCGCAGGTTGTCCACGAAGGCGAGTCCCGCGAGCAACTCCCGGTTCTCGGGCCGTTGTTCGGCATCCGGGCCGAGCGTCTCGCGCAAGGTGCGGATCTGCTGGAGGGTACGGGCCCGGGCGAAGGCGTCGGCCGGTTCGGGGCCCGCGTGCAGGCCGGCGTCGCGCGCCAGACCGTCCAGGTCCACGCCGCTGGGCTCGGGGGTGAAGAGGCGCCACCCTCCCGGCCCGTCCGCGCCCTCGGTGAGCACCGCGCGCACGGTGCCGTTCCCGTCCCGGGCCGTGCCCACCTCGGTGGTCGGCGCGTAGACCTGGCGCCCGGTCCGGTTCGCCACGTGCTGCGCCACCGGCAGTCCCGCGACCTGCGGCTGCCGCCCGGTCTCGCAGGAGAAGAGCACCAGTGGCCGGTCCTGGTCCCCGTCCTGCGCCCAGGACTTGAGCACTTCGCCGAGCTGTACGCCGCTGACCTTCACGGTGGGTCGCGCCGCGTTCTCGGTACCGAGCGTGACGGTACGGGAGGTGCCGTGACTCGTGAAGTAGTCGGCGCCGCGCTCGGTGCCCGACCCCGGGAGCGCGGTCGGCGGGCCGGTGAACACGGTACGGCGGGCGGGCCGGTCCGCGGCGGTCCCGGGAGCCGGTTGCGCGGACGTGGTGCGCACGCCGCGGAAGGTGTCCTGGCCCAGCAGCGCGCGCCGCGCCGCGCCGTGCGCCGTACCGTCCTCGGCCGGGTCCTGCGAGATGGTCAACGTCTGTACGGCGCGCCCCGGTTGCGGCGTGGCGGTCGCGGTCGGCACCCAGCGGCGCAGGTGCGCGACGGGCACCGTGTGGCCGTCCAGGGTGGTGACGACCGGTCCGCCCGAGGGGCGTGCGCGGCCGTTTGCGTCGTCGGCCGTACCGACGCCGTCCGTCGGCCGTACGACGATCCGCCCCACGGGCGGGGGCGCCACGGGGGATGTCACCGGTCCGGTGTCCGTCGTGGTGGTGGGCGCCGGGGGAGGCGGGGTGCCGCCGCTCCCTGTCCCGCGTCCGCCGCCGGGGCCGTGCCCACTCACTCCGTTGTCGTTGCTGTCGTTGCTGTCGCCGTTGTTGCTGTTGCCGCTGTCGCTGTCGCCCGACTCCAGGTACAGGTCGGTGGCCGTGTCGGTCCAGGGCCGGGACAGGGTGGCCAGCTTGGCCGCGGCGGGCAGGTCGGTGGCCGTGAGGTCCGGACCGGCCGCCTTGCCGTCCGCGAGGGACGTCGCGTCCGAGAAGACGTCCGAGACCACCTTCGGGCGCGTGGCCGGGGCGGTGACCGGGTCGCCGTCAGTGGTCGCGGGGTTCTGCGTGACGGGGTTCTGCGTGACGGTGTCCTGCGTGGAGGCGTCCTGCGTGGCCGGGCCGGACGTGGTGGCAGGCGCCGGGCCCAGCGCGTCGGCGAGCGGCAGCAGCACGTCCGCGCCGGGGAACGCGGCGTCCGCGGTGCCGGGAGTGCCGTCCGGCAGCACGGGGGCCGGAGGGCCGGTGAGCGGGCGGACCCGGACCGGGGCACCGGGGCCCTCGCGGGTCAGCTCGACGGCGGCGCGTACGGGACGCCCCGCCCCGTCCGACGCGACCGACGGCCCGAGCACGACGGCCCGGTCCACCCCGGCCCCGTCCAGCAGCTCGGCGGCTTCCGGCGCGCCCTCCCCCGGCGGCGGCACCTCCGAGACGACGATCGTCAACGGCGACGACCGGGTGGACGAGGGGCTCGTAGGAACCGGGGACGGACCGGCCTTCACCTCGCCCGGGTCGACCGCCTCGCCCGGATCGCCCGGGCCACTGACGTCACGCACGTCACCCGTGTCGGCGTACGAGCCGGTGGTACTCACCTTCGGCGGTGCGGCCGTGACATCGGGGGCTGTGACGCCGGGGGCCGGGGCGGGGTCGTTCTCGGCGGAGCCCGAAGTGCTCCTGTTGTCGCCCGAGTCGACGGCCGTGGTGCGCGAACCGTCCGCCGGGGCCGTGCCCTCCGGGTCGGGGGCGCCCTGGGTCGGTTGGGCGCCCTGCGTGTCCTGGGTGCCCTCGGGCTGCGCGGCGGAGGGGGACTGGTTGCCTCCGGCGGTGGGTACGCCACTCGGCCGGGCCCCGGTCCCTGAACCGCTGCCGGAGCCGGTCCCCGCACCACTGCCGGAGCCGGTGCCGGCCCCCGCTACCGGAGCCGGCGCCGGAGCCGTCCGGTCGTCCTGCGCGAGCACCTCCCCCGAAGCGTCCGGGAAGTTCTGGACGGCGTCCGGAGCGTTCTGGACGGCGTCCGGGGAGTTCTGGACGGCGCCGGAGTCGTCCGAGGAGCCGTCGCCGAATGTGCCCGTGTCGATCGGGGCGCCCACCGTGACCGGCGGGCCGAAGCTGTCGAGGGCGCGGCGGACGTCGTCGGTGTCGACCTGCGCGGCAGGGCTGTTCCCGGCGGGCACCACCCGGATCTCGGGCACCTGCGACAGGTTGCCGTGCAGGCTGTCGCGGACACCGATCTCGGTGCTGCCGGGCGCCTGGGAACCGCGCAGGGCGGCGAGGTCGCGCAGGGCCTGCTCGCGGACCTCGGCGGAACCGTTGTGGACCTGCTGCCACAGCTCGTTCTCGGCGGCGGTCACGGGCAGCGGGCCCGGGGAGTACGGCGGCGGGGCCGGGCTGCTGTACGGCGGCGGGTCCTCGGCGGAGTACTTCGGGGGCGACTCGCTGCCCCCGAAGTCCCCCGTACCGGTGCCGCCGATGTCGTTGGTGTTGCCGGTGTTCTGCTGGGTGACGGGCTGGGGCGAGGTGCGGGGCGAGCCGGCGCCACCCGAGAGGTCCGTACCCGAGGGACCACCGGTACCGCCGGCGCGGTCGGTCCCGTCGCCCGCGCGGTCGCCGGAGCGCGTGGACCCGTCGGAGTCCCGCGTGTCGGAGTCGCCGCCGGAGACGGTGGGCGGTGGCTGCATGCGCAACTTGTCGATGGCGTGGCGCAGTTCGGCGCCGCTGTTCAGGGCGGCGTCGGTGAGCGTGGCCTCGACCTGGCTGCTGATGCCCGCGCCGACGAAGGTGGACCAACTGGTGGACCAGTCACCGTCGAAGACACCCTTGATGAAGATCTCGGCCAGCGCCTCACCGGAGCCGGCGGCGAGGAAGTCCGCCGTCCCCTTGAGCCCGTAGTGCCCGGCCAGCGCGCCCGGCCGGTCGGCGTTGTTGCGCAGGATCTGGTTGTTGCGCCACAGGTTGGTGTTGTTCCGGAACGAGAGCGGGTCGTTCCGGAAGGTGGTCGGCGTGTTGTTCGTGGGGTTGGGGCCGTTCCCGTACGGGCTGGGGTCCGGGCGGTCCTTCGGGGTGCCGTCGTGGGGGTTGGGGGTGGGGTCGGGGTCCGGCTTGGGGTTCGGGCCGTCGTTCTTGAAATCGAGGTTCGGGGGGTTCTTGAGGTTGGGGTTGTCCTTGAAGTTGAGGTCCGGGCCGTCCTTGAGGAAGTTGTTGTCGTAGCTCTTGACGATGTTCTTCGCGATGTCGTCGAAGATGCTGGTGAGGAAGCCCGCGGCGGCGCCGAACGCGGCCGACTTGAGGATGTCGTTCCAGTCGAAGCCGTCGGGGCGGCGGCCGTTGGGGGCGAAGTTCATCATCGCCAGCCGCACCGCGAAGGTGGTGAACGCCTCGGCGAACGCCTCGGTCAGCGAGGGCGCGATGTGCAGCCGCTGGAGCAGGTGGCTGAGGGTGGCGAGGATCATGAACCGGCTGCGGAGCTTGGCCATCATGATCTGGCTGGCCGAGGCGCCGCCGGTGAAGAAGGACATCGCCAGGTAGATGGCGATCTCGATGAGCAGCCGGATGACCTCGGCGATGACCTGCCACTTGGACTCCATGATGTCCATGGAGGTCTTGCGCCGGCCTTCGGCGATCTTGTCGAGCTGTTCGGCGAAGTCGCGCAGGTAGTTCTTGCCGCCGTCGTCGATGAGCATGCCCATCGCCTTGGCGTACGACTTGGAGAGGTCGTCGGGCATGACCTCGGCGATGTCGTGGATGGACTTCTCGATCAGCGACGACATCCGGTCGAGCTTGCGGCCCAGGCCGGAGTAGGGCCGGCGGCTCTCGTAGGCCAGGTCCTCGTCGGCGTCGATGAGCCTCTCCCCGGTGAGGATGAAGATCATCGCGTTGACCTCGGGCGACGCCATCATGCTCATCGGGGGCCGCCCCACACGTCGTTCGGGCAGGACGGACCGGCCGCTCCCGGCACGGTGCGGGAGCGGCCGACGGCGCGGAGGTCAGCGGCGGCCATGCCCGCCGGGGCCGCCGTCGAGCCCATGGGTGTCGATCTCTCTGTTGTTCTGCTCGATGTCCGCGATGTTGGCGTCACGGGTGTTCTTCATCAGCCGGACCTGGCTGACCGTGGCGTCGGTGATGCCCACCAGCGCGTCGCGGATGGACATCATGGTGTCCTTGGTGGTCTGCCGCTCCTTCTGCTCCTGCGGCTTGGCCTTCTCGGCGAACTCGCCCTCCGTACCGGGCCACCCGACCGTCGGTGCCAGTTCGTCGAGGAACTCCTCGGTCATGCTCCTGGCCAGGGTGCCGATCTCTTCCAGCTGTCCCGCGAGAGCCTCGATGCGCTGCGGGTCGACGTAGTAGCGCTGTCCCATGGTCAGTCCTCCCCGTCCTCGCCGAGCGCGTCCCGCCAGGCGGGGGCGGCCGGGCCGCCGCGCTCCTTGTCCTCGTCGTCGTCGCGCAGGACCTCGGGTCCGAAGATCCGTTCCCAGTCCAGCTCGAAGCCCTTCAGCTCCGGCACGTTGCTGCTGGGCTCGGTGAAGGGCGCCATCGCCTTCATCACGTGCCGGTTCATCTTCACGCGTGCCGCGTTGGCCGCTTCCAGGACGCTGGCGGCCAGTTCCTGCGGGGACATGTCGCGGTACTTGTTCTCCAGGAACTCGATCCCGGCGAGCTCGCCCTGCGGGCCCACGGTGGCGCGGACCGCGCGGTCGGAGGAGAGCACCGCGAACGACGCCTGGCGCAGCTCGCGCTCGGTGCGCGCCACCGCCTCCTGGGCGGCCTGGAGTTCGGCCATCGCCTTCTCCAGACGCTTCTCCAGCGGTTCCGTCACGCCCGCACCGCCCTTCTCCGTCGCTCTCCGCACGGATCCGTCGACTTTCCCGCTGATCTTGCCTGGTGGGGGCGTGGTCGGGGAAGCCGGGGCCGGGTGGGATTCGTCTCTCCCCCGAGGTCGTGCCGGGCCCGCACGGTGGTCACCGGCCGATGACGGCCGGGGTGCCGCCCTCCTCGGTGCCCCACACGTCCTCGTCCTCCTCCAGGAAGTCGGCCGAACTGGTGACCCTGCGGCCAGGCTGCGGCTCCTCCTCGGAGGGGTCGCCGCCGCCGGTGGTCGTCACCCGGGCGGCCGGGGTCAGGAAGGTGTCGTTGTCCTCCTGGCGGTTCCACGGGCTGCGGCGACGGCGGTTGCGGCGCTCGCTCTCCTCCGCCGCGTCGACCAGGACGGCGCGCACCCGCTCGCCGTTGCCCTTCTCACCGCCGGCGCCCATACCGCCCATGCCGCCGCCCATCGGCATGCCGGGGCTGCCGGGCATGCCGGGGGCTCCAGGGACGCCGGCCGCGGAGTTGGCGGCCGTGGCGGCGGTCAGCGGGGAGCCCGCGCCGTCCGAGAGCGGGGCGACACCGGTCCCCTGGAAGTCCGAGGACAGGGAGTCCGTGCCGGAGAGGCCGCCGCCGTAGGACCCGCCGCCGGTGCCTCCGCCGAGGCCCAGCTCGGAGAGCGGCACGTCGCGCGAGGTGGTGCCGCCACCGCCGCCGACCCCGCCGGCCCCGTCGATGTCGCCGATGCCGTTGAGGTCGCCCAGGCCGTCGAGGAGGTCCGACCTGTCGTGGCCGAGGGACGAGTTGAGGTCGTGCAGATCCACCGTCTCGGTGCGGCCCTGCGGGTCGGTGACGGCGGCGATGCCGGTGTCCGGGTCGATGACCTGCTTGCTGCCGTCGGGGAAGGTGGTGGTCAGCTGGCCGTTGTCCAGTGAGGTGAAGGAGCCGTCCGGGTTGGCGACCCTCGCGCCGTGGGTGAGGTCGGTGGTCGTGGTGGTGCCGTCCGCGTCGGTGCTGGTGAGGAGCCCGTTGTCCGGGTCGAAGCTGGACGTGCTGCCGTCGTCGAACGTCGTCATGAAGTCGCCGTCGGCGTCGAGCTGGACCTCACCGCCGGTCGGGGTCTCCAGGGCGGACCCGTCGGCGTTGAGGCCGTCGAGGTTGCCGAGCGACTCCGTCGTCACCTCGGAGTCGATGTCGCCCAGGTCGTTCAGGTCGTTCAGGTCGTTCAGGCTGTTGCCGAGGTCGTTCAGGCTGTTCTGGCTGTTGAGGTCGCCCAGGCTGCCCAGGTTCTCGGTCGTGGTGGTGCCATCCGGGTCGGTGGTGACCGCCTGGCCGGTCGACGGGTCGACGGTCTGGGTGGTGCCGTCCGGGAACGTGGTCGTCAGCTTCCCGTCGTCGCCCAGCGAGGTCACCGAACCGTCGGGGTTGGTCACCTTCAGGCCGTCGCCCAGGTCGGTCGTGGTGACGTTGCCGTCCGGCGAGGTGCTGGTGAGCAGCCCGCTGTCGGGGTCGAACGAGGTGCTGCTGCCGTCCGGGAAGTCGGTGGTCAGCTCGCCGGCGTTGTTCAGCTGGGTGTTGGTTCCGGTCGGGCCGTCGAGCACGCCGTCGCCGTTGACGCTGCCGTTGAGGTCGGTGAGGCTGCCCAGGTCGGTCGTGGTGGTGCTGCCGTCCGGATGGGTGGTGATCGCCTGGCCGGTGGCGGGGTCGACGGTCTGGGTGGTGCCGTCCGGGAACGTGGTCGTCAGTTTCCCGTCGTCGCCCAGCAAGGTCACCGAACCGTCGGGGTTGGTCACCTTCAGGCCGTCGCCCAGGTCGGTCGTGGTGACGTTGCCGTCCGGCGAGGTGCTGGTGAGCAGCCCGCTGTCGGGGTCGAAGGAGGTGCTGCTGCCGTCCGGGAAGTCGGTGGTGAGCTTGCCTCCGTCGCTCTGCGTCTTGCCGCCGGTCGGGGTGTTGAGGGCGCCGCCCCCGGCGTTCAGCCCGCCGAGGTTGCCGAGGCTCTGGGTGACCGGCCCCAGGTCGGTCTCGCCCTGGCCGTTGCCGGTGCCGTTGACGTCCCCGATGTCGCCCGGGCTCTCGGTGGTGACCGCGTTGTTCTGGTTCAGCAGGTCGTCGAGGCTGCCGAGGTTCTCGGTGGTGACCGCGTTGGGGTCGTCGAGCGCGCTGTTGGGGTCGTTGAGCACGCTGTTGGGGTCGTTGAGTCCGCCGAGGCTCTCCTCCACGGCCTTGGCCTGCTCCTCGGCCTCGCGCTTGGCCTCCTCCTGCTCGCGCCGCTGCTCCTCGCGCAGTTCGTCCGCGTACTTCTTGTCCTCGTCGCGCTGCTGGTTCTGCTCGTTGCGCAGCTCTTCGGCCTCACGCTTGGCCTCGTCCTGCTCCGCCTTCTGCTCGTTGCGCAGTTCCTCGGCCTCACGCTTGGCCTCGTCCTGCTCCGCCTTCTGCTCGTTGCGGAGCTCCTCCTGGTACTTCTTGTCCTCCTCGCGCTGACGGTTCTGCTCCTCGCGCAGCTCGTCCTGGTACTTCTTGTCCTCTTCCCGCTGGCGCTCCTGCTCGGCGCGCAGCTCCTCCTGGTACTTCCTGTCCTCCTCGCGCTGACGGTTCTGCTCCTCGCGCAGCTCGTCCTGGTACTTCTTGTTCTCCTCGTTCTGCTTCTCGAGCTCCTCCTCCGCCTCCTTCGCCTTCTTCTCCTCGTACTCCTCCGAGGCCGTGCTGGTCGACTTCGGCTTGGGCACGTTGTCCGCGAAGTCCTCGCCGAGGTCGAGGAAGTGGTTGTTCAGGTTGGACTGCACCGTGGCCGCGGGCTTGCCCAGGTACTCGGCGACGCCCTGGCTCCAGACCTTGACCGCCTTGTCGCCGACCTTGGCCCAGTTGGCGATGTCGGTCAGGTCGCCGTACTCGGGGTGCGTCTGGGTGAAGCCGCCCTGCGGGCTGTGCCTGACGGTCGTGCTGTAGCGGGTGGTGGTGGACGTGATGTCCGTCTTGGCGACGTTGTTCGCGTCCACCCACTGGGCGAGGTCGTCCAGGACGTAGCGCAGTACCTGGTGCGGGTCGTAGTACGGGGACTTGGCCCAGGCCAGCCAGGCGTCCAGCAGCTTGCTCGCGGCGTCCTCCAGATACTTGCGGCCCAGCGACAGGGCGCGCGAGTACACCGTGTTGCCGGTGCCGGTCTCGTCGCCGGTACCGGCGGAGGAGTCGAAGGTCTCGATGTAGGCGTCGTAGTTCTCGCGGATCTTCGTCAGCAGGCTGCGGAAGACGTCCGCCGCCTCGCCCTTCCAGCTCGCGTCGTCCTTGCCGAAACGGTCCTCCCAGTCCTTCAGGACGATGGCGTGGTCCCGGAAGAACTTGGCGGCGTAGTCGAAGGACTGGCCCGTCGTGTTGAAGGAGTTCAGGTCCACCGCGTCACTGCCGCCCACGCCCAGGTTGCTGAAGCGGGCGTTCTGGGTGCCGCCCCTCAGCAGTTCGAGGAGCGCCGTCCGCGGCCCGTTCATGTACCGGGCGAGCGGGATGGTGGACATCTTGTCCTTGTTGTAGTCCGTGAACTCGTTGCCCTCACGGACCTGGGCGTCGTTGACGTTGTCGGAGCCCGGGCCGGCGAAGATGATCTCCTCGCCCGCCTTCACGCGGCCCTCGAACACGATCCGGGCCTGCATGATCTTCGTCTTCTTGCCGCCGTCGAAGAAGAAGATGTCGTAGTCCTCGCCGCTGTTGGTCAGGAACCCGGAGTCCTTGACCATCAGGCTGAGGCTGCGCTCCTTGATGTCCATCCGGAAGAGCTTGCCGCCGTGATCGGAGCGGAGCGTGTCGAAGATGGTGTTGCGGTCCGGCACGGGATAGCCGGTGATGTGGGTGACCAGGGTGGCCCAGGTGTCACTCGACGGGTCGCCGGCGTTGTCGAACTTGTCGAGGTTGGTGCCGGAGTTGGGGTCGTAGCGATCGGCCACCGGGCGCCCTTTCTGGTCGGTTGTCGTCCTCGCCGGCGCACCGTGTCTACGTACGGGTGCGCGGGCGTGTGTGTCCTACGGGAGCGCGCCGGCCGGCCGTGGCCACCGCCGGCACGGGCGGGGTCAGTCCTCTTCCTCTTCCGTGCCGCCGGCGGTGAGGGTGTCGACCTCTTCGAAGGTCTGCAGCAGGGTCTGCGCGTCGATGGAGTCCAGGTTCTTGTTCTTGGTCTTGTTGGCCTCCTCGATGGTGTCCGAGAGGGCCTCCTTGAGCTCCTTGAAGAGGTCCATCTGGTCGCCCAGCAGCTTGTCGATGGCCTCCGCCGTGGTGCGGATGCCCTCGATCAGCTTCGGTCCCGAGACCAGGGGCTCGGTGGCCATCTTGCCGATGCGCAGGAGCTGCTGGTTCTGGTCGAGGTTGTCCGGGGTGGTGTGCCCGTCGACGAGTTGGCCGAGCGGGCGGATCGTGGACCCGTCGCCCTCTTCGCGGTGCTTCTTGGCGGCGGTGTAGACCGGCTGTACCTCGTTGTCCCGGAAGTTCTCCATCTGCTTGAGGTCGAAATGCTTGACGTCGGCCTTCTCACCGGCCATGGGACGATCTCCTGCTGCTTGGTTGCCGGACGGGGATACGGGACGGCCCGGTGGGCACGGCCGCGACCGTCCGCACGGGGCTGCCATGCGGACGGTCCGGCGCCCTCGGATCAGACGGGCCGGCGGGCGCGGCCCTTAACGGGCCCGCACGTTGCCCCAGTTGTCGGCGCTCTTGCGCTCGTCACGGGAGTGGTTGTCGTGGATGGTCCGGATCAGCTCACCGTTGTCGCCGAGCAGTCGCGCCATGTTCTTGGTGGCGTTGTCCCACTCCGCCTGGACCACGCGGTACTGCTCCTGGTCCGCGCCCTCCCAGGTGCTGACGAGCGGCTTGAGCTCGTCCTCCAGGTTGTTGAGGGTCGTGATGATCCCCTGGGTCTGCTCCATCAACTCCTCGATGGCCTGCTGAACCTTGGGGTACTGCACGTCAATGATGCCGTCGGCCATGACGTCTCCTCTCGAAGGCCGGGCGCCGGGCCCGGGAAACTCACGAAGTCCGGCCCCGCACGGGATGGGGCCGGTACCGCCGGGTGGTTCAGCGCAGCGCTTCGAAGACGCCCTGGCTGGTCTTGCTGTTGAGGACCTCGGTCAGGTCCTGGTTCTCCTTCGCCAGGCGGTTGGCGGAGGTCACGTTCTCCTGGAGCGCGTCGATCATCGTGCTGATCTGGACGACGACCTTCTGTGCCTCGGTGTTCCAGCTGCGGAAGAGCTTCAGCAGGGCCTGGCCCTCGTCGCCGCCGACGCCCGAACGCGCGGCGATCTGGGCAACGTTGTCCTGGATCTTCTCGACCTGGTTCCGGGCCGACTCCAGAGAGGAGACGCCCCCCAAGCCCTTGGCATAATCCGCTTTCCTCGCGGCACTGTCCGCCATGTCACGCTCCCTTCGTTCAGGCGCGTCTCGTCGCACCGTTGCCCGCTGAGGCTAAAGAGAAAACAGGGTTCCGCGCAACGCGTGCAGGGAAGATGTGAGCAACAGCCGCTCCGGAAGAATTCGCCTGTATGGCAACGGAGTTGTGCGAACGTTGCAGTGAGATGAACAGGCGTGCCCGAACACGGGCACGCCGGACCGGAGCCGTCCACGGGTTACGGCGGAGCGGGCGGAAAGCGGGCACGCGGAGAGACCGAACGGTCACGAGGAAGAACCGTGCCCGGCAATGTGCGTACACCCGCCGGATTCCGCCCGGCGGGCGTCGGCCTCAATGCTTGAGCTTTTGCTGAGGTTTCTGTCTTCGTATCCGCTCGGCGTTTTACCGCGCTCGCCCTTTTCCTTCTTCCTTTCCCGGGCACGGTATGCGCTCCGGGCCGGGAACGGCAGGTGGTGTCAGCTCTGTGGAACGGTGGCCGCCGCGCCCTCCGTGCCCTCGGCATCCTTCGCCTGCTTCACGCCCTCCGTGCCTTTCGGGTCCGTCTTGTCGGCGGTGCCGCACTCCGGAGCCGTCACCCTGGGTTCGGTGGCACCGGCCGCGGCGGTGGCGTCGAGGTCCGCGCCGGTGGGGAGGGCGGCCAGCAGCGGTGCCGGGACCGAGCCGATGTCCCCGGCCTCGTACCCGAGTGCCGCCAGCGACTCCTTGGCGGAGACGCGGTACTTCACACCGTTCTCCGCCACCAGGTAGGTGGTTCCGGCGTGCGCGGCGCCGCTCGCGTGCAGGGCCCTGACCAGGGCGCCGTGCCCCGGGCGCACCACCGTGGCGTCCGTCGGGACGCAGGCCGGTTCGAGCGGCTGGGCGGTGCCCTCCGACACCGCGACCGGGGCGAGCCGGGTCAGCGGGACCAGCACCGACCTGATCCGTACACCGCCGTTGTCGCCGTCCACCTGTGCGCAGAGCGCGGTGCCGCGCTCCGCGGACTGCGGGAGCGGCGGCGCGTCCGGCAGCTCCGCGGATCCGCCGGCGTCCGCGTCCTTGGCGCGGTGCTCGCGCAGCGCGTCCGCACCGACCGTGCGCACCTCGGGCGACCGGCCCCGGTAGGCGTCCTTCTGGGTGGCCGGGTCGCCCAGCACCAGGGCGGCGCCGAGCCGGGTCAGCGGCACCAGGCCGTCCTCGCGCAGCAGATGGTAGGTGCTGCCGCCGCCGGGCACGCTGACCTTGAACAGCTGGCCGATCCGGCTGGCCTCACCGCCGAGTTCGGGACCCTCGTCGCCGCGTCCCGGCACCGCGGGCGGTTTCAGGGCGGGGCCGGGCGCCAGCGCGTCGAGGAAGGCCGCGGAGACCCGCATCGGCTGCTGGGAGCCGTAGCCGAGGGCGTTGCGGGCGTCGGACGCGCGGTCCAGCGGCAGTCTGCTGCCCCGCCACACCAGGTACTCGGTGCCGTCCGGGCCGCGTACCAGCACACTGCGGTCGCGGCCGATGCCGCGGGAGTCCAGGGGCGTCCCGGCGGCCACGGTGGTGGCCCCCGGTTTGTCCACGCCGCTGGTCGTGACGGCGCCGGAGGTGTCGGGCAGTGCCCCGTCGGGGCCGGTGACGCACATGTGCCAGGCACCGTCGTCGAGCTGTTTGGCCCCGGGCACGACGTCCGGGGCGCCGGGGATGCCGACCGGGGCGCCCACCGGGACACCCTCGAGCGAAGGGGTGCGGACGTCCGCGGTCGCCAGGTCGGAGCCGCCGATCAGCTTCGCCGAGGCGTAGTTGCGCACGGGATGCAGTACGCCGTCGGTGCCGGTCCACAGGTACCGGGCGCCGGTGTCACGGTTGACCACCAGGTGCTTGCCGTCGCGCCAGCCGTCGTTCCCGCCGGGGCGCAGCAGGCCGTATACGGTGGCGCCCGCGCCGATCAGGACGGTGACCAGGACACCGAAGACGACCCCCCGGGTGGTGCGCCCGAGCGGGCTCTCCGGGGCGTCCGGGTCGGCCGTCAGCAGGCTCGAACTGAGCCTGCCCATCATGAACGTGTGGGCGTGGACCTGGTCTCGTTTGGACTGCACGGCCTCTCCTCAACTCCTTCTCCATGCCGCGGCGTAGCCATTGGTGCTGCTCAGCCGAACAGGCCGCGCAGCCAGCCGAAGAGCCCCGCCGCCCAGAGGGCGAGCGGCAGCAGCGCCACCGCGAAGCCGGTGTGCGCGAGTTCCGCCGCGCGGCCCCAGTACGGCAGCATCCGGCGGCCGGGCACCGTCCAGGCGGCGATCACCAGGGCGGCCGCGGCGCCGAGCAGCACCGCGAAGACCACCACGCGGACGTCGCCGCCGTCGTCCGCGGCCCAGGCGCGGGCGAGCAGCAGCAGCCCCCAGACACCGGGCACGGCCAGGGTCAGCCGCTGCCCGATGTGCACCAGGCCACGGCAGTGCAGGAGCAGCAGCAGGCTCAGCCCGACGGAGGTCAGCACCTCGGGCAGGTTCGGGTCGTCGGTCAGCACGACCAGGGCGGCCGCGGCGACGATCCCGGTGGAGGCGAAGAGCGCGGTGACCCAGCGCCCGGCCAGCTCGGTGCGCTCGGCGACCTCGTCGCCCGCGTAGGGCTCGATGCCCTCCTGGAGCTGGGCCGCGGAGGACGGCAGGGCGGGTAGCCGCATCCCGGCCAGTTTGAAGGCGAAGGGTGCCACCGCGCCGGCGGCGAGGGCGACCACGGTCGCCACCAGCGCCACCGAGGCCGGCACGTCCAGGCCGGAGTACCCCATCAGGGCGCCGGCGATCGCGGTCGCCACCGAGACCAGCGCGGTCGCGAAGAGGGCCGGGGCGCCGACCGCGGTGGCGGCGAGCGCGAGGACCGCGCCGCCCGCTCCGGCCGCGCCCGCCGCGAGGAGCCGGGCGCCCGCGACCTGGGCGGCGTCGGGGCCGGTCAGGTCACCGCCCGGCAGCAGCCAGCCGGCCAGCGCCAGGCAGGGCGCGACGAGCAGGGCGAGGGCGGTCGCGGAGAGGCGGTCGCCGACCGCGCGGCTGGCGGAGCCCGCGCCCGCGAGCAGCAGCAGCCCGGTGACGGCGGCGAAGACGACCTGGGTGGACTCGGAGGCGGTCGCGCCGGGCCAGAGCACCAGTGCGAGGGCGGCCGCCACGGTCGCCGCCGCGGTGCCGACCAGGAGTCCGCGGGCCGCTCCGGGGTGCCAGGTGTGCAGCTTGCGGGCCGCGGTGTCGGCTATCCCGTCCACCAGGTCGTCGAGCCGGGCCTCGGGCAGCGCCTCGGTGTGCGGGCGCAGATAGAGCACGGCACCGTCGGCGAGCCCGGCGTGGTCGAGGGTGGTCTCCTCGTCGAGCGGGGCGTCGCCGAGCTGCTGGAGCACCCAGCCGGCGTGGTCGAGACCGGCCTCCTCGGCCTCCTCGCCCACGTAACGGAGCAGCGTCGGCAGGAGGTCGGCGACCGGCACGTCGGCGGGCACGGCCAGATCGACGGAGACGCTCGGCGCACGTACGGTCAGGCGGCACAGCTCGGCCACCGCACTGTCGGTCATCAGCTGAACTCTCGTCTTCCGTGGGGGCTTTGACAGGAGGACTTCCCCGGGAGAGGGGACCTGCGAAGAGTACGGAAGGCCGACGCGTCCCGGAACGGGGGGTACCGGGAAGGGAAATTGGTGTCCGCGCGGCCGGCGACCTCCTCTGCCACGTGGACAGGTCGCGTTCCGTGAATGCAGACTAGCGCCTACGCCCGCCGGATCGTGCTGCGGACCGGACGCATTGTCCGGTATGGAGTTGTCCTTCACGGGAGTTACCCGCGGCGGCTGTCCGCGCGAAACATTCACCCCGGCGTGAACCGCGTCGTGCGGCACCCGGAGAATCGGCTCGGTGCGGTCCTTTCCGTCACCGGGCGTGCCGGTATTCGGCGCGGGCCACAAAGGCAGTGAGACCGGAGGTTCTGTTCCTTGAGTGTGGTGCTGTTTCGCCGCCCGGCCCGCAGACGCGGACCGGAGATGCCCGAGGGTCAATTGACCCTGCAGGAGCCACCGGTCCTCGCCGAGACCGTGCCCGACACCTCGGCGATATGGACCTATTTGCCGATGGCGCTGATGTCGGTGTCCATGATGCTGATGTTCCTGCGCCCCGGCGGCGGGAACGGCGTCTTCATGTATCTGGCGATGGGCGTCATGGCGCTCTCCGCCGGTGCCATGCTGCTGGGACAGCTGATGCGCCGCTCCAGCGAGCGCAAGCAGCGCCTGAAGGGCGAACGCCGCGACTACCTCCGCTATCTGGCGCAGATGCGCAAGCGGGTCCGGGCCACGATCGTGGAGCAGCAGCGGGCGCTCGCCTGGCGCCACCCGGACCCCGCCTCACTGCGCTCGCTGGCCCGCACCTCGCGGCTGTGGGAGCGCCGGCCGGCCGACGAGGACTTCGGTGAGGCCCGGCTCGCGGTCGGCGAGCAGCAGCTCGCGCTCACCCTGCAGCCGGTCTCCACCCGGCCGGTGGAGGACCTCGAACCGCTCTGCGCGCACGCCCTGCGCCGCTTCATCCGCGCCTACTCCACCGTCCCCGAGCAGCCCCTCGGCCTGTATCTGCGCTCCTCGGCGCGGATCCTGCTGCGCCCCGAAGAGACCGGTGAGCCGGCCGCCGAGCCGGGGGTCCCGCCGGCCGGGGAGACGGGCGGTGCGCGGGCCGGGGGCGCTGCCCCGGTGGAGGACCCGACCGACTCCGTACGCGCGCTCGTGCGTGCCGCGCTCGCCCAGCTCGCGGTGTTCCACGCGCCCGAGGAACTGTGGATCGCGGCCTGTGTCAGTGACGAGCGGCGCCCCGACTGGGAGTGGGTCAAGTGGCTGCCGCACGCGCTGCACCCGCACGAGGAGGACGGCGCGGGTCAGGTCCGCCGGATCACCGCCGACCTCACCGAGCTGGACGACCTGCTCGGCGCCGAGTTCGCCGAGCGTCCCGGCTTCGACGCGGATGCCCGCCCCGGCCGTGACGAGCCCTACACCGTCGTCGTCCTGGACGGTGTCACCGTCCCCGAGGGCCACCGCTGGGAGGGGCACGGCTACCGCAACGCGGTGGTCCTCGACGTCTCCGGGGCGCTGCGCTGGCGGCCCGGCCGCAACACCCTGCGGCTGACCGCCGGCCCCGACCGGGTGAGCCTGGTGCGCACCGACCGCAGCCGCAAGGAGCGTTCCGTGCCGCTCGGCCGCCCGGACCGGCTCGGCTCGCTCGCCGCGGAGTCGCTGGCCCGGCTGCTCACGGCCCGCCGGATCAGTCTGGGCACCGACATCGCGCAGCCGCTGGACAGCGACGTCGAACTGACCACCCTGCTCGGCATTCCCGACCTGCACCGGCACGACCCGGCGACCCTCTTCGCCAAGCACACCGGCGCGGCGCGGCTGCGGGTGCCGGTGGCGGTCGGGGTGGACGGGCGCCCGGTGGAACTCGACATCAAGGAGTCCGCGCAGGGCGGCATGGGCCCCCACGGCATGCTCATCGGCGCCACCGGCTCCGGCAAGAGCGAGCTCCTGCGCACCCTCGTCCTCGGCCTGGCGTTGACCAACTCCTCCGAGACCCTCAACTTCGTCCTGGTCGACTTCAAGGGCGGCGCCACCTTCCTGGGCCTGGAGGAACTGCCGCACACCTCCGCCGTCATCACCAACCTCGCCGACGAGGTGGCGCTGGTGGAGCGCATGCAGGACGCCCTGCACGGTGAACTCATGCGGCGCCAGGAGCTGCTGCGCTCGGCCGGCAACTACACCTCCGCCCTGGAGTACGAGCGGGCGCGGGCGGCGGGGGCCGACCTGACCCCGCTGCCGAGCCTGTTCGTGGTGGTCGACGAGTTCAGTGAGCTCCTGTCCACGCACCGGGAGTTCATGGACCTGTTCGTGATGATCGGCCGCCTCGGCCGCTCCCTCGGGGTGCACCTGCTGCTGGCCTCCCAGCGCCTGGACGAGGGCCGTATGCACCAGTTGGAGAGCCACCTGTCGTACCGGGTCGGCCTGCGGACCTTCTCCGCCATGGAGAGCCGCGGGGTACTCGGTGTGCCGGACGCCTACGAGCTGCCGGCCCAGCCCGGCAGCGGCTACCTGAAGTCCGGCGTGGAGTCCCTGACGCGTTTCCGGGCCGCCTACTCGTCCGGCACCTACCGGCGGCGTACCGGCGCGGTGGTGCAGGCCAGGGTGGCCAGCCAGGTGGTGCCGTGGACCAGCGGCTGGGTGGTGCCCCGCACGCTGGAGGCCGCGCCCGAACCGGAGCCGGAGAAGGAGGAGTCCGAGGAGGACGCGGAGACGCTGCTCGCCGTGGCCCTCGACCGGCTGCGCGACTCGGGCCCCGCGGCCCACCAGGTGTGGCTGCCCCCGCTGGACGAGCCGTCCCCGCTGGACGCCCTGCTGCCCGGCATCGCCCCCGACCCGGAGCGCGGTCTGACCGCCACCGGCTGGTCGGGCACCGGCAGGCTGCGGGTCCCGGTCGGTCTGGTGGACAAGCCTTTCGAGCAGCGCCGCGACCCGCTGATCGTGGACCTCTCCGGGGCGGGCGGCCACGTCGCGATCGCGGGTGGTTCGCAGAGCGGCAAGTCCACGCTCACCCGCACCCTGATCGGTGCCCTCGCCCTCACCCACACCCCGGCCGAGATCCAGTTCTACTGCCTGGACTTCGGCGGCGGCGGTCTCTCGCAGCTCGCCGCGCTGCCGCACGTCGGCGGTGTCGCGGCGCGGCTCAACCCGGAGCGGGTGCACCGGGCGGTCGCCGAGGTGATGACGCTGCTCGCCCGGCGCGAGCAGTTCTTCGTGGACCACACCATCGACTCCATGCAGTCCTACCGCCGCCGCCGGGCCGCCGGGGAGTTCCCCGACGAGCCGTTCGGCGACGTGTTCATGGTGGTGGACGGCTGGTCGACGGTCCGGCAGGACTACGACGACCTGATCCCGAAGTTCAACGAGCTCGCCGCCCGCGGCCTCAACTACGGCATTCACCTGCTCATCACGACGACCCGCTGGGTGGAGCTGTCCGCCCAGGTCCGCGACCAGTCGGCCACCCGCCTCGAACTGCGGATGGGTGACCCGATGGACTCCGAGATCGACACCCGCAAGGCCCGCTCGGTGCCGCGCAGCGGTGGTCGCGGCATCACCGCGGACAGCAAGATGCACTTCCTCGCCGGTCTGCCCCGGCTGGACGGCAGCGGCTCCCTGGAGGACCTCGGCGAGGGCGTCGCCCACCTGGTGACCGAGGTGGCCCGGCACTGGTCCGGGGCGCCCGCCCCGCAGGTGCGGATGCTGCCGCACCGGCTGCCGCTCGCCGAGCTCCCCGCGCCCGAGTCCACCGAGGGCGGCGGCATGCGTCTGCCCCTCGGCATCGACCAGGACGCCCTGGAACCGGTCTGGCACGACTTCAGCCGCACCCCGCACCTGATCGTGGTCGGCGACACCGAGAGCGGCAAGACCAACCTGCTGCGCGGCGTCACGGCGGGCATCACGGCCCGCTACTCCCCCGCCGAAGCGAAGATCATCGTGGTGGACTACCGCCGCACCCTGGTGGACACCGTTCCCGAGGAGTACCGCATCGGGCACGTGATCTCCCTGGACAACCTCAAGGAGACCATCGAGGGCGCGGCCCGGGCGATGAAGACCCGGGTCCCCGGTGCCGACATCGCGCCCAGCCGCATGCGCAAGTGCGACTGGTGGACCGGGCCGCGGCTGTTCATCCTGATCGACGACTACGACATGGTCTCCGGCAGCTCGTTCCAGAGCCCCATGGAGCCGCTCTTCGAGTATCTGACGCTCGGCTTCGAGATGGGCCTGCACCTCGTCGTCGCCCGCAGTGCCATGGGCGCGGGACGCGGTCTGAGCGACGGACTGATCCGCCGCCTCGACGAGGCCAACAACCCGGCCGTGCTGCTCTCCTGCCCGCCCACGGAGGGCCGCCTCTTCGGCAACGCGAAGCCGCGCAACCTCCCGCCCGGCCGGGCACTCCACATCGCCCGCCGCCGGGCGAGGCTGATGCAGACGGCACTGGTGGAGGAGCCCCAGGCCAGACCCGACTGAGGACACCCTTTCCCCACGAAGAAGCGGGGGCCACCGCAAGGAGCCCCCGCTTCCGCCCAGCGCCCCACACGGTCCTGCCTAGCCAGCACACGGGCAAGGCGCACCCTGCCTTCCAGGGACGCGGGGAACGGCGCAGTCCTCCGCCTTTCAGGGACGCGGGGAACGGACGCGGTCCTCTCCGCCCTTCCGGGGCAGGGCGCAGCCCGCCCTGCAGGGGCGCGGGGAACTGCGCGCCCAGCCCCCACCGCCCCGCAGGCAGCCGACAACCCGCAGCCGGTGCCCTTCAGTCCCCGACTCAGTCCCCGACTCAGTCCTCGACGGATCCACCCGTCGAGGACCCCGTTCCGCCGGCCGCCGCCGGCCGCCACCCCCGCGCCCGGGCCCGGGGAAGGGCGAAGGCCGCCCACAGGACGGCCAGCACACCACCGGTGCCGAGGAGCACGAAGAGCGTCGCGCGCTCGGTCGCGCGGTCGGCGGCCGAGGTGTCACGCACGGCCACGGGCTTCGCGGCCCGCTCCGCACCGGCGGCCGCACCCGCGTCGCCGAGGACCGTGGTGACGGCGGCGTACGGATCCAGCTGGGGGATGTCGGCCGGGTAGGCGGTCGCGGTCAGACGACGGGCGACGGCGTCGGCCGAGTCGTCCGGCCGCACGGCACGGACCGCGGCGGCCGCCCCGGCGGTGTAGGCGGTGGCCACCGAGGCGCCGGCGCCGAGGTAGTGGCCGTCGCCGCGCGGGCCGCCGGAGACCACCCCCGCACCGGGGGCGGCCAGGTCGATGCCGCTGGTGGCCGGCGCGTTGTCCGGGCGGACACCGGCGGGAAGCATGTCGGCGACCGAGAGGACCCCGGGTTCACCGGCCGGCCAGTAGGTGCGCGCCGGGATGTCCTCGGTGCCGCCGCGGGGCGGGTCCGGGGTGGCCGCGGCGATCACCAGCGCGCCCGCCCGGCGGGCGTCGGCGACCGCGCGGGTCAGCTCCGTGTCACGGCGCGGCAGGGCCGCCGCGACCGCGACGACATCGGCTCCGGCCTCGGTCGCCTCGCGCAGCGCCTGCGTGACGAGGCCGGCGCTCGCCTGTCCGCGCTCGTCGGTACCGCGCAGGGCCAGGATCTTCGCGCCCGGCGCGACACCGGTCAGGCGGGGGCCGCCGTCGCCGGCCCCGGCGATCAGCCCGGCCAGGAAGGTGCCGTGGCCGACGCAGTCGTCACCGGCGGTGCCCTCGGCGGTGACCCTGCCGTCGAGTCCGGCGGCGCCCGGGACGACGCCGGTGTCAATCAGGGCGACGGTCACTCCGGCGCCGGTGCTGTACTGGTGCAACCGGTCCAGGTCGAGGCGCTGGCGCGACCAGTCCTGTTTCTTCGCCTTCTCGCGGGACGCGGGGGTGCAGCTGACCGCGTCGGCGTCCGGATCCAGCGCGGAGGGCATGCCGGGCAGCTCCTGCCCCTTCTTCCCGTCGGCCGCGGGAAGGCGTGACGGGGGTGCCGCCTGGGCCGGGACGGCCGCGGGCAGCAGCAGCGCGGCGGCGAGACCGGTGCCGGACAGCAGGCGGGCCACCCCGCGGGCGGGCATCGTCATCGGGGAGCCGCCTTCGGGGCCGCGGACACGACGTCCTCGGGGAGCAGGATGCGCAGGTCGTCCAGGGTGGGCGTGGCCAGTGAACTGAGCCGTCCCGCCTGCCGGGTGACCATGGACTCGACCACCTGCCGGGCCAGCCGGGCGTTGCCGAAGGAGCGGTCCCGGGGCACCGAGTCAAAGTACTCCTTGAGCACGGGCCCGGTGCCTGCTCCGCACTCGTACCCCATGCTCGCGGCCTGGGCCCGCACGATCGTGACCAGTTCCTCGGAGGAGTAGTCGGCGAAGGAGATCCGGCGCGGGAAGCGGGAGGACAGGCCGGGGTTGGAGGCCAAAAAGCGCTCCATCTCGTCGGTGTAGCCGGCGACGATGACGACCACTTCGTCGCGGTGGTCCTCCATCAGCTTCAGCAGGGTGTCCACGGCCTCCTGGCCGAAGTCGGCGCCGCCGCCGCGCGGGGTGAGGGTGTACGCCTCGTCGATGAACAGCACACCGCCGCGGGCCTTCTCGAAGACCTCGCGGGTGAGCTGGGCGGTGTGCCCGATGTAGCGGCCCACCAGGTCGGCGCGGGCCGCCTCGACCAGCTGACCCCGCTTCAGGACGCCGAGCTGCGTGAGGATCTCCCCGTACAGGCGCGCGACGGTGGTCTTGCCGGTGCCGGGCGGGCCGGTGAAGACCAGGTGGTTGCTGAGCGAGGGCACCGGCAGTCCGGCGGCGGCCCGGTGGCGGGCGGTGGTGATGAGGTTGACCAGGTCCGCGACCTCGCGCTTCACCTCGGCCAGGCCGATCATGTCGCCGAGGCGGGTCAGCGGGTCGTCGGCCGGGGCCGTGGTCTCGGTGGCCTGTGCGGCGGCGGTGGCGGAGACGTCCTCCGGCAGCAGCAGCCGCAGGTCGTGCTCACCGACCTGCGGCAGCGAGGCGAGCCGGACCGCCTGTCTGTCCACCATCTCCTCGAACACCCCGCGCGCGGCACGGCCGTTGCCGAACCCGGCGTCCCGCGGCATCGCCTCGAAGTGCGCGGCCAGTGCGTCCGCCGTGCCCTCGCCCAGCTCGTACTGGTGCTGGGCGCACATGTTCTCCATGATCGCGACGAGTTCGGGGACCGCGTAGTTCTCGAACTCGACGGTGCGCGAGAAGCGGGAGGCCAGGCCCGGGTTGGAACCGAGGAAGGACTCCATCTCGCGGGAGTAGCCGGCCGCGACCACCACGACGTCGTCGCGGTGGTCCTCCATCAGCTTCAGCAGGGTGTCCACCGCCTCCCGGCCGAAGTCGGCGCCGCCGTTGCCGCTGTCCGAGGCGAGGGTGTACGCCTCGTCGATGAACAGCACGCCGCCGAGCGCCCGCTGGAAGGTCTCGGTGGTCTTGATGGCGGTGCCGCCGACGACCTGTGCGACCAGGTCGGCGCGGGAGACCTCGACCAGGTGGCCGCTGCGCAGCGAACCCAGTTCGGCGAGGATCGCCCCGTAGAGGCGGGCGACGGTGGTCTTGCCGGTGCCGGGCGGGCCGGCGAAGATCAGGTGCCGGCTCATCGGCGGGGCCGACATGCCGAGTTGCTCACGGCGCTGGGCGAGCTGCGTCAGGTTGACCAGGGTGCGGACCTGCTGCTTGACGTTCTCCAGGCCGATCAGCGCGTTGAGGGCGCCGAGCGGGCCGTCCGCGCGGTCCGGCGGGGGCGCGTCCGCGGCGCCGGACCCGGCCGGGTCGGTGTTCTCGGCGCTGCCGCTGCCCCAGGCGTCGCGTTTGCCGTTGCCGGTGCTGTTCAGGCCCTCCACGGCCAGCCGGTCACCGGGCGCGGTCTGCACCAGGCCGCCGCCCTCGTTCTCCCGGGCGAGGCAGTTCACCAGGGACACCGGCGCGGTGGACTCCACCCGGAAGCCGTCCTGGGCGCCGCCGGAGACCTCGCAGCCGCTGAGGGAGGCGAGCGCGCCCTCGCGGAGCAGGAAACCGTGTCCCTTGGGGGCGTGCACGGTGGTGCGGTTGGCGGTCAGCTCGCCGCCCGTGGCGACGACGACGCCTTCCTCGCCGGATATCTCGACGCGGAAGTCGCGGACGGTGACATTGCCGCCGTCCTCCACGACGAGACCGCTGGTGGCCGTGTCGGAGACTCCGCCGCCCGCCAGGTAGAGGGTGCTGCCGGAGGCGACCCGTACCCCCGCGCCCTTCGGCCGGACGATCTCGCAGTCCTCGACACGGCCGCGGGCGTCCTTGGCGGTCGAGATGCCGTCGCCGGAGGGTTCCATCAGGCGGGCCCGGCGCAGCAGCGGGTTGGCGCCGCCGCGCACCGCGATCGCGGGTGAGCCGCCGATCACCTCCAGGTGGTCCAGCTCCGGCGCCGAGTCCTCTTCGAGGAGCAGCCCGGTCTGGTCGCAGTCGCGCACCGTCAGGCCGGTCAGGGCCGGGGAGGCGGCTCCGGCGACCCGCAGCGCCGCGCCCTGCGCGCCGTCCACCCAGCAGTCCTCGAAGGTGCCGCGCGCCCGGTCGGTGACGAGGACGCCGTGCCCGCGGGTGCGCGAGACGCGGCAGCGGCGCAGTACCGGGTCGGTGCCCTGGGCGAGGGTGATGCCGTTCCCGGACGCCCCGGTGACGCGGACGTCCTCAAGGGTCGTCCGGCCCCCGCTGCTCAGGTGGACGCCGGTGCTGGTGTCGTGCACCACGGTGCGGACCACCGACAGGGAGGAGTTCTGTTCCAGGGCGATGGAGGGCTTGTCGGTGGAGGAGATGTCGCAGTCCTCGACGGTGCCGCGGGCGTCGCCGTTGGCGAGCAGGCCGTTGCCGCGGGCGTCGCGGACCGTGCAGCCGCGGATGCGTGCCTCGCCCTGCTCCGCGATGACCAGGCCACTGGTGCCCAGGTGCTCGAAGGTGCAGGACTCCACGGTGGTGGGCGTGGTCGAGGTGACCACGATGCCCGCGCCCTGCGAGTTGCTGACCCGGCACTCCCGCAGCGCGAGTGAACCCGTGCCGCCGGCCAGCATCGCGGTCCAGGCGGCGCCGACGATCTCGCAGCCGTCGAGGGCTGCCTGTCCGCGCCGCACGTCCACGGCGGGCAGTTCGGCGTCCCCGCCGCGCAGTGTCAGTTCGGACAGCATCACCGCGTCGGCGCGCAGCGCGATCACGCTGCCGGAGCGCGGGCGGATCTCCACCGTGCCCCGCCCTTCGGCGGCGGTGAGGGTGACCCTGGTGTTGATCACCAGGTTCTCAGCGTACGTCCCGGGCCGGACGCTGATGAGCGCGCCGGTCCGGGCGGCCGCGAGTGCCTCACCGATCGTCCGGTAGCGGTCCCGGTCCCCCGGACCGACGGTCAGTACCTGGCGCGACACGCACCAACCTCCTTGCCACGGGGGCGTCTGCTGTGGGCGCCCCCTCGTCCGGGGGCGCGTGTCGGCGAGCCGACGGTGCCATCATGCCTCGCCCTGGGGGCGGGCGGTTGCCGAGGGCGGGGTTCTCGGTCCGCCCCGCTCCGCGGGCGTCCTGTTCAGACGCTCCACTTCTGGTTGTCGGTCCCCGCGCAGCTCCACAGCTGCAGCGGGGCCCCGTTGTCCCGGTTGTTGTCCTTGATGTCCACACACTTGCCGACGACGGTGTTGACCAGGTCGTGGCTGGCGTTCAGGACGAACTTCTGGGCGGCGTTGCCGCTGCACCAGGCGATCTGGACGGGGGTGCCGTCGTTGTAGTTCGCGTCGGCCACGTCCAGGCACTTGCCCTTGATGCGGACGGTGCCGTCGGAGGCGAACTGCCACTTCTGGGCGGAGCCGCCGTTGCAGTCCCACACGACCAGGTGCCTGCCGTCGGCGAAGTCGCCGTCCGGTACGTCGACGCAGCGCCCCGAGAGGTGGCTGCGCAGGGAGACCGGGGCACTGAGCGTCACGCCCGAACCGGCCTTCGCGGGCGGGTCCTTGGCGTCGGCCGCCTTCTTGTCGCCGCCCTGCTTCGCGGGTTGCTTCTCCTCGCCGGTGTCCTTGGTCCCGCCGCCGCCCTCGTGCTTCGCCGGGGCGGACGTGGAGGCCGCCACGACCGGCTTCCCCTGCCTGCCCGCGGACTCCTTCGCGGCGGGGCCCGGCGAACCGGTGCCGGGTGCGGCGGCCGCGAACTCGCCCGGGGCTTCCCGGGCGTTGCCCCCGAGCACGGTGCCCGCCGACGCCGGCCCCCCGCGGTCCTTGTCGTCGTTCCCGCCGAGCATCAGCAACGGCACCGACACGAGCAGCGCCCCCGCGACCGCGGCGCCGGCCAGCACCGCCTTGCCCGGCCTGCCCACCGGCCCGGTCTCCCGTTGAGGGCGGTCGATCGCGGTCGCGGTCATGGTCCGTACGAGGGCGGGCAGCCGGCTCTTGACGGCCGCGGCGGCGCCGAGGTCCCCTTCGGCCCCGGACCGGTTGCCACCGCCGGAATCCGCCCCGCTCTCGGGGCCGGCGGCGGTCCCGGAGCCGGTACCCGCCTCGGAGCCGACTCCGCTCCGGGAGGCGGCCGGGGCTTCGGGCTCCGTGGGGCCGCCTTCCGCCGCCGACACCCCGGCCGCGGCGGGCCGCGTACCGGCCGCGGAGTCGGGCATGGACCCGGGCTCAGGCGTGCGCCCGGCCCCGGCTGCGGGCTCGGTGACGACCTCCGTAGCGGTGGCGACCTCGGTATCGGTGCGGGTCGCGGGATCGGTGCGGGTCGCGGGATCGGTGCGGGTCGCGGGCGTGGCCTCGGCCGTCGTCTCACCGCCGGCGGAACCGGACTCGGCTCCCGGGGAGGTGGGGGGTTGCGGGGCGGAGCGTGTCACGTGGTCCTGCCTGTGGTGTGGGGCCAGGGTTCAGGAGAGCTGTCGGTCCGGTCCGCCGCGCCAGGAGCGGTGCGGTCCGCGGAGTCGCGGGAGCCGCCGGGGAGGCCGCCGGAACTCTCCACCGTCACGGCGTCCGCTGCGGGCATCTCCTCGGCATCCGGCACGGGTACGGGGTCGAGAAGACTGTCCGCCGGTACGAGCAGCGGCGCCGCGGCGCCCGCGTTGGCCAGCAAGCGGGTGCCCGAACCGCTCAGCGAACGGGCCAGGTCCCTGGCGGGCAGCGTGCCGTGCCGAAGTGCCTCGGACAGGAACTCGTGCACCGGCGAGGTGAACAACAGCACCACCGGCGCCCCGTCCCGACCGGTGGCCGTGAGCGGCCCGCCGTCCGCCCCGCGCACCACGGTGACCTCCGCGTCCGCGAGCGCCGCGATCGCCTCGTCCACCGAGCCGTAGCCGGTGGCGGCACGCTGCGCCGCCGCGTCCACCGGATCGGTGGGCTCCGGCCAGCCGAGGACCCGGGCCGAGGGCCGGTACGCCGGGTTGGCGCGGTAGTCACCCACGCCCCCGTCGTCGTCCGACTGCCACTCCCCCAGCACCGCCCACTCAGGCGGCGTCCGCTCCTCGGTCCACTCCGGGTCGACCACGCCGATCCAGTGCCCCGGCGCCCGGCGCGCGGCGGCCCGCACGGCCTCGGGTATCTCGGGTGTCTCCGCGACTTCGGTGGTCTCGGTGGCGTCGGCGGCGACCGGTTCGGGAGCGGTGGCCCGGCCGGAGCCGTCAGGCACCACGGACAGGGCATCATGCCTGCCCTCTTGCCGTTCTCCGGGCCGCATCTTCACCTGAACTCTTCGGTCCGTACGAATTCCTGGGTGCCGCACCCCGTGCGCGCACGCCGACTTGATCAGATCGGGGAGCCAACAGAATGCCACACGCGCCCCGTCCGCGGGTGGCCGGGGCGTGTCCGTATGGAGGGCTCACCTGTCCGTTCGCTGCCCGAGTGGTGAACTTTTGGGGACCAGCGAGGCGTGGGTGGACAAAGCGGTGGGGCGGTTGGGGCCGGGGGTGCTGCTGTCGCCGTTGTGACGGGCTAAGTTGGGTGTGCCATCGGACTCGTCGACGTTCACATGACGTCCGCCCGCACGTCCAAGCCAGGGCCGTACGGGAGGGTTTGACGGCTCGGAAGGGTTCGCCGCCCGGCAGGGCCCGGACCTCTGCGGCCGTCACCGCGGAGGGTCACGCGGAACTCGACGGCCAGGACCGGGAGCCGGACCGGCCCTCCGGACGCGGCACGTGTCCGGAGCCGCCGTGCCGGCCGGCGTCCGTCCGAACCGGCCGCCGTGCGGGCCCGCGCCCTCCGGCAGCTCCGCCACCCCCGACTCCGCCACCCCACAGCTCCGCCACCGAGGAGGAGTACCGCATGTCCCCCCAGCACCAGACCCCCGGCGCGAACGCGGAGGCGGCCGCCGCCCGCGCAGAGGAGCCCGGGTCGCCGCCCCCGGCCCCGACACCGGACGAGCAGGCCCCGGGCCCGGCCGCCGCCCCCGAGGCGGAGTCCGGCACCGCCCCCGGCGAGGAGACCGCGGCCGCCACCACCGCCGCCCCGGCCGCGGCCGCCGCCCGGCCCGCCGAGGAGCCCGAGGAGGGCGTCGCCGTGGCGGCGGCCGTCGGCACGGCTCCGCCGGACGTCAAGGCCGACACCGGTGTCGACACCGGACGCCCTCGCAAGCCGGTCCTGGCGGGGGCCGCGATCGCCGGCGCCGTCCTGGTCGCCATACCCCTGCTGCTGGCGGGGAGCGCCAACGACGAACGACCGGACTCGGCGAAAGGGCTGGCTTCGGACTCCGACACCGTCCTGAACGCGACGTCCGCCCCCGCCGTGCTCGACGACTACGTGGCCGAGAAGCCCAGTCCGTCCCCGAGCAGGGCGAAGCCGAAGAAGAGCGAGCCTGCGACGGTCGTCGTCGCCCAGCCCGCCGCGCCCTCGCCGAGCCCCGAGGCGAGCAGCTCGCCCGAGAAGAAGGCCAAGGCGAAGCCCAAGCCGAAGGCGACCCCGAAGCCGGTCTGGGGGACCAGGACCGTCTACGCGACCGGTGTCCTGCAGGCCGGACAGGCATGGTCCACCAACCGCATCCGCATGGTCATGCAGAGCGACGGCAACCTCGTGGTCTACAACGAGAAGAACAAGCCCGTCTGGGCGGCCATGACGTTCGGCCCCAACCACCGGGCCATCTTCCAGCAGGACGGCAACCTCGTCATCCACAACGCCGACGACCGCCCCATCTGGGCCTCCAAGAGCCACGGTCACGACAACGCCCAACTGGTCCTGCGGGCGGACGGCAAGGTCGTCATCCTGCACAACGGCGGAGTCATCTGGTCGACGTGAGACGGCGGCGGCCCACCTCGGGGTGGGCCGCCGACCGCCGCGGACCTCAGCCCAGGAACGACAACCGCACCCGCCTGTCCGGGTTGTCGCGGTTCGTGTCGACCAGGCACACCGACTGCCACGTCCCCAGTTCCAGCCGCCCCTCGATCACGGGCAGCGTGGCGTGCGGCGGCACGATCGCCGGGAGCACGTGGTCACGGCCGTGGCCGGGGCTTCCGTGGCGGTGCTGCCAGCGGTCGTCCGCGGGGAGCAGGGTGTGGAGGGCGGCGAGCAGGTCCTCGTCGCTGCCCGCCCCCGTCTCGAGGATCGCCACACCGGCTGTCGCGTGCGGCACGAAGACGTTGAGCAGGCCGTCACGGCCGCCCGCCGCCTCTCCGAGGAAGATCTCGCACTCCCGGGTGAGGTCGACGACCGCCTCGCTGGATCCGGAGGTGATGTTCAGGACGCGGGTGGTGAAGGCATCGGACATGGACCCATCCTCACCCATCCGTCGCGTGTCCCGCCCGCGACCGGTCCGGAGCCGCTCCGGCCGGGGGAAGCGGGAAGATCCGCGCCCCCGGCGGAGTTGGTAGAAGCGTGAACAACACCGGAGCGCGGGCAGGGCAGCAGGTGCGGCACGAGGTGCGGGAGGTCGACGTCGTCGTCATAGGCGCCGGCCAGGCCGGTCTGTCCAGCGCCCACCACCTGCGGCGCACCGGTTTCGAGCCGGAGCGGGACTTCGTGGTCCTGGACCACGCGCCACGGCCGGGCGGCGCCTGGCAGTTCCGGTGGCCCTCCCTCACGTACGGCAAGGTGCACGGCATGCACGCGCTGCCCGGCATGGAGCTCACGGACGCCGATCCCGGACGGCCGTCCTCCGAGGTCGTCGCCGAGTACTTCGACGCCTATGAGCGCGCCTTCGACCTGCGCGTACGCCGCCCCGTTCACGTGCGAGCCGTGCGCGAGGGCGACGCGGGCCGGCTGCTCGTCGAGACCTCGGACGGTACGTGGTCGACGCGGGCGCTGATCAACGCGACGGGCACCTGGGACCGGCCGTTCTGGCCGCGCTATCCGGGCCAGGAGACCTTCCGCGGGCGGCAGCTGCACACGGCCGGGTACACCGGCCCGCAGGACTTCGCCGGTCGGCGCGTCGTCGTGGTGGGCGGGGGCGCGTCCGGTATGCAGCACCTGCTGGAACTCGCCCCGTACGCGGCGCAGACCACCTGGGTGACACGGCGGCCGCCGGTCTTCCGGGAGGGCCCGTTCACCGAGGACGTGGGCCGGGAGGCGGTCGCGCTCGTGGAGGAGCGGGTCCGCAGGGGGCTGCCGCCGAAGAGTGTCGTGTCGGTGACGGGGCTGCCGCTCAACGACGCGATCCGGCAGGGCCTCGCGGACGGAGTCCTGGACCGGCTGCCGATGTTCGACCGGATCACCCCGGACGGCGTGGAGTGGGACGACGGGCGCCGCGTGGCCGCGGACGTCATTCTGTGGGCGACCGGTTTCCGTGCCGCGGTGGACCATCTGGCCCCGCTGCGGCTGCGCGAGCCCGGCGGGGGGATCCGCGTCGAGGGGACCCGGGCGGTCGCCGACCCGCGGATCCATCTGGTCGGATACGGGCCCTCGGCCAGCACCATCGGCGCCAATCGCGCCGGACGGGCGGCGGTACGGGACATCAGACGACTGCTGGCGGGCGCCGGGCGGGCTGCGCCGGACGGCAGCGGCGTTGCGCCGGACGCCGGGCGGGGCGTGCCCGTCGCGGTGGAGGCCGGTGGCTGAGGGGCGGGACGCGGGGCAGGTCACGCCCGCGGGCGGGAGTGGCGCGGCGCCTGCTTCCCCGCGCCCCCGGAGGGGCGCGGTCGGCTCCGTGAGCACGTACCACGCCGAGATCGTGGCCCGGCTCAGCCGGACGACGCGGAGGCGCTCCTGCCGTGGCGCTCGGCCTCGGCGACGTTCTTCCTGTGCTCGGCGTAATCAGCCGTGAAGCGCGTGTCGCCACGCTTGACCGTGACGAAGTACAGCCAGTCGCCCTGGGCCGGCGAGACGGCCGCGCGCATGGCCTCCTCGCCCGGGTTGGCGATCGGCGTCGGCGGCAGCCCCATCCGCGCGTACGTGTTGTACGGGCTCTCCACCTGCGTGTCGCTGCGGCCGGTGCGGGGCGTGCCGCGGTTCAGCGCGTAGTCGATGGTGGAGTCCATCTGCAGGGGCATGCCCCGGTCGAGGCGGTTGTGGATGACCCGGGCCACCTTGCCCATGTCCGCCTCGGTGGCCGCCTCCGCCTGCACGATGCTCGCGACGGTGACGGTTTGATAGGCGTTCATCGCGTTGCGCTCGGCACCGGCCGTGACCGTCCCGCCGCCGAACTTCCTGTTCGCCGTCTCCACCATGCGTGCGAGCAGGGACGTGGGCGTCGACTTCTTGTCGATGGGGTACGTCGCCGGGAAGAGGTACCCCTCGGGGTTGCCGCTCGCGTCGTTCGGGAGCTTGAGGTGCGCCTTCTCCAGCGACTTCCTGCTGGTGCCCGCGGGCAGCGCGAGAGCTTTGTCCATGGCCTCGTACACCTGGCCGGAGCGCCAGCCCGCGGGGACCACGAGGGCCTGGGGTTCCTTCGTGCCGTCCGTGCTCAGTAGGGGTACCGCGACGGCGGTGGCCGCGACGACGGCGCCGGTCGCGATAAGGGCGGTCCGGCCCCGGCGCGTCAGTCGGACGGTTCTCTGCGGCGGTGTGGGCGGAGTGTAGTTCTGCATGCGGGCACGGTAACCCGCATACCGTTAGAAACCCGACATATCTTCAGTTTGTCGGCTCCAGCTGGGCGTCCCTGCGGACCAGGGCGGTGTACTGCCCCTGGCGCGCCAACAGCTCCTCGTGGGTGCCCCGTTCCGCCATGCGTCCGCGGTCGAGGACCACGATCTGGTCGGCGCCCCTGACGGTGGACAGCCGGTGCGCGATGGTGAGGGTCGTCCGGTTGGCCGACAGCGCGTCGACGGCCTCCTGGACGGCACGCTCGGTACGGGTGTCCAGGGCGCTGGTCGCCTCGTCGAGGATCAGGACGGGCGGGTCCCGCAGGATGGTGCGGGCGATGGCCAGGCGCTGCTTCTCACCGCCGGAGAACCGGTGTCCGCGCTCCCCCACGACGGTGTCGTACCCGTCGGGCAGGGACGCGATGTGATCGTGGATCTGCGCGGCCCTCGCGGCGGCGCGCAGTTCCTCGTCGGTGGCGTCCGGCTTGGCGAACCGCAGGTTGTCGGCGACCGTGGCATGGAAGAGGTACGTCTCCTGCGAGACGACCCCGATGCCCCGCGCGAGGGTGTCGAAGTCCAGGTCGCGCACGTCGACCCCGTCGAGGGTGACGCGGCCGCCCGTGACGTCGTACAGCCGCGGGACCAGATGGCTGAGCGTGGACTTCCCGGCGCCGGTCCGGCCGACGACGGCGAGGCTGCCGCCGGCGGGCACGGTGATGTCGATGCCTTCGAGGACCGGGCCGCTCTTGTCGTCGTAGCGGAACTCGACGCCCTCGAAGCGCACTTCGCCCTTGACCCGGTCGAGGTGGACCGGACGCTCGGGCTCGGTGATGTCGACGGGCAGGTCGAGGTACTCGAAGATGCGCTGGAACAGGGCGAGCGACGCCTGGATCTGGACGCCCGTGGACAGCAGGCTGACGGTCGGCCGGAACAGGCCCTGCTGGAGCGAGACGAAGGCGACCAGGGTGCCGATCGAGACCGAGGGCCCGCCGAACTGGAGGGCCAGGCCCGCGGTCCAGTAGATGACGGCCGGCATGGCGGCCATGACGATGCCGATGACGGCCATCCGCCAGCGCCCCGCCATGTTCGACCTGATCTCCAGGTCGACGAGACTCTCGGACTCCTCGGCGAAGGCACGGGTGAGGGAGTCGGAGCGGCCCATCGTGCGGCCCAGCAGGATGCCGCTCACGGAGAGCGACTCGGTGACCGTGGCGGCCATGACCGCCATCTGCTTCTGGCGCTCGGTGGTGATCTTCTTGCGTTCGTTGCCGACACGGCGGCTGATCCAGACGAACACCGGCAGCAGGAGCAGCGAGACGACGGTCAGCCGCCAGTCGAGGGCGACCATCGCGACGATCGTGGCGACGACGCCGGTGAGGTTGGAGACCAGCGAGGTGGCGGTCGAGGTGACCGTCGCCTGCATCCCCCCGATGTCGTTGGCGATGCGTGACTGGACCTCGCCGGTGCGCGTCCTGGTGAAGAAGGCGAGCGACATGCGCTGCAGCCGGTCGTACACGGCGGTGCGCAGGTCGTGCATGACGCGCTGGCCGACCGTCGTGGAGATGAGAGTCTGCAGGACGCCGAAGACCCCGCCGAGAACCGCGCTGAGGACCATGCCGAGCGCGAGCAGGCTCAGCAGGCCGGTGCGGCCCTGCGGGATCGCGGTGTCCAGGATCTCCTTGAGCAGGAACGGCGTGGCGACCGAGACCAGGGACGCGGCACCGACGAGCAGGCCGACGACGGCCAGCCGCCCGCGGTAGGGACGGAAGAGTGTGAGGATGCGGCGCACCTGGCGGGGCTGTCCTGCCTCGACGGGTGGCGGTGTCCAGTTGATGTCGTCGCGGGGCATGGGCTCCTACGGGAGGTGGGAAGGACGAGGACTGACGGAGCATAGCTCATTGTTACCTCTACTCACAATGAACTACGTCCTGATATTGTTCCCGCCATGGACACCCCAGACGCCGATGGTCTGCTCGCCGAGCAGTTGCTGCGGTTGACCCGCCGCGTGCACCGCATCCAGAAGCGCCACCTGCAGACGCGGGGACTCGGCATCACACCGGCGCAGTCCCGGCTGCTGCGCACACTCGCCCACTACGACGCGCCGCCGCGGATGGCCGACCTGGCCGAACGGCTGGAGGTGGTGCCCCGGGCCGTGACCACCCTGGTCGACGGCCTGGAGGCGAACGGCAAGGTGCGGCGCGTACCGGACCCCACCAACCGGCGGGTCATCCGCATCGAGCTGACGGACGACGGACGCGGGACCCTGCGGGAGCTGCACGGCGCGCGCCGTGCCGCCGCGGAGGACATCCTGGCCCCCCTCACGGCCGAGCAGCGCACGGTACTCGGCGGGCTCCTGGACACGCTGGTCGACGGGGCAGGCGTGGCGCGGGAGCCGAAGCACGACTGCTGACGGCGGCGCGCGGCCCGCCCGGCGGCCCCGGGTGCAGCCGAAAGTCCATGGGCCCGGTGCGGAAATTCCAACTCCCCGACCGCTTCCGCCCCTTGCCTCCCGGCCCACCCCCTAGGAGGGTGACAGCGCGCCGAACCCTGCGCTCCCCCCACCGAGGAGGTCCGATGCACGACGAGAACGCGACACCGGAACCCGACGAGAACCCCGAGGGCCGGTCCCGGCGCTCGGTACTGCGCACGGCGGGCATCACCGGAGCGGGGCTGGGGCTCGGTGCGTTCGCGGGCGGCGGCACGGCCGGGGCCGCCGAATCCGCGACACTGCCCGACGCGCCGGCGGAGACCGGGGCGGACGCCGGACCGACCGCGCCCACCGCCAAGGGCCGGACCATGATCGGCGTGCCCTTCGAGGGACGGGGCACGGTACGGGTCGGGATCATCGGACTCGGCAACCGCGGCAACGGCATGATCGATCTCTTCCTGGCTCTGGACGGGGTCCGGGTCGTCGCGCTGTGCGACCCGGTCAAGGACAAGACCGCGCGAGCCGCGGCCAAGGTGGTGGCCGCGGGACAGCCCGCCCCGGCGACGTACACGAAGGGCGAGCACGACTTCGTGGACCTCTGCGAGCGCGGTGACCTCGACTTCGTCTACGTGGCCACGCCCTGGGACCTGCACTTCGAGATGGCACGGACGGCGATGCTCAGTGGCAAGCACGTCGGTGTGGAGTGTCCGGTCGCCATGCGGCTCGACCAGCTCTGGGAACTCGTCGACCTCTCCGAACGCACCCGCAGACACTGCATGCAGCTGGAGAACTGCTGCTACGGCAGGAACGAGATGCGGGTCCTGCGCATGGCACACGCCGGAAAGTTCGGCCGCCTGCTGCACGGCGCCGGCGCCTACAACCACGACCTGCGCGGCCTGATGTTCGACCCGGACTACTACGAGGGTCCGTGGCGGCGGCTGTGGCACACCCGGCTGCGCGGCGACCTCTACCCGAACCACGGCTTCGGTCCCGTCGCCAACTACATGGACGTCAACCGCGGTGACCGCGTCACCCACATCTCCAGCTTCGGCACACCCTCGCTGGGCCTCGCCGAGTACCGCGCGGAGCACCTGCCGCCGGGCGACCCGAGCTGGAAGGAGACGTACATCGAGAGCGACCGGACCATCAGCCTCGTACAGACCGCCAAGGGGCGCGTGATCCGGCTCGAACACGATGTGTCGACGCCACATCCCTACTCCCGGATCAACAGCCTCGGCGGCACGAAGGGTGTCTTCGAGGACTACCCGGAGCGGATCTACATCGAGCCCGACCACACGGACGACGCCTGGGGGGACTTCTCCGCGTACGCGGACTGGGACCACTGGCTGTGGAAGGAGCACTCCGACCCGCCCGGCGGACACGGCGGTATGGACTACATCATGCTGTTCCGGCTGATGCAGTCCATACGGCTCGGCCTCGTACCGGACTTCGACGTGTACGACGCCGCCACCTGGACCGCGCCGGTGCCGCTGAGCCACGCCTCGATCAAGGCGCACGGGGCGCCTCAGGCGATTCCGGACTTCACCCGCGGCCTGTGGCGGAAGGAACGGCCGGGCATCGACTCAGCGAAGCCGCAGGACGGGTGAGGGTGGAGTCGGCGGTGAGAGTGCCCTGCACGGTCGCGATGCGCCGGTCGTAGCACCCGCCCGAGCCGTACAGCCGGTAGCGCTCGCTCGTCGTCGCGACGGCATGCCGCTGGTCGCGCGGCACGTTCGCGGTGTAGGTCGCGTCGCCCGTGTAGGTGTCGTCCAGCCGGGACCACGCGGTGCGCCGGCCGCCGCGTGTCTCCACGGCGTCCGCCCGGTCGCCCAGGGACAGCACGGTCCGCAGCCGGTCGCCCGCGCCGAGCGTCGTGGTGCCGTCCATGGTGTACGTGCGGTCCGTACGGGTCGTCAGGGCGGGCCCGCGTCCGTCGACCGTGACCCTCTCGTCGTCGGTCCAGGTGCCCTTGAGCGCGTCCGTGTTCTCGCCGTCGGTCCAGCGGTGCACGGACGTGTTGGCCAGTTCACGGTCGACCGTGGTCGTGACCCGGCCGTGCGAGGTGTCGACGTACCCGGAGACGGTCAGCCGGTGCCCGGCATCGGTGTCGAGCCGGTGTTCGGCGCCGGGCGTGTGCGCGGAGGAGTTCGCGAGGGCGCCTGCCCTGTGGGCGGTGAGTCCTCCGGTGACGTGCGTGCTCCTCGCGTCCTGCCAGACGAGGACGTTCACCGGGGTGCTCCAGCCGGTCTGTCCCTCGGGGACGCCCACCACGGAGACGTCGATCCGGTGCGGGCGACCGTCGTTGAGCAGCCCCGCGAACGGTGTCAGGTCGTACTCGACGGGCTTGATGTCGAAGGCGCGCGGACCGGGGATCACGTACCAGAGAAAGGGGTTGGACCAGCCTCCGGTCCATACGGTCGGGAACGGCGCGGCGATGCCCGCGAGTTTGCCGTCGACCTCGATCTGCACCTCACGGTAGGGCCCGTCCGACGCCTTGCAGGAGTAGGGGGCGGCGTCGGGCACGGTCAGGTACCAGTACTCCTCGCACCCGCCGCCCGACCCCGTCGCGTACACCTCGGCGACGATGCGTTCGCTGTTGCGCGGCGTGGTGAGAGTGCCGTCCTTGAGGGTGAGAACCCGGTCGGGCGTCGCGTCCGTCCTGGCGGCGGGCTTCGTGATCACGGCCGGGTAGAAGGTGAGTGTCACCTTGACGTCGATGATTCCCGTGTAGGTGTCGTCGACGACGTTGCCGATCAGCATCTCGACGTCCTGGCCCGCACGGAACGTGTCGCTGTAGCGCGTGACGTCCTTCTCCACCGACCACTCGATGCCGTCGGGCGAGGGCTGCGGAGTGGACGTGCGGAAGACCTCGACGCCTCCGATGTGCAGGTACCCGAGCCGGTCGTACTGCCGTCCCGCGACCTTGCCGTCGAGCCGCAGCACGACCTTGCTCCAGCGGTCGCCGCAGCCGCGCGGCGGTGCGTACGTGCCCTTGTAGGGCGTGAAGTCGCGGAACCGCGCCTCGGCGACCGTCACTTCGCACGATGTACCGGCGGGCCCGGTGACCGGCGGGGCGGCGGTCAGGGGGTCGTGCCAGTCGGTACCGAACTCGGCGGGCGGGTCGGCGGGCCGAGCGGCCGCGGCCGGGCCCGCTCCGAGGAGGGTGCTCGCCATGAGGGTGACCCCGGCGAGCATGGACATGATGATCCGTCTTCTCATGAGCGGTGTTCTACGGTGAGTCGGCCCCGCCCGCAATGGGCCCTCGGCTCATGAGCCGCTCCGCGTCGAGTTCGCGCCGTCGAGCGGTGGAGGGCCGCGTCGGAAGGCTGTCCGGTTTCATGCCTTGAGGTTCGCCCTGTCGCCCATCACCACGACCGGGTGCTGATCCGGGTCGAGGGTGCGGAGCAGGTACTTCATGCCCGCCTTGGACAGGCTCACGCAGGCCGACGTACCGCTGCCGTGGTCCATGTGCAGCCAGATGCTGCCGCCCTTGGACTGGCCCTCGGGGCGGGTCGGGTCGTTGGGTGAGGTGCCCTTGACACGGTTGTAGTCGATGGCGATGACGTAATCGAAGTCGTTCCAGTGCGACTTGGCCCAGTAGTGCGGGGCCTGGAAGCCGGCGGACCGCGTGTACGGGAGCCGGGCGCCGGGGTCGGCGAGGACGCCGCCCGCGTCGCTGAGCGTGAACACCCCGACAGGGCTGCGCTTGTCGCCTTCGCGGTGGTCGGTCGTCCAGCCCTTCTTGCCGTTGTGCCCCTCCCAGCTGCGGGTCTTGTCCCAGGTGGAGCCGGACTTGGTGTAGAGGACGATCGTGGAGTCCGCCGAGTCCTCGCCCTGTCCGTAGACCGCGACGACCTGGCGGGAGTCGGCGGGGATCTGCTTCCGCAGCCTGTCCCCCACGTCCGGGATGCGTTTCAGGTCGACGGTGCGCGCCTGTTCGGGCCGGGACTTCTCTCCCGCCTGCTCGTTGCCTCCGTCGTCCGAGCCGCCGCAGGCCGTCAGGGGCAGCACCAGGGCGGCCAGGACCGCGGCCACGGTCGTCGTGCGCTTCGCACCGCGTATTCGCATGCCGTCCATCGTCGCACCACGTTCCGGACGCTTGCGTCCGCCCCCGCGACATACGGGCCGAATGCGGGCGGTCCGGGCCGAATCTTTGCCGCATGCCGGAAAACCGTTTGCCTGCGGACACGCTGCGACGCGAACCTTGCACAGTTTGTTGTCTCCCCCCACTCCGTACTACGAGCCTCCTGGGACGTCATGCAGATTCGAGACCTTCCGTATCCCGACCCGGGCGTGCCGGACGCGCGCTCGGGGCTCCGCTTCCTGGTGTGGCTCGGCCGGAATCAGCTCGGCGGACAGCTGAAGGCCCTGGTCTGGGGGCTGTTGCACTTCGTGTCCGTGTCCGCCCTGCCCTTCTGTGTGGGCTTCGCCGTGCAGGCCGTCGTGGACGACTCGGGCGCGCGACTCGGTCTCGCGGGCGGGCTGATGGCGCTCTGCGGAGCCGGGATCGCGCTGGGCGACACCATGCTGCACCGGGCAGCGGTCACCAACTGGATCACCGCGGCCGCCCGCGTCCAGCAACTGCTGGCGCGCAGGACCGCCCTGCTGGGCTCCGCGCTCACCCGACGGGTAGCGGCCGGCGAGGTCGTCGCGGTCTCCACCGGTGACGTGGAGAAGATCGGCTGGTTCGTGGAGGCCGTGTCGCGGTTCACCGCGGCCGCGGTGACCGTCGTGCTCGTCTGCGTCGCCCTCGTCGTCTACCAGCCGGCGCTCGGCGTCGTCGTCGCCGTGGGGGTGCCCGTCCTGGCGCTCTCGGTGCTGCCGCTGCTGCCGCGGGCCACCCGCCGCGCCGACTTCCAGCGGGAGAAGGCGGGACGCGCCACCGAACTGGCCTCCGACACCGTCGCGGGCCTGCGCGTACTGCGCGGCATCGGCGGCGAGGAACTGTTCCTCGACCGCTACCGCCGCGCCTCCCAGGAGGTCCGGCACGCCGCCGTGCGCAGCGCCAGGATGTGGTCGCTGATCTCCGCCATCCAGGTCCTGCTGCCCGGACTCCTGCTGATCGCGGTCGTCTGGCACGGCGTGAACCTGGCCCGCGAGGGCCGCATCACCGTCGGCGAGATGGTCACCGTCTACAGCGCCGTCATGATCCTCACCTATCCGCTGCGGCACTTCGAGGAGATCGCGATGGCGTACTCCTTCTCCCGGCCGTCCGCCCGGCGCGCGGCGCGGGTGCTGTCGCTGGAGCGGGCCACGGACGGCGAGGGGTCGATCGATGCCGTGGTGCCGACCGGGGACCTGTACGACCCGGCGACCGGTCTGCTCGCGCCCGAAGGGCAGCTGACCGCCGTGGTGTGCGGTGACCCGGACGCCGCAGGTGAACTGGCCGAGCGGCTCGGCGGTCATACGGCCGACTCCTCGGAGCTGCCGTCGGCCCTCGTCGGCGGTGTGCCGCTCGACGAGCTGCCCCTCGACTCCGCCCGCAGCGCCGTCCTCGTCCAGGACAAGGACCCGGTCCTGCTCTCCGGAACGCTCCGCGAACTGCTCGACGTGCCCTCCTCGGGAGACGTCACCCCCGGGGAGGCGCTGTCCGCGGCGCAGTGCGGCGACGTCCTGGACGCCCTCGCCCAGGGAGCACTGGACGCCGGCGACCCGATGGACGCCCGCATCACCGAACGCGGCCGCTCCCTGTCGGGCGGCCAGCGCCAGCGTCTCGCCCTGGCCCGGTCGCTGGTCACGGCCCCGGGAGTGCTGGTGCTCGACGAACCGACGTCCGCGGTCGACTCGCACACCGAGGCCCGGATCGCCGACGGGATCAGGTCCCTGCGCCAGGGCCGCACGACGGTGGTGTTCACCTCGTCGCCGCTGCTCCTGGACCGCGCGGACCGGGTCGTACTCGTCCACGAGGGCGAGGTGGCGGCGGTCGGCGTACACCGCGAACTGCTGCACAGCGACGCGCGGTACCGCGTGGTGGTGACCCGGGAGACCGACGACGAGGCCGCCGTGCACGAGCTGAGCCACTTGCAGGCACTGGAAGAGATCGAGGAGACAGCATGACCGGCGTGGCCCCACCGGCCTACGACCCGGCGGCCCCGACGACCGCGGAGACCCTGCCCGTCGGCGCCCCCGCGACCGTCCGCGCCTACGTGACCGAACTGTTCCGGCGGCACCGCCGGGCCTTCCTCGCGCTCGTCGCCGTCAACACGGTCGCCGTCGTCTCCTCGATGGTGGGCCCCTACTTGCTTGGCTCCCTGGTCCAGCACGTCTCCGACGGCGCGACGGCCGCGCGCGACCTGCACATGGAACGCACCGTCGCGCTGTTCGCCCTCGCCCTGGTCGTCCAGGCCCTCTTCGTACGCCAGGTGCGGCTGCGGGGGGCCATGCTCGGCGAGCGGATGCTGGCCGACCTGCGCGAGGACTTCCTCGTACGGGCGGTGGGACTGCCTCCCGGTGTCCTGGAACGGGCCGGTACGGGCGATCTGCTGTCCCGGATCACCACAGACATCGACCGGCTGGCCAACGCCATGCGCGAGGCCGTCCCTCAGCTGGCCGTCGGCGTGGTGTGGGTGGCGCTGCTGCTCGGCGGGCTCGTCGTCACGGCGCCGCCGCTCGCGCCCGCGGTGCTGGTCGCCGTCCCGGTCCTGGTGGCCGGCTGCCGCTGGTACTTCAGGCGTGCGCCGTCGGCCTACCGCTCCGAGGCCGCCGGCTACGCGGCCGTCGCCTCCGTGCTCGCCGAGACCGTGGACGCCGGACGCACCGTCGAGGCCCATCGCCTGGGCGTGCGCCGCATCGGCCTGTCGGACCAGCGGGTCAGGGAGTGGACCGCCTGGGAGCGGTACACCCTCTACCTGCGGTCGGTGCTCTTTCCCGTCATCAACGCCACGCACACCACCGTCCTCGCCTCGGTCATGATGATCGGCGGGTACTTCGTCCTCCAGGGCTGGATCAACGTGGGCCAGCTGACGACCGGCGGACTGATCGCGCTGATGCTCGTCGACCCGGTGGGCCTGATCCTGCGCTGGTACGACGAGCTGCAGGTCGCCCAGGTGTCGCTGGCCCGGCTGGTGGGTGTCCGTGACATCGAGCCGGACGCGGGCGACGGGTCGCTGGCCCCCGACGGGCGTGACGTGCACGCCGAAGGGGTGCACTTCGGCTACCGGGCGGGCGTCGACGTGCTCCGGCAGGTCTCCCTGGAGGTCGCGCCGGGCACCCGGCTGGCCCTGGTGGGTCCGTCCGGCGCGGGCAAGTCCACGCTGGGCAGACTGCTCGCAGGGATCTACGCACCCCGCTCCGGCAAGGTCACACTGGGCGGCGCCGAACTGTCCCGGATGTCCGCGGAACGGGTCCGCTCCCATGTGGCGCTGGTCAACCAGGAGCACCACGTGTTCGTGGGCGCCCTGCGCGACAACCTGCTCCTCGCCCGTACGGGTGCCGACGACGCCGAGCTGTGGGCCGCACTCGGCGCGGTCGACGCCGACGGCTGGGCCCGGGCGCTGGACGACGGCCTCGACACCGAGGTCGGCTCGGGAGGTGTCGCGCTCACACCGGCCCAGGCCCAGCAGATCGCGCTCGCACGCCTGGTGCTCGCCGACCCCCACACGCTCGTCCTGGACGAGGCCACCTCGCTCCTCGACCCGCGAGCGGCCAGGCACCTGGAACGTTCCCTGGCCCGTGTCCTGGACGGCCGCACCGTGGTCGCCATCGCCCACCGGCTGCACACCGCCCACGACGCGGACGTCATCGCCGTCGTCGAGAACGGCCGCATCAGCGAACTCGGCAGCCATGACCAGCTGGTCACCGCGGACGGCGCGTACGCGGCGCTGTGGCGGTCCTGGCACGGATGAGCGGGACCGGCGCCGCCCCGGCCGGTGGGCCGGAGGGCCGTCGGTGAACGGCCCGTGTCCCGTTGCGCCGTCTCGGAGAGGGGTGGAAGTGTGGACCTCGGAGCCGGCTCGGGAAGCACCCGGGAACCTCCCGGTTCCGCGTGTTCCGTACGGGCGTGGCCCGGCCTGAGCGGTCCGTGCGGACTGCGCCGAACGCGATGACGGCCGGCCGGCCCGGAGCACCTGGAGGTATGCGTGGACAGCGCCGACGGATGGGGAGACGACGTCTACCAGCCCGACGGATCCGAGGTCCAGGACGACGCCGGGCTGCTGGACGCCGAGGACACCCTGGAGACCGACGGCGTGAACGACCCGCTGGACCGGGGCTGGTCCCCTCCGGAACGCCCCTGGGCGGTGGAACGCAAGGACGTGACAGCGGCCGAGCGGCACCGCGGCGAGAGCCTCGACGAACGCCTCGCGGAGGAGCTGCCGGACATCACCCCACCCGACGGCGACGGCATCGGGGACTGCCTCGACTCGGACGGTGAGCCCCTGGACAACGAGGTGGGCGCCGTCCGCTCCGGACGTCTCGTGGCCCCCGACGAAGGCGCGCACGAGGACGCTGAGAGTGCCCTGATCGCCACCGACGTGGGCATCGACGGAGCGGCGGCGTCGGCGGAGGAGGCCGCCATGCATATCGTCGACGAGGACCCGCTGTCCGGCTGACCCCGTCTCCTCCCCGCCCTGTCCGCGCACCCCTCCCCCACGCAAGGAGCAACCATGCAGCAGGACAAGCACCCCGACTACCACTCGGTCGTCTTCCGTGACCGCGCCGCGGGCTACGCCTTCCTGACCCGGTCCACCGCGGCCAGCGACCAGACGATCGAGTGGGACGACGGCCGCACGTACCCCGTCGTCGATGTGGAGATCTCCTCGGAGAGCCACCCCTTCTACACGGGCAAGGCCAGGACCGTCGACACGGAGGGCCGAGTCGCCCGCTTCGAGAAGCGGTACGGCTCCGGGGGCAAGGCGTCCGACGAGAGCGGGGGCGAGGCCGAGCAGGCGTGACCCTGCCGGCCCTGCCGGGACGGGGGCGTCCCGGCGACCGGTACCGGCAACGCCTGGCGGGGTCCCGCAGGGGGCATCCGTCCGTGCCGTGGGGTGGTTCCCTGCCGTGCGGTGGTACCTCAGATGAAGTTGAGCGCGGCCGCGCCGCCCACCCCGCCCAGCACCATGAAGGCGGGCATCAGCACCTTCAGCTCCACCCAGCTGCCCGCCCTGAACCGCAGCACTTTGGGCGGTCCGATGGGGTACCAGCGCTTGCGGCCGACCGGGATCGGCCACAGGATCGGACAGCCCGAGACCGTCAGCGCGTCCCCGATGTCGTGCACCAGGGCCCCGAGGACGATCGGCAGTCCGAGCCACAGATACTCCTGGCCCGGGTCCGTGAACAGCCAGTAGGAGCCGTTGCCCGGCTCGTCCAGCACTCCCGCGATGATCCACGCACTCGTCGCGGCCAGCAACCAGACCAGGACGTCGGCGCTGGAGCCACGCGTCGCCCGCCAGAGCAGCCCTTCGATGGCGAGCACTATGTGCACGAACAACAGGGCCAGCACCGCCCAGCGCCCCCCGGTGATCGCGGCGACCGAGGCCCCGCCGCCGATCAGCACCGCCCACAGCCAGGTGTGGGTCAGGGTGCGGTGCCCACCGGACCGCCGTGGGTCGCCCGGCTTCTTCGTCCCCTTGTAGACCGCGTACGAGAGTTTGTCGACGATCTCGCACAGCCCCCTGGAGACGGGCCCGAAGGCCCGCGAGATGGTGGCGGCCTTGTGGTCCAGGTCCGGGGCGAGCGCGGCACCCGCGCAGATCAGCGCGCCGGTCAGCAGGACCGGCCAGGGCATCGTGTGACCGGAGGCTGCCGCCGCCGCTCCGATGCCCAGCCAGGCTGCCGCCCCGGACAGTGAGTGTGCTGGTCCCATCATCGCCGCGCCCCGCCCCATTCCTCTTGTGCTGGCTGCCAGTTGCCCAAGTGCGCTGACACCCGGCCGGCGACACAGCGTAGCGTTCGTGATCTTCGGCCCCGCATCGGATTCCCTCATCGGGTGGGATGACAGGCAAGATGGGGGCGTGACCCTTATCGATCAGCTGCCGCAGACCGCAGATCCCGACGCCCTCTACGAAGCCTTCGAGTCGTGGGCCGGGGAACGCGGTCTCACGCTCTACCCCCACCAGGAGGAAGCGCTGATCGAGGTGGTCTCGGGTGCAAATGTGATCGTCTCGACCCCCACCGGGTCCGGCAAGAGCATGATCGCCGCGGGTGCGCACTTCGCGGCGCTCGCCCGTGACGAGGTCACCTTCTACACGGCGCCGATCAAGGCGCTCGTCTCGGAGAAGTTCTTCGAGCTGTGCAAGATCTTCGGCACCGAGAACGTCGGCATGCTGACCGGTGACGCGTCCGTGAACGCCGACGCCCCGGTCATCTGCTGCACCGCCGAGGTCCTGGCGTCGATCGCGCTGCGCGACGGCAGGCGTGCCGACGTCGGCCAGGTCGTGATGGACGAGTTCCACTTCTACGCCGAGGCCGACCGCGGCTGGGCCTGGCAGATCCCGATCCTGGAGCTGCCGCAGGCACAGTTCATCCTGATGTCGGCGACGCTCGGTGACGTCTCCATGTTCGAGGAGGACCTGACCAGGCGGACCGGCCGTCCCACCTCGGTCGTCCGCTCGGCGACCCGTCCTGTTCCCCTCTCCTACGAGTACAAGCTGACGCCGCTCACCGAGACGCTCACCGAGCTCCTCGAGACGAAGCAGGCGCCCGTCTACATCGTGCACTTCACTCAGGCGCAGGCCGTGGAGCGGGCGCAGGCGCTGATGAGCATCAACATGTGCACGCGGGAGGAGAAGGACCAGATCGCCGAGCTGATCGGCAACTTCCGCTTCACCACCAAGTTCGGCCGCAACCTCTCGCGGTACGTACGGCACGGCATCGGCGTGCACCACGCCGGCATGCTGCCCAAGTACCGCCGCCTGGTGGAGAAGCTGGCGCAGGCCGGGCTCCTGAAGGTCATCTGCGGCACGGACACTCTCGGCGTGGGAGTCAACGTGCCCATCCGCACCGTGCTGTTCACCGCTCTGGCGAAGTACGACGGCACGCGCGTACGGACGCTGCGAGCGCGGGAGTTCCACCAGATCGCCGGCCGGGCCGGACGGGCGGGCTTCGACACGGCGGGCTTCGTCGTGGCGCAGGCTCCCGAGCACGTCGTGGAGAACGAGAAGGCCCTGGCCAAGGCCGGCGACGACCCGAAGAAGCGTCGCAAGGTGGTGCGCAAGAAAGCGCCGGAAGGCTTTGTCGGCTGGACGGACAACACGTTCGAGAAGCTGATCTCGTCCGACCCGGAGCCGCTGACCTCGCGCTTCCGGGTCACGCACACGATGCTGCTGTCGGTGATCGCGCGGCCCGGCAACGCCTTCGCCGCGATGCGTCATCTGCTCGAGGACAACCACGAGCCGCGCAAGCAGCAACTGCGGCACATCAGGCGGGCTATCGCCATCTACCGCTCGCTCCTCGACGGCGGAGTGGTGGAGAAACTCGACACGCCCGACGCCGAGGGCCGCATCGTGCGCCTCACCGTCGATCTGCAGCAGGACTTCGCGCTCAACCAGCCGCTGTCGACCTTCGCTCTCGCCTCGTTCGAGCTCCTGGACCCCGAGTCCCCCTCGTACGCGCTGGACATGGTCTCCGTCGTGGAGTCCACGCTGGACGACCCGCGGCAGATCCTCGCCGCCCAGCAGAACAAGGCCCGCGGCGAGGCCGTCGGAGCGATGAAGGCGGACGGCGTCGAGTACGAGGAGCGCATGGAGCGGCTCCAGGACGTGTCGTACCCCAAGCCGCTGGAAGAGCTGCTCTCCCACGCGTACAACACCTACCGCAAGAGCCACCCGTGGGTGGGTGACCACCCGCTCTCCCCGAAGTCCGTCATCCGCGACATGTACGAACGTGCCATGTCCTTCACGGAGTTCGTGTCCTACTACGAGCTCGCCCGCACCGAGGGCATCGTGCTCCGCTACCTGGCGAGCGCCTACAAGGCCCTCGACCACACCGTCCCGGACGACCTGAAGTCGGAGGACCTGGAGGACCTGATCGCCTGGCTCGGCGAACTGGTGCGTCAGGTCGACTCGAGCCTCCTCGACGAGTGGGAGCAGCTCGCCAACCCGGAGGTCATGACGGCCGAGGAGGCCCAGGAGAGGGCCGACCAGGTCAAGCCAGTCACGGCCAACGCGCGCGCCTTCCGGGTCCTCGTCCGCAACGCCATGTTCCGGCGGGTGGAACTCGCCGCACTCGACCACGTCTCGGAACTCGGCGAGATGGACGCCGAGTCCGGCTGGGACGCCGACGCCTGGGGCGAGGCGATGGACGACTACTGGGACGAGTACGACGACCTCGGCACCGGCCCCGACGCACGCGGGCCCAAACTCCTGCGCATCGAGGAGGAGCCGCACAACGGACTGTGGCGGGTGCGGCAGACCTTCGCCGACCCGAACGGCGATCATGACTGGGGCATCAGCGCGGAGATCGATCTCGTGGCTTCCGATGCCGAAGGACGTGCCGTCGTCAAGGTCACCGCCGTCGGCCAGTTGTGAGCACAGGAGAACGCGACACATGACGAACCCAGCGGAACGACTCGTCGACCTGCTCGACCTGGAGCAGATCGAGGTCAACATCTTCCGTGGCCGCAGCCCGCAGGAGTCCCTGCAGCGGGTCTTCGGCGGGCAGGTGGCGGGCCAGGCCCTCGTCGCCGCCGGCCGGACCACGGACACGGAACGCCCCGTGCACTCGCTGCACGCGTACTTCCTGCGTCCGGGGCGACCGGGCGTGCCCATCGTGTACCAGGTCGAACGGGTCAGGGACGGACGGTCGTTCACCACCCGCCGCGTCACCGCCGTGCAGCAGGGCCGCACGATCTTCAATCTGACCGCCTCCTTTCACCAGCCTGAGGAAGGGAGCTTCGAGCACCAGCTGCCGCCGGCCCGCGAGGTCCCGGATCCCGAGTCGCTCCCGAGCGTCACTCAGGAGATCAAGGAGCATCTGGGCGCACTCCCCGAGACGCTGGAACGCATGGCCCGGCGCCAGCCCTTCGACATCCGTTATGCGGACCGGCTGCGCTGGACCCCCGAGGAGATCGAGCACGCCGAGCCGCGCAGTGCCGTGTGGATGCGCGCCGTCGGCCCCCTGGGCGACGACCCGCTGGTCCACACCTGCGCGCTCACCTACGCGAGCGACATGACCCTTCTGGATGCCGTCCGCATCCCGGTGGAACCACTCTGGGGCCAGCGCGGTTTCGACATGGCGTCCCTGGATCACGCCATGTGGTTCCACCGGCCGTTCCGCGCCGACGAGTGGTTCCTGTACGACCAGGAGTCTCCGATCGCGACGGGCGGCCGAGGGCTTGCCCGGGGACGGATCTACGACCTGGAGGGACGCCTGCTCGTCTCGGTCGTCCAGGAAGGGCTGTTCCGCAAGCTCGAGAGCTGAGACACCCCGGGAGGGGGCGAGGGCTCAGGGGTTTCTGCGCCGGAGCCAGCCGAGGAGGCCCCTGGGTCGCTCCGGTTTCTCGTTCGCGTGCTGCTGCGCTCCGGCCCGTTGTCGGACCTCGGCCGGTCGCGCCCCCATCGGTCGCGCCTCCGCCGGTCGCGGCCCGGCGGGTCGCCGCTGCTCGGCCGGGTGCCGTGGGTCAGCCGGGTGTCGAAGGTCAGTTGGGTGCCGAAGGCCGGAGGGCCGTCGTTTCCTCGCCGGGTGCCGTAGTTCGGACGGCCGTCGTGCCCCGGCCGGGTGCCGCGACATGCCGGCTGGGCTCGGCTCGGCGGCTCGCCGGTGCCCGGTCGGCAGACAGCGGTCCCTGGCCGCACCCGACCGGTCGTGGCTCTCATGCGTCGGCCGGTCGTGACCCGCGTGCACCAACCGGTCGTGGCTCAGGTGCGTCGGCCGGTCGTGGCTCACGTGCGGAATCCCCGTCTCCGGCAACGGTCGCGGGGCGGGCCGGTGATCGCGTGCCTCCGCCAGTCCGTTCGCCAGGTCGGCCTGCAGCCAGCTGACCTCGTCCGGATCAGCCGCTGTCATGATCCGGGCGGTGACGCGGGCGGCGGGTGAGTCGGGCGCACCGTGTGTGTCCCGGTCGGGGCGGTAGCGGTCCAGGTAGGCACGCTCACAGGGATCGGTGACGATCTCGGCGACCCGGACGGGATCGAGAAGCGAGGCCACGACCGCCGCGCGTGCCCATGGATCCTCGGTCTGCCGGAGCGAGAACCCGAGGTGCCGCCCCCGCCAGTTCCGGGCGCGCAGGTCCAGGCCGGCGTCCAACTGGTCGCGCAGTCCTCGGGGCACACGCCCGTTCAGCAGCGGGGCGTTCTCCTTGTTCGCGGCGAATTGCCGCAGCTCCTCGGCCAGGTACAACCACACCACGGCCCGGTACCGGTTCAGGTAGAACTTCACGGGAACGACGAGACCCAAGCGGGCGAAGCGGGTGAACCGGGCGGTCGTGATCTCCATGAGGGCCGCGCTCTCGGACGTACCGACCGCTTTGACGCGTTCCCTCAGAGCATCCGGGAAGCCTTCCTCGGACCTCACCCTGTCGATCTCCGCACGGGTGACGCGACGTCCTCCGCCACCTTCGTCGGGCACTGTGCGGATGCGGCCGAGCCGGACGGCGAGGTCGAACTCGCCCCTCTTGAGCTGTAGTTCTCGCGCGGCGCGGCTCGGCGCGAGTGTCGGCTGTGTCTCCCGCCCGGTCCGCCCGTTCGAGTCGGACAGGACGGTCGGCGTGATGGTGGCTCCGGACATGGTGGTTCTCCCCCGTGCAGCGATGTGCTGTCGCGTGCGCTTGCTTCGAGAAAAACCGTAGCCGGTTCGCCGGTATCGCGCCGAGCCTGTGGATAACCTCGGCCGCGACGACGTCTATGCAGGTCAGAGCGTTTGGAGTGTGATGTCTTCAGAGGTCCACGGAGGGTGAGTGCTCGGGCTGCCGTACATCGACATGCAGGTGTTCGCCGACCCGATTGACGAGCAGCGTCATCTCGTAGGCGACCTGACCGATGTCGGCTTCGGCCGCGCTGAGCACGCAGAGGCAGCTGCCGGTGCCCGCCGCCGTGACGAAAAGCACCGCGTCGTCAAACTCGATCATCGTCTGGCGGACCCGGCCCGCGCCGAAATGCCGACCGGAGCCTTTGGCCAGGCTGTGCAGGCCCGATGAGACAGCGGCGAGGTGTTCGGCGTCCTCCCGCCGCAGACCTGTGCTCGCCCCGGTCACCAGCCCGTCGTTGGACAGCACCAGTGCGTGGCGTATGTGCTCGACACGCTGGGTCAGGTCGTCGAGCAGCCAGTCGAGCCCCTGGTTCTCCGCCATGATCCGTCTCCCCGTGGTGTGTGGCTCCCCCTGGCCGGAGGATCCGATCGTCCAGCCTTCACCACCGTCGCCGTCCGGGCAAGGAGGATAGGGGCATGGCACACAAGATGACCGATGAGGAATGGCGAGCGTTCGTCTCGCACGGCACCCGCACTGGCAAGTTGTCGACCGTCCGGGCCGACGGACGCCCCCATGTGGCGCCGATCTGGTTCGTGCTCGACGGCGACGACCTGGTGTTCAACACGGGGAAGGACACCGTCAAGGGACGCAACCTGACCCGGGACGGCCGGGTGGCCCTCTGTGTGGACGACGACCGGCCTCCGTACGCGTACGTCGTCCTGCAAGGGCGCGCCCGGATCTCGGAGGACCTGGACGAGGTGCGGCTGTGGGCCGGTCGGATCGGCGGCCGGTACATGGGCGAGGAACGTGCCGAGGAGTTCGCGGCCCGCAACGGCGTGCCCGGTGAACTCGTCGTGCGCGTGTCGATCGAGAAGGTTCTGGCGGAGGCATCTGTCTCCGACTGATCTGCGACAGCCGACCGAGTCCAGGAGCCGGGCGGTCTCCATCCGCCCGGCGTACTCGACGAGACGGGTGGTGCATGCTCGCCACGCCCAGCCCCGTGGTGAGCCCGTCGGCGACGAGCACACCCTGACACCAACACCAACACCAACACCGACGCCAACACCGACGGCGACGATCGACGGGGTCGCTCGGCGTGCGATGCGGGATCATGCGGTGCATGAGCGACGACCACACGCATGTCCAGGAGTTCTTCTCGGCCCGCGCGGCCACCTGGGACGAGCGGTTCCCCGACGACGGTCCCGCGTACGCTGCGGCCGTCGCCGAACTGGGGCTCCGGGACGGAGATCACGTGCTCGACGCGGGCTGCGGCACCGGACGGGCCCTGCCGCCCCTCAGGAAGGCCGTAGGGCCGTCGGGCGTGGTCCTCGGCGCGGACGTGACGCCGGCCATGCTGGAGGCTGCGGCACGGGCGGGGCGTGACCGGGCCGGGCGGTTGCTTCTCGCCGACGTGGCACGGCTGCCGCTGCGTTCGGAGTCGCTGCATGCCGTCTTCGCGGCCGGCCTCGTCGCGCACCTTCCGAACCCCGGCGAGAATCTGCGGGAGTTGGCGCGGGTCGTTCGGCCCGGAGGACTCCTGGCGCTCTTCCACCCGATAGGGCGGGCCGCGCTTGCGGCATATCAGGGACGGCAGCTCACATCGTCCGACCTGCGTGCCGAGGGCAATCTCGGCCCTCTCCTGTCCGCCTCCGGCTGGCTCATGACCTCGTACGTGGACGAGGACGCCCGGTTCCTCGCGCTGGCCGAACGCCGCCTCTGACAGCACCGCTCAGCATCCCCCGGACCACACGGATCGCACGGATCGCACGGAGCCACGGGTAGCCCTGGGACCCCTGGGACTCCAGGGCTCCCAGGGAATCTGCTGAGCCGCCAAGACTTTCCCGGCGACCTCTTCGGCGACGGCGTCCGACGCCGCCGCACGGCACCGCCCTCTTCTGATGTCGAAGCTTCAACTCTACGTTGAATGGAGACAGATGGGCGATGACCGACGTAACAGCGCATGGGGGAAGGTGGGCCGAATGTCCGGCACATTGGCCAGACTCTGGAAGCTCTTCTCACGCCCACGGAGGGCCGAGTCCGGGGACTCCGTCCCGTCGGCCGGGCCGCGCCCGAAGAAGCAGACGCACAACCTGTTCGAGGCCGCGGCGGCCTACGTCTCGGCGGGCGCCGAGGACGACCAGGACGGGGTCGAAGAGGCCGCGACATGGGTGTCGCCGGAGGCTCTCTCGTTCGGGGTGAACGAGCTGGCGTGCCGGGCCGTCATCGCGCTCGCGCGGGAACGCGACGAGTCGCCCACCGCTGTGGCCCGCACCCTTCTCGGCCTGCCGACCGCCTGACCTGGTCGGAAGCGGGCCGGTCACCGCCTCGGGCCATCTCCCGTCGCCTCGCCCATGACTCGACACGCGTCGGCCCCGACCGGACAGCCGCCCCGAGCCGGGGCAGAGCCAGGGCGGAGCCGGGCCACGGCCGGAGCGCTGGCGGAATCAGCACCGCCGCGGGCGGTCGTCGCACCTCCCGCGGAGGACGGGGGGCACAGCTCCCCGCGTGATCCGGCCCGTGACAACGGCCGCGGGCGCGCATTAGGGTGCGCCGACGGATCCAGCGATGGGGAGGTAGAGATGGCCGGGACGGACGATGAGACCGTCGCCGCCGGGGACGACGACGCACTGTACGTGCTGACGGCCGTGCTTCTGACGCCGGCGCAGTTCCCCAGCGTGCTGGGCGACGACTACCCGGAGGCATGTGCGGCGCTCGGCCTCGCGCCCCTCGCCGACGGGTACGGACTGGTGCTGGGTCAGGACGGCGACGGCGCGCGGTGGACCGTCGTCATCGACGATGTCTCCCTGGTGGCCGTCGCCATCGCCTCCTGGGACTGCGGGATGGAGTACGACCTGTCGCCCGACGAGCGCTCCATGGTGGCGGCGCTGCCCGGGTGGCCGCTGGCCGTGGCCGTCGCGGCGCCCGGTGTGCCCGCTCCGCACGACCCCGCGCCCGAGATCGCGGAGCAGGCACCGCTGTGCCCGCCGGACACGTCCGCCTGGGGCGCCGCGCAGCGGCGTCTCGGCGCGGACGAGATAGCGCTCCAGTGGGCCGCCTGGCGGGAACAGATCGACGAGACGGAATTCGCCGTTCCGACGACCGGCCGGACATCCGCGCGTGACGGATCCGAGCAGCGCGGTGAAGACGGGGCCGGCGACAGCGGGCGCGAGCCGCTCAGTGGCGTCCAACGTGTGCTCGCAGAGGCGCGTTCGTATGTGGACGCGCCCCCGCCGCTCGGCCGCGTGCGCTCGTCCTTCGCCCCGGGTGACGCGCGGACGCTCCGGGCCGACGGGCCCGGTTGGTCCATGGTGGCGCGGACCGACGACATCGCGTTCGTGCTGCTCGACGACAAACCCGGGGAGATCCTCACGGTCGGCCGTGGTCCCGAGCTGCCCGGGCTGCTGCAGGCTCTGGACAAGATGGCCGTACGCCCGAACTGAGCCGGGCCGACCGCGCCCGGGACGGGCCGAGTAGCCACGCGGCCGCCCCAGACCACGCGGCCGCTCGTGGACCGCACCATCGGCGGGCCCACGAGCGGCGACGTGGTCGGCTCCCGTGCTCCGGAGGGAAACCGATCGGGCGAGTGGCCTCAGCGGCCGAGTTCCTTGCGTCCGACGCGTCGCAGCCTGCGCCGCTGCGAGGGGTCCAGCGTCAGATACGCCGCCGCGGGAACCCCCAGGACGATCAGCAGCGCGGCCCACCAGGGCAGCCAGAAGAGCAGGATGATGCCGGCCGCGACACCCCCTGCGGCTATTTTCGCGTTCCTTGACATGTGCGTAGCCTCCTCAGCGGCCAGTACCGCTCTCTGTCTTGAGAACGGACCCGGGCTCCCGGCGGTTCCGGACCGGACCCTGATACGACCCTGAGGCGCACCCCCTACTCGACCCTGAGGGGCTCTCCGACCTCGTACATGTGCCGCAGGGCCTGACGGTAGGACTCCACCAGTCCCGTCTCCGCGTAGGAGATACCCAACTCCTGGCAGTGCGCACGCACCAGGGGCTGGGCGAGCCTCAGATTGGGGCGGGGCATGCTCGGGAACAGGTGGTGCTCGATCTGGTAGTTGAGGCCGCCGAGGAACCAGTCGGTCAGGGTGCCGCCGCGGACGTTGCGCGAGGTGAGCACCTGCCGGCGAAGGTGCCCCCATCCCTCACCGTCGGGGTCGGGCATCTCCATGCCCTTGTGGTTCGGCGCGAAGGCCATGCCCAGGTGCAGTCCGAAGAGCGCCTGGTGGATCGCGGCGAAGACGAGGGCCGTGCCCAGCGGCATGGAGGTCAGCAGCAGGGTCACGTAGGCGACGAGATGCGCGATGAGCAGGGGGGCTTCGACCAGCCGCTCACGAAGAGACTGCGTGCGCAGGTTCTGGAGGCTGTGGACCTTCAGAGCGACGCCTTCGAGCAGGGTGAGCGGGAAGAAGAGCCACGCCTGGTTGCGGGTGAGCCAGCGCTTGAGACCGGAGCGGTCCGTCGCCTGCCCGCTGGTCCAGACCAGCACATCGGCCTTGACGTCGGGGTCCTTGTCGATGTGGTTGGGGTTGGCGTGGTGACGGTTGTGCTTGTCGTTCCACCAGCCGTAGCCCAGGCCCAGCAGCAGATTGCCGTGGACGAGTCCGATCACGCGGCCCGTCGACCGGTTGTTGGTGATCTGGAAGTGTCCCGCGTCGTGGCCTATGAAGGCCGTGCGGGCGCACAGCACCGCGAACACCGGCGCCAGGAGCAGCACCCACCAGGATTCACCGAGCATGTAGACGCCCGTGACGACGCCGGCCAGGGCGAGCGCGTTGCCGGCGATGGTGAGTCCGTACCAGCCCTGCCGACGGCCCAGGAGCCCCGCGTCTTTGACGGTCCGCAGGAGCGGGGCGAACTCGCTGGCGACAGCGGCCCTGGGCGGCGGCTCAGCGAGGGCGGCGGAGGTTTCGGGCATGGCGGGACTCCGGTCTTCGGGTGACAGGCTCGGCGGCAACAGAACCGACCTGGGAAAACGTACGGATTCATGCCCCTCGGTGACCATGGCGTCAACACCCGGGTCCGAACGGGGGCCAGCTCGACCCTGGGGTGGACCTGACACCACCCCTGGCAGGTAAGAACGGGCACGAGAGAGGGCACTTGGCGTACCTCATGTCGTGCTGTACCCTCGGCGACCCCGACCCCCAGTAGTCAAATTTGAGGAACACAGTCATCGCTGTGCAGAGGATTCCTGCCCCCACACCCTCCGACGTCTCAGAACTGGCCCGCCGCCGCGCCGTATTCATCCCTGCCGACCCGGCCCGGACGGGCAGGGTCGCCTTCTGGCTGCCCGAAAGTGAGGAACTTCCGCCCGTCGGCTCCGGTGCCGTCGAGCAGGTGACACTCGTCCTTCCCGGCGGGGACGGCGTCGAACTGGTGACGGCGCCGACCGTCGTGCTGCCGGTGCGGACGGCGCTCCCGGTCCTCACGCGCGCGCGTGCCGGCACACGGACCCACGGGGCGACCGCCTTCTGGGGTGCCGCGGCCGTGCTGGCGCTGCAACTCGCGGCGCGTGGCCTGCTGCTGCCCGGCCTCAGCGCCGGTGACCACGACGCGTGGCGCGCGGGGCCTCTGGGCGCGCAGGACCTCGCGCGGATCCGTGAGCTGGCCGCCGCGATGCCCCCGCACGCCCACGCGGTGCCCGTCGACTCGGACGAGCCGCTGCGACTGCCCGACCCCGAATGGCTGCTGCGCGCCTTTCTCGACGCCGTCGCCGACACTCTGCCCCGCTCCCCCGCCGCGACGCTCGCCGCGGGCGGCCCGGCCTTCGCCGCCCGCGAACCGCAGCACGTACCCGAGCACCGCGCGTGGGCCGCCGATGTCGCGGCGGGCCACGACGCCGGCGTACGCGTCTCGCTGCGCGTCGAGGTACCGGGCCTCGCGTCGGTCGTCCCGGACGAGACCCGGCCGGCGTTCCGTGCGGTGCTGCAACTGCACAGCGTCAGCGACCCGGCCCTGCTGGCGGACGCGTCCGAGGTGTGGAGCGGGCCGCACACGGCCTTCGGCCCGCGCGCGCGGATGGACGCCCTGCTCGCGCTGCGCCGTGCGGCCCGGGCCTGGGCGCCGCTGGCTCCCCTGCTGTCGGCGGCCGTTCCCGACTCGGTCGAGCTCGCCGACGAGGAGGTGACCGAGCTGCTGGGCGAGGGAGCCCGTGCTCTCGCGACCGCCGGCGTGGAGGTGCACTGGCCGAGGGAACTGGCACACAGGCTGACGGCCCGCGCGGTCATCGGTCCGCCGGACGAGGAGCAGGAGGGGAACGGGCGGGCCTCGGACGCGCCGTCCTTCCTGGGGGCCGACGCGCTGCTGGCGTTCAGCTGGTGGTTCGCGCTGGGCGACCGGCAACTGACGCGCCAGGAGCTGGACCAGCTCGCCGAGGCGAACCGTCCCATGGTGCGGCTGCGGGACCAGTGGGTCCTCGTCGATCCGCACGAGGTGCGCAGGGCCCGCGCCCAGCAGGACCGCAAGCTGACCCCCGTCGACGCGCTGAGCGCCGTCCTCACGGGTTCGACGGAGGTCGACGGTCGCAGGGTCGACGTCCGGCCCACGGGGTGGCTGGCGGCCCTGCGGGACCACTTGTCGGACCCGGAGGGGCAGGAGCCGGTGGCGCAGCCTCCCGCGCTGGCCGCGACCCTGCGCGACTACCAGCTCCGCGGGCTCAGCTGGCTGGCCCGGATGACGTCCTTGGGGCTGGGCGGCTGCCTCGCGGACGACATGGGCCTCGGCAAGACGATCACGCTCATCGCCCTGCATCTGCACCGCCAGGCCGACGAGTCCACCGCGGGCCCCACGCTCGTCGTCTGCCCGACGTCCCTCATGGGCAACTGGCAGCGCGAGATCGAGCGCTTCGCCCCCGGCACCCCGGTGCGGCGCTTCCACGGCGCGCGTCGGACCCTGGAAGGGGCGGCCGCCGGCGAGTTCGTCCTCACTACCTACGGCACCATGCGGCTCGACACGGCCCGCCTGGCGGACATGTCGTGGGGCATGGTCGTCGCGGACGAGGCACAGCACGTCAAGAACCCGTACTCGGACACCGCCCGGCAGCTGCGGACGATCGACGCACGCGCGCGTGTGGCGCTCACCGGCACCCCCGTGGAGAACAACCTCTCCGAGCTGTGGGCGATTCTCGACTGGACGACACCGGGGCTGCTCGGCCGCCTAGGCTCGTTCCGCAACCAGTACGCCAAGGCGGTCGAGGGCGGGCAGGATCCCGCAGCGGCGGACCGGCTCGCGCGGCTCGTGCGGCCGTTCCTCCTGCGCCGCCGCAAGTCCGATCCCGGCATCGCGCCGGAACTGCCGCCGAAGACGGAGACCGACCGTGCCGTCTTCCTCACCAAGGAGCAGACGGGCCTGTACGAAGCCGTGGTCCGCGAGACGCTCGCGGAGATCGCCGGCGCCGACAGCATGGCGCGGCGCGGACTGATCGTGAAGCTCCTCACCGGGCTGAAGCAGATCTGCAACCATCCCGCGCAGTTCCTCAAGGAGGACCGGCCGAAGATCGCCGGGCGCTCCGGAAAACTGGAGCTGCTGGACGAGTTGCTCGACACCATCCTCGCCGAAGGGGCATGCGTCCTGGTCTTCACCCAGTACGTGCGCATGGCACGCCTGATCGAGCGTCACCTGAGCACGCGCGGTGTGCACTCGCAGTTCCTGCACGGAGGCACGCCCGTCCCCGAGCGCGAGGCCATGGTCCAGCGCTTCCAGGACGGCGAGGTGCCCGTCTTCCTGTTGTCGTTGAAGGCCGCGGGCACGGGCCTCAACCTCACGCGGGCCGAGCACGTCGTGCACTACGACCGCTGGTGGAACCCGGCCGTCGAGGCGCAGGCCACCGACCGCGCGTACCGCATCGGCCAGACCCGGCCGGTCCAGGTGCACCGGCTGATCGCCGAGGGGACCATCGAGGACCGCATCGCGGACATGCTGCTGCGCAAGCGGGAGCTGGCGGACGCGGTGCTCGGATCCGGGGAGTCGGCCCTCACCGAACTGACGGACGCGCAACTGGCCGACCTGGTGGAACTGCGAGGGGGCGCCCGATGAGCGATCCGTACGAGAACACTCCGGAGCGCACTTTCGCGGCCCTGCCGCCCGCGAGCGGCCGGGGCTTCGCCCAGAGCTGGTGGGGGCAGGCATGGCTCAAGGCGCTGGAGGACGCCACGCTGGACCTGCAGCAGCTGAAGGCGGGCCGTCGGCTCGCGCGCGCGGGAGCCGTGGGCGCCGTGTCGGTCCGTCCCGGGCGTATCACCGCGGTGGTCCAGGACCGCGACCGCACGGCGCACCGCGCGGACGTCCTGCTGCAGGAGCTGTCCGAGGAGCAGTGGGACCGGTTCCTGGGGATGGCCGTCGAGCGGGCGGGGCACATCGCGGCGCTGCTCGACCGCGAGATGCCGCCGCACCTGGTCGAGGACGCGGCGGCGGCCGGTGTCGAGCTGCTGCCGGGACTGGGTGATCTGGAGGCGGAGTGCGGCTGTGACGCCTGGGACCACTGCGGACACACCGCCGCGCTGTGCTACCAGGTGGCGCGGTTGCTGGACCAGGATCCGTTCGTGCTGCTGCTCCTGCGCGGCCGCGGTGAGCGAGAGCTCCTCGACGCGTTGCAGGTGCGCAGCCTTCCCCCGGCCGTCGGGACCCCTGCGGTGCGGCAGGAGACGCGCGAGGGTGTGGACGCCGCCGAGGCGTACGCGGCGGGGGACATCCTGCCGCCGTTGCCCGAGGCACCCGCCGTGCCCGCTGAACCGGGTCTGCCGCCCTCGCTGGACACGGAGGCCGCTCCCGCTCCCGGAGTCGATCCGGCCGCGCTCCGGTTCCTGGCGGCGCAGGCCGCCCGGGAGGCGCACCGGATGCTCGTCGACGCGCTCGGAGCCGGTCACGAAGAGCGCGATGTCGAGGCCGACCTCACGCCGGCGCAGGATGCCGTGCGGCTCGCGTCGGGCGGGCCCGGGGCATCGGTGGCGGCCCGGCTCGCGGAGGGGTCCGGGCGCGACCGCGAGAGCCTGACGCTCGCGGTCCGGGCCTGGGAGTACGGAGGCGTGCCAGGACTCGACGTACTGGAGGCGGAGCGGGTCGTGGGGGCCGAGACGCTCGCACGCGCGCGTGCCGCCCTGGAGTCGGCCTGGGAGGAGGGCGAGCGGCCTGTCCTGCGTGCGGCCGGAAACCGCTGGACCGTCGTGGGCGGCCGGACCCAGCTCCGTCTGGGCCCGGACGGCCGCTGGTGGCCGTACCGAAAGGAGCGCGGCCGGTGGACTCCCGCCGGTCCGCCGTCCCGGGACCCGGCGACGGCGCTGGCGCTGGCCGCGGGGCAGGAGTGACACCGGGCCGGTCGGGGTGACACGGGCCGCGGAACAGCGCTGACAGGGGTCCGCGGGGACCGGCAGGACGTGGCCCGCCCCCACCGGACGAGCGGTGGACGCCGGGCGTTCACCGGCCGGCCGTACGGCGTTCGGGGTGAGGGCGAAATCTGGCGCATGTCAACAAACGTGTGCCTCAGGAGGCCCCATGTCCCCGTACGCCGCAGGCCGGCGCCGTGTCCACCGCTCCGTCGCCACGGGGGTGCCGCTCGCCGTGCTGGCCGCTCTCGCGGTGGCCGGTCCCGCGGTCGGCGCGCCTTCAGGTGACGCGCGGGACGCACGGGACGCGCGGGTCACCGGCTCGGCGACGCTCGGCGACATCCCTCTCGGCACGTTCAGCAACGGACTGCTGGCGGGCACGGTGGCCGACGACCGGGGCGTGGACCTCGGCGGTATCGGTAGTGACATCTACCCGGCAGGCCGCAAGGGAGAGTTCTGGACTGTCACCGACCGCGGGCCCAACGGCCAGATCAAGGTGGACGGGGAGAAGCGCCGTACGTTTCCCGTGCCCGGCTTCGACCCGGCGATCGTGAAGATCCGGGTGTCCGGTGCCGCCGTGAAGGTGCTGGACGCGATCCCGGTGACCACCACCGCGGGCGAGCCCGTGACCGGCCTGTCCAACCAGCGGGCACGCGACGAGGCGCCGTACACCTACGACGCGAGGACGCCGCTGTCGTACAACCCGAACGGTCTGGACACCGAAGGGATCGTGCGCGCCCAGGACGGCACTTTCTGGCTCGTGGACGAGTACGGGCCCTCGCTGGTCCACGTCTCCGCGCGCGGGAAGGTGCTCACCCGGTACGTGCCGGAGGGACTGCGGCTGACCGGCGCGGGCTACCCGGTGGTCGAGGCACTGCCCTCGGTCCTGCTGCACCGGAAGATCAACCGGGGCTTCGAAGGGCTCGCCCTGCTCCCTGGCGGGGATCTGGTGCTGGCCGTGCAGAGTCCGCTGTCCCTGCCGGACACGGATGCGGGTGAGGAGTCGCTGACCACGCGCCTGCTGCGCTTCTCGCCGAAGAAGCGGGCGGTGACCGCCGAGTACGCGTACCGGTTCGACCCGGTGGGCGTGGTCGACCCGGGCGAGGACGACACGTCCGAGCTGAAGATCTCGTCCGTGGTGGCCGTGGGCCGCGACCGGCTGCTCGTCGAGGAACGCACCGACAAGGCCGCCCGGTTGCAGGTCGTGCGGCTGAGCCGCGGCGCGGACATCCTCGGGGACAAGTGGGACGACAACACCACGTCGCCGTCGCTCGAGCAGCTGGCGGATCCCGCGGCGTCCGGTGTCCCGGTGCTGCGCAAGCGTCTCGTCGTCGACCTCGGGAAGGTGAAGGGGGTGCCCGGGAAGATCGAAGGCGTCGCGCGCGTGGATCGTGACACGCTCGCCCTGATCAACGACAACGACTTCGGGATGACGGACGGGACAGAGGCGTTCGACGCCCAGGGACGTCTCGTGGACAGCGGGATCGAGACCACCGTGACCTACGTACGACTGCCGCGCGGGATCTGAGCGACGGCTGCGCGCTGCCCGCGCGCGCGTGGCTCACCTCAGTGGCCGTTCGAGTTGACGGTCGCCCTGGCCGGTGTCCGCGGCCAGGCTGCAGGTGACCTTGTCGATGCCGACCTCGAAGCCGGCGGGGTCCGGGTACTGCACCAAGGTGCCGGCCACAGTGCCGGCGGGCTGCCTGGCCGCCTTGGCGTCCAGGGGCGCTCGGCACAGGTCCGATGCCGCCTTCTTGAGGGCGGCATCAGACGTGTACGTACCCTCCAGTTCGGTCACCGTCACGACCTCGGCGTCGTGCCTGCCGTCGCAGGGCCGCTTCACCGCCTGCCCCGGCCGGCCGGCGTCGACGTCGAAACAGTCTCCGGCTCGCAGCATGTAGTACGGCACTTCGTCGCTCGCGAGGGACGGAGGCAGCGATTCCAGACCGCTGGGCAGCTCGGACGGCACGCCGGAGGGCGGCGACGGCAGTTCGGTCGGCAGTTGCGACGGGACGCTCAGCGAGGGCGACGGCAGTCGCCCCGTGGAGGAACCGGAACTGCTCTCCGACGGCTGCTTCCTGTCCGGGGAGTCGTCATCGCTGGCCGCCACCAGTACGACCGCGGAAACCGCGCCCACCCCCAGGACCACGGCCAGCAGGAGCAGGAGCATCCGGCGGCGCCGGCCCGGGCCGCCCGGCGGTCCGGGTGGCGGAGGTGGAGGCGGCTGATGGCCTCCTCCACTGTGCCACGACGGCCCCTCGCCCCCTGGAGGCGGGCCGTAACCCGCGGGAGGAGGCCCGAAGCCCTCAGGCGGTGGACCGTATCCGCCACCGCCGTAGGGCGGCGTGCTGTCCGGCGGTCGAGGCGGCTCTGGCGGTAAGGGCGGCGTGGCCATAACGTCAAGAGTCGCCTCGAACCGGTCACGAAGCGACCCCTGCGCGAAACTTGACACGGACTCATACAGGGATCGCATGATTCCGGACGCTTCCGCGCAAGGGCCCTTCCGCACGCCGCCGACCGCCGTGCCGGAGACGACCGCCGTGCCGGAGGCCACCGCCGTGCCGAAGGCGACCGCCGCGCCGGAGGGAATCTCCGTGCCGCGCCGCGATCAGCCCCGCGCCCGGTCAGCCGCGGGCGGCCAGCAGGTGGTCCATCGCCAGCTGGTCGAGGTGCTCGAACGCCATCCCGCGCGCGGCGGCCGCTTCGGCGTCGAAGTCCTCGAAGGAGGCGCGGTCCGCGAGCAGGGCCTGGAGGCCGTCCGAGGCGGTGGGCTGTGCCAGTTCGTCCAGGCGCGAGGCACGCAGGGCTTCCTGGACCTCGGGGTCGGCCCGGAAGGCGGCGGCCCGGTCGCGCAGGATCAGGTAGTTGCGCATGCATCCCGCGGCCGAGGCCCACACACCGTCGTAGTCCTCGGTCCGCGGCGGCTTGAAGTCGAAGTGCTTCGGGCCCGCGTAACCCGCCGTCTCCAGGAGGTCCACCAGCCAGAAGGCGGCCCGCAGATCGCCCGCTCCGAAGCGCAGGTCCTGGTCGTACTTGATGCCGTTCTGGCCGTTGAGGTCGATGTGGAAGAGCTTGCCCGCCCACAGAGCCTGGGCGATGCCGTGCGGGAAGTTCAGGCCGGCCATCTGCTCGTGGCCGACCTCGGGGTTGACGCCGTACAGTTCCGGCCGCTCCAGGCGCTCGATGAAGGCCAGCGCGTGTCCGACCGTCGGCAGAAGGATGTCGCCGCGGGGCTCGTTCGGCTTGGGCTCGATCGCGAAGCGCAGGTCGTAGCCCTGGGAGGTCACATACTCGCCCAGGAGGTCGAAGGCTTCCTTCATCCGGTCCAGTGCGACGCGTACGTCCTTCGCGGCGCCGGACTCGGCGCCCTCACGACCGCCCCAGGCGACGTAGACCTCCGCGCCCAGCTCGACCGCGAGGTCGATGTTGCGGATCGTCTTGCGCAGGGCGTAACGGCGCACGTCACGGTCGTTCGCGGTGAAGGCGCCGTCCTTGAAGACGGGGTGGGTGAACAGGTTCGTGGTGGCCATCGGCACGGTCATACCGGTCGTGTCCAGAGCCTGCCTGAAGCGCTTGATGTGCGACTCGCGCTCGGTCTCCGAGGACCCGAAGGGGATCAGGTCGTCATCGTGGAAGGTCACTCCGTAGGCGCCGAGTTCCGAGAGGCGCTGTACCGACTCGACCGGGTCGAGGGCGGCCCGGGTGGCGTCGCCGAACGGGTCCCTTCCCTGCCAGCCGACGGTCCACAGGCCGAAGGTGAACCTGTCCTCGGGGGTGGGCTGGTAGTTCATGCCGCGGCTCCTTGCTTGCTCCGACTATTTCGTCATGGCGCTTAACAAATTAGTATGCGAAGGCATCTCTGGGAAGAGACAAGATGTCTCCGAAGAGGCACAGCGGGTGCGAACGGGGCTCTGCCGGCCCCGATCGGACCCGAAAACACCAGGTCAGAGCCCGCGGAGCCGCGGAAAAGGGAGAGCCCGATGTCAGCAGCCGAGGGTCCGCTCGTCGTCGGCGTGGACACGTCCACCCAGTCCACCAAGGCCCTGGTCGTGGACGCGGCCACCGGAAAAGTGGTGGCGAGCGGCCAGGCGCCGCACACGGTGTCCTCAGGAGCGGGCCGGGAGAGCGATCCGCGGCAGTGGTGGGACGCCCTGCGCGAGGCGCTGCACCAGTGCGGGGACGCGGCACGCGAGGCAGCCGCGGTGTCCGTCGGCGGCCAGCAGCACGGGCTCGTCACTCTCGACGCCCAGGGCGCTCCGGTACGCCCCGCGCTGCTGTGGAACGACGTACGGTCGGCGCCGCAGGCCCGCCGTCTCGTGGAGGAACTGGGCGGCCCCAAGGCGTGGGCCGAGCGCACCGGCAGTGTGCCCGGGACCTCCTTCACGGTGACCAAGTGGGCGTGGCTCGCCGAGCACGAGCCCGAGTCCGTCCGCGCCACCGCGTCCGTGCGACTCCCCCACGACTACCTCACCGAGCTCCTCACCGGACTCGGCACGACCGACCGGGGGGACGCCTCAGGGACGGGCTGGTGGGCGTCCGGGACGGAGGCGTACGACGAGGAGGTCCTCGGCCACGTCGGGCTCGACCCCGCCCTGCTGCCCCGGGTGGTCTCGCCGGGCGAGGTCGTCGGGACCGTACGCGACTCCGACGACCTGCCCTTCTCGAAGGGCACGCTGGTCGCTCCGGGCACCGGTGACAACGCCGCCGCCGCGCTGGGGCTCGGGCTGCGGCCGGGTACCGCGGTGCTCAGCCTCGGCACGTCCGGCACCGTGTACGCGGTGTCGACGCGGCGGCCCGCGGACCCCACCGGTACCGTCGCGGGCTTCGCCGACGCGCGGGGCGACTGGCTGCCGCTGGCCTGCACCCTGAACTGCACCCTCGCCGTGGACCGCGTCGCAGCCCTTCTCGGCATCGACCGGGAGGCCGTCGAGCCCGGTACGAGTGTGACCCTGCTCCCCTATCTGGACGGCGAGCGCACCCCGAACCTGCCGCACGCCTCGGGTCTGCTGCACGGGCTCCGGCACGACACCACGCGGGGGCAGCTGCTCCAGGCCGCGTACGACGGGGCCGTCCACTCGCTGCTCGGCGCCCTCGACCTGGTGCTCGACGAGGACGCCGACCGGTCGGCGCCGCTGCTGCTCATCGGCGGGGGCGCGCGGGGAACGGCCTGGCAGCAGACCGTGCGACGGCTGTCCGGGCGTCCCGTCCAGGTGCCCGGGGCCAAGGAGCTGGTCGCGCTCGGCGCCGCGGCACAGGCCGCAGGTGTACTGACCGGCGAGGACGCCGCGGCGGTGGCCCGACGCTGGAACACCGCACACGGGCCGGTGCTGGAGGCCGCGGAACGGGACGAGGCGGCGCTCGCGCGGATCGCCGGGGTACTCTCCGACGCGGCCCCGCTGCTGGAGCGGGAGGCCGATCAGCGCTGACGCCGCGTCGCCTTCGGGCAGCCGGGGGCCGGTTGTCGCCAGCTCCCCGGACCCCACGAGTACCGGGCTCCGAAGGCGCCGGCACGAAAAGGACAGCCCTCAGGGGACCGGCCGGACGAGGACCGACTCAGGCATGACCGCACCGCTGCACGAGGCCCACCCCAGCAGTCCTGGCCGACGGCTGCCCGACACGCAACAGGGCATGCGCCGCCGCAACCTCTCGCGGGTGGCGCACGCCGTGAACGCCGGCGGACCGCTGTCCCGCGCGGCCGTCGCCTCACGGATCGGGCTGACCCGGGCGGCCGTCTCCACCCTCGTGGACGAACTGATCCGCTCGGGACTCCTCGAGGAACTGGGCCCGGAGCGGCCGGGACGGGTGGGGCGGCCCGGTTCGGCACTGGCCCTGAGCGGACGCGGCCCGGCGGGCATCGGCGCGGAGGTCGGCGTGGACCATCTCGCCGTGTGCGCGGTCGACCTGCGCGGCACCGTGCGCGCCCGGGCCGTACGGCACGGCACCAACCGCGGCCGTGCTCCCGAGCCCGTACTGCGCGAACTCACCTCGCTGATACGGCAGGTCGTCGCCGAGGCGGACCAGGAAGGGCTGTGGCCCGCGGGTCTGGCCGTCGCCGTGCCCGGTCTGGTGGCGCGTGACGCGCGGACCGTGGTGCGTGCCCCCAACCTCGGCTGGCACGACACCGACCTCGGGCCGCTGCTGCCGGACGGGCTGCCGCTGACCGTCGACAACGAGGCGAACTTCGGCGCCCTGGCCGAACTCTGGCTCAACGAGGAGGCACCGCGCGACTTCCTGCACGTCTCCGCGGAGATCGGCATCGGCGGGGCCGTGGTCGTGGACGGCCGGCTGCTGCGCGGGACGCGTGGCTTCGCGGGAGAGCTGGGACATGTGCCGGTACGGCCCGAGGGTCCCGCGTGCGCCTGCGGCGGCCGCGGCTGCCTGGAGCAGTACGCGGGTGAGGAGGCCGTGCTGCGCGCCGCCGGCCTGGAACCCGGCGGGGACCGTGTCGGGCTGCTGGCCGAGCACGCCGCGGAGGGCGACAGGAACGTTCGGCGAGCCCTGCGTGACGCCGGTACCGCGCTGGGTGTCGCGCTGACGGGCGCCGTCAATCTGCTGGACCCGGAGGCCGTGGTGCTGGGCGGAGCGCTGTCCGGGCTCGCGCCGTGGCTGCTGCCGTCGCTCGAACGGGAGTTGGCCCGCCGGACGGCTGGTCCCGCCTGCGCGGTGTCGGTCTCCGGGCTCGGCCCGCAGGGTCCGCTGCTGGGAGCCGCGCATTCCGTCGTACGGGCCGTACTGGACGATCCGGCGGCGGTGGGCGGCGGATCGTAGGGGCGCTCAGGAGGCTGCAATGCCCCTTTCGGGTGACCGAGTTGTCCACAATCACAGTGCTGTCCACGGACCTGGGTCCGCTCTTCCTCCTCAACCGGCACGGCCCGTACCGTGATGCACGCAAGCCACCGCCATCGCAGGAACGGAGCAGTGCCGACATGAGTGACCCTCGGATCCTGACCGTGCGACCCGAACCGGGCGACTACGCCTGGACGTTCGGCGGTGTGCCGCCCGTAGCCCGCATAGCGCCGGGTACGGTCCTCGACCTCTTCACGGAGGACTGCTTCGCCGGGCGGGTGCGCTCCGAGAAGGACTTGGTGTCCGAGGTGTGCGAGTTCCCTTTCCTCAACCCGCAGACCGGGCCGTTTCACGTGGAGGGCGCGGAGCCGGGCGACACCGTCGCGGTGCACTTCGTGTCGATCGAACCGGCACGGGACTGGGCGGCGTCGACGACGGTCCCGCTGTTCGGGGCGCTGACATCCACGCACACCACGGCCACGTTGCAACCGCCGCTGCCGGAGACCGTGTGGATCTGGCAGCTCGACCGGGCGCGCCGCACCGCGCTGTTCACCGCACGGGACAGCGACATCCGGATCGAACTGCCCATGGATCCGATGCACGGCACCGTGGGAGTGGCGCCGGCCAACCTGGAGGTGCGCTCGGCCCTGGTGCCGGACGCGCACGGCGGCAACATGGACACACCGGAGATGCGGGGGCCGGCGTCACGTGCTACCTGGGGGTGAACGTGGAAGGCGCCCTGCTGAGCCTCGGCGACGGCCACGCCCGGCAGGGAGAGGGCGAGACCTGCGGGGTCGCCGTCGAGTGCGCGATGAACACCGTGGTGATCGTCGAACTGCTCAAGGGCGTCTCCACCCCGTGGCCCCGCATCGAATCCGACACGCACATCATCTCGACCGGCTCGGCACGCCCCTTGGAGGACGCCTTCCGAATATCGCAGCTCGACCTGGTGCGATGGCTGGTGCGCGACTACGGGTTCAGCGAGCTGGACGCCTACCAGTTCGCCACCCAGACCGTCGAGTCGCCGCTGGCCAACGTCTGCGACACCAACTACACCTGCGTGGCCAAGATCCGCAAGGAGTGGCTGCCCGACCGGGAGACGCATCGCGGGCTGCATGCGCGGATGCGCGAAACGGCCGCGGCGCTGGGGCGTTGAACCCTGTCCCCATGGTTTGACCTGCGACCACCGCCAGTCCGGACCGCCGTCCACCGCCAGTCCGCCGCCGTCCATCGCCAGTCCGGAGCGCCATCCACTGCCGGTCCGGAGCGCCGTTCATCGCCGGTCCGAACCGCCGTCCGGCGCCGGTCCGGCCCGCCGTCCCCCGGCTCGTATCCCTCCCACCGAGCACGTCACCGTCCCCCGAGAGGAAATCCGTGGACCGAGCCAAGTTCCCACCCGTCTCCCTGCCCACCTCCCTGTCCGTCTCCGTGCCCAGCAGGCGGCGCCTGCTCCAGAGTGCGGCGCTCGCCACGCTCTCCACCGCGCTGCTCCCCGCCCCACGGGCGGGTGCGGCCCCGAGGGGCATGGACTATCCGCCGTCCGAGTGGTCTCCGGCGAACAGGGCCAACTACACGGTGGCCGACCGCCCGGCGAGCCATCCCGTCGACTTCGTGGTCATCCATGTGACACAGGCGACCTACCCGGACACCCTCGCCATCTTCCAGAACCCGAAGAAGCAGGTGTCCGCGCACTACGTCGTCCGCTCCGCCGACGGTCACATCGCGCAGATGGTGCGTGAGCGCGACATCGCCTGGCACGCGGGCAACTGGGACTACAACACCCGCAGTATCGGCATCGAGCACGAAGGCTGGGTGGACAAGCCGGCGTACTTCACGAACGCCCTGTACGAGGAGTCGGCGAAACTCACCGCGGCGATCTGCGACACGTACGCCATCCCCAAGGACCGCTCACACATCCTCGCGCACTATGAGGTGCCGGGCAGCGATCACACCGACCCGGGGCCGCACTGGGACTGGACGCGCTACATCAGACTCGTCAACTTTGCCTGACCGGCGACCGGCGACCGGCGGTCGGCGGTCGGCGGTCGGTGGTCGGCGGTCGGCGGTCGGCGGTCGGCGGTCGGCGGTCGGCGGTCGGCGGTCGGCTCGTGCGGGGCCTCGCGACGACCCGTGCCGGGCGCGCCGCGACGCTTGTCGGCGTCGGCCACGCGAGTGACGATGGCACCAGTGGCTTCGCATCCAGTTCCCAGGCCGTCCGGGGAGGCCGAATTGACCGATCCATGGGTGGCCCTCGATCCCGGTGCCGACCCCGCCGAGCGGATGCGCGTGCTGCGGCGCGCACACGAGACGTTCACCGAGGTGGGCACGGTGCCGCGGCCGGTGCGATCCGTGGTCGCCGAGTCGTGGCGGCGCTCGGCACGGGCCGGCGTCGGGCCGGAGGGCTCCGCGCGGGTGGAGCTCTGCGACGGGGATCTCGGCTCGTACCGGGCGGAGCACCCGTTGGCGCCGGTGATGCCGCTGGTCCGCGAACTCATGGGCACGTTCGCGTCGGACGGCGAGCATCTCCTCGCGGTGTGCGACGCCCAGGGCAGACTCCTGTGGGTGGAGGGGCACCCCGGTACCCGGCAGAAGGCGGACGGCATGAACTTCGTGCCGGGCGCGCGGTGGGCGGAGTCCGCGATGGGCACGAACGCCCCGGGTACGGCGGTCGCGCTCGACCGGCCGGTGCAGGTGTTCGCCGCGGAGCACTTCATCCGGCGGGTCCAGCCGTGGACCTGTGCGGCTGCCCCCGTGCACGACCCGCGCACCGGCAGGCTGCTCGGCGCGGTCGACATCACCGGCGGGGACGGGCTCGCGCATCCGCACAGCCTGGGCTTCGTCCAGGCCGTGGCACGCGCCGCCGAGTCACAGCTGGCGCTGCTCACGCCGGTACCGGCCGCCACCGACGCCCTGCAGCTGACCGCTCTGGGCCGGGACGAGGCGCTGCTCGTGGCGGGCGGCCGCAAGCTGCGTCTGAGCCGCAGACACAGCGAGCTCCTGGTCCTGCTGTCCCGGCATCCGGACGGCCTCACCGGCGACGAGTTGCTGTGCGCGCTGTACGAGGACGAGTCGGTGACGCCGGTGACACTGCGCGCCGAACTGGCCCGCCTGCGCCGTCTCCTCGGGCCCGGGATCCTGGGTTCACGGCCCTACCGGCTCGCGGTTCCCGTCGAGTCCGATGTCGCGGTGGTGGAGCGCAGGCTGGGCGCCGGAGCGGTGACGGCGGCCGTGGCGGCGTATGCCGGTCCGCTGCTGCCCGGGTCGCGGGCCCCGGCGGTTGTGCGGCTGCGTCGGCGGCTGGCGGACGGGCTGCGCGCGGCCCTGGTCTCGGGTCGCGACCCCGATCTGCTGGCGCGCTGGGCCCACGCGGTGTGGGGCGAGGACGACCTCGACGTGTGGAGGGCGCTGGCCGCCACCCGGCCGACGCCTCCGGTACGGGCCCGCCTGGCCGAGTTGGAGGCCGAGCAGTCCGTCTCCCCCGGGTGGGCGCGACGCTGACGGGCACGGGCGCCCCGTCCGCAGGCACCGCGCCGTCCGTCACCGGTTCAACGCTGCTGCCCAGTGCCCACCAGTGCCACGTACCCCCGTACCCCCGTACCCCGTGCCCGGTGCGCAGTTCCCAGTGCCATGCGCCCCGCCCCGCCTACCCCGCTCTGCCGTGCCGCCGGGCGGAGCCCCGCCGCGCAACGTACCTGCAACCTCCGCCTCCCTACTCTCGCGGCGAGAGCTGTCCAACGGCGGGCGGCCCTTCCTCGGGAGGCAGAGCACATGACCCGTTACGCGGCGCCCGGCACCGAAGGCGCGATCGTCTCCTACCAGGCGCGCTATGACCATTTCATCGGCGGGGAATACGTCCGGCCCGCCAAGGGGCAGTACTTCGAGAACCCGAGCCCGGTGAACGGGCAGCCGTTCACGGAGATCGCGCGAGGCACGGCCGAGGACGTGGAGCGCGCTCTCGACGCGGCGCACGCCGCCGCCCCCGCCTGGGGCCGCACGTCGGTGACCGCGCGGGCCGACATCCTCCTCAAGGTCGCCGACCGGATGGAGGCGAACCTGGAGAAGCTGGCGGTCGCGGAGAGCTGGGAGAACGGCAAGCCGGTCCGGGAGACGCTGGCCGCCGACATCCCCCTCGCCATCGACCATTTCCGCTACTTCGCGGGGGCGATCCGCGCGCAGGAGGGGTCACTCGGCGAGGTCGACGACGACACGGTGGCGTACCACTTCCACGAGCCGCTGGGCGTCGTGGCGCAGATCATCCCGTGGAACTTCCCGATCCTGATGGCGGTGTGGAAGCTGGCGCCGGCCCTCGCGGCGGGCAACGCGGTCGTGATCAAGCCGGCCGAGCAGACCCCGGCGTCGATCCACTACTTGATGAGCCTGGTCGCGGACCTGTTGCCGCCGGGAGTGGTGAACATCGTCAACGGTTTCGGGGTGGAGGCGGGCAAGCCGCTGGCGTCCAGTCCTCGGGTGGCGAAGGTCGCCTTCACCGGCGAGACCACGACGGGCCGGTTGATCATGCAGTACGCCTCCGAGAACATCAAACCGGTGACGCTCGAACTCGGCGGCAAGTCGCCGAACATCTTCTTCGACGACGTGTGGGCGCGGGACGACGACTTCCGGGACAAGGCGCTCGAGGGTTTCACGATGTTCGCGCTGAACCAGGGCGAGGTGTGCACGTGTCCGTCCCGGGCGCTCGTGCAGCAGGGCTGCTACGACGAGTTCCTCGACGCGGCGGTCGCCCGCACCGAGTTGATCAAGCCCGGTCATCCGCTCGACACCGAGACGATGATCGGGGCCCAGGCATCCAACGACCAGTTGGAGAAGATTCTCTCCTACCTGGACATCGGCCAGCAGGAGGGCGCGAAGGTGCTGACGGGCGGGCACCGTATCGAATACGACGGTGAGCTGGCGGGCGGGTACTACGTTCAGCCGACGATCTTCCAGGGCGACAACAGGATGCGGATCTTCCAGGAGGAGATCTTCGGTCCCGTCGTATCCGTGACGTCGTTCGCGGACTTCGACGACGCCATCAAGATCGCCAACGACACGCTGTACGGGCTCGGTGCCGGTGTGTGGACGCGGGACATCAACACCGCGTACCGAGCGGGGCGTTCGATCCAGGCGGGCCGGGTGTGGACGAACTGCTACCACGCGTACCCGGCGCACGCGGCGTTCGGCGGCTACAAGCAGTCGGGCATCGGCCGCGAGAACCACAAGATGATGCTGGAGCACTACCAGCAGACGAAGAACCTGCTGGTGTCGTACTCGGCGAAGAAGCTGGGCTTCTTCTAGGGGTACAAGAAAAGGCGCCTGACCGGAGTTCCTGTCTGTGTCAGGCGCCTGCCGGCAGATGGTCCAAGTCCATGGCGCAGACACCGGCCGCCGACCCGCCCCACACCGGTCGGCCCCGTCGCCATGCCGTGGTAGCGCTCCCGTCGCCATGCCGTGGCAGCGGTCCCGTCGCCATGGCGTGGCAGCGGCCTTGTCGGGGGTCTGCAAGGTTTCTCCAAGGTCCGCGCAAGCCTTCCGTCCGCCGCGCAGGGCAGGACGCTCGGCATGAGGGCCCGTCCGGGCCCGTGCGGACCACGGGGGAACATCTTGTCGGCGCTGAACCCGAGCAGAGATCCATCGGTTGCGGAACGCGAATGGCTGACCTTGACCGATCGCAAGACCGTACTGGTCGTCGTGCACACCCTGGCCTATGGAAAGCGACTGGTCGATATTCTGTCGCTCCTCGAGGCAGATTTCAGGATTCAGGTGGTGTTCACGGCACCGCCGCACGTCTTCGGTGATGAAGTCCCGTCCTTCCTCCAGCGCTTGGGAGGACCGGTACTGCCGTGGAACGAGGCGGTCCGGATGTCCTTCGACCTCGCGCTGGCGGCGGGCCCGCGGGGCGTGGAGGAGATCACCGCTCCGCTGCTGACGCTGCCCCACGGGGCCGGCTATCTCAAGCGATGGAGCACGGGGTCGCACAAGGGCGTCGCCGGGCTGCGCAGGCAGGACCTCGCCCCAGGGGGGAGGCTGCCTGCCGCCGTCGCCGTGCCTCACCACGCGGAGCTGTCCGTGCTTGAGCAGCACTGCCCCGAGGCTCTGCCGCTCACGCACGTCGTGGGAGATCCCGCGTACGACCGGATCGCGGCGAGCCTCCCGTTGCGCGCCGCCTACCGCAAGGCGCTGGGTCTCTCAGACGGGCAGAAACTGGTGGTCGTCGTCTCCACCTGGGGAGCACGGTCGTCCTTCGGCCGGTTCGAGGCGCTGCTCCCCCGGCTCATGGCCGAGTTGCCCGCCGGACGGTTCCGCTCGGCCGTCCTCGTCCATCCGAACGTCTGGTCGGGGCATGGCTCGTGGCAGGTGCGCGCCTGGCTGGCCCGCTGTGCACGCCTGGGCGTCGCGGTCCTGGCACCCGAGGCCGACTGGCGGCCCCTTCTCGTCGCCGCCGACCACGTCATCGGCGACCACGGCTCCGTCACGCTGTACAGCACGCTCACCAAGGCGTCCATCGTGCTGGCGAGTTCGCCGGAGCGGGAGATCAACCCCTTCTCGCCGGCAGCCGCCCTCGCCCTGACCGCTCCCGCGCTGTCGCCCACCCACCCGCTGTCCGACCAACTCGACTACGCGGCAGCCGAGTACCGACCCGCCGAGTACGCGGTGATCGCCGCGCGCATCACCTCCGAACCGGGACGGTTCAACCGGAACATGCGCCGGCTGATGTACCGGTTGCTGGGACTGGGCCAGCCCGCGCACGAGCCGGAGACCGTCCCCCTGCCGGAACCGCCCGCCCTGGACGCCTGGACGGACGTCCGACGGGAGGTACCGGCATGAGGCACCTCGTGACGGTCACGCTGCGCCGGGCCGCGGCGGCCTCGGCGTGCCGTCCGCCGGTGCCACCACAGCGGACGGACCGCCTTCGCGACCTGACGCTCCGCGGCACGTCGGCGGGACGCGTCCATGTCTTCACGGCCGTGGTCCGTGCCGTGGACGCCCGCGGGACAGCCGCCACCGATGAGCACTTCGCGGCCGACGCCGACCGCGAACGTGCTCTGCTGGGCTGCGCGGACGTGCTGTTCACCAGCCGGTCACGGCCGTTGGGCGCCGCCCGGCGCTGGCTGACGGACGTCACGGGCGCGCATCCCGGCTGCCGGCTCGCGGCGGCGCCCTTGGCGGAAGGCGGCTGGGCGATCCTCGGCGACGCCGGTCGGCAGGCGGTCGTTCTGGCCCCTCGTGTGCCGGGAGACCAGCCGCTGCTGGCCTCCTGTCTGCACACCTGGCTGGTGGCAGGTCATGATGTGCGGTCCCTTCAGGACATCCGCGTCGTGCAGGGGGCGTACGGCTCCGGTTCCTCCTGGTGACTCCTGGCGCCACCCGTCACCGGAGTCGGCGCGCGTCCGCCGGGCTGGTGGTCTCGTACAGGGCGAGAGCCCGGGCGCGGAAGTCGTCGGCCGCCGTGTCGTCGCCCCGCTCCCGGGCACTGTCGCCCAGCATCTCCAAGGTGCGTGCCTGCCAGTGCGCGGCGCCCGAAGCGGTGAAGGTCGCGAGTGCCTCCAGCATCTGAGCGGTGCCCGTGGCCCGGTCGCCGTCGCGGGTCCGGGCCCGCCCGAGGAAGGCGAGGGCCCGCGCGGCGTCGTGCGGGTCGGACACGGCCAGAAGACCCTCCCGGGCCAGGGTGAAACAGGTGATGGCCCGGTCGAGGTCCTGCTCGGCGAGTGCGATCTCGCCGAGCAGGATTCTGGCGAGGGCCACCCCACGTGGGTATCCGCACTCCGTCCACGTCTCCACCGCACGGTCGAGGGGGGCCGCCGCGTCGGTGAGCCGGCCGGCCTCGAAATGGCATCCGCCGAGGCCCAGCCATGCCTGTCCCTCGTCCCGTCGGTCACCCGCTTCGCGGGCGGCTCGAAGGGAGACCGTGTACCACTCGATGGCCTCTTCGGTACGACGCGCCGCGGCCAGGCCGATGGCCCCGGAGTTGAGCATCTGCCGTTCGGCCGCACTGTTTCCGTCGGCCCGGGCGGCCGCCAGCCCGGTGCGGTGTGCCTCGATCCACAGGTCGTAGTGGCGCAGGCGGAGGAACAACGGCCACAGCGCGTCGACGAGTTGCCAGGCCGTGGCGTTCCAGCCGCGTTCGGCGGCCAGTCGCAGAACCGCCATCAGGTGGGTGCGCCGGGCGTCCAGCCAGCCGAGGGCGCCGATGTCGTCGGTGAACGGCTCGGGCAGTCGACTCGGGTACGCGTAGGTGCGCGGAAGAGTCAGCTGGATGGGTGTGATGCGCCGTTGGGCATCGGTGGCCGTCCGCAGGTACCAGTCGGCGACTCGGCGCTCGATCCGCCGACGGGCCGTCACGCTCTCCGTCGCTGTCGCACGGTCGTGGGCGTGCACCCGGACGAGGTCGTGGAAGCGGTACGTGTCCGGACCGATGTCCTCCAGCATGTTGGCCTCGACCAACTCGCCCAGCCGTCGTTCCGCCCATGCCGTCGACGCCGCACAGGCCGCGGCGGCGGTGCGTACGTCGAAGGCGGGCACCGGGAGCAGACCGAGTGCGCGGTAGAGCCGCGCGGGCTCCGCGCCGAGCACCGCATATGACGCGTCCAGCGCGTTCTGCACGGTTCCCTCTCCTGCCACTTCCAGAACGGCCAGGCGCTCCTCGTCCGGGGTGAGCGCCTCTGCCAGCGCCGCGACCCGCTGCCCCGGACGGGCGGCGAGCCGTGCGGAGGCGAGACACACCGCGAGCGGCAGGCCCGCGCAGAGAGCGACGACCTGCCGGACCGCGGAGAGCTCACCGGCGACGCGGTCCTTGCCGACCCCCCGGATGAACAACTCCGTCCCGGCGGCGTCGCCGAGCGAGGGAAGGCGGTGGAACTCAGCCCCGTCCATGCTCAGTCCGGTCAGTCTGTGGCGACTCGTGACGACGACGAGCCCGCCGGTTCCGCCGGGTAACAGCGGCCGGATCTGAGCCGCGGTGAAGGCGTTGTCCAGCATGACCGCGATCCGCAGCCGCGAGGTGACCGAACGCCACAGGGACGCCTGCTCGGCCAGGTCGCCGGGAACCGCGGGAGTTCCGAACGCGCGCAGGAACTGGCCGAGGATCTCGCCCGGCTCAGCCGGTCCTGTCGCCTCGTGTCCGCGCAGGTCCGCGTACAACTGCCCGTCGGGAAAGGCCGTCTCGTGGGCATGCAGCCACCGGGAGGCGAACGTCGTCTTGCCGATGCCCGCGGGACCGTTGATCACGATCAGCGGCTGTGCGGCGCCGGCCTCCGCACGCGCCCTGAACAACCGGTCCAGGACCGCGTGTTCGTCGAGTCGATCGGTGTAGTGAGCCGGTACCGGCAGCAGTTGTCTGGGTTTCGGTGGCCGCACCGCTGAGGCGGCCTGGATGTGCACGCCGCCATGGACATCCCGTGCCTGCACGGTGGGACCGTACAGCTGAGCTTCACCGCCGATGACGTTGCTGGTCCGGCCCCGGTCGTCCTCCCCCGCCACAGACATCCACCCGCTCTCCCAGCCGTGTCTCCGCTGTACCGATCAGGGCGTCATACCCCTGTCTCCGACCGGAAGATGCGGGGAGACAGGCACGCGCGCCCCGGGAGGAGGCCGATCCAGCCAGCGCGCGGACGCATCTGGAAACACCCTTCCCTTCCTGTCATGCTCGGTCTTCTGTCAGCAGGTCCACCGCCACGCCGCCATGTTCGTCGAATGGCGCTGAACCGCGGGAGGCACTGGTGGAAGTCGAGTTACTTGGCCCGGTCGGTCTCCGCGTGGACGGCCAACGCGTGGAGCTCGGCTCGGACAAGGCACGGGTCCTGCTGGCCTCGCTGGCGCTGGCAGCGGACCGTCCCATCGCGGTGGACACCCTCATCGACCGATTATGGGACGACGAACCGCCGTCGCATGCCCGCGAGAACCTGCACACCTATGTGTCGAGACTCCGTCGGCAGCTACGTCGTGTCGATCCTTCCGCCACGACAGCGCCGCCCTCCATCACCACCCGCGCCCACACGTACACGCTCGAGACCGCCCGCCTCTCGGTGGACTGGCATCGCTTCCGGCGCCTCGTGACACAGGCCGGCCACCTCATGAGCGACGGGGACCACGAACAGGCGGTCACCCTCCTCACCCGGGCCGAAGGGCTGTGGCGAGGCGAGGCCCTGGCAGGTCTGCCCGGGACATGGGCCGAGACCGTACGCAGGTCGCTCACCGAGCACCGGCTCAGTGCCACCGTCTCCCGGATCGGCGCCCTGCTACGGCTCGGCCGATTCTCCGAACCGACTGCCGAGTTGACCACCCTCGTCGAGCGGTACCCCGGCGACGAGACGCTCGTCGGCCAGTTGATGCTTGCGCACTATGGGAACGACCGCTACACCGAAGCTCTACGCGTCCACCAGGAGGTCCGCCGACTCCTGATGGCCCAGTTCGGTTCCCATCCAGGCACCGAGCTGCAGCGCATCCACAGCGGAATCCTCGATCGCAGACCGGCCACCGAGCTCGTCCGGGGCGGGAGCAGTCCGGAACGCACAGGTCCGACATCGCGACCCGCGGCTGACCGGACCGTACATACCGCGCCGCACCCACCGCGGAACCTGCCGCACCAACCCCCGCTTGTGGGCCGGCACACCGAACTGGCGGCCCTGAGCGCGGCGGTGGAGACGGGACCGGAGGACAGCGCGGTGATCAGCCTCGGGTCCGTGAGCAGGGTGAGTGGGATGGCCGGGGTCGGCAAGACCGCCGTAGCGGTGGGTGGCGCGCACCGCCTCGCCGAGAAGTTCCCCGACGCGCAGTTGTACGTGGATCTTCGCGGCCACTCGCCCGCCGGGGAGCCTCTGAGTCCCGGCGCGGCACTGGGCACTCTCCTACGGCTGCTCGGTGCTCCCGCAGCGAACATCCCCCACGATCTCGAGAGCCGCAGCGCCCTGTGGCGAACGATGCTGGGCGAACGCCGGGCGGTGATAGTTCTCGACGACGCGGTGAGCGCCCATCAGGTCCGGCCGCTGCTGCCGGGTGGTTCCCCGTCCCTGACCATTGTCACCAGCAGACGTCATCTCACCGGCCTCCCCCACTCCCGGTACATCCCGCTGGACGTTCTGCCCGACGACGACGCCGTGGCTCTGTTCTGCGCGTTCGCGGGTGTGGAACCCGCACACGACGCCGAGGAGGTCACCCGGATCGTCCGGCTTTGCGGTGGCCTCCCGCTGGCGATCGAGTTGGTGGCCAGCCGCTTCCAGGCCCATCCGTCCTGGACGCTCACCACGCTGGCCGACCGCCTTGCCCGTCCCGAGGGCCGCCTGGACGAGATCAGGGACGCCGATCAGGACGTGGTTCGGGTCTTCGACCTCATGTACCAGACCCTTTCCGCTGAGGACCGTACGGCGTTCCGTCGCCTGAGCCTGCATCCCGGCCGGGACTTCACCGCAGAGGCAGCCGGCGCCATGCTGGACCTTCGACAGGCCGTCACCGAACGCACCCTCGAATCGCTGCTCGCTTCACACCTCCTGCGCGAGCCGACACCCGACCGGTATCAGTACCACGACCTGCTGCTGGAGTACGGCCGCTCACGAGCCATGATCGACGACAGCGAACAGGAGCGGTCCGACGCCCTGCGCCGCCTGATCGACTTCTACACCGTCACCGCCGACAGTGCGGATCGCGTCGCATACCCCCGCCGCACGAGATTCGATCCGCCGGACGGCCCGCCCCGAAGCCGAACGCCGCGCCGGCTGGACGCCGACGCCGGGCGGTCGTGGCTCGCCGCCGAGCGGACCAACCTGCTGGCCGTGGAAGCCTACGCACGCGGCCATGACCAGCCGGAGTCCGCGGCCCGGCTCGCCTACGCCATGACCGGTTTCCTCACTGCGGAGTGCTACTGGCAGGACGCGTACACCGTCCTGCGTCCCGCCGCGGACCACTGGTCCCGCACCGGCGACGCACCCGCCCTGTGCCGGACCCTGTCGCATCTGAGCGCCCTGCACGCACACACCGGCCGCTACCCGCAGGCCACCGAGAGCGGAGAGCGCGCTCTGCAGATCGCCCGTACGACGGAGGACGTTGCGGCGGAGGAAGAGGCACTGCGGACGCTCGGCACCCTCCACTGGCACCTGGGGGAACACCGGACGGCGCTTGTCTTCTTCCAGAAGTCGTTCAGCCTGACGGACCTTTCCGACGACCCCTGGGGAAAAGCGCGCGGGCACAACAACATCGCGGTGACGCTTTTGTTCCTGGGAGAACACGAACGAGCACGAGGACATTTCGAGAAAGCGCTCACTGGATTCGCGGAAGCAGACGACCGGACGGCAGTCGCCAAAGCCCTCAACAATTACGGCGACTTGCATTTGCGCATCGGAGACCTGGATTCGGCTCGCCAGGCTTTCGAGAAGTCACTCTCCTTCCTGGAGCAATCCGGGAGCCGTTACGACCGGGCCACCGTACTCGGCAGCCTGGCGGACGTCCTCACCGAGTCGGGCGACACGGACACCGCCTTGGCGCTCTATCAGGAATCGCTCGTCGAATTCACAGCGCTCGGCGATCGGAAAAGCCGCGCGGACACCCTTATCGGACTCGGCGAAGCGAACCGCAAGGCGGGAGATGCGGCAGAAGCCGTCCGGCACCTCACGGAGGCGCTCGACCTGGCCCGGCACATCGGCGCGACCCACCAGGAGACGCAAGCCCAACGGCGCCTGGGGCAGACCCATCTGACTACAGGGGACCTCACCTCCGCAAGTCATCACTTGCAGGCCGCCATCTCTCTTGCCGAGCGCACGCATGACATGGACGAAACAATCCAGGCCCAGCAAGTCCTGGCCGAGGTGCGGCTGGCATCCGGCGACCTCACTGCCGCACGCACGCTACTTAGACAAGCGTTCGACATCACAAGGGCGCGCGACCCTCAGCAAGCCCGCGCAATAAGCGCACGCTTGGCCGACCTCGACGGCGACTCGCGGGTAGTCAAATAGGCAACCACCTACGCCCTAGCAACCGAACTGACGTGCATAGGGCACGTATTCGGCTGACGATCATTAGTGATATATTCACGTTCGTAAGCCAACGGCAACAAGCAAGGAATGTGCACACGTGTCCAAGACGCGCCTCCGGGCGTCCGGATTTGCCCTCATTGTCATGCTGGGTGCTTTCGCTGTGGCGACACCCACCGCCGCTGCCGCCGAACCCGCTTCGGCCGCAACGGCCGGCGTGAATCGCTGCATCATCATCTGATTCCCGAATAGGTCGGCGCACGCCGTCGGTCAATTCCGTCAACGGGTCCCACCCCTGACCCGAAGCGAACTCCCCATCCAGGAATCGACATCGGGGTGGCACAACAGGCCACCCCATCTACTGGACGGACCTCGGCCGAGGCACAGGTCGTCAGCCGAAATGCAGGCCGCCGTTGATGGTGCGAGTCTGGACCACCGGTCCCCGCATCTCACCACCGCTGATGACGTTGTGCACCGAGCCTGCCTGATCAGGTGATCCGGCCACCAGCGCACGCACCTGGTCGGCCGCGGCCGGATCCTGCTGCAGCAGCACGAGCAATCGCGCCTGCCACTGCGAGGCAAGTTCGGCGAGACACATGTCGTCACCACCAGCAGCGACAGCGCGCGTCTCGTCGAGTGCGGGCTCGACGGCCTCCACGCCGTTCCTCCCTCTTCCGCCGAAAAGGGCCAGCACCCGGTCCTTGGTCGTGACCCAGGCGTCCTGCGCCATCAGCTGCACGATCGCCGTGGCCCCTGACGTGGCCAGTACCGCCAACTCCGCCTCCATGACCCTCCTGTCGCCGCACACGCCGTCACCGACAGAGTACGCATCACGCTGACTCCTGGTGCCTGTCAGGTGACTTTCGGTCAGCGCGTGCGCGGGCACCGTGCCGGTCTACGGTCGGGTCCGGATCAGCTCGATCACCGTGGCGGCCGTGCGGTCCAGGTGGGTGCGGCCGTCGGGCAGGTGTGCCGAGGGGCTGATGTAACTGCGGGGGCCGACGTGGGTGGCGGGGTCGAGCCGGTGCACGGTGATCTTTCCGGCGCGGGCGGCCCGGTTCCATCCGCTGCGCCGGAACAGCGGCCAGCGCTGCGGGAAGATCCAGGTGCCGACCCGTTCCACCCGGTCGTACGCGCTGGTGAGCCGATGTACGCGCTCCGCATGGGTGAGGTCGTTGGCGCCGTTGTGGAACCCGCCGAACATGATGAGCTGGAGCGGCGCTCGCAGCCGGGTGTGCAGGACGTCGACCGCGCCGGTGGCCACCTGGGCGCCGCCGCTGTAACCCAGCAGCACCACCGGGACTCCGCTTCCCGGGCGGTAGCCGGCGAGTTCGAGCTGGGTGGCCGTCTGGGTTCCGACGGCCCGGTTGTAGAGGGGCCGGTACCGGTGGTCGGCGGCGACGAAGATCTGCATGACGTTGTGCAGGAACAGCAGCAGTCCGACGCGGCGGCGCAGCCACGCCCACACCGGCCGGTCGGCGAGCGGGTCGGCCAGCGGCGAGTAGGGCTGCACCTGCCCCAGCACCCGGAGTTCCGGCGCCGCCGCGAGCAGGGCCTTGACCAGCTGACCGCCGTCCCGGCTGTCACGGACCCGGCGCTTCCCGATGCCGTCCAGGTACACCAGGTAGGCCGCCGGAGGGCTGTCGGGCGCGGCGCCCCGGGCGTAGGGCACGCCTTCCGGGAGCGCGGTGGTCGGGGTCCGCCAGCCCGCGCCGTAGGCCAGGACCTCGTAACGGGCCAGCAGACCCTCGGCGAGCAGGGCGGGGCCCAGCGCGATCGCCCAGAGCAGGAAGTCGTTCATGCGGTCACCTCAGGACGTCCGGTGGGCTTCTTCCGTACGACCAGCCGCCGGACACCCTCCGCGGCGGCGCCGAGCGTCACCCCGGCGACGGCGACGCAACCGGCCGCGGACCACCAGCCGAGTCCGGTCACGGTGGCCAACGGGCCGGTCAGCGCGGTACCGACCCCCACGAAGAGCAGCGCGTGCAGCAGCGGTCCGAGCAGCGGGAAGGCGAGGACGGCGGCGAACAGCAGCGGGGCGAGCCGGTCGGGGGTCCACACGAGTTCGCCGTCCGGGGGTGTGGACACGAGCAGCTCGGTCAGGGTCCATGCGGTCAGCGGCCACAGCGCGAACATGGCACCCTCGACGGCGGCTCCGGCCAGCAGCAGGCCCAGCACCCGGTTCCGCGGCACGCCGGGACGGCGGACCATGAGCGGCATGACGCGTCCGGCGGCCTCCGACAGTCCGGCGAGCAGCAGCATGACGACAACGACGGGTGACATCCTCAGCCTCGCTGTGACGGATCGACGGGGGTATCGACGGGGGTTACGACAGAAGGCGCGACAGCGGGTACGACAGGAGGCGCGGCGGAGGGCGGTTCCGGCGCCCGTCCGGCCGGCCTTCGCAGGTACCGCTCCACTTCGTCGGCGGCGCGTCGGTGTCCGCCGGCCTCGCGCTGCGCGGTCCGCAGGGTGGTCGCGGCGGCCAGGAACCGGGCGTCACCGAGCAGGCGCCGGGCGAGGGCGCGTACGGAGTCCTCGGTGACGTCCGCGGTACGGATGGACAGGCCGGCGCCCAAACCGGTGACGCGTTCGGCCACCATCGGCTGGTCGGCGCCCTGCGGGACCACCAGCACCGGGACTCCGGCGTACATGGCCTCGTTGACGCTGTTCATCCCGCCGTGGGTGATGAACAGTGCCGCGCGGGCCAGCACCTCCGGCTGGGGGACGAAGCGGCGGGCCAGCACGTTGGCCGGCAGGGGGCCCAGGGCGGCGGGGTCGGTCTGTCCGGTGGAGAGGACCACCGTGCCGCCCAGCGGGGCGAGCGCGGCGGCGAAGCTGCGCAGCAGCCGCGGACCGGCGTCGAAGACCGTGCCGAGCGAGGCGTACAGCACCGGGTCCTGGAGCCCGTCGAGCGGGAACGTCGGGTCGGCCGGGCGGGCGCCGATGCTGGGGCCGACGAACCGGTAGGACGCGTCGAAGTCCTCGACGGCCGGCTGGAACGCCCGCGAGGTGTACACCAGGTTGAGGGGCTGCCGGATGTTCCCCAGATCGAGCGGTGGCAGCCCTCGGGTGTCGAAGCGGCGGTACAGCTGCCAGCGCGAGCGCAGATAGCCCGCGGCACTGCGGGGCCGGCCCACCGCCGCGGCCAGCAGTTCCCGGGAACCGCGGGTGGGGCTCGGGACGCGCCGGTTGTAGGCGAACGTGGTGAACGACGACGCCGCCGGTACGCCGAGTTCGCGGGCGGCGACGGCGCCCCACAGGCAGGCACTGTCGTGGACGATCACGTCGGGCCGGATCCGGCGCAGGTCGGTGAGCACGGCGGGCAGCAGACGGACGGAGGTGCGCGCGAGCGCCTCCATCAGGGTGACCGGCATCGGGGGATCGGGCATCGCCGGGTCGCCGCCGGGGTAGAGGTGGACGGTCGCGCCGGTGGCCTCGATCTCTTCCTGGAACGCGGGCGAGGTGTGGTACGTGACGGTGTGTGCGCGGCGTACCAGTTCGGCCGCGACCGGCAGCGTCGGGTTGATGTGCCCGTGCATGCCGATGTTGAGGAACGCGATGGTGGCTGATCGTGACGACGTGACCGCTTTCCGGCGGCGGGGCATTCTCATGATTCACCTTTCTCACCCGAGGACGACTCGTCGCGGTGCCAGCTAGGACCGGATGACCACCCGGTCTGTGACAGCCGCGGTCGCACCGAGAGACACCGCCCCGCGGGCGCGCGTGCGGCGTCCGGAACTGTCCGCGCTCCCCTCGTCGGCCCTCATCGGCCCGCTGTAGCATGAGCGGCCTCTGGGACAGAAGGGGCATCGATGCACACCGGGGATGACGTCGGCTCCCTCGATGCGGCTACGCGGCAGTTCGTCGCGGCGCGTCCTCGGCTCTTCGGAATCGCCTACCGCGTGCTCGGCAGCGCCGCGGAGGCCGAGGACGTCTGCCAGGAGACCTGGGTGCGGTGGCAGAACGCCGACCACGCGAACGTCGTCGAGCCGGCCGCCTTCCTGGCGACCGTGGCCACGCGTCTCGCGATCAACACCGCCCAGTCCGCGAGGGTACGGCGTGAGGCGTACGTGGGTCCGTGGCTGCCCGAGCCCGTCGACACCGGCCCGGACCCGCAGTTGGGGGCGGAGCGTGCCGAGGCGGTCGAGATGGCGGTCCTTCTTCTCCTGGAGAAGCTGAATCCGGTGGAACGGGCCGCCTACGTCCTGCGGGAGGCGTTCGACTACCCCTACCGGCAGATCGCGGAGATTCTGGAGACGAGCGAGGCCAACACGCGCCAGCTGGTGAGCCGTGGGCGCAGACACCTGGCCGCCGAGCGGCGGGAACAGGTCAGCCGGACCGAACACCAGCGGTTGCTGGAGGTGTTCCTCACCGCGGCGCAGACGGGCGATCTGAAGGCGCTGGAGGACGTCCTGGCGGCGGACGTCGTCAGCTACTCCGACGGCGGCGGGATGCGGGGCGCGTCGAGGATCCCGGTCGTCGGCCTGTCGCGTGTCTCCCGCTACCTCGTCGCCTTCGCGCCGCGGTTCTGGCCGGGGTCGGACGTCCGGTGGGTCGAGGCCAACGGCCGCCCCGCGGTTCTCGTCCGGTCCGGCGACGACCCGGTCGCCCTGCTGTGCGTCGACGTGTCGGCGGAGGGGATCGACCGCGTCATGTGGGTGCTGAACCCGGCCAAGCTGGCCCCCTACGTGGCGTCGATGCGCCCCTGCTGAGCCCCGCCCCTGCGAGCACCGGCTACCGTCGGCTGCGTACGAGCAGATACAGGAAGTACGGGGTGCCGATCGCCGCTGTCATCAGGCCGGCGCCCAGTTGGGCGGGGGCGATGACCGTGCGGCCCAGGAGGTCGGCCACACCGACGAGGGCGGCGCCCAGGAGGACGGACACCGGCACGACCCGCACGTGCCGTCGGCCCACCAGGGCGCGGGCCGCGTGCGGTGCGACCAGGCCGACGAAGGCGATGGTGCCGGCCGAGGCCACGGCGGTCGCGCTGAGCAGGACGCCCACCACGAGGAACCCGAGCCGGGCGCGGGACAGTCGCAGACCGAGCAGCCGCGGTGTGTCCTCGTCCAGGGAGACGAGGTCCAGTTCGGTGCGCCGGGCGACCGCGACGACCAGGCCCACGGCCAGCACGAGCGCGACGGGCAGGACGTCCGGCATGGTCCGGCCGTACGTCGAGCCGGACAGCCAGGTCAGCGCCTTCGTGGCGTTGAACGGGTCGGTGAGCACGATGAGCAGACTGATCAGCGCCGCCGTGCCGGCGGCCATGCCGATGCCCACGAGCACCAGCCGGTTCTGCTGGTAGCCGCCCCGGGCCGCGAGTCCGAAGACGACGACGGAGGTCAGCGCGGCGCCCGCGAAGGCGGCGCCGGCCACGCTCCAGGTGCCGGCGACGGGCACGGTGGTGACGAGCAGGACGGCTCCCAGTCCGGCGCCCCCGGACACGCCGAGGACCCCGGGCTCCGCGAGCGGGTTGCGGGTCACGGCCTGGATGAGCGTGCCGGCCAGGGCGAGTGCCGCGCCCGCGCACAGGGCCGCGAGCACCCGGGGCACCCGGGTCTCCAGGACGAAGGACACGGCCTGGCCGGCCCGTCCCTGTGCCCAGTTCGCGACGTCGCCGAGCAGGAGTTTGCTGTCGCCCAGCAGGACGCCGGCGAGTGCGACGCCGACGACCGCGGCGACGAGCACGGCCAGGGTCACCAGGAACGCCGTCCGGCCGGGGATGCGCAGCCGGTCCGGTGCCTCGGCTCCGGACGTGTCCCGCAGGCGCAGGGCCATCGCCACCAGGAAGACGGCGCCGACCAGGCTGGTGACGACGCCGGTGGGCACGGCGACCGCGGTGTCCGAGGGGACGAGGGCGCGCAGCAGCACGTCCGACCCGAGGACCAGTCCCGCGCCGACGAGGCCCGCCACGGGCATGGCCGTACGGGAACGGGTGAAGGCCCGGAAGCGGCGGGCGAGGGGGCGCACCAGGGCCGGTGCGCACAGGCCGACGAATCCGATGGGCCCGGCGAGGGTGACCGCCGCCGCGGACAGCAGTGCCGCCAGGACGACCACCGTGACGCGCGTGGCGCGGACCGGGACGCCGAGACCGCTCGCCGCGTCGTCGCCGAGGGCGAGCGCGTCGACCCGGCGGGCGACGAGCAGCAGTCCGGCGAGCCCGATCACGGCGATGGGCAGCATCTGCAGGACGCCGCCGAAGCCGTTCTGGCTGATGCTGCCCTGGTTCCACTGGTAGAGGCCCTCGGTCTGCTCGGGGAACAGCAGGAGCAGACCTTCCGTCACGGAGTTCAGGCCGAGCGCCAGCGCGGTGCCGGCGAGGACCAGCCGTACGGTGCCCGTACCGAGGCCGGACAGGGCGAGTACGACGGACGCCGCCAGGAGTCCGCCGGCGAAGGCGACGCCGGAGGAGGCGAGCAGCGGGAGCGAGACGCCGGTGGCGCCGACCAGCCCCAGGGCCAGGTACGACCCGGCGTTCACGGCGAGGGTGTCGGGCGAGGCGAGTACGTTGCGGCTGACGGCCTGCAGCACGGCGCCCGCCACGCCGAGGATGACGCCGACCAGGATGCCGGCGGTCATCCGCGGCAGCCGTGAGGCGATCACGACGGACGCGTCGGCCGTGTCGGCCTGCCCGGTCAGGGCCTTGAACACCTCGGCGGGTCCGACGGCGGCGGTGCCCTGCGCGATGTCGACGACCGCGAGGGCCGCGACGACGAGGACGAGGGCGGCCGTCACCGCGGCCGCGCCCGTCCAGGACGCTGCTGTCGACGGACGGGTGGCGGGGGAGGTTGCGGTGACGGCCATGACTTCCGTTGTTTCCGTTGCTTCCGTTGTCTCCGTTACTTCGCTGCTGTCGTCACTTCGTCAGCGCGTCGACAATGGCGTCCACGTACGCCTCCATCGATCCGGGGCCGCCGAACATCCAGATGCCGTCGGGCAGTCGGTGCACGTCACCGGCCTTGACGAACGAGAGGGACTTCCAGACGTCGTTCTTCGTCAGCACGCCGGTGAACGGGTTGCTGCTCTTGTCGTCGTCGTTGCCGATGTAGACGAACTGGGTGTCCTTCGGCAGGTCGGTGAGACCTTCGACATCGGTGGTGCCGAGGCCGTAGGCCGCGTCGCCCTTGACCTTCCAGGCGTTCTTGAGGCCGAGCCGCTCGTTGACGGTCCCGATGAGGGAAGCGCCGGTGTACGGGCGCAGGGAAACCTGGTTGGAGGTGACGTAACCGTCGGCGAAGGCGATCCCGGTGCCGGCGAGGTCGGCGTCGGCGAGGGTCTTCTTGCCCTCGGCGAGCTTGGCCTCGAAGTCGGTGCGGACGGTCTTGGCCTTGTCGGTGGTGCCGGTGGCCTTCGCGATGAGGTCGAGGTTCCCCAGCATCCGTCCGATCTGGTCGGAGCCGTCGGCGGACTTGACCTCCAGGACGGGGGCGATCTCGCGCAGCTGCTTCAGGGCCGCGGGCGGCAGGTCGGAGGTGGCCACGACGAGGTCGGGCGAGAGGGAGGCGACGGTGTCCATGCTCGGCTCGCCGCGCGTGCCGATGTCCTTCGGCTCGTTCTTCAGCGGGACGGCCGAGCCCCAGATCTTGTAGCCCTTGACGTCGGCGACGCCGACCGGGTCGACGCCGAGGGTGGCGAGGCTCTCGGTCACGTTCCACTCGGTGGCGACGACCTTGGTGGCCGGGCCGTCGAGCTTCACCTTCTTGCCGGAGGCGTCGGTGAGCGTGATGGCCTCGGAGCTCTTGTCGGTCTTGTCGGTCTTGTCGGCGGCGGGCTCGGTGGTGCCGCAGGCGGCAAGGGTGAGCGCCGCGGCGGTGGTGGCGGCCGCGGTGAGCAGGAGGCGTCTCATGAGGTGGTGCCGAGCCTTTCGGTAAGCATGTGTCGGGTGTGGTGTCGGCCGATCGGGCGGGTGCGCAGTCGGCCGGTGAGGGGGTCTGTGTCGACGTCGATCCGGATGCCGTAGACGGCGGTGAGGCGTTCCGGTGTCAGGACGTCCTCGGGCGGGCCGTCGGCGACGATCCGGCCCGCTTCGAGCAGGGTGATCCGGTCGGCGACGGCGGCCGCCTGGTCGAGGTCGTGCAGGACGACTCCGACGGCGATTCCGTGTTCGTCCGCCAGGTCGCGGATGAGGTCGAGGAGTTCGATCTGGTACCGCAGGTCGAGGTAGGTCGTCGGCTCGTCGAGGAGCACGACGCCGGTCTCCTGGGCGAGGCAGCTGGCGAGCCACACCCGCTGCAGCTGCCCGCCGGACAGATGGTCCGCACCCCGCTCGGCGAGGTCCGTGACACCGGTCAGCGCGAGCGCCCGGTCGACCGCGGCCGAGGCGTCCGGGTCGGGCCGGCCGAACCGGCCGCGGTAGGGGTAGCGGCCGAACTCGACGACGTCCCGCACGGTCAGTCCGCCGGGGGTGGGCCGGCCCTGGGTCAGCAGGGCGACATGCCGCGCGAACTCACGGGCGTGCAGGGCGAGGCCGTCGGTGTCGGTGTCGATCCTGAGTGTGGCGTGGCGGGCCCGCTGCAGCCGGGCGATCGTCCGCAGGAGCGTCGACTTGCCGCTGCCGTTGGGGCCGACGAGGACGGTCACCTCGCCGGGCCGGAGCGCGACCGCGGCGCCGTGCACGACGTCGACGCCGTCGTACGACACGGTCACACTCGTGGCCGACAGTTCATGTCCACGCAAACGTGGCGTGTCGGCTGTTTCTTCACCAGATCTCACCTGGCGAAGGTTAGCCTACCCTTATTTGTGCTGGACAGGGGGTGTCCGCATCCCGGCCGGACCGGTCCCTCACGGCTGCGGAAGTCCCGGCTCCGGGTGCCACGAGGCCGGATCCCACACGCCCGAGCGGCGCAGCGACTGCGGGCAGTGCAGGTATATCTCGTCGATCTCCAACAGCAGCGCCAGCGTGGGCCGTTGACCCTTCACCGTCATCGCGTCGAAGAACGGGGCGTCGGTCAGGAGGCGGGCCCTGCCGTTGACCCGCAGGACCTCCTTGCCACCGGGGACCAGGTACAGGAGGCCGGCGTGCGGGTTGTCGAGGATGTTGTGGAAGCTGTCGCCCCGCCGGTTCCCCGGCCGGTCGGGCAGGGCGAGGGTGCCGGAGTCGACGACATGCGTGAAGCCCGGGGCGTCCCCGCGCGGCGAGACGTCGCAGTTGCCGCGTGAGTCGGAGGTGGCCAGCAGGCAGAAGGGCGAGCGGGAGATGATGTCCCGGTCCAGGTCGGCGAGCCGGTCATGGACCTTGTCGATCACGATGGGCCAGGGCTCCCCGAGGAGTTCGCGCAGCTCGGCGCCCGACCTCAGCTCGACCCAGCCCTCCTCGGCGCCCGCCTCGGCACCCTTCTCGGTCACGGCGTCCGGCCCTTTTCCGGCGGCGGTGTCGATCGTGTGCGGCAAGGCCGACTCCAAACATACGTGCGTCCGGCAAAATAGTTGCACGCAGAACATTATCCGATCTAAGGCTTGCCTTACCTAACGATCCGGTCGCTCCCGGCCGCACCGGAGGGAGCCGGACGGCACGGTAGGGTCCGCGGCACTGGTACGCCGGTAGTGGCAGTGGTACGCCCGTAACGGCAGAGGTACGCCCGTAGCGCTGAGGAGTGATGCACAGTGCCCCCATCCGCCCCACGCGTGGAGCTGACACCAGCGGCGGCCGAGCTGCTGCGCAGACTGCGGGCCGCGCACGGTCCGCTGATGTTCCATCAGTCCGGCGGCTGCTGCGACGGCAGCGCGCCCATGTGCTACCCGGAGGGCGAGTTCAGGACCGGCGACTCCGACGTGCTGCTCGCCTCACTGGCCGTCGAGGGGGTCGGGGAGCCGGTCACGTTCTGGATGTCACGGAGCCAGTACGAGGTCTGGAGCCACACCCGGCTGATCGTGGACGTGGTGGAGGGGCGGGGCAGCGGCTTCTCCTTGGAGGCACCCGAAGGGGTACGTTTCCTGACCCGTTCGCGCCTCGTCGGCACGTAGTCGTCGCCACGGCACCCTTCCTGTGGTGAACTCCCCTGTGTCCTGGGCCATTTGAGGAGACAGCGGAGAGCAGGGGCACCGTGACACGACGCACCGGACGACTCAGAACCGCACTGACGGTCTTCGCCGCATGGAGCGCGCTGGCCGGCGGCGCCCTCGCCGGGGCGGCACCGGCCAGCGGCACGCCGGGCTTCAGCCGGATCGCGCCCGGAGTGAGCTACACGGAGTTCGACATCCCGGCCGCCAAGGGTGTGGCACACGCACATGTGCTGAGCGTCGACCTGCGCAATCCCCGGGTGAGTGTCGATCTGCTCCACCCCGGCGCGGTCGCGGCCAGGTCCACGGTCTCGCAGCTGGCCGACGCCCAGGGTGCCGTGGCCGGCGTCAACGGCGACTTCTTCAACATCACCGAGACCCAGCACCCCGGCGTCGAGGCGACCGGGGCGTCCGTCGGCCCGGCCGTCGCGAACGGACACACCCTCAAGGCGGCGGTCCCGGACGGCCAGCGCTTCGGTCCCGCCCTGCCGCCCGGCACGAGCACCAAGGACGTCCTCGGTGTGGGCACGGACGGCAGGGCCCTCCTCGACAGCCTGGCCCTCGACGGCTCCGTCGCCACCACGGAGGCGACACTGCCACTCGGCGGCCTCAACCAGTACGCGCTGCCCGTGGGATCCGTCGGAGCGTTCACGGCCGACTGGGGTCAGGCGTCCCGGGTGCGGGCCACCTGCGGGACCGACACCGACCGGGCCGCGCCCTGCACCACCGACACCTACGAGGTGACGGTCCAGGACGGCCAGGTCATGTCCGCGGCCGACACCCCCGGCAGCGGACCCATCGCCCCGGACACCACCGTGCTGGTCGGCCGGGAGACGGGCGCCCAGCAGTTGCGGAAACTGTCCGTGGGCGAGCGGGTCGAGGTGCGGCACCGCCTGGTGGCGGCCGCGTCGAAGACCCCGTACCACTTCGCCGTCGGCGGTTACCCGGTGCTGCGGGGCGGCCGGCCGCTCGCCGGGCTCGACGACGTGACGGCGGCGGTGCGGACCGCGGCGGGCGTCTCGGACGGGGGCGGGCGGCTCTGGCTCCTGGCGCTGGACGGGGCGCCCGAGTTCCGCAGCGGTCTCACCGTCGCGGAGGTCGCCGCCACCATGAAGGAGCTGGGCTCGGCGGACGCGTTCAGCCTGGACGGCGGTGGCTCCAGCACGCTGGTCGCCCGCGAACCGGGGTCGTCCACCGCGACCGTGCGCAACCATCCCAGCGGCGGCGCCGAACGCCCGGTGCCCAACGGCATCGGCGTGTTCTCGAAGGTGTGACGCGCGCCGGCCCGGCACGCACGGGCCGGCGCGGGCTCACGGCCTGAGCGTGCTGACGATGTCGGCGGTCGCCGTGAGCCCGTTGTGGATGGTCGGCGCCATGCTCGTGCTCGCGAGGGAGAACCCGAGCAGCACGCAGACCACGGCGTGTGAGAGCTTCAGCGCGCCGTTGCGCACAAAGACCACCGCCAGGATCACGAGCAGCAGCACCACAGAGATGGAAATGGCCACCGTCAACCTCCTCCGCCACGCCCACACCGCGGCTTTCGGCCGCAAGTGTGGCGTAACGGGAGGTTCGTCCGTGCGGCTGGCGTGTCCGCCGAACGTGTGTTGACTGCGCGTGACGGCGCAGGGCTGGGCCCTGAGCCTGCGCGCCCCGCGCCCTACGCCCGTCGGCGGGCGTCCAGGAACGCCTCCAGGCCCGCGAGGTCGTCGGTGTTGATGTGGTCGACGTCCGCGGCGAGGAGTTCACCCCACAGGGCGTCACGTGCGGGTCCGGCGAGGTCCGGGGTGGCCCAGAAGCGGACCCGCTGTCCTCGGGAGTGGGCCTTCGAGATGATCCCGCGCAGCTTCTGCCGCTCCGCCTCGGGGAACGCGCCGACGCCCCGCCAGGTGAAGTTGAGCGTCCAGTTGTCGCTGATCAGCGGGATGAAGGAGGCCGGGGCCGGGGTGGGGGCCAGCAGGTCGAGGAGCCGGCCGTCGTAGAAGGCGCGCCGCACGGTCTGGGCCTCCATGGGCACCCGGGCGGCACGGTCGCCGGAGATCACGGCGGTCACCGCGCCGGGGACGACCCGGCCACGGGTGTACGTGGTGAACAGGTGCCCGTAGCGGCGCAGTCGGCGGTCCAGTTCGAGGTAGGTGGACGAGCCCTCGGTCTTGAGGTCGATCAGCAGCTGGACCGGCCTGTGGTGCCCCCGGTACACCGAGCCGCGGTTGGCCTTCACGCGGGCGGCGAGGGGGTCCAGGTACAGGGATTCCAGGGTGCGGGCCGGGTCGAGCTCCACCGGGTCGTGCGCGACGAGGAGTTGGCCGTCGACCAGGAAGATGTCGGCCTCGACGCTGCCGAAGCGGTGGTCGAGCGCGTCGAGGAGGGGCCTCGGGTGCAGGTAGTCGTTGTGCGCGTGGGCTCGCCACAGGGGACGCGGTCGGTGTCTGTCCTCGCCCGCCTGCGCGTACGCGGCGGGCAGGGCGATGCTGCCCGCCAGGCCGGCGGCGAGGGTGGTGAGGGCTCTGCGACGGGTGGTGAGGGCCATGTCATGCCTCCCTGGGAGTGCCGTACGGGGCCACGGGGGCGCCCCGGCCGGCGGAGTCGGGACTGGGGAGAGTATGGAGTCCCGGCGTGTCCAAGGAGCAGGGCCGTGCGGGGAGTTGGCCGGACTGCCGCTGTGTGTTCACTTCACCGGCCCACCTCCGGCGGCCGTTCACGCCGATGTCAGCTCGGCCCAGCCCACGGTCCGGTCGCACCACCGTTCCAGCAGCACCCGGTCGTGCCCGACGGCCAGCAGCCCGGCACCGCTCCGGCGCCGGTAGGTCTCCACGACGCCGACCAGGGCGGCCGTGGTGGAGGCGTCGAGCATGGCCGTCATCTCGTCGCAGACGAGCCAGCGCGGCCGCAGCGCGAGCGCCCGCGCGAGACAGGCGCGCTGCAACTGGCCGTCGCTGACCTCGTGCGGCCGGCGGCCGAGCAAATCCGCTCCGAGCCCGACGGTTTCGGCCAGCTCGCGTACGCCGTCCGTCGGCCGGCCGTTGGCCCGCAGCGGTTCGGCGATGAGGTCGGCGAGCCGCAGCCGCGGGTCGGCCGACAGCCGCGGCTGCTGGAAGACGACCCCGAAGGCGGTGCGCTGGGCCCTGGGCGCGCGGTGGCGCCAGCCGCGTGCCGCCTCGCCGTCGAGGACGACCTGCCCGGTGTCGGGGCGGTGCAGCAGGGCGGCGACCCGTGCCAGCGTGGACTTGCCGCAGCCGCTGGGTCCTTGGAGGCCCACGGCTTCTCCCGCCCGGACGGTCAGGGAGACGTCGCGTACGACGGGGGCGCGCCGGTCGTAGCCGGCCGTGACGGAGCGCAGTTCAAGCATGTGCCACCTCCACGTGGTGGCAGGCCACGCCGGACATCAGGTCGGGTACGGTCGCGCACGCCTCGCTCGCCCGTTCGCAGCGGGCGGCGAAGGCGCATCCCCGCGGCAGGGCGCCGAGTTCGGGCGGCATGCCCGGTATCGGGGTGAAGTCCCGCTCGGGCAGCGCGTTCAGCAGGCCGCGCGCGTACGGGTGCCGGGGGCCCGGCGTACCGAAGAAGCGGGCCGCGTCGGTGATCTCCACCAGGCGCCCGGCGTACATCACGGCGACGCGGTCGGCGATGCGTCCGGCCGCCGCCAGGTCGTGGGTGATCAGCAGCAGGGCGCGGTGGTCGCCGGTGTGGCGGCGCAGTTCGTCGACGGTCCGCTCGACGAGGTCCCGGTCGAGTCCGGTCGTCGGTTCGTCCGCGATCAGCAGTGGCGCGTCGCCGACGAGGGCCAGCGCGGTGGCGGCCCGCTGGGCGAGCCCGCCGGACAGTTCGTGCGGGTGGCGGTCGAGGTGGTCCTCGGGGAACGCGGCCCGCTCGGCGGCGGCCCGCACGCTCTCGGGTCCGGCGCTTCCCGTCAGCTCCCGCACGGTCTCGGTCAGCTGGGCGCGGACGGTACGCACCGGGGTGAGGTGCGCCGCGGGGCTCTGCGGTACGAGTCCGGCGCGTCGTCCCCGTACCTCGCGGGCCAGCACCCGTTCGTCGGCGGCCAGGAGGTCGAGTCGGTCGTCGCCGAGCAGGGCCGACCCCGCGACCGAGGCGTTGCCGGGCAGCAGGCCGAGCAGGGCCGAGGCGAGCACCGACTTGCCGCAGCCGCTCTCGCCGACCAGGGCCAGGCACTCCCCCGCCGCGAGGTCGAAGGAGACCTCCGTGACGGCCCGTACGTACGTTCCGTCGCGCATCCGGAAGCGTACGGAGAGGTCCCGTACCGACAGGACGTTCCCGCTGTCCGCTCGGTCGGTTCGCGGTGTCACAGCATCAGCTCCGATCGGCGACGCGGGTTGAGCCGTTCGCGCCAGGCTCCCGCGAGGCCCGCGATGGCCAGGGTGGCGACGACGGCGCACAGGCCGGGGAAGAGAGTGGGCCACCAGTCGCCCGCGAGCAGCGATCCGCGCGCGCTCTGCACCAGCGTGCCGAGGCTGGCCTGGTGCGTGGGCAGGCCCAGTCCGAGGAAGGAGAGGGCGGATTCGTGCCAGACGGCGTGCGGCACCATCAGCACGGCGGCGAGCCCGGCCTGGGGCAGCACGCCGGGCAGCAGATGCCGTACCGCGACCCGGCGGCGGGAGGCGCCGCCGGAGATCGCGGCGTCCACGTACGGGCGGGACCGCAGGGACAGGACCTCGGCGCGGACGATCCGGGCCGTGGACAGCCAGTGGGTGAGCGCCACCGACACGACGACCGGCCAGACGCCGGGCCGGAACATGGCCACGATGAAGATGCCGAGCAGCAGGTGCGGCACGGACGCGAAGATGTCCACGAGCCGCATCAGCAGTCGGTCGGTCCAGCCGCCGAGGGCTCCCGCGAGGGCGCCGACGGCCGTGCCGACCACGGTGGATACGACGGCGGCCACCACGCCCACCAGCAGCGAGACGCGGAGACCGTAGACGCAGCGCAGCAGCAGGTCCCGGCCGACGTCGTCGGTGCCGAACGGGTGCTCCCAGGACGGCGGGCGCAGTTTCGCCGTCAGGTCCACGGCCTGCTGGTCGAGCTGGGCGAACGGCGGCACGAGGAGTACGGCCAGGACCAGCACGGCGACGACGGCGGTGGAGCCGCGTACCCGCCACGCGCGCGTGGAGCGCCGCACGACCGCGCGGGTACGCCACACCCCGCCGTTCCCGGAACCGGGAGTCTCCTCGGTGGCGGAGGTCTTCCCGGGGGCGGAGGTGTTCTCCGTGGCCGAGGTCTTGTCGGAGGTACGGGCCGTCTCAGCCATCGAAGCCCACCCTCGGGTCCGCGAGCCCGTACAGCAGGTCCGCGAGGAGGTTCCCGGCCAGCACGGCGATCGTGGCGAGCACGGTCAGTGCCGCCAGCAGCGGGAAGTCGACGGCGGTGGCCGCCTCGACCGTCGCCGCCGCGATGCCGGGCCAGCTGAAGACGGTCTCCACGAGCAGCGCCCCGGTGATGAGTTCGGGCACCCGCGAGCCGATCAGGGTGAGCACCGGCAGCATCCCGGAGCGCAGGGCGTGCCCCAGCAGGACGGTGCGCTCGGCGAGTCCACGCGCGCGTGCGCCCCGGACGGGGTCCTCCTGGAGTGCGTCACCGACACCCTGGCGGACGTACAGCACGAACCAGGGCAGCTGGGAGAGCGCCAGCACGCCCGCGGGCAGGACGATGTGGCGGGCGACCTGCCCGGCGGTGACCACCGTGCTGCCGGTGTCCGTGAGACCTCCGGCGGGCAGTACGCCCAGTTCGAGCGCGAACAGCCACATCACGAGCAGTCCGAGCCAGAACGGCGGTGCCGCCTCCAGGGTGTACGCGAGCGAGGTGACGGCCCTGTCCGTCCAGCCGCCCGGCCGGCGCGCGGCGAGGACACCGAGCAGCGTGCCCAGCAGGACGGCCACGAGGAAGGCGGCGGAGGCCAGCAACACGGACCAGCCCAGGCGTTCGCCGATCACGTCGGCGACCGGCTGCCGCAGTGCGCTGGAGTCGCCGAGGTCGCCCCGCACGGCGGACGTGAGCCACTCCCACCAGCGGGTGACGAGGGGCTGGTCGGCGCCGAGGTTGGCGCGCAGCTGGTCGAGGGTCTGCTGCGAGGCGCTGAGCCCTGCCGTGCCCGCGTACGCCTTCACGGGGTCGAAGGGCGAGGCCGCGGCGATCGCGAAGACGCCGAACGTGACGGTCCCGAGGACGGGGACGGCGAACAGGGCCCGCCGTCCCGCCAGCCGGGCCATGGGGCCCCAGGGCGGACGGCTCACGGCCGCCAGTCCTCGACGTTCCACCACGGGCCGGCCGCGAGACCGTGGTCGTGCGGTTCGACCTGCGTGGTCAGCCGGCCGAAGCGGTCGTCGACCACGTACAGGTGGTCGATGTGGGTCAGGAAGGTGTAGCCGGGGTTCCCGGCCAGTTCGCGCTGCACGGTGTCGTAGGCGGCCTTGCGCTCGGCCCGGTCGCCGCTGCGGCGGCCCTTCTCCAAAGCCCGGTCGACCTTCGCGTTGTCGTACCAGCCCATGTTGTTGAATCCGTCGCCGGCCAGGTCGGACCGCAGGAGCGCGTACTGGTCGAAGTCCGGGTCGGCCGGTGAGCCGCCGCCCGCGAGGACGGCGTCCTTGGGCATGCGGGGCTCGATGACCTCCCAGGTGCCCGCCTGCACCTTGGCCTCGACGCCGATCTTCTTGGCGTCGGAGGCGTAGGCGAGGGCGTGGTCCTGGCGGAGCTTGTCGCCGGAGACGTACCAGAGCGGGAAGCTCGCGCGGACGCCGCCCTTCGTACGGATGCCGTCCTTGCCGGGCTTCCAGCCGGCCTTGTCGAGGATCGCGCGCGCCGCCTTCGGGTCGTACGTCCGCTCGGTGCCCTTCGTGAACCACTCGCTGTCCGTCGGGACGGGCCCGTAGGCGGCCTTTCCGGCGCCTTCGAGGATGCCGTCGACCATGGCCTGCCGGTCGACGGCGATGTCCAGGGCCCGGCGCACGGCGGTGTCGCCGGTGACCTTGTTGCCGGTCGGGAGGGTGACCGTGCGGTAGTCGAAGCTCTCGGCCGTGTACGTCTTCTGCCCCGTCCCCTTGAACGCCTTGGCGAGGTTGGGCGGCAGGATCGCGCCGTCGAGGTCGCCGGAGCGCAGCCGGGTGGCGCGTACGTCGTCGTCCTTGATGATCGCCATGGTGAAGCGCTCGATCTTCGGAGCGCCGCCCCAGTAACCGGAGTTGGCCTCCAGGACGAGCTGTTCGCCCTTGGACCACTTGGCGAGCTTGTACGGTCCGGTGCCGACCGGCTTCGTCCCGAACGAGCCCGTGTTGACGTCCTGGCCGCCCGCCAGGTGCTCGGGCACGATGGGCAGCACCGTGCGCTCCGCGAAGGGCGCGTAGGGGTACTTGAGCCGGAAGACGACGGTGTCGTCGCCCTTCGCCTCGACACTGTCGACGGCGTCCAGCTCACCCTTGGACGGGTTGCTGGTCTTCTCGTCGAGGATCGTCTCGTACGTGAAGACGACGTCGGCGGCGGTGAAGGGCTCCCCGTCGCTGAACTTCACGCCCTCGCGCAGCTCGTACGTGTAGGTGCGTCCGCCGTCGGTGACCTTCGGCAGGGCCGCCGCGAGCGCGGGCTTCAGTTCCAGGTCGACGTCGTGGGTGAGCAGCCCGTCGAAGATCTTGGAGTTGCCGTCCTTGCCGAAGCCCAGGAGCGGGCTCAGCGTCTCGGGTTCGTACGCGATGCCGACGACGGCCGAGGTCGCCGCTTCCCCGCCGTCGCCCTCGCCGTCGACGGGCGCCGAACAGGCGGCGGAGCCGGCCGTCAGAGCGGCCGCTGTCGCCAGGGCGCCCATGCCTCGTATCGATCGGGCCCTCATACCGCCCACCCCTAATGAAGATCATAAGTTATTGCGAACGAATCGCAATTATGCATGATGAGAGGGGTGGGTACGGCGGAGGCCCGCTCCTGTCCGGGGGGCTGGAGCGGGCCTCCGTGCGGAGTGCGCCGTGCGTGTCGTGCGGGCGGCCGGGTCAGGGGGCCCGCAGGTCCACCAGCTCGGCCAGGGCCTCCCGGTGCCTGCCCGCCGTGCCGTACGCGATCGAGTCGGCCTTGGCGCGCTTCAGGTAGAGGTGCGCCGGGTGCTCCCAGGTCATACCGATGCCGGCGTGCAACTGGAGCGCCTCCTCCGCCGCGTGGACGGCGACCGGCGCCGCGTACGACTGGGCGAGGGCGACCGCCACGTCCACGTCCGCACTCCCGGTGGCCAGCGCGTCGGCCGCGTTGCGGGCGGCGGCACGGGTGTTGACGATCTCCAGCCACAGCTGGGCGAGCCGGTGCTTCAGCGCCTGGAAACCGCCGACCGGGCGGTTGAACTGCTTGCGCTCCTTCAGATAGCGGACGGTCTCCGTCAACGACCACTCGGCGAGGCCGAGTTGCTCGGAGGCGAGCAACCCGGCTCCGGCGCGCAGGGCCCGCCGTACGGCGGGTGCGGCGTCGCCGACCCGGCGGGCGGACGCTCCGTCGAGGACGACCTTCGCCACCGGCCGCGTCAGGTCCAGGGAGACCTGCGCGGTGACGGTCACGGCCCCCGCCTCGACCGCGTACAGCCCGCCGTCGTCGGCGGGGACGAGCAGCACGTCGGCGGCCGTCGCGTCCGCGACACCGGTCAGTTCCCCGTGCAGGGCGCCGCCTTCGGCCCGTACGGCCCGGTGGTCGCCGCCGGGAGCGACGCCGAGGGCGACGGCGAGGGCGCCGATACGGCGGCCGGACGCCAGCTCGGCCAGCAGGTCGTCGGCGTGGCAGGCCAGCAGCGCCTCGGTGGCGACGACCGCGCTCGTCAGGTACGGCACGGGAGCGACCGAGCGGCCCAACTCCTCCAGCACGACGGCGGCTTCACGGTGCGTGGCACCCTGGCCGCCGCGCTCCTCCGGCACCAGCAGGCCCGCGAGCCCCATGCCGTCCGCCAGCGCCTTCCACGCCTCCCGGTCGTGCGGGGCGCCGGACTCCGTGCGGGTGATCACGCCGGCCGGGTCGCAGTGGTCGGCGAGCAGGTCGCGGACGGCGGCACGGAGGGCCTCTTCCTCCTCCGAGTACAGCAGGTCGGGCTGTGCGCTCATCGGGCCAGGTCCTTCCAGGCGACGTCCTTGTCGGTGCGCGGCTCGGAGGGCAGGCCCAGCACGCGTTCGGCGACGATGTTCAGCAGGACCTCACTGGTCCCGCCCTCGATGCTGTTGCCCTTGGAGCGCAGGTAGCGGTAGCCGGCGTCCCGGCCGGTGAAGTCCACCAGCTCCGGGCGGCGCATCGTCCAGTCCTCGTACAACAGGCCCTCGTCGCCGAGGAGTTCGACCTCCAGGCCGCTGATCTCCTGGTTGAGGCGGGCGAACGCGAGCTTCATGCCGGAGCCCTCCGGGCCCGGCTGCCCCGCGGCCATCTGCTGGCGCAGGCGTTCGCCGGTGAGCCTGGCCACCTCGGCCTCCACCCACAGCCTGAGCAGTCGCTGGTGCAGGTCGTGGGTGCGCAGTTCGGGGCGTTCACGCCAGGTCTTCGCGACGGGGCCGATCATGCCGCCCTCGCGGGGGATGCGCATGCCGCCGATGGAGACCCGCTCGTTCATGAGTGTGGTCTGCGCGACCCGCCAGCCGTCGCCGACCTCGCCGAGGCGGTGTGCGTCGGGAATGCGGACGTCGGTGAGGAACACCTCGTTGAACTCGGCCTCGCCGGTGATCTGGCGCAGCGGCCGCACCTCGACCCCGGGGTCGGTCATGTCGCAGACGAAGTACGTGATGCCGCGGTGCTTGGGCACGTCCGGGTCGGTGCGGGCGATGAGGATGGCCCAGCGGGCGAGGTGGGCGCTGGACGTCCACACCTTCTGCCCGTTGACCACCCAGCTGTCGCCGTCCCTGACCGCACGGGTGCCGAGCGCCGCCAGGTCCGAACCCGCGCCCGGCTCGCTGAACAGCTGGCACCAGACCTCCTCGCCCACCCACAGCGGCCTGAGGAAGCGGCGCTTCTGCTCCTCGGTACCGAAGCCGAGGATCGTCGGGGCGGCCATGCCGAGGCCGATGCCGATGCGCCGCGGGTCGTTGTCGGGAGCGCCCGCGGCCTCCAGTTCGGTGTCCACGACGGCCTGGAGGGCGCGCGGCGCACCGAGGCCGCCGAGTCCCTCCGGGTAGTGCACCCAGGCGAGTCCGGCGTCGAAGCGGGCCTTCAGGAAGTCCAGCCGGTCGGTACGGCCGACCGGGTGGGCGGCCAGCAACTCCTGGGTGCGGCGGCGCAGTCCGGCGGCGTCGACCGTCCCGGCCGGGCTCACGGCGTCGGTCATGCGGCTGCTCCGTTCTCGGCGGCGTTCGCGAGCGTGTCCCCGAGGGAGGGCAGCACGGCGACCCGGCCCGTGGTGACGCCGTCGGCGACGCGCTGCACGGCCCCGGCGGCACCGGCCAGGGGTACGCGCTCGCTCACGAGCGGCTTGATCGCCCCGCGGGCGGCCAGTTCGGTCAGCTGCTCGTGGCAGCGCAGGACCAGCTTCGGGTCCTTGGTGTTGTAGAGCCCCCAGTGCAGGCCCATGATCGTGTAGTTCTTGACCAGGGCGTGGTTGAGGCCGGGGCTGGGGATCGTGCCGCTCGCGAAGCCGACGACCACGATCCGGCCCTCGAAGGCGACGGTCTTGGCGGACTGCGTGTAGGCGTCCCCGCCGACCGGGTCGTAGATCACGTCGGCGCCCCGGCCGCCGGTGGCCTCCTTGACGGCGGCGACGACGTCCTCGGCGCGCCGGTCCACGACGACGTCGCAGCCCAGTTCCCGGGCGACGGCGGCCTTGTCCGTGCCGCCCACGACACCGATGACGGTCGCTCCGGCCGCCTTGCCGAGCTGCACGGCGGCGCTGCCGACCCCTCCCGCGGCGGCGTGCACGAGCAGCGTCTCGCCGGCCTCCAGACGGGCCCGCCGGTGCAGGCCGAACCAGCCGGTCTGGTAGCCGATGTGCAGCGCGGCCGCCTCGGCGTCGTCGAGCGCCCCGGGGGCGGGCAGCAGGGCCGCGGCATCCGCGACGGCGTACTCGGCGAAGCCGCCGTGGGGCAGCGCGGGGGTGGCGATGACCCGGCGGCCGTCCTCGGTCTCGCCGCAGATCTCCACGCCGGGGGTGAACGGCATCGGGGGCCTGACCTGGTACTGGCCGCGGCACATCAGGGCGTCCGGGAAGTTGACGTTCGCCGCGCGCACCCTGAGCAGGAGTTGGCCGTCGCCGGGCGTGGGCCGCTCCACCTCCGCGAGCCGCATCACCTCGCCGGGCTCGCCGTTCTCGTGCACTTGCCATGCCTGCATGCGGGGCCTCCACGGGACTGTCGGCTGTGTTCTTCGCACCTCACGGTCAAACGCATACTAAGCGGTCGCTTGCCGTTCAGGGAACAGTCGGCGCCTGTCCGAGTCAGTCGTCCGCGCCACCGCGCCTGGGACGCGCCCGGACGTGCATCCGCTCCCCCTGCCGCCCGAAGAGGCTCAGGAACTCCACGGGCCCCTCCCCCGTCGACCCGAACCAGTGGGGGACCCGCGTGTCGAACTCGGCGGCCTCCCCCGCGCCGAGCACCACGTCGTGGTCACCCAGCACGAGGCGCAGCCGGCCCGAGAGGACGTACAGCCACTCGTACCCCTCGTGGGTCCGCGGGTCCGGTTCCTGCTTGCGCTGCGGTTCGAGCACCTTGTACGCCTGCAGGCCGCCGGGCTGGCGGGTGAGCGGCCAGTGCGTACGGCCGTACATGACGATCGGCTTCGCCGCGCGGACCCGCGGGTCGCTCACCTGCGGCGCCCCGACCAGCTCGTCGAGGGGCACCTGGTGGGCGCGGGCGATGGGCAGCAGCAGTTCGAGGCTGGGTTTGCGCAGGCCGGACTCCAGCCGGGACAGGGTGCTCACGGAGATGCCGGTGGCGGTGGACAGGCCGGCGAGGGTGGCGCCGCGCTCCTTGCGGATGCGGCGCAGCCGGGGGCCGACCTCCGCGAGGACGCCCTCCGTGTCACGGTCCTCGTGGCCTTGCTGACCCGCGTGACCCTCGTGTTCCTGGTGCTCACTCATCTTCGTATTGCAGTTTCGGCAAAGACATTTGTCAACCTTGGGATGGTGGGCGACCTTGTCCGTGGAGGTGGTCACCATGACCGACAGGTACGAAGTGGTTGTCGTCGGCGGCGGCGCGGCGGGACTGTCCGCTGCGCTGGTCCTGGGGCGGGCACGCCGGAGCGTGCTCGTGATCGACGCGGGCGAGCCGCGCAACGCGCCCGCCGCGCACATGCAGGGGTATCTGACCCGGGACGGGATGTCCCCGGCCGAGTTCCTGGCCGCGGGCCGCGAGGAGATCGCGCGGTACGGCGTCGAGCTGGTCCGGGACCGGGCGGTGGACGTGGCGCGGGACGCGGACGGGGAGTTCGACGTGACGCTCGGAGGGGGGCGCGCGGTGCACGGGCGCCGGCTGGTCGTCGCCACCGGCCTCGCGGACGAGCTGCCGTCGGTGCCGGGTGTCGCCGAACGGTTCGGCCGGGACGTGCTGCACTGCCCCTACTGTCACGGCTGGGAGGTCCGGGACCAGGCGTTCGGCGTGCTCGCCACGACCCCGATGGGTGTACACCAGGCCCTGATCGTCTCCCAGTGGTCCAAGGACGTGACCCTGTTCCTGCACACGGTCGCCGAGGAGGACCTCACGGACGAGGATCTGCGCAGGCTCGCCGCGGCGGGGGTCGCCGTGGTGCCCGGTGAGGTCGCGGGGCTCGACGTCGTCGACGACCGGCTCACCGGTGTCCGCCTCGCCGACGGCACGACGCACGAGCGCTCGGTGCTGTTCGTGGCGCCCCGGGCCGTCCCGCACACCGGTCTGCTGGAGCGGCTGGGCGCCGAACTCCAGGAGACACCGTTCGGCTCGTACGCCGCCGTCGACGCGACGGGCCTGACGAGCGTGCCGGGCGTCTGGGCGGCGGGCAACGCGACCGGCTTCGCCGAGCAGGTCGTGAACGCGGCGAGCGGCGGCTACCGCGCCGGCGCCACGATCAACGCAGACCTCCTCTTCACGGACCTGGACGCAACAGTCCGCCCATGACGACACACCCACCCGGCGGAGGGGGGATGGGGCGCGCTGCCCCGTCGGATCACCGCGCCGCGCCACCTCCCGGGTGCGGCGCCGCAGCGCCCAGGGGCGTCAGCGCGACCGATCGCACGGAACGGAACGGCACGGCCGCCAGGGCGAAGCACCGCGCCCTACCAGCCGCCCAGACGAAACGCGTGACCAGCCCGGCGGACCCGGCGGACCCGGCGGACCGGACAGATCACCACGCCGCCCACCCGGACGGGTGCGACGCCGCAGCGCCCGGGGGCGGCGACGCAGCCGATCCGGAGCGGCGCGGCTGCCAGGGCGCCGCGCCTACCAGCCGTCCGGACGAAGGATCGTGGTCGGTCCGTTGTCGCGGCGCGGCCTCCGGGATGACGGCCGCGCCCGCCCGACCGGGCGGGAGGGTCCGGTCGGCCGGGTGCGGGGAGGTGGCGGGCGGGGCGTCGGTCGTCGTAGGGGGCCGTGCCGGGCGGGCGGCAGGGGCCGGTCGTCCAGGTGTAGACCCGGCCTCTCCGTAGCACCATGACTTCATGTTGCTGTCCCGGCTCGCCCGTGTGTCCCAGGAGGTCGCCGCCACCTCGGCGCGGACCCGGAAGGTCGCTCTGCTCGCGGAGCTGTTCCGGGACGCGGAGGCGGACGACGTGCCGATCGTCATCCCCTACCTGGCGGGCCGCCTGCCCCAGGGGCGGCTCGGTGTCGGCTGGAAGATCCTCGGCGCGCCCGTCCCGCCCGCCGGGGAGGCCACGCTGACCGTACGGGACGTGGACGCCCGCCTCACCGAACTCGGCGCTGTCTCCGGCGCCGGCTCTCAGACGCAACGGACGCGGCTGGTCGGCGAGTTGATGGGCGCGGCCACCGAACCCGAGCAGCGGTTCCTGCTCGCGCTGATCGGCGGTGAGCTGCGCCAGGGCGCCCTCGACGCCGTCGCGGTCGAGGGCCTCGCGCTGGCGACCGGTGCGCCCTCCGCCGACGTCCGCAGGGCCGTCATGCTGGCGGGTTCGCTGCAGACCGTGGCCGAGCGCCTGCTCGCCGACGGCCCCGAGGCACTGGAGGCGTTCCGGCTCACCGTCGGCCGGCCCGTCTGGCCGATGCTGGCGCACAGCGCCCCGTCCGTCGCCGAGGCCATCGACAAGCTCGGTACCTGCGTGGTCGAGGAGAAGCTCGACGGCATCCGCGTCCAGGTCCACCGCGACGGCGACGAGGTACGCGTCTACACCCGCACCCTCGACGACATCACCGACCGGCTGCCCGAGATCACCCGCGCCGCCAGGGAGCTGACGGGCGACCGCTTCATCCTGGACGGCGAGGTCATCGCCCTCGACGCCGGGGGAAGGCCCAGGCCCTTCCAGGAGACCGCGGGCCGCGTGGGCTCCCGGGTGGACGTCGCCACCGCGGCCGAGGCCGTGCCCGTCTCCCCCGTGTTCTTCGACGCCCTGTCGGTGGACGGCCGGGACCTGCTCGACCTGCCCTTCGCCGACCGGCACGTGGAGCTCGCCCGGCTGGTCCCCGAACCGATGCGCGTACGCCGCCTCCTGGTGCCGGACGCCACGGACGAGTCGGCGCGGGCCGCCGCCGAGCGGTTCGGCGCCGACACCCTGGCGCGCGGCCACGAGGGGGTCGTCCTCAAGTCCCTCGACGCCCCCTACAGCGCGGGCCGGCGCGGAGCGTCCTGGCTGAAGGTCAAGCCCGTCCACACGCTGGACCTGGTCGTGCTGGCCGCCGAGTGGGGCAGCGGGCGCCGCACCGGCAAGCTCTCCAACCTGCATCTGGGCGCGCGCAGACCCGACGGCTCGTTCGCCATGCTGGGCAAGACCTTCAAGGGCCTGACCGACGTGATGCTGGCCTGGCAGACCGAGCGGCTTAAGGAACTCGCCGTCGGCACGGTCGAGCAGAGCGCCCCGGTGGTGACCGTCCGTCCCGAACTGGTCGTGGAGATCGCGTACGACGGCCTGCAGCGTTCCACCCGCTACCCGGCGGGCGTCGCCCTGCGCTTCGCCCGTGTCCTGCGCTACCGCGAGGACAAGACCCCGGCGGAGGCCGACACCGTCGAGACGGTGCTCGCCGCACACCCGGGAGTCGCCCCGTGACCCCCGCCGCGAGACGCAGCGCGGGCCTGCTCCTGTTCCGCCGCTCCGACCGCGGCCTCGAAGTGCTGCTCGGCCACATGGGCGGCCCGTTCTTCGCACGGCGCGACGCCGGGGCGTGGACCGTGCCGAAGGGCGAGTACGAGCCCGGTGAACCCGCCTGGGACGCCGCCCGCCGCGAGTTCCGCGAGGAGCTGGGCCTGCCACCACCCGAGGGCGAGGCTCTCCCGCTGGGCGAGGTCACCCAGACGAACGGCAAGATCGTCACGGTCTGGGCCGTGGAGGCGGACCTCGACCCGGCGGCCATGGTCCCCGGCACCTTCACGATGGAGTGGCCCCGCGGCTCGGGCCGCGTCCAGGAGTTCCCCGAACTCGACCGGGTGGAATGGCTGACCACGGACCGCGCCAGAGCCGTCCTGATCAAGGCCCAGACGGAGTTCCTGGACCGCCTGGAGACGCATACGCGCTGACGAGAGGGGCACGCGCCCCGGAAGGGGCGCGGAGAACGGCGCGCTCGGCCCCGACAGACCCGCACCCTGCATACGGCACCAGGAGGCAGAAGCAATGCCCATCGCAACCGTGAACCCGGCAACAGGCGAAACCCTCAAGACCTACGACGCCCTCGGCGACGAGGAGATCGAACACCGCCTCGCCACCGCCGAGGAGGCGTTCCGCCACCACCGCACCACCTCCTTCGCGGAGCGCGCCCGGCTGCTGCACCGGGCGGCCGACCTCCTGGAGGGCGACGCACCGGACATCGGCCGGATCATGACCGTCGAGATGGGCAAGCCCGTCAAGCAGGCCCGTGCCGAAGCGGCGAAGTGCGCGAAGGCGATGCGCTGGTACGCCGACCACGCCGAGGAACTCCTCGCCGACGAGGAGGGCGCCGAGGCCGACGCCGAGGACTCCGGCGCCTCCCGGGTCCTGGTGCGCTACCGCCCGCTGGGCCCGGTCCTCGCCGTCATGCCGTGGAACTTCCCGCTCTGGCAGGTGATCCGCTTCGCCGCGCCCGCGCTGATGGCGGGCAACGTGGGTCTGCTCAAGCACGCCTCGAACGTCCCGCAGACCGCCCTCTACCTGGAGGACCTGTTCCGCAGGGCCGGCTACTCGGAGGGCTGTTTCCAGACGCTGCTGGTCGGCTCGGGCGCGATCGAGGACATCCTGCGCGACCCGCGGATCAAGGCGGCCACACTCACCGGCAGCGAACCGGCGGGCCGCGCGGTCGCCTCGGTCGCCGGGGACGAGGTCAAGAAGACCGTGCTGGAGCTGGGCGGCAGCGACCCGTTCGTGGTGATGCCGTCGGCGGACATCGAACGGGCGGCGAAGACCGCGGTGACGGCCCGGGTGCAGAACAACGGGCAGTCCTGCATCGCCGCCAAGCGGTTCATCGTGCACACGGACGTCTTCGACGCCTTCGCCGAACACTTCACCGCGGGCATGAACGCCCTCACGGTGGGCGACCCGCTGGACGAGGGCACGGACGTCGGTCCGGTCGCCACCGAGCAGGGCCGCGACGACCTCGTGGAACTGGTCGACGACGCCGTCGAGAGCGGCGCCACCGTGCTCTGCGGCGGCGAGCTTCCCGACGGGGACGGCTGGTACTACCCGCCCACCGTCCTCGCCGACATCACCCCCGAGATGCGCATCCACCACGAGGAGACGTTCGGGCCGGTCGCCACCCTGTACCGTGCCGCCGACCTCGACGAGGCGGTGGCCCTCGCCAACGACACGTCGTTCGGGCTGAGTTCCAACGTCTGGACCCGCGACGAGGCCGAGACCGACCGTTTCGTACGGGATCTGGAGGCCGGCGGTGTCTACGTCAACGGGATGACGGCGTCCCACCCGGCGTTCCCGTTCGGCGGCATCAAGCGGTCCGGGTACGGGCGCGAGCTGTCGGGGCACGGAATCCGAGAGTTCTGCAACATCACCACCGTATGGCACGGAGCGTGAGCGTTCCGCAGCTACGATCCCCCCTGTGAACCGCGAAGTGACCCTGCCCCTGATCGTCGACGACCGCGGGACCCTGCAGGTGGCTGCCGCCGACGTCAGCAAGCTGCTGCGCACGATGGGGGGCCGCTGGCTGCGGCTGGTCGAGGCCGGGGAGGACGGGCTCGACGAGGACACGGTCGCCGCGCTCACCATCGAGCTGGCCAAGCTCGCCGACCGTATCGACGTGGCGTGCATCGCGCACAGCAGCGGGGGTGCCTCCGGCGGCTGAGCGGCCGTCCTGAGGTCCGCCGCGCACCGCGGGTGCGTACGGGCCGGGCATGCGCTTCCCCGCGCCCTTTCTGGGCGCGCCTCCACCGGAGCCTCTCCGTCGGGGCCGTCCCCGGTCTGGAGTAGTCCGGCGCGATATCCGGGGCCCGCCGGGTGATCGTGGGGGAACCACCCTTCCGCCAGGAAGAGGGAGTTCCCGGCGGACGAGAGAAGGCGCAGGCACATGGCGACTTTGTGCAGACCCGCGGTCTCCGTTCCGGAATACGTCATCACGATGGAGGAGACGCTCGAACTGGCGCGCTCCCGCCATCCCGACCACCCCCAACTGCCGCTCGCGCTACGGCTGATCGAGAACACCGGGGTACTGACCCGGCACATCGTGCAGCCCATCGAGGAGACCCTGAAGCACCCCGGCTTCGAGGAACGCAACAAGGTGTACGGGGCCGAGGCGAAGGCCCGGGTCCCGGCGGTCGTCCAGCGGGCCCTCGACGACGCGGAGGTCCTCGCCACCGACATCGACGTGATCATCTACGTCTCGTGCACGGGCTTCATGATGCCCTCGATGACGGCCTGGCTGATCAACTCGATGGGGTTCGGCAGCGACACCCGCCAGATACCGATGGCTCAGCTCGGCTGCGCCGCCGGAGGCGCCGCGATCAACCGCGCCCACGACTTCTGTACGGCCTACCCGCAGGCCAACGCCCTCATCGTGGCGTGCGAGTTCTGCTCGCTCTGCTACCAGCCGACCGACCTCGGTGTGAGCTCGCTCCTGTGCAACGGCCTGTTCGGGGACGGGATCGCCGCGGCGGTGGTCCGTGGCCGGGGCGGCGAGGGCATCCGGCTGGAGCGCAACGGCTCGTACCTGATCCCCAAGACCGAGGACTGGATCATGTACGACGTGCGGGCCACCGGCTTCCACTTCCTGCTGGACAAGCGGGTGCCGGCCACCATGGAGCCGCTCGCCCCCGCCCTCCACGACCTCGCGAAGCTGCACGGCTGGGACGCCTCCGACCTGGACTTCTACATCATCCACGCCGGGGGTCCACGGATCCTCGACGACCTCAGCAAGTTCCTCCAAGTGGCGCCGGAGGCTTTCCGGTTCAGCCGGGCGACGCTCACCGAGTACGGGAACATCGCCAGCGCCGTCGTCCTGGACGCACTGCGCCGGCTGTTCGACGAGGGGGGCTCCCACCACCAGGCACGCGGACTGCTCGCCGGCTTCGGGCCGGGCATCACGGCCGAGATGGCGCTGGGCCGCTGGCACCGCACGAGCGAGAAGACGGCATGACATGACCATGAGCGAAGAGACGGCGGCGGCACCCCCGGTACGGCACTGGCCCGCCCTGGACCTCACCGGGGTCGACTTCGACCCCGTGTTGTCCGAGCTGATGCGCGAGGGCCCCATCAACCGGATCCAGCTGCCCAACGGCGAGGGCTGGGCCTGGCTGGTGACGCGCTACGAGGACGTACGGCTGGTGACGAACGACCCCCGGTTCAGCCGCGCGGCGGTGCTCGGGCGGCAGGTCACCCGGCTGGCGCCGCACTTCATCCCGGCACCGGGCGCCATGAGCTTCGTCGACAAGCCCGACCACGCCAGGCTGCGCAGGGCGGTGAACGCCGCGTTCACCCTGCGGGGCGTGGAGCGTCTGCGGGCGAACGCCCAGCGCACCCTGGGGACGATGATCGACGACATGCTCCGGGACGGCCCGCCGGCCGACCTGATCGACCGGGTCCTGTCCCCCTTCCCCATCACCGTCATCTGCGAGCTGATGGGCGTCCCGGCCGACGACCGGCACACCCTGCACGTCTGGACACAGGCGATCCTCTCCTCCTCACAGGGCGCCGCGGCCAGCGAGCGGGCCAAGCAGGACATGGAGGTGTACTTCGCCAAACTGATCGCCGAGCGCCGCGGCGCGACGGGCGAGGACGTGACCTCGCTGCTCGGCGCGGCGGTGGGCCGGGGCGACATCACCGAGGAGGAGGCGGTCGCGCTCGCGGGTCCGATCCAGATCGGCGGCGAGGCGGTCACCAACAACACCGGGCAGATGCTCTACATCCTCCTGACCCGGCCCGCGCTGTTCGACCGGCTGCGCGACGACCCGGAGCTGCGGCCCCGGGCCCTCGACGAACTGCTGCGGTACATCCCGCACCGCAACGCCGTGGGCCTGTCCCGGATCGCCACCGAGGACGTCGTCCTGCACGGCGTGCGGATCAGGAAGGGCGACCCGATCTACGTGTCCTACCTGGCCGCCAACCGGGACCCGGCCGTCTTCCCCGACCCCGACCGCATCGACTTCGAGCGCGACCCCAACCCGCATGTGGCGTTCGGGCACGGTCCGCACTACTGCGTGGGCGGCATGCTCGCCCGCCTCGAGTCGGAGCTGATGGTCGACGCGCTCCTCGACCGGATCCCGACGCTGCGCCTGTCCGTCTCGGCGGACGAGGTGCCGTGGCGGCGCGGCGCACTGATCCGCGGGCCCGAGGCCCTGCCCGTCACCTGGTGACCGCGCTGACCCCTCCCGAGGGCCTGCTGGTGCCGCCGGGGCACGGCCGGACGGTCCGGACCCCGGCCCAGCACGTGACCTTCAAGGTGACCGGTACGCACTCGCGGGCCGCGTCCAGCTTCGAGGTGGTCGTGCCGCCGGGCTTCGACGTGGGCGCGCACGTCCACACGCGCAGCGAGGAGCTGTTCTACGTCCTGGAGGGCGAGCTGGACGTGCTCGCCTTCGAGCCGCTCGTCCGGACGCCCGACAACTGGCAGCGCTGGCAGTCGGGTTCGGGCAACCGGGTGGTGCGGGCGACGCCGGGCACGGTGATCGTCGTGCCGCCCGGGTGCCCGCACGCGTTCGCCAATCCGACGGAGGAGCCGGCGAAGATGTTCTTCCAGGCGTCGCCGCCGCCGGACCACGAACGCTACTTCGACGAGTTGCTCCGCATCTTGGACGCGGGGGGTCCTCCGGACGTGGCGGCCATCGAGGAGCTGCGGTCGCGGTACGACATCGAGCAGCTCACTCCGTTGCGCCACGGTTAGCTTTCGGCCGGTGGGACAGTGCGGGCCCGCTGTGCTTGCTCGCGCAGTTCCCCGCGCCCCTGAAAAGCGGGCTGCGCCCAGCTTTTCGCCCTTCAGGGGCGCGGGGAACTGCGCGACCAGCCACGACGACGCTGCAGACGGGCTACCGGATCGGCAGGCCGGACAGCGTTCGGGCGATGACGAGCCGCTGGATCTCGCTCGTGCCCTCGAAGATCGTGTAGATCGCCGCATCGCGGTGCATCCGCTCGACCGGGTACTCCCGCGTGTACCCGTTCCCGCCGAGGATCTGGATCGCCTGGCCGGTGACCTTCTTCGCCGTCTCGCTGGCGAACAGCTTCGACATGGACCCCTCCGCGGAGGTGAACTGCTTCCCGCTCACCGCCATCCACGACGCCCGCCACACCAGCAGCCGCGCCGCGTCGATCGACGTCCGCATGTCGGCGAGCTGAAAGGCCACGCCCTGGTTGTCGATGATCGGCCGCCCGAACTGCTCGCGGGTGCCGGCGTAGTCGAGGGCCACCTCGTACGCGGCCCGCGCCGTGCCGACCGCCATGGCGCCGACGGCCGGGCGGGACGCCTCGAACGTGGCCATCGCCGCGTTCTTCAGCCGCTCGCCGTTGCCCGCCTTCGCCCGCTCACGGGCGCGGGCGAGCCGCTCGTCGAGCTTCTCCTTGCCGCCGAGGAGGCAGGAGCCGGGGACCCGGACGTTCTCCAGGACCACCTCGGCGGTGTGCGAGGCGCGGATGCCGTGCTTCTTGAACTTCTGACCCTGGGACAGGCCGGGCGTGGCCGGCGGGATGATGAAGGACGCGTGGCCCTTGGAGCCCAGCTCGGAGTCCACGACCGCGACCACCACGTGCACGTTGGCGATGCCGCCGTTGGTCGCCCACGTCTTCGTCCCGTTCAGGACCCACTCGTCCTTGGCCTCGTCGTACACGGCCCTTGTACGCATCGAGGCGACGTCGGAGCCGGCGTCGGGCTCGGAGGAGCAGAACGCGGCGACCTTGACGTCGTTGGCGTCTCCGTACATCTGGGGGATCCAGGTGCCGACCTGCTCCTCGGTGCCGTTCGCGAGGACGCCGACGGCGGCGAGGCCGGTGCCGACGATCGACAGGGCGATGCCCGCGTCGCCCCAGAACAGCTCCTCCATGGCCATCGGGATGCCGAGGCCGGTGGGGTCGAAGTACTGCTGGGCGTAGAAGTCCAGGGAGTAGATGCCGACCTTCGCGGCCTCCTGGATGACCGGCCAGGGAGTCTCTTCCCGCTCGTCCCATTCGGCGGCCGCGGGGCGGATGACGTCGGCGGCGAAGCCGTGGATCCAGTCCCGGACCTCCTTCTGTTCGTCGTTGAGCTCCATGGTGAACTCGGCCATGACCCCTCCAGTGCTGCACTTACGTGTTACTTGCGGTAACGGTAGCCTGTTACTGGTCGGTAGTAAAAGTCAACCTCCCATTCCGGCTCGGCAGCCCGTTCGAGGCACCCTCGGCGCATGGTGTTACGTTGCGCAGGCGTCACCGAATCAGCACGGGTGGGGAGAGCTCATGGACACCACGCAGCGGACCGATCAGCAGAGGTCTGCCGACCGCCGACGGCGCGAACTGCTGGAGGCCGCCGACCGGGTGGTGCTCCGCGACGGCCCCGGCGCCTCGATGAACGCCATCGCGGCGGAGGCGGGCATCACCAAGCCGATTCTCTACCGCCACTTCGGCGACAAGGGCGGACTCTACGCCGCCCTCGCCAAGCGGCACACCGACGCCCTGCTCGAAGCGCTGCGCGCCGCGCTGGACGCGCCCGCCGAGCGCCGGGAACGGGTGGAGGCCACGCTCGACACCTACCTCGCGGCGATCGAGGCACGCCCGCAGGTGTACCGCTTCCTGATGCATCCGTCGGAGGGCGGCCCGCAGGGCGACCAGGGATTCGACGTGGGGACGTACTCCTTTCCGCTCCTGCGACGCATGGGCGAGGAACTCGCCGACGTCATAGAGGAGCGGGTCGATCTCGGCCCCAACAGCCAGCAGTTGGCCCGCGTCTGGGGCCACGGCATCGTCGGCATGATGCACGCGGCGGGCGACTGGTGGCTGGGCGAACGCCCCTGCTCCCGCGCCGAGCTGGTCCAGGCCCTGGCCGACCTCCTCTGGGGCCGCCTGGCAGCAGCAGGCGACAAGGCGGGCGGCCCAGGCTTCTGACCCACGGCCCCCCTCAGGGGCGCGGGGAACGGCACAATCTTTTTGCCTTTCGCCTTTGGGGCGCGGCGAACGGCGCGTCTTTCGCTTCTAGGGGCGCGGGGAACGGCGCAATCTCTTAGGGGCGCGGGGAACGGCGCGACCAGCCACAACGGACCCGCACCCGACAACGCACCCTCAAGCCCTCCAACCGGCCCGCCCCGCCTGCCAAAGCACCTTCCGCCGCCGCCACCCCGTGACCCGGTCCACGTACAACCCGCCGTCAAGGTGATCGCACTCGTGCTGAAGGCACCGTGCGAACCAGCCACTCCCGTGCACCCGCACCGGCGCCCCGTCCACGGAGACCCCCTCCACCACGGCGTGGTCGTACCGTTCGGTGCCCGCCTCCAGACCCGGCAGGGACAGACACCCCTCGGGCCCCCGCAGCACCACCCCGTCCACCTCGACGAGGCGCGGGTTCACGACATGTCCCACATGCCGCCGGTCGTCGTCATCGGGGCAGTCGTACACGAAGACCCGCAACGACCGCCCGACCTGGTTCGCGGCCAGACCGACCCCCTCCGCCGCGTACATCGTCGAGAACATGTCCTCGACCAGCCGCGCCAGTTGGGGGCCGAACTCCGTGACGTCTTCACACCGTGTGTGCAACACCGGGTCGCCGAGGAGGGACAGAGGAAGAACGCGCCCTCGGGCGCCGGGGATCGAGCCGTGTCGCATGGCCGCAAGGGTACGGTCCTCACTGTCGGGCGGGCGCCGGAGTGGTGCCGCGGTTCGGGCCTGCGAGTGGATCTCGATAGGCTGAGGGCCAGACGTTGCCGGGGGCAGTGCGCGGCGCCGTACGCAAGGAGGATCGAGAACTGATGGCAGGCAACTCGGACCCGCTGTCGCCGCGGGCCAAGCTCGCCGTGACGGCGGGCAAAGCGGTCGCGGCGGCATCACGTGCCGCCGGCCGCGGCAGCGGATCGGTGATCGGCGGCCGGGTGGCACTCAAGCTCGACCCCGACCTGCTGGCCAGGCTGGCCCAGCACCTGGACGTCATCCTGGTGTCGGCCACGAACGGCAAGACCACCACCACCCGGCTGATCGCCGAGGCGCTGCGGGCCGCGGGCCCCGTCGTGTCGAACGCGCTGGGCGCGAACATGCCGGCCGGCATCACCTCGGCGCTGGCCGGCGGCTCCGACTCGCGGTTCGCGGTCATCGAGGTCGACGAGAAGTACCTGTCCGGGGTGGCGCGGGACACGGATCCCAAGTGCATCGCCCTGCTCAACCTCTCGCGCGACCAGCTCGACCGCGCCGCCGAGACCCGCATGATGGCCGAGCACTGGCGCGAGGGCCTGGCCGGCTCCAAGGCCGTCGTCGTCGCCAACGCCGACGACCCGCTGGTCGTGTGGGCCGCGTCCTCCTCGCCGAACGTGGTGTGGGTGGCCGCCGGCCAGATGTGGAAGGACGACGCCTGGTCCTGCCCGTCCTGCGGCGGTGTGATGCAGCGCCCCGGCGACGACTGGTTCTGCGGCGAGTGCGGTTTCCGCCGCCCCACGCCGAGCTGGGCACTCTCCGGGGACCACGTCCTCGACCCGCACGGATCGGCCTGGCCGATCCACCTCCAGCTGCCGGGCCGCGCCAACAAGGCCAACGCCGCCTCGTCGGCCGCCGTCGCCGCCGTCTTCGGCGTACCGCCACAGGTCGCCCTGGAACGCATGTACCAGGTCCAGGCCGTGGCCGGACGCTACGACGTCGTGCAGTTCATGCAGCGCGACCTGCGGCTGCTGCTCGCCAAGAACCCGGCGGGCTGGCTGGAGACGTTCTCCCTGATCGACCCGCCGCCGACCCCGGTGATCCTGTCGGTGAACGCGCGCGGCGCCGACGGCACCGACACCTCCTGGCTGTGGGACGTCGACTACACCCGGCTCACCGGTCACCCGATCTTCGTCCTCGGTGACCGCAAGCTCGACCTCGCCGTGCGCCTTGAGGTCGCCAACCAGTCGTTCCAGGTGTGCGACAACCTCGACCAGGCGGTGCAGCTCGCACCGCCCGGCCGGATCGAGGTCATCGCGAACTACACCGCGTTCCAGGACTTGAGGCGTCGTGTCGGCAACTGAACCCCGGAGGACGAAGCGAATGAGTGACAACAGCCTGCGGCTAGTGTGGATCTATCCGGACCTGTTGAGCACGTACGGCGACCAGGGCAACGCGCTGGTCGTCGAGCGCCGCGCCCGCCAGCGCGGTCTGGACGTGGCCCGGCTCGACGTACGCAGCGACCAGCCGATCCCCACCTCGGGTGACATCTACCTCATCGGTGGCGGCGAGGACCGGCCGCAGCGGCTCGCGGCCGAGCGGCTGCGCCGCGACGGCGGTCTGGAGCGGGCGGTCGGCAACGGCGCCATCGTCTTCTCGGTGTGCGCGGGCTACCAGATCCTCGGCCACGAGTTCATCAACGACCTCGGCCAGCGCGAGCCGGGCCTCGGCCTGCTCGACGTGCACTCCGTGCGCGGCGAGGGCGAGCGGTGCGTGGGTGACGTGTACGGCGACATCGACGCGCGCCTCGGCCTGCCGCCGCTGACCGGCTTCGAGAACCACCAGGGCGTCACCCACCTCGGCCCCACCGCCCGCCCCTTCGCGAACGTGCGTCTCGGCAAGGGCAACGGAACGGGCGACGGCACGGAGGGCGCGTACAACGACACCGTCTTCGGTACGTACATGCACGGGCCCGTGCTCGCCAGGAACCCGCTCATCGCGGACCTGCTGCTCAAGCTGGCGCTCGATGTCAACGCGCTGCCGCCGGTCGACGACCGGTGGTACGAGGCGCTCCGCTCCGAGCGCATCGCGGCCGCTCAGCAGCCCGCCTGAGCTCAGGAGCACAGCCCATCCGGCGACGTGCCCGCGCAGGTGAGCGGGCACGTCCAGCAGGCGGACGCACCATGTGGAGACGCCCCCCGCCGCCGGTAGGGTGGCGGCGTCCAGCCGGACAGCGTGGTCCGGTTCCCGGCCCACGTTGAGAAGGTATTTCGGGCTATGCGTATTGGTGTCCTCACGTCCGGCGGCGACTGCCCCGGCCTGAACGCCGTCATCCGGTCCGTCGTACACCGCGCCGTCGTCGACCACGGCGACGAGGTCATCGGCTTCCGGGACGGCTGGAAGGGCCTTCTGGAAGGCGACTACCTCAAGCTCGACCTCGACGCGGTGAGCGGCATCCTGGCCCGCGGCGGCACGATGCTCGGCTCCTCCCGGGTCCAGCCGGCGCACCTGCGGGACGGCGTGGAGCGGGCCAGGGGCCATGTCGAGGAACTCGGGCTCGACGCGATCATCCCGATCGGCGGCGAGGGCACGCTCAAGGCGGCCCGTCTCCTGTCGGACAGCGGTCTGCCGATCGTCGGCGTGCCGAAGACCATCGACAACGACATCGCTGTCACCGACGTCACCTTCGGCTTCGACACGGCCGTGGGTGTCGCCACCGAGGCCCTCGACCGGCTGAAGACCACCGCCGAGTCCCACCAGCGCGTCCTGATCGTCGAGGTCATGGGCCGCCACACCGGCTGGATCGCCCTGCACTCCGGCATGGCCGCGGGCGCCCACGCGATCGTCGTGCCGGAACGGCCCTTCGACATCGCCGAGTTGGCCGCCAAGGTCGGTGAACGCTTCTCGGCGGGCAAGAAGTTCGCCATCGTCGTCGCCGCGGAGGGCGCGAAGCCCCGCGAGGGCACGATGAGCTACGACGAGGGCCGCAAGGACGCCTACGGGCACGAGCGGTTCGCGGGCATCGCCCGGCAGCTCTCCATCGAGCTGGAGGAGCGGCTCGGCAAGGAGGCCCGGCCGGTGATCCTCGGGCACGTGCAGCGCGGGGGGACGCCGACGGCGTACGACCGGGTGCTCGCCACGCGGTTCGGGTGGCACGCGGTGGAGGCGGTGCACCGGGGTGAGTTCGGCAACATGACCGCGCTGCGGGGGACGGACATCGTGATGGTGTCGCTCGCGGAGGCGGTGGAGACGTTGAAGACCGTGCCGGAGTCGCGGTACGCGGAAGCGGAGTGTGTGCTTTAGGGGAGTCGTCGGCTGCGGGTCGTCCGTGGCCGGTCGCGCAGTCCCCCGCGCCCCTGAAAAACGAACCCGCCCCCGGTCGTAGGCCCGACCGGGGGCGGTTCTAGTCTGGGTGGGGACAGACAGCGCTCAACCCGTACGAAACAGGAGCCGGCGGATGGATCACAGCGGGCACGGCACGACCATGGATCTGCCGCCGTTCACGCTGGGGCGGGGGCTCGAATGGTCCCCGGACCCGTTCTTCCTCGTCGCCTGCCTGGTGGGACTCGCCCTGTACGGGTGGGGTGTGGTGCGGCTGGTGCGGCGCGGTGACGCCTGGCCGGTTGGCAGGACCGTGGCGTTCGCCGCGGGTGTCCTGAGCGTCATGCTCGTGCTCTGCACCGGACTGAACGACTACGGCATGGTCATGTTCAGCGTGCACATGGTGCAGCACATGGTGATCAGCATGCTGTCGCCGATCCTGATCCTGCTCGGCGCGCCGATCACGCTCGCACTGCGTGCGCTGCCGACCGCGGGACGCGACCGCAAAGGGCCGCGCGAGCTGCTCCTGATGCTGCTGCACAGCCGGTTCATGCGGGTCGTCACGCATCCGGCCTTCACGATCCCGCTGTTCATCGCCAGCCTGTACGCGCTGTACTTCTCGCCGGTCTTCGACTTCCTGATGGGGTCGAGGACCGGACACATCGCGATGATGTGCCACTTCCTCGCCGTCGGTCTGGTGTTCTTCTGGCCGATCATGGGCGTCGACCCCGGTCCGCACCGCCCGGGGTATCTGATGCGCATGCTGGAGCTGTTCGCCGGCATGCCGTTCCACGCCTTCTTCGGCATCGCGCTGATGATGGCGTCCGGGCCGATGGTCACCACGTACGAGAATCCGCCCGCCTCGCTGGGTATCGACGCGCTCGCCGACCAGAACGCGGCGGGTGGCATCGCCTGGGCCTTCAGCGAGATCCCGTCCGTGCTCGTGCTGCTCGCGCTGCTCTTCCAGTGGTACCGGTCCGAACAGCGGCAGGCACGGCGTTCGGACCGGGCGGCGGACCGTGACGGCGACAAGGAACTCGAGGCGTACAACGCCTATCTGGCCACACTCGACGCACGCGGTCGTTGAGCCCCATTTCCCCTTTCCGTCACTTCGCACACTCTGCTGATTTCCTTGACTGAAAGGCTTTTCCATTCAGTAGCATGATGCGTGACGCCCTGCTTCCGCTCTGCAGGGTTCGGGGGAACCGCCGGGGGGAGCGGCCATGACAATGCACGCATGTTTATCGAGGACCGGAAAAACCGTGGTCCGGAGGCTTGCCGTTCTGCTGGCCGCCGTGTTGATCCTCAGCGGCTGCACAGAACAGCAGCGCCTGTTCGCCGTGAAGGCCGTCGCGGCCGGAATACCGTCACTCGCACCCTTTTTCGAAGAAGACGGATCGCTGGGCAGAGACCGCAGGGAGGTCAAGCCGGAGCAGCCGCACAGCGGGTTGCAGCAGGGCAACACCCCTGGTCTCTACGGGGGCACGCGCAACCAGCGGGTCTGCGACGTCGAACGGCTCAAGGATTTCCTCACGGATCCCAAGAACCGACAGAAAGCCCGGGAATGGGCGCGGATCGTGGGCATTACGCCTGATCGGATCGAGGAGTACGTCGACGATCTCACACCCGTTCTACTCCGCCACGACACCCTCGTGAAGAACCACGACTACAAGAAGAACAGGGCGGTCCCGTACGACGCATTGCTCGAGGCCGGTGTCGCGGTATTGGTGAACGACCAGGGACTTCCCGCCGTGAAGTGCTCGTGCGGAAATCCGCTGAAAGCCTTCGACAAGGATCCCGAGAAGCTCTCGGTCGAGTTCGACGACGGCAACAAGAAGTGGGACGGCTACGAGAAGTCCGACGTGGTGACCGTCAAGCCCTCGCCGCGACCGCTGGAGCGGATCGCGCTCCTGGACGTGACCGACCCGGACACGGCCATCGACCGGCCCGTCGGCACCACGGGCGAGCAGGACGAGACGTTCGACGCGACGGAGCAGCACGAGGTGCCCGCCGTGGCGGGGATGACCTTCGCCCAGGCCAGTGCGGCGCTGGCCGAGCTCAGGCTGGCCGTGGCGTACTCCGGGGACGCGTTCCCGTCGGGCGAGACCCCGGTGACCGGCTGTACGCCCGGGCCCGGGACGCCGCTGGCGTTCGGCGCGCCGGTGGCGCTGAGCACGGGCCCGGACCCGAACGCGGACTCCGGCTCCGGCTCCGGCTCCGGTGACGGGACGAGCCCTTCGCCACCGACCGATCCGGATGATCCGAATGACCCGGAGGGCACTGACGACACTGACGGCACCGAATCGCCGTCGGGCGGCGGGACGTCGTCCGGGGCGGAGTCCTCACCGGGCAAGGAGACGCCGTCGGACACCGGGACGCCGTCGGACAAGGGCTCCGAGCCCACGAGCGGGTCGCCGTCCCCGTCGCGGTCCACGCCCGGCGGCGGGACGCCCACCGGGGCCGAGTCGACACCGCCGCCACCCCCGGACCCGACCGCCCCGACCGTGTCGAGTACGCCGCCCAAGACCACTCCTCCCGCCGACCCCACGCTCGCGGAGCCCACGAGCAGCGGACCGGCGTCCAGCGAGCCGGTGTCGAGCGGACCCGGTTCACCCGCCGAGCCGGAGACCGGCGGATCGGGCACCGGTGAGGCGGCGGACCGGAGCGTGGCCTAGGGCGCTTCTTCTGGATCAGGTCGGATCAGGCCGCGGTGTCCGGTGCGGTGCATCGCAAGGCGGAGCATGACTCGCGTACTGGACGTACTCGGGTCGTGCGACAACGCCGCGAGGCGCCGTGCCGGGCGCCGCGGACCCGGGCTGATCCAGAAGAAACGCCCTAGGCCCGCACGGCAGAACCCGGGAGTGACCGGATGGGATCAGGAACACCGCAGTCGGGAGTCGGCCGGGTCATCGCCGGCCGGTACCTCCTGCTGAACCAGCTCGGCAGTGGCGGCATGGGACACGTCTGGCTCGCGCACGACCAGCGGCTGGCCTGCGAGGTCGCGCTCAAGGAGATCCTGTTCCGCGATCCGGGCGAGGCGGACCAGGACCGCTCGGCCCGGGTGGCCCGGGCCCGCGCCGAGGCCCGGCACGCCGCCGGCCTGCGCGGCCACCCGCACGTGGTGACCGTGCACGACGTCCTGGAGCACGAGGGCCTGCCCTGGATCGTGATGGAGTACGTGGCCGGCGCGCTGGACCTCAGCGCCCTGGTCGCCCTGCGCGGGCCCCTGGCCCCCGCCGAGTGCGCCCGCATCGGACTCGCCGTGCTCGACGCGCTGACCGCGGGACACGAGCAGGGCGTCATGCACCGGGACGTGAAACCAGCCAACATCCTGCTCGCCCCGGACCGCACGGGGTCGCCGTCCCGGGTCCTGCTCACCGACTACGGCATCTCCGTGCGGCCCGACGGCGACGAGACCCGGTACACGCTCACCTCCGCCCTCGTGGGCACCGCCGCCTACCTGGCGCCCGAGCGGGCCCAGGGCGGGCCGCCCACCGCCGCCGCGGACCTGTTCTCGCTGGGCTGCACGCTCTACCACGCCGTCGAGGGCTACGGTCCCTTCGACCGCGAGTCGGGACTCGCGGCGCTCACCGCCGTCGTCCTGGAGGAGCCGCGTCCGATGCTGCGCGCGGGCGCCCTGGAACCGCTCCTGTCGGCGATGCTCGTCAAGGACCCGGTCCGCCGGATCACCGCCGCGGAGGCCGGGGCGGCGCTGGCCGCGATCCTGACGCCTCAGTCGCATCCCCGGACCCGGTCCGACCCGGGCTCCGAGCCGCCGTGGGCGGGCGCCGTCACCGACACGGCCGCGCCCCGCACTCCCCCCGCACCCGCGCCCGGGCCGCCGCGGAGCCCCGGGGAGGGCGCACGGGGGTACGCGCCGTCCGCCGGGCAGGAGTCGTCCTCGGTGCCGCCCCGCCAGGAGAGCCCCGCTGCCTGGCCGCCCTCGCGGGAGATCCCCGTGCCGGGCCCGTGGACCGCGGGACAGGCGTACGGTCCGCCGCCGGCGCCCCCCGGCCGGCGCCGCCGCAGGCGCAACCGCGTCCTGCCGGCCCTGCTGGGGACCGCGCTCGGACTGGCCCTCGCGGGCGGCGCAGGGGCGTGGTACGCCCTGGGGAACCCGCCACCGGACGGGAAGAGCGACGCCAAGCCGTACGGGGACGCCGTCGGGCTGACCGAGCCGCTCGTGGACGGCAACTGCGTCTCCACCAAGTGGGCGGAAGTCCCCTTCACCGGTGACCCGCGGCTCAAGCCCGTGCAGTGCCTCGGTGACGGGAGCGAGGAGACGTACGGCCAGGTGATGGACGTGTTCGAAGCGGGCTCCGCCGAGGACGCCCGTTCGGGCGCCGCCGCGCAGTGCGAGCAGCGCACCGAGGAGACCCGCAAGAAGCTGGCGGACGTCCGCTCCTACGCCGTCGTGCCGACCGCCGAGGGTTTCGAGGCCGCCGGTCGCCGTGTCGCCTGTCTGCTGCTCGATGCCCGCGGGAAGCCGCTGTACGGCCCCGTCGGGGACAACCGTCCCCTCGGCATGGTGTTCAAGGACACGGCCACCATGCAGAAGCGGGACTGCCTCGACCGGGTCTCCGACACCGGCGCCGAGCTGGTCTCGTGTGCGGGCCCGCACGAGGAACAGGTGCTCGGCTTCCACCGGATGGGCCCGGACACGACCTTCGAGGAGGCGAGGCGGGAGGGGACCGACGCCTGCCAGGAGAACGTGCCGCCCGCCGACTACGGCTACGACCCGAGCATCTATGCGAGCTCGTCCTGGGTCGGCCGGAGCGCCTGGAACTCCGGCACACATTTCGTGGTCTGTACTGCAATTCGCCAAGACGGGGGCACCATGGAGAAGGACGAACCATGAGGAGGGTGTTGCGATGCCCGGTTCCACGAAGACCATGGGAGTGCTCACCGTCGGCGGCCTGGTGATGGTCACGGCCTACACGGTGGCGCTCGGCAGCAGCGGCTGGCTGTGGTTCGGCTGGGTGGTGCTCGGCCTGATCACGCTCGCGATGGTGGCGTCGCGCCCCACCTGACGCGCCTCATCCGGTGCGGCCCCTCCGGCGCCGCACCGCTCACTCGCGGGGCAGCCGCCCCGCCGAGTGCACACCTGGCTGGTACTTCGGCAACCGGGCGGTGATCTTCATGCCCGCGCCCGGCGCGGTCTCGATGACGAGGCCGTAGTCGTCGCCGTACACCTGCCGCAGGCGGTCGTCGACGTTGGAGAGGCCGATGCCGTCCGAGGGGCTGGCCTCGCCGGCGAGGATGCGGCGCAGCCGGGCGGGGTCCATGCCCGGGCCGTCGTCCTCGATGACGACGAGCGCCTCGGCGCCCGCGTCCTGCGCGGTGATGCTGATCCGGCTCTTGTCGACCTTGCCGGAGCCGCCCTCCAGGCCGTGCTTCACGGCGTTCTCGACGAGCGGCTGCAGGCAGAGGAAGGGCAGGGTCACCGGCAGTACCTCGGGGGCGATCTGCAGGGTGACCGCGAGGCGGTCGCCGAAGCGTGCCCGGACCAGCGCCAGGTAGTGGTCGATGGCGTGGAGTTCGTCGGCGAGGGTGGTGAAGTCGCCGTGCCTGCGGAACGAGTAGCGGGTGAAGTCGGCGAACTCCAGCAGGAGCTCGCGGGCCCGCTCGGGGTCGGTGCGGACGAACGAGGCGATCACCGCGAGCGAGTTGAAGATGAAGTGCGGGGAGATCTGCGCCCGCAGCGCCTTGATCTCGGCCTCGATCAGCCGCGTACGGGACTGGTCGAGATCGGCGAGTTCCAGCTGCACCGAGACCCAGCGGGCGACTTCCCCGGTGGCCCGGACGAGCACGGCGGACTCGCGGGGCGCACAGGCGACGAGCGCCCCGTGCACCCGGTCGTCGACGGTCAGCGGAGCGACGACGGCCCAGCGCAGCGGGCAGTACGGCTCGTCGCAGGCCAGGCGGAACGCCTCGCCGCGGCCGGTCTCCAGGGGCCCGCCGATGCGCTCCATGATCTGCTCCCGGTGGTGCTCGCCGACGCCTTCCCAGGCCAGGACGGTGTCCTGGTCGGTGAGGCAGAGCGCGTCGGTGCCGAGCAGGGTGCGCAGCCGCCGCGCGGACTTGCGGGCCGTCTCCCCGGTCAGGCCCGCGCGCAGCGGGGGCGCGGCGAGCGACGCGGTGTGCAGGGTCTCGAAGGTGGCGTGCTCGACGGGGGTGCCCAGGCCGCCGGGGCTCGGTGAGCGGGCGGTGCGCCGGCCGAACCAGAAGCCGGCCGCGAGCAGCGGCAGCACGGCCACGCAGAGTCCCGCCAGGAATCCGCTCATGCCTTGATCTCCTTGGCCTCGGTGCGTACCTGCCCCCCGGCCAGTTCCTCGGGGAGGTGGAAGCGGGCGAGGATCGCCGCCGTCCCGGCCGGTACCCGGCCGGGCGTCGCCAGCGACACCAGCACCATGGTGAGGAATCCCAGAGGCACCGACCACAGGGCCGGCCAGGCGAGGAGCGCGTGCAGCGAGCCCGTGCCGGGGAAGCCGGCCATGGTGGCGGCGACCGCGAGGAGCGCCGAGCCGCCGCCGACGAGCATCCCGGCGGCCGCGCCGGGCGGGGTGAGCCGGTGCCACCAGATGCCGAGGACGAGCAGCGGGCAGAACGACGACGCGGACACCGCGAAGGCGAGCCCCACGGCGTCGGCGACGGGCAATCCGCCCACGAGCATGCTCGCCGCGAGCGGCACGATCATGGACAGGACCGTGCCGAGCCGGAAGTGCCGTACGCCGCGGGAGGGCAGGACGTCCTGGGTGAGCACGCCCGCCACCGCCATGGTGAGGCCCGAGGCCGTGGACAGGAACGCGGCGAAGGCCCCGCCGGCCACCAGCGCGCCGAGCAGGTCCCCGCCGAGGCCGCCGATCACCCGGTCGGGCAGCAACAGGACGGCCGCGTCGGCGTCCCCGGTCAGGGTCAGCTCCGGGGCGTACAGGCGGCCCAGCGCGCCGTAGACGGGCGGCAGCAGGTAGAAGGCTCCGATCAGGCCGAGCACGGCGACGGTGGTGCGGCGGGCGGCCACCCCGTGCGGGCTGGTGTAGAAGCGGACGACGACGTGCGGCAGCCCCATGGTGCCGAGGAAGGTGGCGAGGATCAGTCCGTACGTGGCGTACAGCGGGCGTTCCTCGCGGCCCGCGGCGAGCGAGGTGGACATGCCGCCGTTGCTGACACGGTCGGCGACGGGCACGGGGTCGCCCCGTGTGAAGGTCAGCCGGGTGCCCCGCTCGATGCGGTGGACGCCGGTGGGCAGTTCGATCCGCTCGTCCTCGTACCGGATGCCGTCGACCGTGCCGTCCGCGGTCACGGTCAGGGGTCCGCCGAGTTTCAGGTCCAGGCCGGCGTCGACCCGCACGACGCGGTGCTCGCGGAACCTGGCCGGTTCGTCGAAGGCGGGGCGCGGCGCGCCGTCGTCCTGCCAGGCGAGGACGAGGAAGAGCGCGGGGACGAGCAGCGCGGTGAGCTTGAGCCAGTACTGGAATGCCTGGACGAACGTGATGCTGCGCATGCCGCCCGCGGCGACGGTCGCCACCACGACGACCGCGACGATCACGCCGCCCAGCGACTTGGACGCCCCGGTCAGCACGTTGAGGGTCAGTCCGGCGCCCTGGAGCTGGGGCAGGAGGTACAGCCAGCCGACGCCGACGACGAAGGCTCCGGCCAGCCGGCGCATGCCCTGCGAGGCGAGCCGTGCCTCGGCGAAGTCGGGCAGGGTGTACGCGCCGGAACGGCGCAGCGGGGCCGCGACGAAGATCAGCAGGACGAGGTAGCCCGCGGTGTAACCGACCGGGTACCAGAGCATGTCCGGGCCCTGGACGAGGACGAGGCCCGCGATGCCGAGGAAGGAGGCGGCGGAGAGGTACTCGCCGCTGATGGCGGCCGCGTTCAGCCGGGGGCCGACCGTGCGCGAGGCCACGTAGAAGTCCGAGGTGGTGCGGGAGATGCGCAGGCCGAAGGCGCCGACGAAGACGGTCGCGACGACCACGAGCGCGACCGCCGGAACGGCGTAGTTCTCGTTCACGGGCGGTTCTCGTTCACGGGCGGTTCTCGTTCACGGGCGGTTCTCGTTCACGGGCTTCTCGTTCACGGGCGGTTCTCGGTCACAGGCTTCTCTGTCACGGGTCAGCGGTCCTCGACGAGGCGGACGAAGTCCTTCTCGTTGCCGTCGGCGCGGCGCACGTACCAGCTGGCGAGCAGCACCAGCGGCGGGTAGACGCAGAACCCGAGCACGACCCATTCGAGGCGGGAGCTGTCGCCGAGCACGGTGAACACCAGGGGCAGCGGGCCCACGAGGAGAACGAGGACGCCGAAGACGGTGAGCGCGGCCCGCAGCTGGCTGCGCATCAGGGAGCGGACGTAGGTGTGGCCGAGCGTGGTCTGCTCGTCGATCTCGGTCCGCGGCCGGTAGCGGCTCAGCGGGCGCGTCCGTCGCGGCGGGCCGGTGACGACGACCCGGCGGTCGGTGGGACCACGGCGGTCCGTGGGCTCGTGCGGCACCTGCGGCCTCCTCAGCTCGCGGTCCGGCGCATCAGCAGGTCCCGCAGCTCCCGTGCGTGACGGCGGCTGACCTGGAGTTCGACCGAGTCGACCAGGACGGACACGGTACCCGCGTCCAGGCGCAGTTCGCTGATGTGACCGAGCGCGACGAGATGACGGCGGTGGATGCGGACGAAACCGCGGGAGCGCCAGCGTTCCTCGAGGGTGGAGAGCGGGATGCGGACGAGATGCCTGCCCTGGGCGGTGTGCAGCCGCGCGTAGTCGCCGTGGGCCTCGACATGGGTGATGTCCTCGACGGCGACGAAGCGGGTCACTCCGCCGAGTTCCACGGGTATGTGGTCGGGGTCGGGTTCGTGCACGGGTATCGGCGGGACCGCGTCCATCTGCTCGACGGCCCGGCGGACGGCCTCGGCCAGCCGCTCCCTGCGGACCGGCTTCAGGACGTAGTCGACGGCCTTGAGGTCGAACGCCTGGACGGCGAACCCCTCGTGGGCGGTGACGAACACGACGAGCGGCGGTTTGGCGAACCCGGCGAGCAGCCGCGCCATGTCGAGCCCGTCGAGACCGGGCATGTGGATGTCGAGGAAGACGACGTCGATTCCCTCGTGGCCGCCGGGGCCGCTCTCCAGGGCGCGGTTGATGCGGCGCAGCGCCGCCGTGGCGTCGCTCGCGCCCTCGACGCTGCTCACCCGTGGATCGGCGTCCAGCAGGTAGAGCAGCTCTTCGAGGGAGGGTGGTTCGTCGTCGACGGCGAGGGCGCGCAGCATGAACCCGGAGTGTAGGAGCAATTCGTACGCCTGCACATGCCCGCACATGCGGCGGGCAAGCTCGGCGGGGCTGGATACAGTGCCCGCATGAGACCTCCGTCCGCCTCCTTCGACGATCTCGACCGGAAGATCGTGACGGCTCTGATGGTGAACGCCCGTACGAGCTTCGCCGAGATCGGCGCGGCGATCGGGCTGTCCGCCACGGCGGTCAAGCGCCGGGCCGACCGGCTGCGGGAGACGGGCGTGATCACCGGGTTCACGGCGACGGTGAAACCGGCCGCGCTGGGCTGGCGTACGGAGGCGTACGTGGAGGTGTACTGCGAGGGCGCGGCGCCGCCGCGGCGGCTCGCCGAGGTGGTGCGCAACCATCCGGAGATCACGGCGGCGATGACGGTGACCGGTGGCGCGGACGCGCTGCTGCATGTGCGGGCCCGGGACGTGGAGCACTTCGAGGAGGTGCTCGAACGGATCCGGGTGGAGCCGTTCATCCGCAAGACGGTCAGCTTCATGGTGCTGTCCCACCTCCTGCCGGAGAGCCCGGAGGCGGGGGCGAACCAGCCCGCTCCGGAGGCGTAGCAGCCTGCTCCGGAGGTCCGCCAGGCAGTTCCGGAAGCCCTGCAGCGCGCTCCGGGGGCTCGGCAGCGGTCCTGGCGGACCGGGTCACGCAGCAAACGTGCGTCGAGGCGCCCCGACACGCAGCGTTCCTGCGGTGGTGCGCAATTCCTGATCCTTGTCGCACCCCTGCCCCGTTTCCTACCGTTGAGGCATCCCACTCCACACCGCAGGAAAGCGGAGGAACCCCTCTGTGCCCATGAGCCGTGTGCCGCGCCCCAGACGATTCCTGGTCTGCGAACCCAGACACTTCGCCGTGCAGTACGCCATCAATCCCTGGATGCACGAGGACACACAGGTCGACGTCGATCTGGCCAGGGGCCAGTGGGCGGAGCTGATCCGTGTCTACCGCGCCCACGGCCACACCGTCGACAGCGTGGAACCGGTCGCCGGCCTGCCGGACATGGTCTTCGCCGCGAACTCGGCCCTGGTCGTGGCCGGCCGGGTCTTCGGCTCGCTCTTCCACGCACCGCAGCGCCGCCCGGAGTCGACGGCGTACGAGTCGTGGTTCAAGAACGCGGGCTTCGACGTCTACCGCTCCGAGGCGGTGTGCGAGGGCGAGGGCGACCTGGTCCTCGTCGGGCGCCATCTGCTGGCCGGCACCGGGTTCCGCACGGAGCGGGCCGCCCACCACCAGGTGCAGGAGTTCTTCGGCGTCCCCACGGTCAGCCTCCAGCTGGTGGACCCGCGCTTCTACCACCTCGACACCGCGCTGTTCGTGCTCGACGACGGCCCCGAGGCGAACATCGCCTACTACCCGGAGGCGTTCTCCGCGGGCAGCCGCGAGGTGCTGCGCCGGCTCTTCCCGGACGCGGTGATCGCCCGCCAGGAGGACGCGATGGTGTTCGGGCTGAACTCCGTCTCGGACGGCCGCCACGTCTTCATCGCGCCGCGTGCCGAGGCCCTCGCGGGCGAACTCGAACGCCACGGCTATGTTCCCGTCCCCGTCGACCTGTCGGAGTTCCAGAAGGCCGGCGGCGGCATCAAGTGCTGCACTCAGGAGATCCGCTCATGACTGTCGCGCCCAGCCGTTCCCTGCGCTCGTCCGCCGAGCTGATCCGCGCCGAGGAACCCGTCCTCGCGCACAACTACCACCCGCTGCCCGTGGTCGTCGCCCGCGCCGAGGGCGCCTGGGTGGAGGACGTCGAGGGCCGCCGCTACCTGGACATGCTGGCCGGTTACTCGGCGCTCAACTTCGGGCACCGCCACCCGGCCCTGATCGCGGCGGCGCACCGGCAGCTCGACGAGCTGACGCTGACCTCGCGCGCTTTCCACAACGACCGGCTGGCCGGTTTCGCCGAGTCGTTGGCCGCGCTGACCGGCCTGGACATGGTGCTGCCGATGAACACCGGCGCCGAGGCCGTGGAGAGCGGCATCAAGGTCGCCCGCAAGTGGGCGTACGACGTGAAGGGCGTCGCGCCGGACCGGGCGACGATCGTGGTGGCCGCCGACAACTTCCACGGCCGTACGACGACGATCGTGAGCTTCTCCACCGACGAGACGGCCCGTACGGGGTTCGGCCCCTTCACACCGGGTTTCCGGGTGGTCCCGTACAACGACCTCGCCGCGCTCGAGTCGGCGGTCGACGAGACGACCGCGGCCGTGCTGATCGAGCCGATCCAGGGTGAGGCGGGGGTCGTCATCCCCGACGACGGCTACCTGCGGGGGGTGCGCGAGCTGACCCGGCGGGCCGGGTGCCTCTTCGTCGCCGACGAGATCCAGTCGGGTCTCGGGCGCACGGGCCGCACCCTGGCCGTGGAGCACGAAGGGGTCGTGCCGGACCTGCTGCTGCTGGGCAAGGCGCTCGGCGGGGGCATCGTGCCGGTCTCCGCGGTCGTCGGGCGGCGCGAGGTGCTCCAGGTGCTGCGGCCGGGCGAGCACGGCTCGACGTTCGGCGGCAACCCGCTGGCCGCGGCGGTCGGCTCGGCGGTGGTGGAGCTGCTGGAGACCGGCGAGTTCCAGCGCAGGGCCGAGGAGTCGGGCGTGGTCCTGCGCGACGGCCTGACGGCGCTCGTCGGCAAGGGGGTGCGGGGTTTCCGGGCGCGCGGGCTGTGGGCGGGCGTCGACATCGACCCCGCTCTCGGTACGGGCCGCGAGATCAGCGAGCGCCTGATGCACGAGGGGATCCTGGTGAAGGACACCCACGGCTCGACGATCCGGCTCGCCCCGCCCCTGACGATCACGGCCGACGAACTGCGAACGGCCCTCGACGCCCTGGAGACGGTTCTGGACAAGGCGTCCGGGACGCCCCTTCAGGGGCGCGGGGAACTGCGCGAGCAGCCCCCACTCACCTGAGCCCGGCACACGACCCGGTCCCGGCGCTCAGGGCACCCGCCCTGGCCGCCGGGACCGGACCGTCGAAACCGCCGCTCAGCCGTCCAGGCGGCTGCGCAGCAACCGCTTCCCCAGCTCCGCACCCTTACGGCTGTCGGCCTGCGCCTTGCGGAACAGGTCCGCGACCTCGGTGTCCTTCTCGCGCTCGGCGTCCTGGATGTAGGACTCGAGCCGAAGGGCGTTGCTCAGACATGCCTCGACGTACCAGATCAGGTTGTAGTCCTTGTCCGGTGTACCCGTGGTTCCACCGGCCTCCGTGTCACTGGTCATGGTGAACCTCCTCGGAATCCTGTCGTGCCGAACCGGGTGGCCGCGGCGAGAAGACCCGTGCGGCACCCGTGTGGAGCAGCCGACGGGTACCCGGGCGGGCGGACCGTACACGGCTGTCGGGCGGACGGGTCACAGTGCCGTACCGAAGCGGTGCCAGACCCGGTGCTCGCCCATGAGGGACGTGATCTGCTCCAGGGCGCCCGAGCCGCTGTCCGCGGTCACCACGCCCGCGGCGTCGGCGGGGATCCCCGCCCCGGAGAGCACCGCGTCGGCCCCGGCCCATCCCCCGATGGCCTTGCCGTGCCGGAACGCCTCGGTCAGCAGCAGCGAGATCCGCGGGTCGGCGACCCCGTCGAGCCCGGCGTCCCCGGCCTTGGCGTCCCGCGCCCCGAAGGCGTCCTTGCCCGGTCCGGGGACCCCCGCCACCAGGATCGCGTCGAACTCCACCGAGCGGGCGGTGGCGAAGGTGCGCTGCACCTGCACCGGCTCGCCCTCCGCGTCGAGCTTCCCGCCGACGGGCCCGATCACCAGCGGCACCATGCCGGCGCCCAGAACCGCCTCACGGACCGTGCGGACCCCGTCGAGGTCGGCGTGCTCGTCGGCGACGATGCCGATGATCCGGCCGTCCAGCGGCCAGGTCCCGCCGATCTGGGAGAGCGCGGGGCTCGGCTCGACCGACCCGAGCGGCACGGTCGGCTGCGGCGCGGGCAGCCCGAGCCCGACGGCCACCTGCTCGCACAGCTCGGAGTCGATGTTGGCGAGCACCTGCAGCGCCCGCTCCTTGATCGTCTGCTCGTAGCACTTGTTCAGCTCGAAGGTGTAGGCGGAGACGATGTGCTCGCGCTCCACCGGCGTCATGCTGAGCCAGAACAGCCGGGGCTGGCTGAAATGGTCCGCGAACGAGACCGGCGCCTCACGCACCTTGTGCGCGCGCGGAACCTCCACCGGCGTCTCGATGTACGCGCCGGTGTCCGCCCCCGCCAGGAACGGGCAGCCCCCGTCGAGCGAGTTGGGCTTGTAGGGCGCGGTGCCGGTGTGCACGGCCGTCTGGTGCATGCCGTCCCGCAGCATGTCGTTGACGGGGGCGTGCGGGCGGTTGATCGGGAGCTGCGCGAAGTTCGGCCCGCCCAGCCTGCTGATCTGCGTGTCCAGGTAGGAGAAGAGCCGGCCGGCGAGCAGCGGGTCGTCGGTGACGTCGATACCGGGGACGAGGTGGCCGACGTGGAAGGCGACCTGCTCGGTCTCGGCGAAGAAGTTGGTGGGATTGGCGTTCAGGGTGAGCAGCCCGATCGGCTGGACGGGCGCCAGCTCCTCCGGGACGATCTTCGTCGCGTCCAGCAGGTCGATGCCCTCGAAGGTCTGCTCGGGGGTGTCCGGGAAGACCTGGACGCCGAGTTCCCACTGCGGGTACGCGCCGGCCTCGATGGCGTCGTACAGGTCGCGGCGGTGGAAGTCGGGGTCGACGCCGCCGGTGATCTGCGCCTCCTCCCACGTCTGGGAGTGCACGCCGAGCTTCGGCTTCCAGTGGAACTTGACCAGCGTGGTGCCGCCCTCGGCGTTCACGAGCCGGAAGGTGTGGACGCCGAAGCCCTCCATCGTCCGGTAGGAGCGCGGGATGCCCCGGTCCGACATGTTCCACAGCGTGTGGTGGGTGGCCTCGGTGTGCAGGGTCACGAAGTCCCAGAAGGTGTCGTGGGCGCTCTGAGCCTGCGGGATCTCGCGGTCCGGGTGCGGCTTTCCGGCGTGGATGACGTCCGGGAACTTGATGGCGTCCTGGATGAAGAAGACCGGGATGTTGTTGCCGACCAGGTCGAAGGTGCCCTCGGAGGTGTAGAACTTCGTCGCGAAGCCCCGGGTGTCGCGGACCGTGTCCGCCGACCCGCGCGAACCGAGGACGGTCGAGAACCGCACGAACACCGGTGTCTCGACCCCGTCCTGGAGGAAGGCGGCCTTGGTGACCTTCGCGGCGGTGCCGTACCCCTGGAAGATCCCGTGTGCGGCGGCGCCACGGGCGTGCACGACCCGCTCCGGGATGCGCTCGTGGTCGAAGTGGGTGATCTTCTCCCGCAGGTGGTGGTCCTGGAGGAGCACCGGACCGCGGGCGCCGGCCTTGAGGGAGTGGTCGGTGTCGGGGAGCCGGGCGCCCTGGGCCGTGGTCAGATATGCCTCTCCCTGGGCCCGTACGTCCGGGTCCGCGCCCGTCGGCCGTCCGGTGGGGCCGACGTACGCGGGCGCGCCCTGGTCGGCCTTCGGCGGCAGCGGCGGCTCGGGGGCGGTCGGCTCGTCGACCGGCGGTGTCCGCACACCGGGCTTGCCGGGCACGCCGTCCGCCGGGCCCTCCCCGCGCAGGGCGTCGGCGGCCTTCGCCGCCACGGCCTTCAACGGGTTCTTCTCAGTCATCGCGTCTCCAAGCGTCAGGGGACCGGCTGGGTACCCCCGACGCCCGGAGCGAACCATCACCCACCAGCGGTTTTCAGCATTTCTCAGCCTTTTACCGCCGCTTGGGGGAAGGCCGCGGATCCGGGTCCCACCGGATCCGCGGCCGGTCCGTCAGGGGTGCTCCGGCCGCCGTGGATCGGACATGCTCGGACACCTCCGTCGTTCGTCAGACCTGACCGTCGGCCTGGTCATCGGCGTCGTCCCGGTCGCCCTCGGCCTGGGAGGGCGTGGTCTGCCGCACCGGTCGCTGACCGGTCTGCTCGTCGCCGGACGGGCCCGCGGCCTCGTCGTCCCGGTCTCCCTCCGCCTGGGACGGGGTGGCTTCCTGCGTCATCGCTGCTCCTCTCGTCACTGCTCGGGCGGTCGTCGTCACGGCTTCAGGAGGGTCTTGACCATTCCGTCCTCCTTGGCCTGGAACATCGCGTACGCCTTCGGCGCGTCCTCCAGCGGCATGGTGTGCGTCTTGAACGTGTCCACGCCGAGCGGGTCCTCGTCCGTGAGCAGCGGCAGGATGTCGTCCACCCAGCGCCACACGTTGGCCTGGCCCTGGCGCACCTGGATCTGCTTGTCGAACATCGTCAGGAGCGGCATCGGGCTGACCGCTCCGCCGTAGACACCGGAGATGGAGAGCGTGCCGCCGCGGCGGACGAGTTCGATGCCGGCGTACAGGGCTCCCAGCCTGTCGATTCCCGCCTTCTCCATCAGCGGCTGCGCCACCGCGTCGGGCAGCAGGCCGGTGACCCACTGGGCCGCCTTGGCGAACGGTGTGCCGTGCGCCTCCATGCCGACGGCGTCGATGACGGCGTCGGTCCCGCGCCCGTCGGTGAGGTCCCTGATGGCGTCCGCCAGGTCCTTTCCGTTCATGCGGGCGTCGAAGCAGGTGACTCCGTGGGCGCTGGCGCGCATGAGGCGCTCCTTGACCAGGTCCACGCCGATGACGAGACCGGCGCCGCGGTGCCGGGCGATCCGGGTCGCCATGTCACCGATCGGTCCGAGACCCAGCACGGTGACGCTGCCGCCGGGGGGAATCGCCGCGTAGTCCACCGCCTGCCACGCGGTGGGCAGGACGTCGGAGAGGTAGACGTAGCGGTCGTCGGCCGGCCCCTCGGGGACCTTGATGGGGAGTTTGTTGCCGAACGGCACCCGCAGGAACTCCGCCTGTCCGCCCGGTACCTGCCCGTACAGCTTGGTGTATCCGAACAGGGAGGCGCCGCTGTTGCGTTCGCGCACCTGGGTCGTCTCGCACTGCGAGTGCAGCCCTTGGTCGCACATGTAGCAGTCGCGGCAGGAGACGTTGAAGGGGATGACCACCCGGTCGCCGGGGGCCAGGGCGGTGACGTCGGGTCCCACTTCCTCCACGATGCCCATCGGCTCGTGACCGAGGATGTCGCCGGGGTCGATGAAGGGGCCGAAGAGTTCGTACAGGTGGAGGTCGGAACCACAGAGTCCGGTCGTCGTGATCCTGACGATGATGTCGTCGGGCTTCTCGATCCGCGGATCGGGGACGGTCTCCACGCGGACATCACGTTTCCCCTGCCAGGTCAGTGCACGCATGGTGGGACTCCTCCAGCGATCGTGGTTCACTTCCGCCGCCCGAGTCCCCTTTCTTCGGTTTCCGACACTCGCCGGTACAGGGAAAGCGTCCGTTCCGATCTTCGGGCGCCGGGTACCCGGCGCCCGAAGGGTGCCCGAGGGGGCGCCCACCAGGATCGAACGGAAGGAAGCATCACTTGTGGCATGCCCTCACCCGGGAGGCCGTCTCCGTCGGGCGTTCGGTGCGCAGGTGCGTCACGGAGGCCGGGCCGGAGCGCGACACCGCGGTCCAGTCCCTCAAGGCGGCGGGTGCCGCCCTGCTGGCCTGGGCGCTGGCCGGCTGGTGGTGGAACGCGCCGATGGCGCTCCTGGCGCCGTGGACCGCGCTGTTCCTGGTGCAGAGCACCGTCTACCGCTCCCTGCTGTCGGCCCTGCAGCAGGTGGTGGTGGTCCTCACCGGCACCCTGCTCGCCGCCGGCGCCCTCGTGCTGACCCACCACACGATGGCCGCGATGGCGCTGGCCCTCCCCCTCGCCGTGCTGCTCGGCAACTACGCACGGCTCGGCAACCAGGGCCTCTACGCGCCGACGGCCGCGCTGTTCGTCCTCGTCCAGGGCTCGTACAGCGGGTTCGACATCCTGCACCGGCTCCTGGAGACCCTGCTGGGCGCGGTCATCGGCATCGCCGTGAACGCCCTCGTCCTGCCGCCGGTCCACTCCCGTCAGGTCCACCATGTGCGCCGCCGGCTGCCGCAGGACTGCGCCGACCTGCTGCACCGGGTCGCCGACGGTATCGAGACGTCGTACGACGAGGAGCGGGCCCGCGACTGGTACGACGGGGCCGTGCGGCTGGCCGACGTGGTGACGGAACTGCGGACCGCGCGCAGTTGGTCGGACGAGAGCTACCGCTACAACCCGGGGCGCAGGCTGCGCCGTTCGGCGAGCGCGCCGCCGCCCGCCGACTGGGACTTCACCTGGGACCGGATCACCGAGCACATACGGGCGATCACGCGCTCGCTGTCGGAGGCCGTGTCGCTGCCGGACTCCGTGCCGGGCATCCTGTCGCCGCTGCTGCGGGCGTCCGGTGACGTCCTGTCCTCGCGGGACGACGCGGCCGACGAGCGCCGCCGAGCCCTGGACACGGCGGTCGCGGCCCATCACCGGCTGGCCGCGGCGCTCGCGGTCAGCGGTCTGCAGGCCGCGCCCGCGCTGGGCGGTCTGACGGCGGACACCCAGCGGCTGCTGGACGACCTGTCCGCGCTGGTCGACGCGTGGGACGGCGACGCCTCGCACGACGGTGACCCCTCACAGGACGGCGACGCCTCGCGGGGCGGTGGCGTCTCGCACGACGGTGGCGCCTCGCGGGACGAGCGGCAGCCGAGCCACGGCTGAGCGTCCGGCTCCTCCCGGGCCGCGGGCCGGGAGCAGCCGAAGACGGCCGGGGCGGGCGGGACGGGCGAGGCGGGCGGGAACGAGCCACCCGCCGGGCCGGCGGGTGGTGCAGGACGATGCCACCGGGTCAGCATGAGTCCGATCGGGGGCGGTTACAGGGGCCGACGCCTGGACATACACTGGCGTCCCGCAGCACACCTCTTGACCAGCTAGAACGCGGCGGTTGAGCCGATCCGGCGAAGCGAGGAGCGACCCGTTGTTCTATTACGTTCTCAAGTACGTGCTTTTGGGACCGCTGTTGCGGCTGGTCTTCCGGCCCCGGATCCAGGGGCTGGAGCACGTACCGGCGACGGGGGCGGCCATCGTCGCGGGCAATCACCTCTCGTTCGCGGACCACTTCCTGATGCCGGCGATCCTCAAACGGCGCATCACGTTCCTCGCCAAGGCCGAGTACTTCACGGGCCCCGGCATCAAGGGCCGGCTGACCGCGTTCTTCTTCCGCAGCGTCGGGCAGATCCCGGTGGACCGCTCCGGCAAGGAGGCGGGCAAGGCCGCCATCCGTGAGGGTCTGGGTGTGCTGAGCAAGGACGAGCTGCTCGGCATCTACCCGGAGGGCACCCGCTCGCACGACGGCCGCCTCTACAAGGGCAAGGTCGGCGTCGCGGTGATGGCGCTCAGGGCCGAGGTGCCCGTCATCCCGTGCGCGATGATCGGCACCTTCGAGGCCCAGCCCCCGGGCCGCAAGATCCCGAAGGTCCACCCCGTGTCGATCCGCTTCGGGGAGCCCCTCGACTTCTCCCGCTATGCCGGCATGGAGAACGAGAAGGCGATCCTGCGCGCCATCACCGACGAGATCATGTACGCGATCCTCACCCTCTCCGAGCAGGAGTACGTGGACCGGTACGCCTCGGACGTGAAGGCGGCGGAGGCCGCGGAGAAGGCCGCCCTGGCGAAGGGCCGCAGGTTCCCGCGCCTGCCGCAGCGCTGACGCCCACGGCCGCCCGGTTCGACCAGGCGGCCGAGGCCGTCCGGCTCGCGGGCCGGGACGTCTGAGGAGCGGGACACGGGAGGGGGCGGCCGGTCGACGGCCGCCCCCTCCACTGAATGTGCCGGGTCGCGCTACGGCTTGGGCGTGGCGTGCGGCGCGCACGTCACGTCTGCCGCCCCGACCTTGCCGGTGAGCAGGTAGGTGTCCACCTTCTCGTTGACGCACGGGTTGGTCAGCCCCGTCACGCCGTGCGAGCCGGCGTCCCTCTCGGTGATCAGCCGGGAGCCCTTGAAGCGCTTGTGCAGCTCGACGGCGCCCCCGTACGGGGTGGCCGCGTCACGCGTGGACTGCACGATCAGGACGGGCGGCAGGCCCTTGCCTGTCCGTACGTCCACCGGGGTCTGCTGCTTGGCGGGCCAGGTCGCGCACGGCAGGTTCAGCCAGGCGTTGGCCCAGGTCATGAACGGGTAGTTCTTGTGCAGCCTGCTGTTGTCGCGGTCCCACTTCTTCCAGCTGGTGGGCCACTTGGCGTCGGTGCACTCGACGGCCGTGTAGACGGCGTTGCCGTTCTCCGAGGCGATGTTGCCCGCGGTGTCGGAGAGGTCCGGCGCGGCCGCGTCGACGAGCGCCTGGGTGTCACCGGCGACGTACTTGCTGAAGACGGTCGCGACCGGCACCCACGACGAGTCGTAGTACGGCGCGCTCTGGAAGAAGCCGATGAGCTCGGCCGGGCCGACGACTCCGCCGATGGGGTTCTTCTTGGCGGTGGCGCGCAGTTGCAGCCACTGGGCCTGGACCTCGGCCCGCGTGTCGCCGAGGTGGAAGGCCGCGTCGTTCCGGGCGACCCAGTCCTGCCAGTCCTTCCAGCGCGTCTCGAAGGCGACGTCCTGGTCGAGGTTGGCCTCGTACCAGATCTTCTCGCGCGACGGGTTGACCACACTGTCCGCGACCATGCGGCGCACGTGCGTCGGGTACATCGTGCCGTAGACGGCGGCGATGTACGTGCCGTACGAGACACCGAGGAAGTTGAGCTTCTTCTCGCCGAGCGCGGCCCGGATGACGTCGAGGTCGCGCACGGTGTTCGGGGTCGTCATGTGCGGCAGCATCGCGCCGCTGCGCTCGGCGCAGCCGGCCGCGTACTCGGCGGCCAGCTTCCGCTGGACGCGCTTGTCGGCCTCGGAGTCCGGCACCGGGTCCGGCTTGGGGGCCTTGACGAACTCCTGCGGGTCGGCGCAGGAGATGGGCGCCGAGTGGCCGACACCGCGCGGGTCGAAGCCCACGAAGTCGTACGCCTTGGACGTCTTCACCCAGAGCGGGTTCTTGGTGGTGACCCGCAGCGGGAAGCGCAGCCCGGAGCCGCCGGGGCCGCCCGGGTTGTAGACCAGGGCACCCTGGCGCTCCGCCTTGGTGCCCGTGCTGCCGATGCGGTCCACGGCGATCTTGATCTTCTTGCCGTTGGGCTTCGCGTAGTCGAGCGGCACGGTGACCCACCCGCACTGGACGGGCTTGGCGATCCCCCAGTCGGCCGGACAGTCCGCCCAGTCGATGCCGGCCTTGGCCGCGCGGGCCGCAGCGAGCTCGGCACCGCGGGCCTGAGCGTCCTGGCCGTGCTGGCCGTGCCGTCCCTGACGGATGTCCGCGCTGGCCGTCGGGGCCGCGACGGCACCGGCTATCAGCGTCGCGGTGACAAGCGCTCCGGCCGAGCCGAACGCCGTCACCCTTCTCATACCTCTCAAGAGAGTCTCCCCCTGCTGTCGTGTGCTGACGTCGTGGTCGATACGGGGGATCCTTTCGGCTGTGAGGTCCCTGAGAACAGGGGCGAACTACCTTCTTTGCCAATCCGATAACCGGAACATCTCTGTCCGTTGAGCGGTGCTGTTCCTCTCCGCCGTACGTCATCCGAGAAAGTGCAGGGCCTCGTCGAGGGTGCGGCGCAGCCGCAGCGCGTCGGGGGCGAGGGCGGTCACCAGGGCGCCGGGCCCCGCGAGCGGGGTGAGTGCGGCGTACTCCCCCAGCAGCCGCGGCTCGACCGGCTGCCACGCGTACTCCGGCCGTACGACGAGCAGCTGACCCAGCGCGCGATGCCCGGCGAGCACGGCGGGCCCATCCCATCCGCCCGGCGCCCCGGGACCGCAGGCGAGCTCCTGGTCGAGCAGGGGCCGCCCGTCGAGCAGGACGGTGAGCCGGCTGGTGAGCCTCCCCGGCTCTTCGCCGGCCCGCCCGAGGACCTGTTCCTCGCGCAGCGTCAGCCAGGCGCCCGCCACGAGATCGACATGTGTCGTGAGGCGCAGATCACTCCCCTTCGCGGAGATCAACTGCTCTGGCAGCCAGCACAGTTCGGCGTCGGCGGCAACTTTGAGCCGTACGTCGTACCGCGCCTCCCCCGCGGCCTGTCCCGGCAGCGCGATGGTGGCCGCGGCCGATCCGACGTGCAGGCGTGCCCCTTCGGCCACGTCGGCCGTCACGGTGAAGTGGTCGCCGCCCAGGGGCCCGCTCATCGCGCCGACCAGCAGGACCCTGGCCTCGGAACCGCCGGCCCGGGTCCGGCGCGGGGCGAGCGGGCCCTCGCCCCGCAGGGTGGGGAGCACGGTGCGGCCCCGGCCGTCCCCGCGGGCATCGATCCGCGCGGTGGCCCGAACTCCGACCGCTCCGCCCGTCATGCCGCCCACGCCGCGAGCTGCCCCCGTACCCAGGCGGCGACGTCCCCGACCCCGCCGTCGCCCCGCAACGACTGGAACACGACCGGCAGCGCCGACCGCTGCGCCTTCGCGTCGGCGGCCATCCGCGCGAGGTCCGAACCGACGTGGGGCGCCAGGTCCGTCTTGTTGACCACGAGCAGGTCGGCGGTGGTGACGCCGGGCCCGCCCTTACGGGGGATGTCGTCCCCGCCCGCCACGTCGATCACGAAGATCTGCGCGTCGACGAGCCCCTTGGAGAAGGTCGCCGTCAGGTTGTCGCCCCCCGACTCGACGAGGATCAGATCCAGCGGCCCGACCTCGTCCTCCAGGTCCTCGACCGCTTCGAGGTTCGCGGAGATGTCGTCCCGGATCGCCGTGTGCGGGCATGCCCCGGTCTCGACGGCGGTGATCCGCTCGGGCGGCAGCACCGCCTCACGCAACAGGAACTCGGCGTCCTCGCGCGTATAGATGTCATTGGTGACCACGGCCAGCGACCACTCGTCGCGCAGCGCCCGGCAGAGCGCGGCCACGGTAGCGGTCTTCCCGGATCCGACGGGCCCCCCGAGCCCGATCCGCAGAGCCCGCCGCCGCCCGTCGGCCCGCCGGGCATCGGCACTGACGGCGGAGGGTCCGTCGTGGGTGTGGTGGTGATCGAGATGCATACCCGGCTCCAACTCCTCGTGCGCTGTGTGCTCTGTCGTCTTGTCAGCCCGTCCGGCGTTTGAGGACGAGCGCGCCGGCGCGATGGCGGGGGTCCGGGGGCGGCAGCCCCCGGGGACGGGTCGGGTAGGGGCGGCGGGGGCGAGGAACCCTACGAAGCGAACAACCGCACCCCCCACCCCGCATGCGCCTCCGCCCCGACCTCCAGCAGCGGAGCGGACCCCGCGGGCAGCACCCCCACCCCCCGCGCCCCCACACACCGCGCGGCCCCGACGGCCCGCTCCACCACCCGGTCGACCTCAGGACTCAGCCGCGCCAACACCCCACTCGCATCGAAGGGATCAAGACTCAGCAACCGCACCACAGCCGTCGCCGGCCCACTGACACCCTCGTACGCGGCGCAGTACGCCGCGTCCTGAGCCCCGAGCCCCGCGGCCCGGGCCGTCAGGCCGAGGACGACAGGCTGATGGGCCCCCTTGGGGAACTCCGCGGCCAGCGCGTCGAGTTCGGGCGAGGGCCAGGTGGCCCGCGCGGCCCGCACCAACTGCCGCCCGAGCCTGCGTGCGGCCACCCGCAGGGCGAGGGACGGCGTACGGGCGTCCGCGGCACCGTCCAGTTCCACCGGATCGACGCCGAGGGCGGCCGCCGCGGCGAGCGAGGCCGACACGAGTCCGGCCGTGTGCAGCCGGCCCCTGCAGAACTCCTCCAGGTCCGCCGCCCCGGTGATCCGGCCGGCCTTGACCGCCGCCTCGGCCCCGCCGGAGTGGGCATGCCCTCCGGCGGGGAACCGGCCGTCGGCCAGGACGAGCAACGCAGCACGCGACATGACGAACCTCAGAATCAGAACAGGAAATACCGCTGGGCCATGGGCAGTTCGGCCGCGGGAGTGGCCTCCACCAGCTCCCCGTCGATGGTGACGGCGAAGCTGTCGGGATCGACCCGTACCTCCGGCCGCGCGTCGTTCTCCCGCATGTCCGCCTTGGTCACCCCGCGCGTCGACTCGATCGGCACGAACCGCTTCCCGAGCCCCAGCCGCTCCGGCAGCCCGTCCTCGACGGCGAGGGGCGCCACGAAGTTGAAGGAGTTGGCCGCGGGGGCCCGGCCGATCGCCCCGAACATCGGCCGGGGAAGGATCGGCTGCGGGGTGGGGATGGACGCGTTGGCGTCGCCCATCTGCGCGTACGCGATCTGCCCGCCCTTGACGACGAGGTGCGGCTTCACCCCGAAGAAGGCGGGTTCCCACAGCACCAGGTCGGCGAGCTTGCCCGTCTCGACGGAGCCGATCTCGCGGGCGAGGCCCTGCGCGACGGCGGGGTTGATCGTGTACTTGGCGACATAGCGACGTACCCGGCGGTTGTCCGCGCGACCGTCCCCCGGCAGCGCTCCCCGGCGCCGCTTCATGACGTGCGCGGTCTGCCAGGTCCGCATGACGACCTCGCCGACACGCCCCATCGCCTGCGAGTCGGAGGAGATGATCGAGATGGCGCCGAGGTCGTGCAGGATGTCCTCGGCCCCGATGGTGGTGGGCCGGATCCGGGACTCCGCGAAGGCGAGGTCCTCGGGCACGGCGGCGTTCAGGTGGTGGCAGACCATCAGCATGTCGAGGTGTTCCTCGGCGGTGTTGACGGTGTAGGGCCGGGTCGGGTTGGTCGAGCTGGGCAGCACGTGCGCCTCGGACACCACGGTCATGATGTCCGGCGCGTGCCCGCCTCCGGCGCCCTCCGTGTGGTACGCGTGGATCGTGCGCCCCGCGATGGCGGCGAGCGTGTCGGCCACGAACCCGGCCTCGTTGAGGGTGTCCGTGTGGATGGCGATCTGGACGCCGGTCCGGTCCGCGACGGTGAGCGCGGCGTCGATGACGGCGGGCGTGGAGCCCCAGTCCTCGTGGAGCTTGAGACCGAGCGCGCCACCGCGCAGCTGCGACAGCATCGCCTCCTCGGAGACGGTGTTGCCCTTCCCCAGCAGCCCGATGTTGAGCGGGTACGCCTCCATCGCCGCCAGCATCCGGGCGAGATGCCAGGGGCCCGGTGTGACGGTGGTGGCCTTGGACCCCTCGGCGGGGCCGGTGCCGCCGCCGACGAGCGTGGTGATGCCCGAGGCGAGGGCCTCGTCCGCGATCTGCGGGCAGATGAAGTGCACGTGGGCGTCGATGGCACCGGCCGTCAGGATCCGCCCGTTGCCGGCGATGATCTCGGTCTCCGGGCCGATCACCAGGTCCGGGTGCACCCCGTCCATGGTGTCGGGGTTGCCGGCCTTGCCGATGCCGGTGATCCGGCCGTCGCGGATGCCGACGTCGGCCTTGACGATCCCCCAGTGGTCGACGATCACGGCACCCGTGACGACCGTGTCCGGGGTGCCGTCGGCGCGCGTGGCGCGGGCCTGGCCCATGGACTCGCGGATGACCTTTCCGCCTCCGAACACGGCCTCGTCACCGGCGCGGCCGGGGCCGCCGGAACGGTCCTCCTCGACCTCGATCAGGAGGTCGGTGTCGGCGAGCCTGATGCGGTCGCCGGTGGTGGGGCCGAACAGGTCCGCGTACGCGGCACGCGAGATCTCAGGCATCGAGGGCCCCTCCGGTCTCGCCGCGCAGGCCCGGTACGAACCGGGCGCCGGCGATCGGGACGAGTTCGACCTCGACGGGGATGCCGGGCTCGAAGCGCACGGCGGTGCCGGCGGCGACGTTCAGCCGCTTGCCGCGGGCGGCGGCGCGGTCGAAGCGGAGACCCGGGTTGGCCTCGGCGAAGTGGTAGTGGGAGCCGACCTGGACGGGCCGGTCGGCGGCGTTGAGGACGGTGAGCCGGGTGACGGCGAGACCTTCGTTGAAGGCGACGGGCCCGTCGGCGAACAGGATCTCTCCGGGGATCATGGCTGCCGCTCCCCCGTCAGACGATCGGGTCGTGGACGGTGACGAGCTTGGTGCCGTCGGGGAACGTGGCCTCGACCTGCACGTCGTGGATCATCTCGGGGATGCCCTCCATGACGTCCTCACGGGTGAGGACCGTGCGTCCGGAGGCCATCAGCTCGGCGACGGTTCGGCCGTCCCGGGCTCCTTCGAGGATGTGCGAGGTGATCAGGGCGACGGACTCGGGGTGGTTCAGTCTCAGACCCCGGGCCCGGCGTTTCTCCGCCACATCGGCGGCCACATGGATGAGCAGTCTCTCCTGCTCGTGCGGCGTCAGTTGCACGGCGTCCACCTCACAGTCCTCACGCGCGAAACCCCTGGTGACACGGTGCTGCAGGCTAGTTCCGCAGCGTTTCCATCACGTTAACCGCCCCACCGGAACCACGGGAATCCATGCCGCCGGCCCTCTGAGGGGCGCGGAGAACTGCGCGACCAGCCACACGCGCCCCGCAGCCGACGTCACTCACACCCGCCCCCGACCCTCCGCCCTCCGGGGACCCGGCGGAGCAACTACCGGGGAGCCTCCACACTCATCAGGGCGCGCAGCCCGTCCTGCAACACCTCCACCGGCGCGGTCCCGAACAGCGCCTGCTGCGCGGCGAACCCCTGCGCCGCGGCGATCAGCGTCCGCGCGACATGCTCGGCGGGGACGTCCGCCCGCATCACCCCGGCCTCCTGATACCCCTCGACGATCCGCACCCACGCCTCGCGCACGGTGCCGAACCCCTCACGCAGCACCGCGGACAGCTCACCGTCGCGGAGGGTCTCCGTCCAGACCTGGATCATCAGCCGGGGGAAGGATTCCTCTCCGTCCCAGCGCAGACCGTGCTTCGCCTCGCCCCCGAGCCCCAGCACCTGGGTCATGACCCGCCCCACGAGCACGTCGGGCATCGGCGGTGGCGTGTGCCGGGCGGCGTCCTCGAAGGCTTCGCGGATCTCCCCGAGCACCTCCGTGACGATGGCGGCGATCAGCTCGTCCTTACCACTGAAGTAGCGGTAGACCGCCCCCGCGGAGAGGTTCACCTCCTTCAGCACGTCCTGCATCGACGTGGCGTGGAAGCCGTTCCGGGCGAAGCAGCGGGCGGCGCCGTCCAGAATCTGGCGGCGCCGGGCGTCCAGGTGTTCCTGCGATACGCGAGCCATGCGTCGAAACTAAAACGAACATTCCTTCTTGACAAGCTCCGTTACCGGCAGGACAGTAGCCCTGCAACTAAAACGAACGATCCTTCTTTTTGAGTGAGCGCGCCGGACACGCCGCGCGCACACCCACACCGCACCGGTCCGACCGGGCCCACACGGCACCGGCCGAAAGCCCGAGCACCACCCACCACCCGTTCACACCGAGGGAAGAAGCATGTCCGCCACCTCCGCTACGCCCGCCGCGACCAGGCCGGAGCCGTCGCAGCGACAGCCCTCGCCCCCGTCGCACCGCCGCAACATGGCAGCCGTCGTCCTGCTGATCCCGGTCCTGGCCGCCGTGGCCCTCTGGGCCTTCGCCTGGCCCGCGGCCCGTACCGCCCCGCACGACCTGCCGCTCGGCGTGGCGGGCCCGGCGACCGCCGCCGCCCAGATCCAGCAGCAACTCGAGTCCCGCGAGGGCGCGTTCGAGATCCACCGCTACCCGGACGAGGCCGCCGCACGGGACGCCATCGAGGACCGGACCGTATACGGCGCGGTCGTCGCCACCGGGCAGGGGCCCAAACTGCTCACCGCCTCGGCCGCGAGTCCTCTCGTCGCACAGACGCTGCAGCAGGCCGTGACCCGGCAGGCCGGCGGGGCCGAGGTGCGGAGCGTCGACGTCGTACCGACCTCCGCCGCCGACCCGCGCGGTGCGGTCCTGTCGTCGAGCGTGCTGCCCATGACGCTTGCCGGTATCGCCGCGGGAGCCGTGGTGACTTTTCTCAAGCTGCGCGGTTGGCGCGCGGTCGCCGCGCTGGCCGGTACGGCCGTGGTGGTCGGTGCGGCGGCCGCGCTCGTCGCGGGCAGCTGGCTGGGCGCCTTCACCGAGGGCTGGTGGCCGGAGGCCGCCGTGCTGGCACTCTCCACGCTCGCCGTGAGCGCCGCCGTCGCGGGGCTCGCGGCCCTGATCGGCACTCCGGGCATCGGCATCGGCGCGTTCGTCGTGATGATGCTCGGCAATCCGTTCTCCGGTGCGAGCTCTGCCCCGGAGATGCTCCCGGCGCCGGTCGGGATGATCGGTCAGTGGTTGCCGCCGGGGGCCGGTGCCTCGCTCCTGAAGTCGGTCTCCTTCTTCGACGGAGCCGCGGCGGCCGGGCCTGCCGTGACGCTTGCGTTGTGGTCCGCGCTGGGGCTGGTGGCGGTTCTGGTGGGCGGCGTGGGGCGCTCCGCGCGCGGGCCGGAGCCGGCACCGGCGTCGGCGTCCGCGTCGGCGCTCGCGGGCTGAGCTCGCGGGCGGCGCACTGATCGGCCGTGCACCTCCGCAGTAGCGGACGGGGGTGCACGGTCTCTGTTTGCGCGGTGTGCGGTGTGCGGGTGGTGGTGGAGTGCGGGTCGGTGGGGGCTGGTCGCGCAGTTCCCCGCGCCCCTGGGTGGGTGACGCTCAGCCTCGGACGGCAGGCTCGCGCCGCTCACGCAGAAGCCTCACGAATCCTCGCCCGCGCCGCGCCGTCGCACCTCGCCCTCGCGCCGCATTCTCGTCCCCGCACCGCGCCCTCGCGCCGCACCCTCGTCCCGCACCGCGCACTCGCACCGCGTCGCGCCACCGCGCCGCACCGTCGCACCGAGCCCTCGCCCCCGCACCGCAGCCTGCGCCTCGCCTCGGCACCCCACGCTCTCGGCCTCGCGCCGCGCCCCCGCACGCTCGGCCTCCCGCCGTGCCCTCGTCCCCGCGCCCGCCCTTGGTACCCGCGCCCCGCTGTCGCCTCGCGATCGTCTTCGCCCCGGCACCCGCACCCGCACCCGGCGAGCCGTACTCGACGAGTCATAGCCCGCCAGCCGTGGCCAGCCAGCCGTAGCCGACGAGTCGTTGCTATGACGCCCCCGGTCCCCGTCGTTCCGCCGTTATTCCGAAACGTTGGCGTTCGCGGGGAGCGGAAGCGGTTTCCCGGGGGACGGAGACCGAGCTGATCACCCGGTCGTCCCCCACCGCGTCGAGCTTCTCGAGTCGCTCCAGGTCAGCCGCGGAGACCAGGGCGACGAGGGGCTTCCCGTGCCGCGTCACGACGACGCGCTCGGCGCCGTACACCACGCGGTTGATCAGATCGGCGAGCTCAGCCCTGGCTTGCGTCACCGGAATCTCGTAGGCCATGCTCCCCATCATAACGTCATGTACGTCCTGTACATTTTTTACAGGACCTCTCCCGGAGGAGGCGTGTGTCATGACCCGACCGTCCGCCCGCCACGTCCTGCCCGAGTTCACCGAACGCACCAGTTCGGGAGCGCGGACCACGGACCCGTACTCGAAGCTCCTCGAAGAGCGGATCGTGTTTCTCGGGACGCCGATCGACGACGTCTCGGCGAACGACGTGATGGCTCAGTTCATGCACCTCGAGTACCAGGCGCCCGACCGGGACATCTCGCTCTACATCAACTCCCCCGGCGGCTCCTTCAGCGCGATGGCGGCCGTCTACGACACGATGCGGTTCGTCAGCTGCGAGGTGGAGACCGTCTGCCTGGGGCAGGCGGCCTCGGCCGCGGCCGTCCTGCTGGCGGCCGGCACGCCGGGCAAGCGGTACGCGCTGCCGGGCGCGCGCGTGCTGATCCGTCAGCCGGCGTTCTCCGGACCCGTCCAGGGACAGACGTCCGACCTGGCGATCCAGGCCGACGAACTGACCCGTACCCGTGCACGGATGGAGGAGATGCTCGCCCGGCACACGGGGCGGAGCCGGGAGCGGATCGCGGCGGACATCGAGCGGGACAGGATCCTGGACGCCGGACAGGCACTGGAGCACGGGCTCATCGACCGGATCGTCCCGAGCCGCAGGGCGATCCACGGCGCCCACGGCGCGAGGTGAACCGCCGATGCTGCCACCCGAGTTGCCCCCGCTGCCGGCACTGACGCGGGCCGAGGCCGAGCTGATCGACCGCTATCTGGAGGTGGTCGACCTGCTCGGCCGGATCAACCCGGCACACTCGGGCGACACCTACCGCGGGCTGCGTGCGGCCCAGGCGCTGGTGGCCAGCGCCACCGCTCTGCGCGACGCGCTGACCCTGATGCACCAGAGGGGTGAACACGAGGTGCACGCGCCGACCCTGGCCCGGGCGCTGCGCGTCCTGGACGGTGAGCGCCGGGCGGGCCGGGTCGCCCTGCCGCCCGGCTCCGACACCTGACGCCTCCCCCTCGGCCCGGCGTCACGCGGGCGGGTGACGAGGTGTCCGGGCCGGATCTCAAACGAACCAGACGGCGTACCCCCGGACGGCGTAGCCGCGGCTGCCTTTTCCGGCCCCCGGGAGTTGCGCAACGTGCCTACTCCTGGGGCGGAATCGGACATTCCGATGCTGGTGCGGGGGTCCTCCAAGTCCTCGACACCCACCCGTAGAAAGGGCTGTCCACCCGAACGGGTGAGTGGTGAGTAAGCCCACAAATCGCCGATTCCGCTCGGCTTTTGGGACATCAGTGCGTCAAGATCCCTTCCGACGACAAGCCCCCGCCACAAGCGGCGGGGCGGTCCGGGCGGACGCCGAGTCCTGCCGCTGCCCGGATGACCGGTCGACAGAAGTGGATCGGCAGGAGTGGAGGACCCAGGCACGACGGGCCGCCGGAGAGATCCGAGTGGTCCTTGGGGTGAAGCCGCAACAGCGGCCGGGCAACTTCGCCAGCCCGAATCCGACAGGTCATCCTTCACAGGCGGCTGACGAAGGGTTGCGCATGACTGCGCTCAATCGTGTCCCGTCGCTGTTCAGCAGGGCCGGTACCGCATCGGCTCTCACGATCGCCGCCGTCGGCGGCGGCATAGTGGCCCCGGGCTTCGCGTCCGACGCGGAAGCGGCCACGCACGCGACGAAGGCTCTCAAGGTGGCGGCCTCCAAGAAGGGCTCCCCGTACAAGTACGGCGCCGCGGGGCCCAAGCGCTTCGACTGCTCCGGCCTCACGCTGTACTCGTTCAAGAAGGCGGGCAAGAGCCTGCCCCGTACGGCCGCGGCCCAGTACAACAAGACGAACCACATCTCCGCTTCCAAGCGCAGGCAGGGGGACCTGGTCTTCTTCCACTCGGGCCGGAACGTCTACCACGTCGGCATCTACGCCGGGAAGGGACGGATCTGGCACTCCCCGAAGTCCGGGGACGTGGTGAAGCTCCAGAAGATCTGGACGAAGAGCGTCTGGTACGGCCGGGTCAGGTGATCCGCCCACGAGGCGGCCCATCGGGATTCCCGTGGGCCGCCTCGTGAGGTGCCCGGGCATGTTGTCGGCGTGTCGTCGGCGGCGGACTGGTTACTCGTTCACCCATGGCCGAACGGCACCACCACGAGGAGCGCAACGAGACCCGCCTCGAGCGCGCCGACCGGAACTTCAACGAGCTCCTCCAGGAGCTGCGGGTCACCCAGACAGGCGTCCAGATCCTCTTCGCCTTCCTGCTGACCCTCGCCTTCACCCCCCGGTTCCCGTCCCTCGACACGTTCCAGCGCACCACGTACGTGGTCACACTGCTGCTCTCGGTCCTGGCGGCCGCGCTCTTCACGGCGCCCGCGGCGCTGCACCGACGGCTCTTCCAGCAGGGCGCCAAGCCCCAGGTGGTGAATGCCTCGTCCCGGCTCGCACAGGCCGGTCTGGCCGTGCTGGCGCTCGCCCTGTCCGGGTCCATGCTGCTCGTCGTGGACGTCGCGGTGGACCGGACCGAGGGGATCGTGGCCGGGGCGACCACCCTGGTCGTGTGCACGGCCCTGTGGGAGGTCATGCCCTACCTGCTGAAACGAGCGGCCGACAAGAGCCCGAAGGACGATTCCGGCAAGGACGACCCCCACGGCGGGTGATCTCAGTCGGCCCTGACCGGCTCCACCGGCGCCGTCCACGGCAGCATGATCGACACGGTCTTCCCGCCCTCCCGGGTGGGCCGCACGGTGAGCTTGCCGCCCCACTCCGCGGTCAGCCAGCGGATGATCACCATGCCACGGCCGTTGTCCTGCTGGACGGCCGCGGGCAGCCGTTTCGGGAACCGGGGGTGGCTGTCGGTCACCCCGATGCGCAGGTGTTCGTCACGGTCGAGTTCCATGTCCACCGTGAAGGTCGGCGAGAGCCCGAAGGTGTGCTGTACGGCGTTCGTGGCGAGTTCGGAGACCATGAGACGGACCGTGTCGGCGGCCTCCGAGTCGGCGGGAAGTCCCCATTCGGCCAGGACGTCGGTGACGTACGTACGGGCGGCGGAGACCGAGGCGGGATCGCTCGGCAGGGTGACGGAGGCTTCCTGGTGGTCTGCCATGCGACGTCGTCCTTTCCCACGGGACCGGAGGCCGACCGGAGTGCATGACTTCGGGTACGGTCCCGGACTGGTGCATGCGCCAGCGTGCCACTACCTCGGGGTTCACGGTGCCGATCCACCGAGATATGCATATATCTGTCGCTCGAAGCGGTGAACTCTGCGACGCTCGGCCCTATTTGCGTCAGCGGCCTGTTTGTCCTCTACGGTCGGCGTGACGCCGGGCGCCACAGCGTCGGCGCGACGGTCGGAAGGAGACGGCCATGCAGTACGGCCCCGCGGTGCGCCGGCGGAAGCTCGGCGCCGAACTGCGAGCCCTGCGCGCCCGCGCGGGCCTCACGAGCGGTCAGGCGGCCCGCCTCGTCGGCTGGCACCAGTCGAAGGTGAGCCGGATCGAGACCGGCCGCAGCGGGGTCAAGCCCGCGGACGTACGGCTGCTGCTGGACGCGTACGACGTCCGGGACCCGGAACTGCACGAGTTGCTCGTCATGCTGGCGGGCTCCGACGAGGACGGCCGGCAGCACTGGTGGCACGCCTACCGTGGGCTTCTGCCGTCGACGTACAGCGATTTCATCAGTCTGGAGTCGCAGGCCGACGTCATGCGCACGCTGGAGAACTCCGTGGTGCCGGGCCTCCTGCAGACGCCGGAGTACGCGCGCGAGGTGACGCGGGCCGCCGTGGGCCGGGCGCCCGGCGGCGACGACGCCTTGGTGGACGTCCTGGTGAAGGTGCGGCTCGCCCGGCAGGACGTGCTGCGTTCGAACACCCCGCTACGACTGAGTGTCGTCCTGGATGAGGCGGTGCTACGACGGACAGTGGGCGGACCGGACGTCATGGCACGGCAGTTGGAGCGGCTGAAGGAGGCCGCGCACCTCCCTCACGTGCGGATTCAGGTGCTGCCGTTCGGAGTGGGGGCGCACGTCGGAGTCACCGGGCCCTTTGTAATTTTTTCGTTTACGAACAGATCTGATCTGGATGTGGTTGTTCTCGACCACTTGACGAGTAGCCTCTATCTCGAACGGAAAGAAGACCTCCACGCCTACAGCGAGGCTTTCGACTCCCTTCAGGTCCACGCCCTTTCGCCCAAGGACACGTTGGATTTCATCGCCGGTCTGACGGACGGCGCATAAGGAGGCACCATGCCCGCCATGCCTCGGTACGTACCTTCCAGCACGCGTCTGCACGGTGTGCGGTGGCAGCGCAGCAGCCGCAGCACGGGAATGAACAACTGCGTGGAGACGGCCAGGCCGGTCTCCGGCCCCTGGGCCGGCCTGCTCGCGGTACGCGACTCCAAGAACACGTCGGGGCCCGCCCTGCTGTTCGCCCCAGCGGCCTGGGAGGGGTTCATCGACGCGCTGCGATGATCACGGCCACGGCCCGCTCGACCTGCCCGTCGGTGAGATCCGCGCGGGCGGTGAGCCGCAGCCGTGAGACGCCGTCCGGCACCGAGGGGGGACGGAAACAGCCGACGGCCAGACCCGCCGTACGGCAGTCGGCGGCCCAGCGCAGCGCCCGCTCCGGGGAGGGGGCGCGTACGGAGACGACCGCGGCGTCCGGCCGTACGGCTTCGAGCCCTGCGGCCGTCAGCCGCTCGTGCAGAGCCGTCGCCACCGCACGCGCGCGTGCGGCCCGTTCCGGTTCCCGCCGCAGCAGACGCAGGGCCGCGAGGGCCGCGCCCGCCGCCGCGGGGGCCAGACCGGTGTCGAAGATGAAGGTGCGGGCCGCGTTGACGAGGTGGTCGATGACGTGGGCCGGTCCGAGGACGGCGCCGCCCTGGCTGCCGAGCGATTTCGACAGGGTGACGGTGGTGACGACGTCGGGCGCGCCCGCGAGCCCCGCCGCCCACGCGGCGCCCCGTCCGCCGTCGCCGAGGACGCCCAGACCGTGCGCGTCGTCCAGGACGAGGGCGGCGCCGGACTCCCGGCACACGGCGGCCAGTTCCGCGAGCGGGGCCGCGTCGCCGTCCACCGAGAAGACCGTGTCGGAGACGACGATCGCGGGTCCGGTGCGCGAGTCCTGCGCGCGTGTGTCCTGCGCGCGTGTCTCCAGCGCCTTGCGGACGGCCTCGGGGTCGGCGTGGGCGACGACCTGGGTGACGCCCCGCGCCAGACGGCAGCCGTCGATGAGGGAGGCGTGGTTGCCCGCGTCGGAGACGACGAGGGAGCCGTGCGGCGCGAGCGCGGTGACGGCGGCGAGGTTGGCCGCGTAGCCCGACGAGAAGACGAGGGCGGACTCGAAGCCGCAGAACGCGGCCAGCTCGCGCTCGAGTTCCGTGTGCAGCTCCGTGGAGCCGCTGACGAGCCGGGAGCCGGTGGCGCCGCCGCCCCACGCGCGCGCGGCCCGCGCGGCGGCCTCGGTGACCTCGGGGTGCCGGGCGAGACCGAGGTAGTCGTTCCCGGCGAGGTCGAGGAGTGCGGAGTCCGCCGGGCGGGGGCGCAGGGTGCGGACGAGTCCGGCCCGGCGGCGCGCCCGCGCCTGCTCGTCGATCCACTCGAAGGGCGATCGGGCCATGTGTCCTCCGGCCATGATGTGCGGGTGTCCCATGGGGCCCCGACACACGGCTTCTCGCCCGGCCGCCCCCGCTGCCCTTTGTAGGCAACGCACAGACCCTAGCCGCACCACCAGCCGCCCATGATGTGGCAATACCCACACGTCGAACCGTCTCTGTTGTCCGGTCCCTCCTTGGCCCGGCGCGGTCGGATACGTCAGGATCGGGCCTCATGGACCTGCTGAACACGCTGGTGGACAAGGGGCTTCGGCGCGAGCTGCCGACCCGTGACGAGGCGCTGGCCGTGCTGGCCACCTCCGACGACGAACTCCTCGATGTGGTGGCCGCGGCCGGCAAGGTACGGCGGCAATGGTTCGGCCGCCGGGTGAAGCTCAACTACCTCGTGAATCTGAAGTCGGGCCTGTGTCCCGAGGACTGCTCCTACTGCTCGCAGCGGCTCGGCTCCAAGGCCGAGATCCTCAAGTACACGTGGCTGAAGCCCGACCAGGCGTCCGAGGCCGCGGCCGCCGGGCTCGCGGGCGGCGCGAAGCGGGTCTGTCTGGTGGCGAGCGGACGCGGCCCCACGGACCGCGATGTCGACCGGGTCTCCGACACCATCAAGGCGATCAAGGACCGGCACGAGGACGTCGAGGTGTGCGCCTGTCTCGGGCTGCTCTCGGACGGCCAGGCCGAGCGGCTGCGCGAGGCGGGGGCGGACGCCTACAACCACAACCTCAACACGTCCGAGGAGACGTACGGGGGGATCACCACCACCCACACCTACGCCGACCGGGTGGACACGGTCCAGAAGGCCCATGCCGCGGGGCTGTCCGCCTGCTCGGGTCTGATCGCCGGCATGGGTGAGAGCGACGGGGACCTCGTCGACGTCGTGTACGCGCTGCGGGCGCTCGACCCGGACTCGGTCCCGGTCAACTTCCTGATCCCGTTCGAGGGCACCCCGCTCGCCAAGGAGTGGAACCTCACCCCGCAGCGCTGTCTGCGGATCCTCGCGATGGTCCGGTTCGTCTGCCCGGACGTCGAGGTGCGGATCGCGGGCGGCCGCGAGGTCCATCTCCGTACGATGCAGCCCCTCGCCCTGCATCTGGCCAACTCGATCTTCCTCGGCGACTACCTCACCAGCGAGGGACAGGCGGGCCGGGCGGACCTGGACATGATCGCGGACGCCGGGTTCGAGGTGGAGGGCACGGGCGAGGTCACGCTCCCGGAGCACCGGGTCCCCGCGCACGAGGGCTGCGGCTCGCACGAGGGCGGGGGCTGCGGGCCCAGCGGCCCGGCCGCCGAGGAGGGGTCCACCGGCGAGCCGGTCCAGCAGGCCGCGCGGGTCTCCGAGGCGCGTACGGACCTGGTCGCGGTACGCCGCCGGGGCGCCGGAACGGACCTCGCGCCCAATGCCTGATCTGTCCGGTCCGGCCGGCCCGCCCGCCGCGCCCGCCTCCCCCGGCCCTGCCGTACGTGAGCTGCTCGATCTCGACCGGCGGCACGTCTGGCATCCGTACGGGCCGATGCCGGGCCGGCAGGAACCGCTCGTCGTGGAGTCGGCCGACGGGGTGCGGCTGCGGCTGGCGGGAGGGGACGGCGAGCTGATCGACGGCATGTCGTCCTGGTGGTCGGCGATCCACGGTTACAACCATCCGGTGCTGAACGAGGCGGCCCGCGAGCAGCTCGGGCGGATGAGCCATGTGATGTTCGGCGGGCTCACCCACGAGCCGGCCGTACGCCTGGCGAAGCGCCTTGTCGACATGTCGCCGGAGGGTCTCGAGCATGTCTTCCTGGCCGACTCCGGTTCGGTGTCCGTCGAGGTCGCGGTCAAGATGTGCCTCCAGCACTGGCGCTCGCTCGGCCGCCCCGGCAAGCAGCGTCTGCTGACCTGGCGCGGTGGCTATCACGGCGACACCTGGCAGCCGATGTCGGTGTGCGATCCCGAGGGCGGGATGCACGAGTTGTGGCAGGGCGTGCTGCAGCGCCAGGTCTTCGCCGACGCGCCCCCGGTCGCGTACGAGGAGGCGTACGCCGACCATCTGCGGTCACTGATCGAGCGGCACGCCGGCGAACTGGCCGCGGTGATCGTGGAGCCGGTGGTCCAGGGGGCGGGCGGCATGCGGTTCCACTCCCCCGCGTACCTGCGGGTGCTGCGCGAGGCGTGCGACGCGCATGACGTGCTGCTCGTGTTCGACGAGATCGCGACGGGCTTCGGACGGACGGGTTCGCTGTTCGCGGCCGGTCACGCGGGGGTGACGCCGGACGTGATGTGCGTGGGCAAGGCCCTCACCGGCGGCTATCTGACGATGGCGGCGACGCTGTGCACCGCGCGGGTCGCGGAGGGCATCTCGCGCGGTGAGGTACCGGTCCTCGCCCACGGCCCGACGTTCATGGGCAACCCCCTCGCCGCCGCCGTGGCCTGTGCCTCCATCGACCTCCTGCTCGGCCAGGACTGGCAGACCGAGGTCAAGCGCATCGGGACGAGGCTGCGGGGCGGGCTGGCGCCGGCCGCGGAACTGCCGGGCGTCCGGGACGTACGCGTGCTCGGGGCCATCGGGGTGGTGCAGCTGGACCACGGGATCGACATGGCGGCGGCGACCCGGGCGGCGGTGCGCGAGGGCGTGTGGCTGCGCCCCTTCCGGGACCTCGTGTACACGATGCCGCCGTACATCACCGGGGACGACGACCTGGCGCGGATCACGGCGGCCGTGTGCGCGGCGGCACGGGAGGGCTGACATGACGGTACTGGTGATCACGGGGACGGGCACGGAGGTCGGCAAGACCGTCACGACGGCCGCCGTGGCCGCGGCGGCCGTCGGGGCCGGGCGGTCGGTGGCCGTGCTGAAGCCCGCACAGACGGGTCTGCTGCCGGGCGAGCGCGGGGACGCCGACGAGGTGGCACGGCTCGCGGGCGCGGTCACGGCCGTCGAACTCGCCCGCTATCCCGAGCCGTTGGCTCCGGCCACGGCGGCGCGACGGGCCGGTCTCGCACCGGTGCGGCCCGAGGAGGTGGCGGACGCGGCGGGCAAGTTGGCCGCCGAACACGACCTCGTGCTGGTGGAGGGCGCGGGCGGGCTGCTCGTACGGTTCGCCGACGAGGGCGGCACCCTCGCGGACGCGGCGCGGCTGCTGGACGCTCCGGTGCTGGTGGTGGCCTCGGCCGGGCTCGGCACCCTCAACACGACGGAACTGACCGCCCGCGAACTGCGGTCGCGGCGGCTGGAGTTGCTCGGGGTCGTCATCGGCAGCTGGCCGGGCGAGCCCGACCTGGCGTCGCGCTGCAACGTCGTGGATCTTCCGGTGGTGGCGGAGGCGCCGCTGCTCGGCTCGTTGCCCGAGGGGGCGGGTGGTCTTTCTGCCGCTGACTTCCGGGCCTCTGCGGCCGGATGGCTTGCGCCGCGGTTGGGGGGGAGCTGGGATGCGCGAGCGTTTGCCCTGCGCTGAAGTTCGGTCGGCCGGGTGGTGAGGTGCGGGTTGTGCGTGGCTGGTCGCGCCGTTCCCCGCGCCCCTTAAAAGATCGCGCAGTTCCCCGCGCCCCTAAAAGCTGCGCCGTTCCCTGCGGCCCCCTGAAGGATGGCGCCGTTCCCCGCGCCCCTCGACAGCCTGCGCCGTTCCCCGCGCCCCTCAAGAGCTGCGCCGTTGCCCGCGCCCCTTGTGGGGGCTAGTCCTCTGGTGTCAGGAGTTTGACCAGTTCTATTCGGGAGCGGATGCCGAGGCGGCTGAAGACGCCGCGTAGGTGGTGGTCGATGGTGCGTGGGCTGAGCAGCAGCCGTGACGCGATCTCCCGGTTGGTGGCGCCCTCGGCGGCCATCCGGGCCACGGCCAGTTGCTGGGAGGTGAGCAGGCCGGCCGTACCGCGCGCCCCGGCCGGCAGCCTCCCCGGCTCCCCCAGCGCCCGCAGCTCCGCCCGGGCCTCGGCCGCGCAGTGCGGCGCCCCGAAGTGCTCGAACGCCTCCAGCGCGCTGCACAGCCGGTCCCGGGCCTCCGCCCGCTTGCGCAGCCGGCGCAGGGCACCGCCGAACAGCAGCTCCGTACGCGCCCGCTCGAAGTCCCGGATGCCGCCCGCGTGCAGGTCGAGAGCGGTCCGGTAGTGGTCGGCGGCCTCGTGCCCGGTGGCCAGCAGGGCCCGGCACCGCGCACTCAGGGCGAGGTCGTCGACGCTGCGCACGGCACTGGCCCAGCGGTCGTAGTCGGCGTGGGCGGTCCGCGCGACCGAGGTGTCCCCGGTCCGGACGGCGGCCTCCACATAGTGCGGGATGGCGAGGTGACGGACGGCCCGGTGACCGTGCCCGGGTCCGAATCCGGCGAGCGCGCGCAGCCGGGTCGCGGACGCCGTGTACCGGCCCGTGCTCAGGTCGAGGAAGGCGAGCGCCCACAGGGCGAGGGCGGCGGGCAGCCCGAGGCCGCGCTCCAGGGCGTGGGCGCGGGCCGCGGCGGCGCGGGCCCGGCACAGTTCCTCGTCGCCGGTGACGGCGGCGAACATGGCCAGGGCCGCCTGAAGGTGGCAGGCCCCGTTGTCCTGTCCGGTGACGTACGCCTGCCGCAGGGCGTCCAGCGCGGCGGCCCCGGCGGCGCGTGGGCGTCCCGTCCAGAACTCGGCGTACGCCTGGAACTCCATGGCCTGTGGAACGGTCGCGGGCTCGCCGAGGGCGCGGGCCGAGGCGGCGGCCCGGACGGCCGCGGAGGCGGCGCGGGTGTGATCGCCGAGGAGCAGCGCGGCGATGGACGAGTGGATGAGTGAGGTGGGGTCGCCGGATCCGCAGCGCCCGGCGGCCGTGCGCAGCAGGTCGCGGGCGTCCTCGTACCGCCCCTCGAAGGCCGCGGCCAGTCCGCCGAGCGTGCCCGGCGCCGCGATGCCGAGCCGGGCCGCGACGGCTGCGGCCTCCTGGCAGCGGCGCAGGTCACCGGTGTAGAGGGCGGCCTCGGTGGCACATGCCACCAGGTGCGCGGCGGTGCCGGGATCGCCGGGGCGCCCGCCCCGGAGGCCGCTCCCGCCGCTGCCGGGCACGCCTTGCCCCGTCCGCGGGCCGGAAGCCCGCACGCTGAGCTCCGTGCCGTGCCGCGCACCGGGCTCGACGCCACGGCCGGCGATGCGTGCGACGTGGCGTTCCGCTGTCGCGAGCAGCGCGTCGAAGGCTTCCGTCGCATTCCCCGCGCGTAGAGCGAGCAGCCCGCCGAGCCCGTCGATGTCGCCGTGGGCGGACAGGCGGCGGGCGCGGTCGCCGTCGCCGGAGCGCCAGGCGTCGGCTGCGGCGCGGGCCAGCAGCCGGGGGCGCTCGCGCGCGTCCGGGGTCAGCGCCGCGGCCCGTTCGAGGAGCGCGCAGGCCAGCGCGTGTTCACCGGCGGCGCGCACCTCGTGCGCCGAGGCTCGCAGTTCCGCGGCTAGGCGCCGGCTGGGGCCGAGTGCCGCGGCCGCCCGGTGCCAGGCCCTGCGGGGTGCCTCGCCCTCGCCCCGCAGGACCCGGGCGAGGAGGCGGTGCGTCTCGCGCCGGTCCGCGGCGGACGCCGTCTCATAGGCGGCGATGCGGGTCCAGGAGTCCCGGAACACGACTCCGGCGGACGTCGCACGGGCGAGCCCGGCCGCCTCGGCGTCGTCGAGAGAACCGGTGTGCGAGCGTGCGGCGGCCACCGCCCGCTGGTAGGCGTGCGTGGCGAACGGGTGCTGGTCGGCGGCGGCGATCAGCAGGAGGCGCCGGGTGCCCGTGCCGAGGGATCGGAACACGGGCCGAAGGGAGCGCAGCAGGCCGGGGAGGACGGCGACGGGGTCGGGCGGCAGCGGTTCCAGACCGGTCCGTTGACGCTCGTCGAGGACGGCCGCGAGTTCCGCCGCGGCGAGCGGATCGCCGTGCACGGCACACAGCACCCGGACGCGGACGCCTTCGGACAACGGCGTTCGCTCGTGCGGGTGCGGTGTGCCGCCCGGTCGCTGCGGAACGTTCGGCAGGGGCGGTGGCGAATGGTTCGGGAGAGGTGGGGGGTTCACCGAGGTCACCACGGCGGTCACGTTACTGGCGGGTCAAGTGGTGCGTAAAGACCGGCGATTTCACCGATGCGGCACGCGCGAATCCCACCGGACACGCGACGGCACCGCCGTTCCCGCCGGGGTGCGGGTAGTCCGCCGCCGAGCGTTGGGGATTGCCACGGGTTGCCGCGCGTTGCCATGGTCTGCCAGGGGATTCGCGTGTCACTGCCGCGGATTGCCGCGGGACGGTGCCGTGCGCCCGTCCCGTGATCCCGTCCGCGTGAGGGCCACGGGACGGGCCGGACGGACGTGTGGGGCGTCGGGCGACGACGCCCCGCCGCTGTTCGTGGACCGACGGGTGAGCGCGGCCTTCCGGGGGGACAATCGCGATAGGTCCACGCCCCAAGGGGAGGCATCATGCGACCGCGCGGTTCCAGGACCGGCAAGACCGGCGCGTTGCCCCCGGCGCCGGTGCACCACCCGCTGTTCGCCCGTTTCTACGCCCGGTTCAGCGTGGCGGCCGAGCCGACGATCGGCGTCCACCGCGACGAGCTGCTCGCCGGGCTCCGTGGCCGGGTCATCGAGATCGGTGCGGGGAACGGGCTGAACTTCGCCCACTACCCGAGCACGGTCTCGGAGGTCGTCGCGATCGAACCGGAGCGGCGGCTGCGGCAGTTGGCCGGGACCGCGGCCCTGCGCTCCGACGTGCCGGTCGACGTGGTACCGGGGGTCGCGGAGGCCCTGCCGGTCAAGAGCGAGGCGTTCGACGGGGCCGTCGTGTCGCTGGTGCTGTGCAGCGTCCGGGACCTGCCGCGCGCCCTCACCGAGATCCGTCGTGTCCTGCGTCCGGGCGGTGAGCTGCGCTTCTTCGAGCACGGAAGAGGCGGTGGCGGCGCGATGAGGGCGGGGCAGCGCGTCCTCGACCGCACGGTGTGGCCCCTGTTCTTCGGCGGCTGCCACGTCGGCCGGGACCCGGTCGGCGCGATCCGGGACGCGGGATACGAGCTCGGTCCCTACCGGCGGCTGACGGTGCCCGACAGGGGGCCGCGGACACCGAGTTCGTACTGCGTGCTCGGTACCGCTCGCCGCCCGTCCGCCTCCTGAGGCCGACCGGCGTACGCGCGGGCGGTCTCACAGGCTCCACTGGCGCAGTTCGCGCGCGATGTCCTGCACGGTCGCCCCGCCCGTCTTGACCAGTCTGGCCAGATCGCGGACCTGCTCGGGCGAGGTGACGACCTTCAGGCCGCTGGCGACGAGGTAGGCGTACGCGACGGCCATGGCGAACATCGCGTTCGAGCGTTCGAGCGCCGGGACGTGCAGCAGGAGCTGGAGCAGGGCGGCGGCGCGGGCGTGGGGCGTGTCGTAGACGGGCACGCCGAAGATCTCGGCGTCGTGCCGGCCGACGGCGGCGACGAGGGCTCCCCAGTCGGTGACCTGGGGGTCTCCCGGTGTCTTCTGCTCAGCGACCATGAGGAGCCAGGCGAGGTCGACTCTGATGTCCCGTGGTGCGTCCAAGAGCTCAGCGACGGCCTTCTCGGTCCGTGCCGAACTCCTCGGCGAAGACGGACTCGTACTGCTTCATGAAGTCGGCGGCGGCCTCGACGAAGGTGTGGCCGGCTTCTCCGGTGTCCTGTCTGACCAGTTCCTCGATGTAGCGGTTGACACTCATCCCGCGGGCCAGGGCGCGTTCCCGCGCGGCCCGGGCCGTGCCCTCGTCCACGCGTACGTTCAGCTGGGTCTTCGCCATACCTCGAAGCTAGCGCCGAAGCGCTAGCAGGGCAAGGACGGGCGCCGGAACCGCCTCGGGAGGTTCCGCGAACGTTCCGCCGAAGACGCCCGAAAAGCGCCGCCAGAAGCCACCGCACAGAGCAGTTCCCTTACGGGTGCCCCTTACACAGACTCCGAGGTGACCGACCTACGACGGAGACCGCCCGGCACTTCGGGGGGATACCGGGTGTGCCCCGCATCACACTAGGCTCGCCCGCGGACACCGGAGTCCGACGTAGGAGGCGGCCTTGTCCACAGCAGCGGAGCACGCCCTCGGGCGCACGGAGGCCGGGGAGACAGCGGCCCGCGCCCGGGGTCTGACGAAGGCGTACGGGTCGGGTGAGACGACCGTGCTCGCCCTCGACTCGGTCGACGTGGACATCGCACGCGGCCGCTTCACGGCCGTCATGGGCCCCTCGGGATCCGGCAAGTCCACCCTGATGCACTGCCTGGCGGGGCTCGACAACGTCTCGGCGGGACAGGTGTGGCTGGGCGACACCGAGATCACCGGGCTGAAGGAGCGCGAACTGACCCGGCTGCGGCGGGACCGGATCGGCTTCATGTTCCAGTCGTTCAACCTGATCCCGACCCTGAACGCGGCGGAGAACATCACCCTGCCCATGGACATCGCGGGCAAGAAACCCGACGAGAAGTGGCTGAACCAGGTCATCGACCAGCTCGGCCTGCGCGACCGTCTCAACCACCGGCCCGCGCAGCTCTCCGGCGGCCAGCAGCAGCGGGTGGCCTGTGCCCGGGCACTCGCCTCGCGACCCGAGCTGATCTTCGCGGACGAGCCGACCGGCAACCTCGACTCGCGCGCCGGTCTGGAGGTCCTCGGCTTCCTGCGGGACGCCGTCGACGAGCTGGGGCAGACCGTCGTCATGGTCACGCACGATCCGGGCGCGGCGGCCCACGCCGACCTGGTCCTCTTCCTCGGGGACGGGCGGATCGTGGACGAGATGGCCCGGCCCACCGCCGACGCGGTGCTGGAGCGCATGAAGAGGTTCGACACGATCCGCGGGACGTCCGGGGGCGGCGCCGCCTCCGACGACAAAGGCGTCCTCGACCAGGGCATAGCCCCCGACAGGGACTGAGGCAGGCCGTCGTGCTGAAGGCGACACTCCGGAGTTTCCTCGCTCACAAGGGCCGGCTGCTGCTCTCGGCACTGGCCGTCGTCCTGTCCGTGGCGTTCGTCGCGGGCAGCCTGATCTTCTCGGACACCGTCAGCCGTACGTTCGACCGGCTCTTCGCGTCCACGTCGGCCGACGTGACCCTCGGCCCGAAGGACGACGATCTGCAGTCGCAGCTCCCCTCCGGGGCCGTCGAGACGGTGCCCACGAGCCTCGTGGACCGCATCCGGCAGGTCGAGGGGGCCGCTCTCGTCCGTCCGGACGTCTCCGTCGAGAACGTCACCGTCGTCGACCGCGACAACGAGTCGGTCGGTCCGACCACGGGCGCGCCCACCATCGCCGCGGACTGGTACGTCACCGACCGCAGCCCCGTGCGGCTGACCTCGGGGCGCGCGCCGCGCGGGCCCGGCGAGGCACTCCTCGACGCGGACACGGCCGACAAGAAGGACGTGGAAATCGGCGACCCGCTGACCGTGATCGCGCAGCCCGGCTCGTTCGAGGTGGAGGTCGTCGGCATCGCGACCTTCAGGACCACCAACCCGGGCGCCGCGCTCGTCTTCCTCGACCCGGCCGTCGCGCCGGACCGGCTGCTGGGCAGGGACGGGGTCGCCACCAGCATCCAGGTGGACGCGGCGCCGGGGGTGAGCGACGCGCAGCTGGAGCGGCGGATCGCCGCCGAGGTCGGCGCCGGGAGGTACGAGCTGGAGACCGCGGACGAGCAGGCCGAGACGGCCGCGTCCCAGCTCGGCGGTTTTCTCGACGTGATCAAGTACGTGATGCTCGGCTTCGCGGGCATCGCGGTGCTGGTCGGGGTCTTCCTGATCGTCAACACCTTCTCCATGCTGATCGCGCAGCGCACCCGCGAGCTGGGCCTCATGCGGGCGCTGGGCGCCGACCGGCGGCAGGTGCGCCGGTCCGTGCTCACGGAGGCGACCCTGCTCGGCCTGGTCGGCTCCACGCTGGGCCTGGCCGCGGGCATCGGGCTCGCGGTCGGGCTGATCGAGCTCATGGGCGTCTTCGGCATGAACCTGAAGTCCACGGAGATGGTCATCGGCTGGGGGACGCCGGTCGCGGCGTACGTCGTCGGGGTGGGCGTCACCTTCGTCGCCGCGTACCTCCCGGCCCGCCGGGCCGCCACGGTGTCGCCGATGGCCGCGCTCGCGGACGCCGAGATCGCCGGGGTGGGACGGCCGTTGCGGACCCGGGCGATCGTGGGATCGGTCGTCGGCGCGCTCGGTGCCGCCGCGCTCGTGGGCTGCGCGACGGCGACACGGACCTCGTCCGCCGCGTCCCTGCTGGGCCTCGGGGTCGTCCTCACCCTCGTCGCGACGGTGATCGCGGGACCCCTGCTGGTCCGTCCGGTGATCCGGGTCCTCGGCGGGTTCTTCCCCGCCGTGTTCGGGTCGGTCGGCCGGATGAGCCAGCGCAACGCCCTGCGCAACCCGCGCCGCACGGGCGCCACCGCGGCCGCTCTGATGGTGGGCCTCGCCCTGGTCGGCGGGATGTCCGTGGCGAGCGCGTCCATGACCAAGTCCTTCGACCAGCAGATCGACAAGACGCTGGGCGCCGACTTCGTGGTGCAGAACGCCAACTTCATGCCGTTCCCGCAGGAGATCACCGAGAACGTGGAGGACACGGACGGCGCCGGTCTCGTCGTACGGCAGCGGTTCGCGCCGGTCGCCGTACGGCTGCCGGACGGCGACCGCGTCGAGACGACCGCGGCCGGCTACGACCCGGAGCTCGACGACGTGGCGCGCGTCACCTACGCCGAGGGGGGCACGGCCGCCGCGCTCGCGGACGGGAACATCGCCATGGACATCGACTTCGCACGGGACCACGACGTGCGTCTGGGCTCCACGGTCCCCGTCGAGTTCCCCGGCGGACGCAGGGCCGAGCTGAAGGTCGCGGCGCTGACCGACGAGGACTCCGCGGAGGGCTTCGGGACGCAGGGCGGCCTCTTCCTCGGCTTCGCGACGGTCGAGAAGTACGTGCCGGGCGGCCAGGACTCCGCGCTCTACGTGAACGCGGCTCCGGGCGTCTCCGACGACACCCTGCGCTCCGGCCTCGACAGGACCCTCGACCCGTACCCGCAGGTGCAGGTGCGCGACCTGGCCGACTACAAGAAGCTGATCCACGACCAGATCGCCGTGCTGCTCTACCTGGTGTACGCCCTGCTGGGGCTCGCGATCGTCATCGCGGTGCTCGGCGTGGTCAACACGCTCGCCCTGTCCGTCGTGGAACGCACCCGCGAGATCGGGCTGCTGCGCGCGATCGGGCTCGCCCGGCGGCAGCTGCGGCGGATGATCCGGCTGGAGTCGGTGGTGATCGCCGTGTTCGGCGCGGTCCTCGGGCTGGTGCTCGGGCTGGTGTGGGGGGTGTGCGTGCAGCAGGTCCTCGCCCTGCAGGGGATGGAGGCGTTCGCGATCCCCTGGGGCACCCTCGTCGCGGTCGTCGTGGGCTCGGCCGTCGTCGGCATCGTGGCGGCGCTGCTGCCGGCCCTGCGCGCGTCACGTATGAACGTGCTCGCCGCCATCGCGCACGAGTGAGGCGACCGCCCCGCACGTGACATCACGTCAGGTCAGGTCGCGTCGCGTCGGCCGTGCTGGAGACATGTGAGGAGCGTTCGTGCCGCGTCCCTTCCGTTTCGGTGTCAGCCTGGTCACCCCCGCCCCCGCCGGTGAATGGCGGGCCAAGTGCCGCCGTGCGGAGGAGCTCGGCTACGACGTGATCCTGGTCGCCGACCACCTCGGCATGCCCGCCCCCTTCCCGTCGCTGGTGGCGGCCGCCGGGGCGACCGAGCGGCCGCGCCTGGGCACGTTCGTGCTGAACGCCGGGTTCTGGAATCCGGTGCTGCTGGCCCGCGAGGTCGCCACCACCGACGCGCTCACCGATGGCCGCCTCGAACTCGGGCTCGGTACCGGATACGTACAGGCGGAGCACGACGCGGCCGGCCTTTCGTACCGGTCGCCCGGCCGCCGCGTGGACCATCTGCTGCACACGGTCGAGGAGTTGCAGCGCCTGCTCGGCCCGGCGGACCGGCGGGTGCCGCTGCTCATCGGCGGCAACGGCGACCGGATGCTGCGGCTGACCGCCGAGCACGCCGACATCGCGGCCTTCACCGCGGCGCGCTCGGTACGGGGCAGCACCACCGGGACGCTGGAGCCGCTCACCGCCGAGGAGATCGACGGGCGGGTCGCGGCCTATCTGCGCCTGGCCGTCGACCGCCCTGAACCCGCGGAACTGAATCTGCTCGTCCAGCTCGTCGCCGTCACGGACGACCCGCGGGCCGCCGTCCGCCCCCTGCTCCCCCGCGTCCCGCATCTCACCGAGGAGCAGATCCTGGAGCTGCCGATCGTGCTGGTCGGTCCGGTGGAGCGGATCAGGGAGAAGGTGCGGGCGGTGCGAGAGCGGTACGGGTTCTCGTATCTGACGGTGCTGGAGCCGTACATGGAGGCGTTCGGGACGGTCATCGCGGGACTCCAGGACGAGTGACACGGGGACACGTCACTCCGTCCCGGCCCCCGGAACACTCCCGTCCCCTCGAAGCCGCTCGCCCCTCGAAGCAGCCCCTCCCGTCGAAGCCGCCCGTCCCCTCCGAGCCGTGCGGGTCGGTGTCCGGATCGTGGAATGTGGTGTCCACGCGCGGCGCCCGTGATGGGATCGGGGCCATGAGTGATCTGCGTATATGGGCCGCCGTGCCCGGCGACCGCGACACCGTCCTCGCCTTCTGGAGGACCGCCGCCGAGGGCACCAGCATCAGCGACGACCCGGACGGCGTGGAGCGGCTGATCGTCCGTGACCCCGAGGCCCTGATCCTCGCCGAGCGGGACGGGGAGCTCGTGGGTACGGTCGTCGCGGGCTTCGACGGCTGGCGCTGCCATCTGTACCGGCTCGCGGTGGATCCGGCGCGGCGCCGCCAGGGCATCGGTTCGGCGCTCCTCGCCGCGGCGGAGGAGCGGTTCGTACGGCTCGGCGGGCGCCGCGCGGACGCGATGGTGCTGCAACGCAACGAAACCGCCCACCATGCCTGGCGCGCGGCGGGGTACGCGCCGCAAGAGCACTGGCGGCGCTGGGTCAGGCCGCTGGTCGAGTGACCTCAGCCGGGGCGTCCCCGGGTCCTTCGCCCGCGAGGGACCCGGGACGCCCCCTAGGAAAGGTGTGAGCGGCCGACCATGGGCGAGCCCTCCGAAAGCCGACGGCACGGCGTCCCGCCGCGCCGGCACCGCGCGCTTCTCGCGCACCTGCCCGATCATGGGACGGAGGTGACCCGATGACCGAAGTGCTCCTCCTCGCCGTGGCGGTGCTGCTCTCGCTGGCCTGCGGCGCCTTCGTCGCGGCCGAGTTCTCGCTGACCACGGTCGAGCGCAGCGAGCTGGAACGGGCCGTCGAGCGCGGTGAGGTCGGCGCCGCGGGCGCCCTCAGAGCCGTCCGCAACCTCACGTTCCAGCTCTCCGGCGCGCAGCTCGGCATCACGGTGACCAACCTGGTGGTCGGCATGCTCGCCGAACCGTCCGTCGCCGCGCTCATCGCCGGCCCCCTCGAAGCGGCCGGGCTGCCGCACTCGGCGACCTCGTCGGTCGCACTGGTGATCGGTACGGCCCTGTCCACGGTCTTCCTGATGGTGGTCGGCGAGCTGGTGCCCAAGAACTGGGCGATCTCCTCGCCGCTCGCCGTGGCCAAGCGGGTGGCGACGCCGCAGCGCTGGTTCAGCGCGGTGTTCCGACCGTTCATCGCCCACCTCAACAACACCGCCAACCGGGTCGTACGCCGCTTCGGCGTCGAGCCCGCCGAGGAGCTGGCCTCCGCCCGGGGACCCCAGGAACTGGTCGCCCTCGCCCGGCACTCCGCGAAGCTGGGCGCCCTGGAGGCGGACACCGCCGAACTGTTCGTGCGCACCCTGAACCTCGCCGACCTCACCGCGGAGAACGTCATGACGCCGCGGGTCCAGGTCATCTCCCTCGACGTCCAGGCGACCTGCGAGGACGTGGCGAACGCGACACGGGCGACCGGTCTGTCGCGCTTCCCCGTCCACCGCGGCAACCTCGACTCGGTCGTCGGGGTGGCGCACATCAAGGACGTCATCGGCGTGCCCGCCGACCGCAGGGCCCGTACGGCCGTGTCGCAGGTGATGCGTGACCCGCTGCTCGTACCGGAGACGCTGACCGTCGACCGGCTCCTCGACCGGCTCTCCGGCAAGCGCACGATGGCCGTCGTCATCGACGAGTACGGCGGCACCGCCGGGGTCGCCACCCTGGAGGACATCGTCGAGGAGGTCGTCGGCGAGGTGCGCGACGAGCACGACCCGCACGAGACGCCTGACCTGGACACGGCAGGGACGGACGACGCGGGGCGCACGCTGTACTCGGCCGACGGCTCCCTGCGCACCGACCGGCTCGCCCGGGTCGGACTGCGCGCCCCCGACGGGCCGTACGAGACACTCGCGGGCCTCATCGCGACGGAGCTCGGACGCATCCCCGTCGAGGGGGACTCGGTCGAGGTCTCCGGATGGCGGCTGGACGTGGTGGACGCGACGGGCCGGCGGGCCGCGCGGGTGCTGATGCGCCCGCCGGGCGCCGGGGAGACACGGTCCGAAGAGGCCGGATCCGAAGGAGGGCGGGGCCGATGACCGCCGTACAACTGCTGATCGGCCTGGCGACCCTGGTCGTCAACGCCTTCTTCGTGGCGGCCGAGTTCGCGCTGATCTCCGTACGCCGAAGCCAGATCGAAGAGTCCATGGAGAGCGGGCGGACGGGCGACCGACGGGCGCGTGTCGTGCTGTGGGGCCTGGAACACGTGTCCGCGCTCATGGCGGCGGCGCAGCTCGGCATCACGCTGTGCACGCTGGTCCTCGGCGTGGTCGCCGAACCCGCGATCGCGCATCTGCTGGAGCCGCTGTTCCACGCGGTGGGACTGCCGTCCGGCACGGGTCACGCGATCTCGTTCGTGATCGCGCTCTCGCTCGCCACCTACCTGCACATGCTGCTCGGCGAGATGGTGCCGAAGAACATCGCGCTCGCCGAACCGGTACGGACGGCGCTGCTGCTCGGTCCGCCGCTGGTCGCCCTGTCGCGGGGGCTGCGACCGGTGATCTTCACGGTCAACGCGTTCGCCAACGGACTGCTGAAACTGCTGCGCGTCGAGGTCCGCGACGAGGTGTCGGCGACCTTCTCCGACACGGAGCTGGCCCGGCTCGTGAAGGACTCCAGCGAGGCGGGGCTGATCGACGACCGCGCCCAGGAGCGTCTGCACGACGCACTGGAACTGGGACGCCGTCCCGTGCGGGACGTGGTGATGCCGCTGGAACGCGTCGTCTACGCGCGCGTGGGCGTCACCCCCGAGCAGTTGGAGGCGCTGTCCGCCGAGTCCGGGTTCTCCCGCTTCCCCGTCGTGGACGACGGACTGCGCATCGTCGGTTACCTGCACGTCAAGGACGCCCTGGACGCGATGCCGCGCGACCTGCCGTTCGGGGTGCGGGACATGCGGTCCATCGCCCGGGTCCGGGAGAGCACGCCGCTCGACGACGTGCTGACCGCGATGCGGCGCAGCCGTACGCACCTGGCGGCGGTGCTCGGCACGGACGGGCGGCTGGCGGGCCTGGTGACGATGGAGGACGTACTGAGGGAGCTGTTCGGCCAGCCGGTCTGAGCAGACCGGTGGGTATGTGCACGCGCTATCATTCCTCCGCGATGCAGACGAATGCCACTTACACCAGCCTTGTCGCGGTCGGCGACTCCTTCACCGAGGGCATGTCGGACCGCCTTCCCGACGGTACGTACCGGGGCTGGGCGGATCTCCTCGCGGCCCGGATGGCCGCGCAGACGCCCGGCTTCCGGTACGCCAACCTCGCGGTGCGCGGCAAGCTCATCGGCCAGATCGTCGCCGAGCAGGTGGACGTGGCGGTGACGATGCAGCCCGACGTGATCACGCTGGTCGGCGGCCTCAACGACACGCTGCGGCCCAAGTGCGACATGGTGCGCGTGAAGGGTCTCCTGGAGGAGGCCGTGGAGCGGCTGGCGCCGGCCTGCAAGCAGCTCGTCCTGATGCGCAGTCCCGGCCGTCAGGGCCCGGTCCTGGAGCGGTTCCGCCCCCGCATGGAGGAACTGTTCGTCTGCATCGACGATCTCGCGTCCCGCCACGGCGCGCTCGTGGTCGACCTCTACGGAGCGCGGTCCCTCGGCGACCCCCGCATGTGGGACGTGGACCGGCTGCATCTGACGGGCGAGGGACACCGCCGGGTCGCCGAAGCGGTGTGGCAGGCGCTCGGGCACGCGGCGGAGGACGCCGAGTGGCACACGCCGATGGCGCCCTCCGCGCCGCCCGGCTGGGTCGCCCGCAGGGCCGCCGACGCCCGCTTCGCCCGCCAGTACCTATTGCCGTGGATCGGCCGCCGGCTGACCGGCCGCTCGTCCGGCGACGGCCGCCCGCCCAAGCGCCCCCAACTGCTGCCTTACGAGGAGTACAGGGGGTCGGTGGAGTAGCGGCGGTCGGTGGAGTGGCGGCGGTCGGTGGAGTGGCGCGAGAGCCCGCGGCGCGCTGGTACGGAGGGCTCGGCGCACGCGGCGTGCTTGCACTCGGCGCCCGCCCGGAGCGGGCCCGGCGGGACCTGGCCCCCGTCGGTCGGCGCCTCGTGGGTTCCGACCAACGGGACCGTGGCAGTGGCCTGCAGGAACCGCCAGTAGAATCCGTTTACGTGACTGCGTCCGCAAAGCCCCGTATCCCGAACGTCCTCGCCGGCCGTTACGCCTCGGCCGAGCTCGCCACCCTGTGGTCCCCCGAGCAGAAGGTGAAGCTGGAGCGTCAGCTGTGGCTCGCCGTGCTGCGGGCCCAGAAGGACCTCGGGATCGAGGTGCCCGACGCCGCCCTCGCCGACTACGAGCGGGTCCTCGACCAGGTCGACCTGGCCTCGATCGCCGAGCGCGAGAAGGTCACCCGCCATGACGTGAAGGCGCGGATCGAGGAGTTCAACGACCTCGCCGGGCACGAGCACGTCCACAAGGGCATGACGTCCCGCGACCTCACCGAGAACGTGGAGCAGCTGCAGATCCGGCTCTCCCTGGAGCTGGTGCGTGACCGCACGGTCGCCGTCCTCGCACGCCTGGGCAAGCTCGCGGGCGAGTACGGCGAGCTGGTCATGGCGGGCCGCTCGCACAACGTGGCGGCGCAGGCGACCACCCTCGGCAAGCGGTTCGCGACCGCCGCCGACGAACTCCTCGTCGCGCACGGCCGGGTCGAGGAGCTCCTCGGCCGCTATCCGCTGCGCGGCATCAAGGGCCCGGTGGGCACGGCGCAGGACATGCTCGACCTGCTGGGCGGGGACGCAGGGAAGCTCGCCGACCTGGAACGGCGGATCGCCGGGCACCTCGGTTTCTCGCAGGCGTTCACCTCGGTGGGCCAGGTCTATCCGCGCTCGCTGGACTACGAGGTCGTGACCGCGCTGGTGCAGCTGGCCGCCGCCCCCTCGTCCACCGCCAAGACCATCCGGCTGATGGCCGGGCACGAGCTGGTGACCGAGGGCTTCAAGCCGGGCCAGGTCGGTTCCTCGGCGATGCCGCACAAGATGAACACCCGCTCCTGCGAGCGCGTCAACGGCCTGATGGTGATCCTGCGCGGATACGCCTCGATGACGGGCGAGCTGGCGGGCGACCAGTGGAACGAGGGCGACGTGTCCTGCTCGGTGGTGCGCCGGGTCGCGCTGCCGGACGCGTTCTTCGCCCTCGACGGCCTGCTGGAGACCTTCCTCACCGTCCTCGACGAGTTCGGCGCCTTCCCGGCGGTCGTCGCGCGTGAACTCGACCGCTACCTGCCGTTCCTCGCGACGACGAAGGTCCTGATGGGCGCGGTGCGCGCGGGTGTCGGCCGGGAGGTCGCGCACGAGGCCATCAAGGAGAACGCCGTCGCCTCCGCCCTCGCCATGCGCGAGCAGGGCGCCGAGCGCAACGAACTGCTGGACAAGCTCGCCGCGGACGAACGCCTCCCGCTGGACCGCGCGCAGCTCGACGCGCTGATGGCCGACAAGCTGTCCTTCACGGGCGCGGCGGCCGACCAGGTGGCGGCGGTCGTCGCCCGCGTCGAGGAGATCGTGAAGCAGCACCCGGAGGCCGCGGGTTACACGCCGGGGGCGATCCTCTGACCCGCCTGACGCCCGCGGAGCTGGAGGCCGCCCGCGACCGGATCGTGCCGGACATCGTCGCGGACGGTCTCCGGGTGCTGTTCTGCGGCATCAACCCCGGCCTGATGACCGCCGCGACGGGCCACCACTTCGCCCGCCCCGGCAACCGTTTCTGGCCGGTCCTGCACCTGTCCGGCTTCACCCCCAGGCTGCTGAAGCCCGCGGAACAGGAGGAGTTGCTGTCCTACGGGCTCGGCATCACCAATGTGGTGGCGCGGGCGAGTGCCCGGGCCGACGAGATCGGCGCGGACGAGTACCGGGAGGGCGGGCGGCTGCTGGCCGCCAAGGTGGAACGGCTGCGGCCGCGGTGGCTCGCGGTGGTGGGCGTGACCGCATACCGGGCCGCTTTCGACGACCGCAAGGCCGCGATCGGGCCGCAGGAGCGGACGTTCGGCTCGACGCGCGTGTGGGTGCTGCCCAACCCCAGCGGTCTGAACGCGCACTGGACGGCGGCGACGATGGCGGAGGAGTTCGGCCGGTTGCGGGCAGCCGCGCGGGACTGACCTGTCACGGCGGGGCCAGGTCGGTGACCAGGGCGAAGAGCTGGAACTCATGTCCCTCCGCCGGCTCGGAGACCCCCACGGCGACCCAGCGCCCGCTGCCGTCGGCCTCCCACAGGTCCACGTATCCCACATAGGCGCTGAGGTAGGCCCAGGGCTTCGGTATCCGCTCCTCCGGGTCCTGGGAGCGCAGGAACACACCGGCCAGGCTCTTCGCCTCCGCCTCGCCCCACCGCTCCCCCAGCCGTTGCGAGACGCTCTCCCTGTAGGCGGTGAACTGGTCCGCGGTCTCCTCCCGGCCGGCCTGGTCACCCGTACCGAAACCGCGCGTCGTCTCCAGCACCACCAGGTGGTAGCCGGGTCCTCCCGCGCCGACCTCCGACCAGCCGTGCGCCGCGGGGAAGTCGCGCACGCACAGCTCGTCGATCGTGGCGAGGTGTCGGTCAGTGGTCATGAAGTCCAGTAAAGCGGTCACCACTGACACTTGGCGGCCCGTCAGGGGACAACGGACGCCCGGGGTCACGCGTCCCGGCGGCGGATGCTCCATGTTCCGGCCATGAGCGCGGCCGCCGTCCACACCGCTGTCACCGCGAGCCCGGTCCACGGCCCGAGCAGGCCGTCCCACGTCCCGTGCAGCACCACCTGCCCCGCCCGGTCCGGCAGCAGGTCGGCGGCGTTCCCCGACATGTCGCCCACCACGAAGGAGACCAGCAGGAGGAAGGGGACGAGGATGCTCAGCGTGGCGACACCGCTGCGCAGCAGGGCGGCAAGACCGGCCGCGAACAGCGCCATCAGGGCCAGGTAGACGGCACAGCCCACGACCGCCCGCAGTCCTTCGCCCCAGCCCGGACCGTCGGCCCGGTCGCCGAGGACGGCCCTGCCCACCACCAGGCAGACGCACCCGGTGAGGAGGCCGACGGCCAGGGCGGGCGCGCCGATCGCCGCCGCCTTCGCCGCGAACCACCGTCCGCGGCGGGGCACCGCGGACAGGGAGAGCCGCAGGGCACCGCCCTGGAACTCGGACGCCATGGCCTGCGCGCCGAAGGTGATCGCCGCGATCTGCCCGAAGCTGACGCCGAAGAAGGCCGAGAACAGCGGGTCGAACTCGGGGTCCCCCGCACCGTCGAGCCCGGCGAGTGCGGAGAAGACCGCGGTGACGAGTACGACTGCGGCCAGCGTGCCGACGAGCGACCGCAGAGTACGGATCTTGAGCCACTCCGAGTGGAGCAGGGGTGCGAACGGCACGGTCAGACCTCCTGCGGGCGGGCCGGGGGATGCGGCTGGTCGGGGGGATGCGGTGGGTCCGGGAAGTGCGGCCGATTAGGGGGATGGGCGGCGAACTCGGTCTCCGTGGCCGTCAGATCGAGGTACGCCTGCTCCAGCGTGCCCTCCTGCGCCGCGAGTTCGAGGAGGGGAAGGCCCGCACCGGAGGCGAGGCGGCCGATGTCGTCCACGCGCGCGTGGTGCACGATCCACCGTTCCCCGCCCTCGTTCGCCACCTCGCGCTCCACCTTGTGGTAACCGTGCCGGGCGAGCAGCTCGCGCAGGGCCGCACCGTCCGTGGTGCGCACCCGTACCCGGGGGTCCACGCGCGCGTGGATGAACTCCCGCATCGCCATGTCGGCCAGGAGCCGGCCGCGCCCCAGCACGACGAGGTGGTCGGCGAACGACGCGGTCTCGTTCATCAGGTGGCTGGAGACGAGGACGGTGCGGCCCTCGCGCGCGAGCCGGCGCAGCAACTCCCTGATCCAGATGATCCCTTCGGGATCCAGCCCGTTCGACGGCTCGTCGAGCAGGACCACCTGCGGATCGCCCAGCATCGCCGCGGCGACGCCCAGGCGCTGCCGCATGCCCAGGGAGTACGTCCTGACGCGCCGTCGGGCGACGGAGGCGAGGCCCGCCTCCTCCAGGACCTCGTCCACCCGGCGCGGGGGAAGGCGGTTGCTCGCCGCGAGCACCCGCAGATGGTCCCGAGCGGTACGCGAGCCGTGCGCGGCCCGGGCGTCCAGCAGTGCGCCCACGTGACGCAGCGGCTCCTCCAGTGTCACGTAGGCGCGACCGCCGATGCCGGCGCTGCCGGACGTGGGCCGGTCGAGGCCGAGCACGAGCCGCATGGTGGTGGACTTGCCCGCGCCGTTGGGGCCGAGGAAGCCGGTGACCCGGCCCGGCTCGACACGGAAGGTGAGCCGGTCCACGGCACGGGCGGTGCCGTACTCCTTGGTGAGGTCCTGAACGTCGATGCTGGTCACGGCGTAAGACTCGCGGACCCCGGCGGGCTCGGGCCTCCCCCGCCCGGGGAGGGCCTCTCCCCCGTCCGGGGGAGGCTCGTTGTCGGTGCCGGCTGGCACGATGAGGTGATGGCCCGCCTGCTGCGCCCGCTGACCCGGGGGACGACGTACACCCGCTTCGTGCACCTGTGGGTTCCCATGCTGGCCGTCAGCGTGTGGCTGTTCATCGTCCCGTCGACGCCGTGGGCGCCCGCGCTGATGGTGCTCCCGCTGGGACTGCTCCCGGCCGTGCGGCGCGGCGAGGGCGTACAGGCGCAGTTCATGCTGACGCGGGACGCGCGGGACCCGGCGATCTCGGTCGCCCCGGCGGCCACCTGGCGTGACCGGCTGCGGACCGTGCTGTGGCTGGAGGCGCGCATGGTGTGCGGGTGGGCGGTGGTGGGGGCCACCGTCTGGCTGCCGGTGACCGCCGTGGACCTGGTCCGGATCTCGACCGGTCACGTACCGGACGACAATCCGTTCCTGCCGGTGTCGCACCCGCACTGGGCCTACGCGCTGCTCGCGCCGCTGCCGCTGATCGCCCTGTACGCGGTGGTCGTCGGACTCGGCGAGCTGATCACGGCCGTCGCGCGCGGCCTCCTCGGGCCGTCGGCGGCCGAGCGGGTCGCCGCGCTGGAGGAGCGCACCGAACAGCTGCTGGAGCGCACCCGCATCGCCCGCGAGCTGCACGACTCGATCGGCCACGCGCTGACGGTGGCCGTGGTGCAGGCGGGTGCCGCGCGCGCCGCGGGCGATCCCGTGTTCACCGACCGGGCGCTGCTCGCCATCGAGGACACCGGCCGGGCCGCGCTGGAGGACCTGGAGCGGGTGCTCGGTGTGCTGCGCGAGTCGCGGCGGCCCGCAAGCGGCCGGCCGACCCTGGTGGAGGCCGACCGGCTCATGGAGTCCGCGCGCGCCTCCGGGGCGAAGATCGACGCCGACCTGACGGGGCCTCTGGAGACCGTGCCCGGCCCGGTCTCCCGGGAGGGCTACCGCATCCTTCAGGAGTCACTCACCAATGTGCTGCGGCACGCGGGCTCGGTGCCGGTCCGCGTCCGTATCGCCGTCGAGAGCCGGACCCTCTCCCTGGAGGTGCGCAATCCGCTGACGGCGGGGACACCGGGACCGGGCCGGGGCAGCGGGCTGCGGGGCATCCGGGAGCGGGCCGCACTGCTCGGCGGCCGGGCACGCACCGGCCCGGACCACGGGGACTGGCAGGTGCACGTCGAGCTGCCGTTGCGCTGATCTACGCTGGTCCGATGCCGGTCACCGTTCTGCTCGTCGACGACGAACCCCTCGTACGGGCCGGACTGCGGGCCGTCCTGGAGGCGCAGCCCGACATCGAGGTCGTCGGTGAGGCGGCGGACGGCGCGGCGGTCATTCCGCTCGTGCGGCGGCTGCGGCCCGATGTCGTCGCGATGGACGTCCGTATGCCGTTGATGGACGGCATCGAGGCCACCCGCGCGGTGCTGCGGAGCGTCGACCGGCCGCCCAAGATCGTCGTCGTGACGACCTTCGAGAACGACGAGTACGTGTACGAGGCGCTGCGTGCCGGTGCCGACGGTTTCCTGCTGAAGCGGGCGCGCCCGGCCGAGATCGTGCACGCCGTGCGTCTGGTCGCCGAGGGCGAGTCCCTGCTGTTCCCCGCCTCGGTGCGGCAGTTGGCCGCCGAGTACGGGGACGGGGACGCGAACCCCGCGGCCCGGGCCGTGCTGGAGCGGGCGGCCCTGACCGAGCGCGAGGCGGAGGTGCTGCGGCTGATGGCACGGGGTCTGTCGAACGCGGAGATCGCCACGCGGCTGGTGGTCGGCACCGAGACGGTGAAGTCCCACGTCAGCGCCGTACTGGCGAAACTGGGCGCCCGGGACCGCACGCAGGCGGTGATCACGGCGTACGAGTCGGGGTTCGTGGCACCCGGCTGATTCCGGTTCGACGCCGCGTCGGTGGCCTGTCCGGGGCAAGCAGGTGATCCCCGGCACTCGCCGGGACCCGCCGCGCCGAGTACGATCCGGCCAACTGACACGCGCACGAGCTGGGAGGACGGACGTTGGGGCAGTTGACCGGCGGGGATCCCTCTCTGCTGCGGAGGATCAACTCCGCGGTGGTGCTGCACGCGCTGCGGGCCACGGACTTCGCGACACTCACCGAGATCACCCGGGTGACCGGGCTGTCCCGGCCGACCGTCGAGGGCGTCGTCGAGGGGCTCATCGACGGCGGGCTCGTCGTCGAGGCCGCCGCCGACGAGAGTGCCGCACGGCGCCAGGGGCGGCCCGCGCGGCGGTTCCGTTTCCGCGCGGAGGCGGGCCATCTGCTCGGTCTGCAGATCGGCCCGCACCGGGTGTCCGCCCTGCTGTCGGACCTGGACGGGCGGGTGCTCGGCTCCCTCGCGAAGGACGTCTGCGAGACGGCGTCGGCGGACGAACGGCTCGAACGGCTGCGTACGGCCGTCGCCGAACTGCTGCGCCGCGCCGGAGTCGCCCGCGGCTCCCTGCGTGCCGTCGGGGTGGCCACACCCGGCATCGTCGAGGCCGACGGCACGGTACGCCTCGGTACGGCACTGCCCCAGTGGACGGGCCTCGCACTGGGCGAACGGTTGCGCCGCTCCTTCAAGTGCCCGGTGCTCGTGGAGAACGACGCCAACGCGGCGGCGGTCGCCGAGCACTGGAAGGGCGCGGCCACCGAGTCCGACGACGTGGTGTTCGTGCTGGCGGGGCTGAGCCCCGGCGCCGGATCCCTCATCGGCGGGCGGCTGCACCGCGGCTACGGGGGCGCGGCCGGCGAGATCGGCGCGCTGCACCTGCTGGGCAGCGAGGTCACTCCGGAGACGCTGCTGTCCACGACCGACGAGCCGCTGCACCCGCTCGACGAGCAGGCGGTGGCGGAGGTCTTCACGCACGCGCGCGCCGGCGACGAACGGGCGCTGGCGGCCGTCGACCGCTTCATACAGCGTCTGGTGCACGACGTGGCCGCGCTCGTGCTGGCCCTCGACCCCGAGCTCGTCGTGATCGGCGGCTGGGCGGCGGGGCTGGACGGTGTCCTGGAGCCGCTGCGCAAGGAGTTGGCACGCTTCTGTCTGCGGCCGCCCCGGGTGACGCTGTCGCTCCTCGGTGAGGCCGCCGTGGCGACGGGTGCGCTGCGCCTGGCTCTCGATCACGTGGAGGAGCAGCTCTTCGCGGTGGAGGGCACGGTGACGGCCCGGCACTGAGCCGGCCCCGCCCGCCGGACAGGACACCATGCCCTGCGCCGCCGCACGGATCGCCGCCCCGCGCACCGCGCGGAACGTCGGGTCCCGCGCACCGCAAGCGTCCCGATCGCTGGCGCCCGGTTCGTACCGGGCCTGCGCGGCGCCGTCGTCGGGTCCCGCCGGCCGGACAGGAGCCGTGGCGCCCCGGAAGCCGGGGCACGACGTACCCGCAGGACGTGCGTGCAGGACGTACGCGCCGCGCGGGACGTACGCGCAATACGTACGCGCAGGGGTGGCGCCGGTCAGGAAGCGCGGCGCTCCGGGTCGTGGTGGATCTCCACCCCGCCGGAGTCGCCGAAGGTCAGCCGGCAGGTGTCGGCACGATAGGTGGCGACGGAGACCGCCGCGGTGCGTCCCTCGGCGAAGAAGCGGGTCGTGACGACGAGGACGGGCGCACCGGGAAGCCGGTCCAGCTCCTTCGCGTCGTCCGCACGCGCCGAGCCCAGCTCCACCGCGCGGTCCTCGCCCTCCAGGTCCAGGCGCTGGAGCTCGCGCAGCACCGCACGCGCGCGTGCCGTGCCGGACGGCGCGTCGATGCCGGACAGGTCCGGGACCGAGGAGGCGGGGATGTAGAGGAGTTCGGCGGCGACGGGCTGGCCGTGCGTCACCCGGGAGCGGCGCACGATGTGCACCCGCTCGTCGGGCCCGGTCTCCAGGACCTGGGCCACCGCCGAGGGCGGGACCGCGGTCGCGCAGTCCGCGGGCTGCCAGGCGTCACCGGCCGCGCCCGGCCACGTGTGCTGCTCGGATCCGACGGCCACGCCCACGCGCGGCGGCGCCACGGTCGTACCGACACCGCGGCGGCGCTGGAGCCGGCCTTCCAGTTCCAGCTGCTCCAGGGCCTGGCGGAGCGTGGCCCGCGCGACGCCGAACCGGGCCGCCAGCTCACGCTCGTTGGGGAGGATCTCACCCACCGAGAACTCGGAGTCCAGTGCTTCGCTGAGCACGGTCCTGAGGTGCCAGTACTTGGGCTCCGGCACTGCATCCAACTGCGTGGTCCCCACCGTGTCCTCCGCAATCGCCGTGTCCCGGCGGCTTTTAGCGCCCTTGTTTATTAAAGGTTCCTGCACTAACCCTGCGACCATATGGCCGCCCCCACCCTTGGTCAAGACCAATCCTCGATCCGTTACAGCCCGCACAGGCGTGTTGCCGCAGAGCGTTCATCCGGCGTTCGCGATACGCCCCATACGTGACACAACGGCGAGGCCCCCGTCTCCTGAACGGGGGCCTCGCCGGAGGGGTCCTGGTCGTTCGACCGTCAGTCGACGGCCAGGGACAGCAGCTTCTCGGGGTTGCGGATGACGTAGACACAGCTGATGCGGCCGCCGGAGACGTCCACCTGGAAGACGCTGTCGGGCTTGCCGCCGGACAGCATCAGGACCGCCGGACCGCCGTTGACCTCCAGGGTGTGGAACGACACGTCCGCCACGTCCGCCAGGCCCTTGCGCGTGGCGCCGTCGATGAAGCGGCCCACCTTGTCGGCGGACTCGATGACCCGCAGCGGCGCCTGGGCCAGGCCGCCGCTGTCGCCGACCAGACGCACGTCCGGGGCGAGCAGGGACATCAGCCCTTCGAGGTCGCCCTCCGTCGCCGCCGCGATGAACCGCTCGGTGAGCGCCCGCTGTTCGACGGGGTCGACCTCGTAGCGGGGCCGCTTCTCCTCGACGTGCCGGCGGGCCCGTCCGGCGAGCTGCCGCACCGCGGGCTCGCTGCGGTCGAGGGTGACCGCAATGTCCGCGTACGGGTACCCGAACGCCTCCCGGAGCACGAACACCGCGCGCTCCAGCGGTGAGAGGGACTCCAGGACGACGAGGACGGCCAGCGAGACCGTGTCGGCGAGGACGGCCCGCTCGGCCGTGTCGGCGACGGTGTCCCCGAAGTCGGTGACGTACGGCTCGGGCAACCAGGGCCCCACGTACGCCTCCTTGCGGGACTGCGCCTGCCGCAGCCGGTCGACGGCGAGCCGGGTGGTGATCCTCACCAGGTAGCCGCGCGGTTCTCGCACGTCGGAGCGGTCGCCGCCGGACCAGCGCAGCCACGCCTCCTGGACGACGTCCTCGGCGTCGGCCACCCGGCCGAGCATGCGGTAGGCGACGCCCATCAGAACGGGCCGGTGCTCTTCGAAGACCTCGGTCATGGTGTCGGTAGCCACGGACCCATCCCACCCCGGCATGTCAGGTCGTGTCCAGGCGATAGGAGGCCGTACGGCCCGCGCACGAGCCCGGCGGCGCAAAGGGCTACCCGTCGGTAGTAATTGCTGACAAGGTGTCTAGGAGTAACCGTCCCAGACGAGGAGCAGCCCATGGCCGCCACGGTCTCCTTCAGCGTCACCTCTCCGCACGGCCCGCGGACCGTCACCCTCGCGTACCGGCGCGTGGGCACCGGCGAGCCGCTCCTGCTGCTGCACGGCATAGGTCATCACCGGCAGGCGTGGGACCCGGTCGTCGGTCTCCTGGCGGCCGAGCGGGACGTGATCGCGGTGGACCTGCCCGGTTTTGGGGAGTCCCCCTCGCTGCCCGAGGGGCTCCCGCACGATCTGACCACGATGAACGCGGCGCTGACCGCGCTGTGCGCCACGCTGGAGCTGGACCGCCCGCACGTGGCGGGCAACTCCCTGGGCGGGCTGCTGGCCCTGGAACTGGGCCGCGAGAACCTCGTACGGTCCGTCACGGCGCTGTCGCCCGCCGGGTTCTGGTCGCCCGTCGAGCGGCGGTACGCGTTCGGGCTGCTGCAGGCGATGCGGCAGGCCGCGCGGTCCATGCCGCTCCCGGTGGTCGAGCGGCTGTCGCGGTCGGCGGCCGGGCGCGCGGTGCTGACGAGCAGCATCTACGCACGGCCGGCGCGCCGTTCACCCGGGGCGGTGGTCGCCGAGACCCTCGCGCTGGCCGGCGCCGAGGGATTCACCGAGACCCTCCGGGCGGGCACCGCGGTCCGGTTCACGGACGACATCCCCCAGCTGCCCGTCACGGTCGCCTGGGGCACCCGGGACCGGATCCTGGTACGCCGTCAGGGGATCCGCGCCAAGCAGGTCATTCCCCGGGCCCGGCTGGTGCGGCTGCCCGGCTGCGGACACGTCCCGATGAACGACGACCCCGCGCTGGTCGCGCGCGTCATCCTGGACGGCAGCCGCCGCACGTCGCTTCCCGCGGTGCAGCGCGCCTGATCCCAGGGCCACCCCGGCCCCCACCAGGGCGCTGCCCGCGGCCTGCGCCGGCCCGTAGGAGCCCGTTCCGACGAGCGGGGCGGTGCAGGCCGCGGCCACCGGGATGAGGCCGGAGAAGAGCGTCGCCCGCTCCGCGCCGATGCGCTGGATGCCCATGTACCAGCAGACGAAGCCGACGACCGTGACGACCGCCGCCTGCCACAGCAGTGCGGCCGTCTCGGTGCGGTCCGGGGTCCGCAGCCAGGCGCCGCCGTCCAGGACCAACCCCGCCACCGCCGACTCGGCCGCCGCGAGTCCGCACACCGTCGCGGAGAGCAGCCGCGGTCCGAGCGGCCGCAGGACGGGCACGGCGAGCACCGCGAAGCCGACCTCCCCGGCGAGCGCGCACACGGAGAAGGCGATCCCGGCTCCGTCGGTACGGCCCCAGCCCTGGACCGTGAAGGCGCCGCCGGCCACCAGCAACGCCCCGTGGAGGACGAGTTTCTGCGGCCGGCGGCCCTCCAGAAGGGGGACCAGGACGGCCACGACGACCGGGGCGCAGCCTACGAAGACACCCGGTATCGCGGGTTCCGCGGTGTGTTCGGCGGCGATCACCGCGAGGTTGAAGCCGACCATGCCGACGCCCGCGAGCAGCGCGAGACGGGTCCACTGGCGTCGCGTCAGCCTGCGCAGGGGCGCCGCACCGCCCCGCCCGACCAGCGGGAGAAGCAGCAGGCAGGCGAGGCCGTAGCGCAGGAACTGGCCGCCCGCGTACGGGTAGGCGCCGAGGACGCTGTTGGCGGTGAAGGAGGCGCCGACGAGGACGCCGGCGAAGGCCGCGAGCAGGGTCCCGCGGGTGTGGTCGGTCATGGGAGTGACGCTATGGAGCGCGGTGGCCCGGTTTAAGGTCCACTTCCATGACGTCATCGGGGACCAATCCGGACCCGCTCGCGGCGGCGGGCCGGGCCGGGGCCTGGGAGATGCTCCTGCCGGCCGCTTCGGCACCGCCGCGCGCGCGTGGCCGTGCGCTGCAGGCCGCACTGCGGGAGGCGGTCCGCACGGGCCGCCTCGCGCCGGGCACGCGGCTGCCGTCCAGCCGCGAACTCGCCGCCGATCTCGGGGTGTCCCGGGGACTGGTCACCGAGGCGTACGAGCAGCTGACCGCCGAGGGCTACCTCCGCAGCGACCGGGGCGCCGGGACGTGGGTCGGCGTGGCCGCCAGGGGCGCCCTCCCCCGCGCGCGGGACCTGGCTCCCCGCTCCCCCGGCGCGGCGGTGGACTTCCTGCCCGGTACGCCGGACCTGTCGCTGTTCCCGCGCGCCGCGTGGTCGGCCGCGCAGCGCGGGGTGCTCGCCGAACTGCCGCACCACGCGCTGGGTTACCCGGACCCACGCGGGCTGCCCCGGCTGCGTACCGCGCTCGCCGGGCTGCTGACCCGGCGCAGGGGGGTGGCGGCGGATCCGGAGCGGGTGGTGGTCGTCTCCGGGGTCGCCCAGGCGGCCACGCTGCTGGGGATCGTGCTGCACGCGCGCGGGGTGCGTGCCGTGGGCGTGGAGGATCCCGGCAGTCCCGAACACGAGGCCCTGTACGCGTCGGCCGGACTCGGCGCCGTGCCGCTGCCGCTGGACGGGGAGGGGCTGGACACCGGGGCGCTGCGCGCGTCGGGGGTACGGGTCGTCGTCACGACGCCCGCGCACCAGTTCCCGTCGGGGATCGCCTACTCCGCGCGGCGCCGCGCGGAACTCCTGGAGTGGGCGCGTGCCGTGGACGGGCTCGTCGTCGAGGACGACTACGACGGGGACTTCCGTTACGACCGGGCTCCGGTGGGTGCGCTCCAGGGACTCGATCCGGAGCACGTCGCGTACACGGGTTCCGTCAGCAAGTCCCTGGCACCCGGGCTGCGGCTCGGGTGGCTGCTGGTGCCGGCGTCGCTCGCCGAGGAGGTCGTCGCACGCAAACGCACGATGGACCTCGGCAATCCCGTCGTCGACCAGGCCGTGCTCGCGCGCCTCGTGGAGCGGGGCGACTACGACCGGCATCTGCGGCGCTGCGGGCGCGCGTACCGGGAGCGGCGTGACGTGCTGGTCGCGGCGCTGGCCGAGTACTTTCCCGGGACGCGGGTGTCCGGGGTCGCCGCCGGCCTGCACGCGATCGCCACGCTGCCCGGCCGTCACGGGCCGGCCGGCCGGTTCCTGGCCGCCACGGAGGCTGCCGGAATCGCCGTCCGCCCCCTCTCGTCCTACACGCGGACCCCGCCGCCGGACGACGTCGTCCGCCTTGTCCTGGGCTACGCCCACGTCTCCCCGACCCGCATCCGCGAGGGCATCCACACACTGGCCACAGCGACGTCCCCCACCTAGCCCACGGGCCCTTCAAGGGGCGCGGGAACTGCGCGAGCAACCGAAGACAACCCGCGCCCGCCGACCCGACAACCAGCCGAGTCTTCAGGGGCACGGGGAACGGCGCGACCAGCCCTCACCAACCAGCGCCCGCCGACCGAACCTCCGCCCGGTGCTCAGGGGCGCGGGGAACTGCGCGACCAGCCCCCACCAACCCGCACATACCGGCCGACGGTCACCACCCCGCCAAGCCCAGCGGAGCGAGTTGTTCACTTGCGGTTTGCGCCCCCGCTGCGGCACACCAGTAGTTGTAGCCGTGCACACCGGCCGAAACCCGTCCCTGGAGGCGTCCCATGCCACACCGCCCGCCGAGCCAGCCCCCCGGCCGCCGCACCGTCCTGCGCGGCTCGCTCGCCGCCTCGGCGGCACTCGCCCTCCCCGCCGCCGCGGGCGCCACCGTCGGCGCGGCCCCGGCGTTCGCCCTGTCGGGCCGTCCCAGGGCGCAGTGGGGCGTACAGGCCGGTGACGTGACCACGAACTCCGGCCTGGTCTGGGTCCGCTCCGACCGCCCCGCCCGCATGATCGTGGAGACCTCCGCGACGGAATCGTTCCGCAGGCCGCAGCGATGGCACGGCCCGCTCCTGGGCGCGGACACGGACTTCACGGGTACGGTCCCGCTGCGCGGCCTGCCCTCCGGGGAGCAGATCCACTACCGGGTGACGCTGGCCGACCCCCACGACTACCGCCGCACCGGCGAGCCCGTCATCGGCACCTTCCGCACCGCGCCCGCCAAGCGCCGCCAGGACGTCCGCTTCGTCTGGTCGGGCGACATCGTGGGCCAGGGCTGGGGCATCAACCCGGACATCGGCGGCCTCTACGCCTACGAGGAGATGCGCCGCCGCAACCCCGACTTCTTCCTGTGCAGCGGCGACACGATCTACGCGGACGGCCCCCTGTCGCCGACCGTGACGCTCCCGGACGGCCGGGTCTGGCGGAACGTCACCACCGAGGAGAAGTCGAAGGTCGCGGAGACCCTCGCCGAGTACCGCGGCAACTTCCGCTACTCGCTGCTCGACGAGAACGTACGCCGGTTCAACGCGCAGGTTCCGACGATCACCCAGTGGGACGACCACGAGGTCACCAACAACTGGTACCCGGGCGAGATCCTGACCGACGCCCGCTACACCGTGAAGGACGTCGACACACTGGCCACCCGCGCCCGCAAGGCGTTCAGCGAGTACTTCCCGATCTCGACGCTGCCCGCCACGGGCAGGGACGGCCGGGTCCACCGGGTCGTGCGCCACGGCCCGCTGCTGGACGTGTTCGTGCTCGACATGCGCACGTTCCGCAACGCCAACTCCTCCGGCCGGCAGACCGACGACACCACCGGCATCCTGGGCGCGGAGCAACTGGCGTGGCTGAAGCGGGAACTGGCCCGCTCGCGCGCGGTGTGGAAGGTGATCGCCTCCGACATGCCGCTCGGCCTGGTCGTGCCGGACGGCGCGACGGACATCGAGGCCGTCGCGCAGGGCGACCCGGGCGCGCCGCTGGGACGCGAGCTGCAGATCGCGGAGCTGCTGCGCTTCGTCAAGCACCGCCGGATCACCGGCACGGTGTGGCTGACCGCGGACGTGCACTACACCTCGGCGCAGCACTACGACCCCTCGCGCGCGGCCTTCAAGGACTTCGCGCCGTTCTGGGAGTTCGTCTCCGGTCCGCTCGCCGCGGGCGGTTTCCCGGCGAACGCGCTGGACGGCACGTTCGGTCCGGACCGGGTCTTCGTCAAGGCACCCACGACGGCGAACGTGTCACCGATGGAGTCGCCGCAGTACTTCGGCGAGGTCGACATCGACGGCGGCAGCGGCGAACTGACGGTCCGCCTGCGGGCGACCGGCGGGGCGGTGCTCTTCACGAAGGTGCTGCAGCCGGGACGCGTGGGGCAGTAGCCCGTACCCGGCCGCGTGAGGGGCTCCTGCTCCCGTAATCTCGTACCCCGTGCCGCGTACCGGCGTCATCCCCCGGTACGCGGCACGTCGGGTTGCCAAAGCCAGGCGGCGTCTCACGTCTTCGCAGGTCAGGGCGATTGTCAGTGGTCGCCTCTACGGTTTTTCCATGACGCGATCCCTGCAGGCCGTGGCCTACACCCGACCCTCCACGCTGGAGTCCGCAGCGGGCGGAAACCGCCTGGGACTCGAGACCTCGCGGGGGACGACACCTCGCGGTGTCGAGGACCATCCGCGCTTCTTCGCCGGTTTCCTGACGTCCCCTCAGATCGCGTCGGCGGGGCTGCTGGCGGTCGCCGACGTGGCGGGTGCGCGCTACCACCAGCGGCAGCTGCGCTCGTCCCTGGACCCGGTGGTCACGGGCAACGGCGACCGGCTGCGTTTCGAGTCCTTCTCCGGCTGCGGCGGGGTGTACGCGCGCCTGGACGTGCTGGCGGCGGGCCTCGACGGCGGCGAGGTCGGACACGGCACGACGAACGTCGACGTCAACGACCCGCTGCGGGACGCCCTGTCGAGAATCGGCTCCGACGATCCGCTGCACCTGCGCGTCGGTCCGGACGAGATGGCCGTGACCACCCTGGACGGGCCGGTCGTGGAGAAGAAGGTGCCCCTGCCGGACCGCTGGCTGCGGGGGTTCGCCGAGGCGCAGGTGACGGCGGCCGGCTTCGATCTGCGCGCCGAACTGCCCGCGGCCGAGGCCGTGCGGTTCCTGCGTTCGCTCCCCCGTTCCGGTGCCCGGGGCGCTTCCCGCGGCGCATCCTGGGTGGTGCCCGCGGGGCGCGCACTGCGGCCCACGACCCGGCCGGTGCCCGGAGCCGTGTGCCTCCCGGGCCCGGAGCGGCTGGTCGCTCTCCAGAGGGTGCTCCGGCACGCGTCGGCCCTGCGGGTGTACGGTCCCGCGCTCGCCGGGGACGCCACGACGGCCAGTGCCTGGGAGGTCGTCCTGCCCGGGATGCGGCTCACCCTGACGCTGTCCCCGGAGGTCTCCCGCGGCTTCTCCGGCGAGGGCGGAGTGCTCGACGCGCTGGCCACCGACGAGGCGGCCGAGGACGCGGAGCTGATCGCGGTACTGCTGGCCTGGGAGCCCAGGATCGACGTCGGGGACCTGTCCGCGGCCTCGGGACTGCCCGCGGACCGGGTGCGAGCGGCCCTCGTCCGGCTGGGCACCTCGGGACGCGTCGGCTACGACACGGCGGAGGCGGCCTACTTCCATCGTGAACTCCCCTACGACGCCGACCGCGTGGAGCGGCACAACCCCCGGTTGCGGGCCGCCCGGGACCTGGTGGGCGCGGGTGCGGTGGTCCTGGACGGCGCCCTCGGCACGGTGACCGCGCAGGACGGGCACACGCACCGGGTGCGCGACGACGCGGGGGTGCTGAGCTGCAGCTGTCTGTGGTGGGCCAGGTACCGGGGCGGGCGCGGACCGTGCAAGCACGCCCTGGCGGTACGGATGGTCCGCCGCGGCGCGGTGTCCGGCCCGGCGCGGGTTCTGGTCGGCGGGGGTGCGCGATGAGCGGTGCGGTGCCGGTGAGTGACGCGTTGCTGAAGGCCGTGCGGGCGGGGCGGACGGGCGAGGCCGCGGGCCTGCTCGACGGGATGACGGATCCCGAGCGCCGGCTCTGCCTGCCCGCTCTCAAGGAGCTGCGCAAGGAGTTGCGGGCCGCGTCCTGGGACGCCGCGTCCCGCAAGGCGTATCCCACCCTGCACGCGGCCGGGGCGGCCTGCCACACCGGAGCGGCCGGGACGGCGGCCTGGCTCACGGCGGCCGACATGCGCTGGTCCCAGGCGTCTCCCGCGGTGCTGCTGCATGTGCTGGGCGACCGGGAGCAGACCTGGCTCGGCGATCTCGCGCGGCGGCTCGCGGACCGCCCGGCGACCGCGCAGGTGCCCTACGAGTTGATGGCGGGGCTGGTCCGGCTGTCGGGTTGCGCGGTGCCGACGACCGAGACCTACGTCGTCGGCTGGGTCGAACAGATCGCCAGCCTGTGGCAGCGCGGCGACACGGTTCTGCAGCGGCTGCGCCAGGATCCCTACACGCCGACGCTCGTCCCCGCGCTCTTCGGGATCCCGGACATCGGCAGCCGCCTGGACTGGCTCTTCGGTGACGGCCCCCACAGTTGGATCAACGCCCTGGTGAGGCTCACCGAGGAAGACGTCCTCGACCGCACGGACCTGCTCGACGCGTGTGTCGCCCGACTGCTCCGCGGCACCGTACCGGCCGACTGCCGGGTCTTCCTGCGGCTGCTGACGGCACTCGAACCGACCCTGGACGAGAAGCGGGCGCGCGTCGCCGACTGGCTGGCGCTCGCCTCGCACGCGGCCTCCACGGTGGCGTCGTACGCCCAGGCGGTGTCGGGTTCCCTGGCACTGACCGGTGACCTCACGCCCCGTCAGCTCGCGGAGCTGACCGACACCGTGCTGTTCCGCACGGAGAAGAAGCTGGTGCGTGCCCAGCTGGTGCTCCTGGGGAAGGCGCTGCGGCGCGCCCCGTTCGGCGCGGCCGAGCTGCTGCCCGCGGTGGCCCGGGCCTTCGGCCACGAGGACACGGACGTCCAGGAGCGCGCCCTGAGGCTGGTGGAGCGGTACGCGGGCCAGGTGGACCCGCGGTCGCTGGACGAAGTGGCCGACGCCGCGGCGCAGTTGAGCGTAGGGCTGCGAGCGCGTGCCGTCGCGGCGCTGGGGCTGGAGCCGGACGACCTCGCACCGTTGCCGTACCTGGAGCTGCTGCCGCCCGTGCCGGAGCCCGCCCGGCTCGCGCCGCCGCCGGACTCGGTGGCCGAACTGGCCGAGGAGGTCGGGGTCCTGCTGGCGTCCGCCGGTGATGACGTGGCGGCGTTCGAGCGCACCCTGGACGGCCTGGTGCGGCACGTGTACCGCGGCCGGGAGCAGCTGGCCGAAGCCCTGGGACCGGTGGCCGCACGGTGCTGGTGGATGGACGAGGGTCCGCACCACCACTCGGCGAACGCGTACTTCCGGGACACGCCGCAGGGCCTCGAGGTCGTTCTCGCCGCCCTGCTGGGCCGGGTGCGGACTGCCACGCTCCACAAGGCCCACCAGCACGGCCCGACCACGGACCCCTGCGTGCACAGCGCACTGTCCGCCGTCTTCGACGCCCGCCTGTGGGAGGCGGCCTACCGGGTGCGGACCGACCCCATGCCCTTCCTCCTGGCCACGCCCACCCTGTCGTCGGGCCTCCTGGAGCCGGACGAGCTGGTGGCCCGTCTCGGCGAGTACCACCGGCTCGGCGCCCGGCCCGGGGAAGCCGACTTCACCCAGGCACTGCTCCGGGTGCGCCGCGACGACCGGGCGGCGCTCGCGGCCGCAGCCGGGCGGGCCGCCGCGCTCGGCACGGCAGCGGGAGAGCGGCTGGCCCGCTGGCTCAGGAGCGGGGGCCTGTCGGCGCCCACGACCGGACGACGCACCTCGGGGGTGCGCGTGCTGCTCGAAATCGGCGAGGCGGCAGGGCTGCCGGAGGACCTCCCCGTGGCGTTCCGCGGGCTGGGCCGGCCCGTGAGCGTCTCCGGGGCGACCTCGTACTGCCGGCACTACTGGAACCAGCCCGAGCGGCCGCACTGGCTGGCCGTGCTGCCCGGGCGGCGGGAGCTGGTGGCCGCGCGGCTGCTGCGCGAGCTGTCCACGGTGGCGGTGGAGGAGATCAGGGCCGTCGCCTCGGTCCTGCCGCTGCTCGCCGAGGCGGACGGCGAAGCAGGTGAGGCGGTGCACCTGTGTGTGGCGTACGGGCTGGGCGCGCGTCATGCGGAGGACCGGCTCAGCGCGGTGGACGCCCTGCTGATACTCGCCGCGCGCGGGCAGGTGGACGCCGAGGGTCTTGGCAGGGATCTGGGCCAGTTGGTGCGGCGGGGAGCGGTGAAGCCGCTGCGGCTCGCCGAGTCCCTGCACACCGCGGCGACGACCGGCGCGTACGGCACCGTCTGGTCCGTCCTGCGGACCGCGCTGCCCGTGCTGCTCGCGGGCCTCGCGACGGACGGCCAGGCCCCGCCCGCCCGCGGCTTCGGTGAACTGCTGGCGGTGGCCGCCGAGTGTGCCGAACGAACCGGAGCGCGTGGCGGCATGGCGCATCTCGCGCAGGCGGCGGAGCGGCGCGGTGCGTCCCGGCTGGTGACGCAGGCCCGTCGGCTGCGTGCCACGCTGGAGCAGGGGGTGGCTGCCTGACCCGGGCGGAGGACCTGTCGAACGAGGACAGAGAGTCGTAAAAAATGCAACAAAAAAGACAGATGCACACTTAACCGATCAGTCACAAAGCGTTCGCGATCACGCAACACCCGTACTCCACAGTGGCTGCATGACTCCGGACATGTCTGATGTGACACGCGCGAAGAACGGCCGCCCGGTCAGCCACCGGCGCCGCCACCTCGTCGAACTGGCCGCCCTGCTCACGGCGGTGGCGGTCGCGGACGCCGTCGCGAACCTGGTCGGGTACGACCCCGGCGCCCCCGCCCTGCTTGCGATCCCGGCGGTCGCACTGATCGCCACGGCGGGCTTCCACACCTGGTGGTCACGACGCCACGGTCACGCCCCTCCGGCGGGTGATACCGGCGCCCGGCCGGGCGCATCCGGGCGGGCGGCCGGGGCGGCCGGGCAGGACACCGGCGCGACGCAGGCCGATGGCGGTGCCACGGCCGGGGGGACGGTGCTGTGGCGGATGCGGACCACCGTGCGGGACGAGCCCGGTTCGCTGGCCTCGCTGTGCACGGCGCTGGCGGGACTGCGGGTCGACATCCTCAGCCTGCAGACACATCCGCTGGCCGAGGGCACCGTGGACGAGTTCCTGCTGCGCGCTCCCGCCCCGGTGGAGGGGGCCGAGATCACCCGTGCGGTGTCGCTGTCGGGCGGCTCCGGGACGTGGATCGAGCGGGCCGACACCCACGATCTGGTGGACGCGCCCACACGGGTGCTGGGCCTCGCGACCCGCACCGCACTGGACGCGGCGGAACTTCCCCTCGCCCTGCGGCAGTTGCTCGGGCGGTGCACGATCCGGTCGCTGCCCGCCACGTCGGTGCGCGGGCACCGGCCGGACGAGGGGGCGCCCGTCGAAGGGGCGCTGGAGGAGACGGTGATGCGGCTGCGCGCGCCGGAAGGCGGAGTGATCACCGTGGAGCGGCCCTATCTGCCGTTCACCCCCACCGAGTTCGCCCGGGCCCGCGCGCTGGTCGAGCTGGACGCCCGGCTCGGCCCCCGGGTACCGCGCGGCCAGGACGTGCTGACCCTGCCGCAGGGCAACGACATCACCGTGCGCCGCGCCGACGCCGGGGACCTCGAAGCCGCGAAGGCCATGCACGAGCGGTGCTCGCAGCGGACGCTGAGCATGCGTTACCACGGACCCGTCGGCGACGCGGACAAGTACCTCAAGCACCTGCTCAGCCCGCACTTCGGGCGCACGCTCGCCGTACAGACCACGTCGGGGCGCGTCGTCGGGCTCGGGCACCTCCTCTGGGACGGCGACGAGACGGAGATCGCGCTGCTCGTTGAGGACGACTGGCAGCGGCGCGGTATCGGCGGCGAGCTGATCGGCCGCCTGGTGGCGATGGCCGTGGAAGCCGGCTGCGCGAGCGTGTACGCCGTCACGCAGTCGTCCAACACCGGGATGGTCGCCGCGATGCGCGGCCTCGACCTGCCCCTCGACTACCAGATCGAGGAGGGCACCCTGGTCATCACGGCCCGCCTGGACACGGCACCGCCGGACGCCGGACTGCCGGACGCCGGACTGCCGTACGCCGGCGCCACCGGGCCCGAGCACTCCGTGCGCGACTGAGGGAACCGCTCCGCGCCCCTTCCGTGCGGGCAGGTCCGGTGGTCGTACCGGGTCTGCCCGCACAGATGTTTCGGGCGCCGCGCCGCAAGCGTGGCGCGCTCCCTACCGTCGCGCCGCGGCCTCCCGCACCAGGCCGGTCTCCCGCCGCGCCCCCAGGGCCGTGTCCAGATCGCGCCAGAGGTCCTCCACGTCCTCCAGCCCCACGGACAGCCGCAGGAGCCAGTCACTCACCCCGCTCCCCCGCCGGTCCTCGGCGTCCACGACGCGGTGGCTGATCGAGGCGGGATGCTGGATCAACGTGTCGACACTGCCGAGGCTCACCGCAGGAGTGACCAGCCGTACCCCGGCGATCACCTCGTGCGGGTCCCCGTGGACCTCGAAGGCGATCATGGCGCCGCCGAGCCGCGGATAGTGGACACGCCCCACGCGCGGGTCGGCGGCGAGCCGCCGGGCCAGTTCCGCGGCGGTCGCGGAGGCGGCGCGCACCCGTACGGGCAGCGTCGACAGACCGCGCAGCAGCAGATAGCCGGCGAGCGGATGCAGCACGCCTCCCGTGGCGAACCGGACCTGCCGCAGCCGCCCGGCGAACTCCTCGTCGCACGCCACGACACCGGCCATCACGTCACCGTGCCCGCCCAGGTACTTGGTGGCGCTGTGCAGCACGAGCCGCGCCCCGTGTTCGGCGGGCCGTTGCAGCACCGGGGTGGCGAAGGTGTTGTCGGCGACCAGTGGAACGCTCCCGCAGGAGTGGGCGATCGCCCGCAGATCGAGTTCGGCGAGCGTCGGATTGGCCGGCGACTCCACCAGGACGAGACCGGTGTCCGGCCGCAGGGCGTCGGCGATGCCGGCGGGGTCCACCCAGGTCACCTCGGAGCCGAGCAACCCGGCCGTCAGCAGGTGATCGCTGCAGCCGTACAGGGGCCGCACGGCCACCACGTGGCGCAGCCCCATGGCGTTCCGCACGAGGAGCACCGCGCTCAGCGCGGCCATGCCGCTCGCGAAGGCGACAGCGCTCTGTGTGCCCTCCAGCCGCGCGAGGGCCGTCTCGAAGCGAGCGACGGTCGGGTTGCCCAGCCTGCCGTAGACCGGCGGCCCGTCCGGCTCGGCCCCGTCGGTGGCGAACGCGTCGATACGGGCCGCCTCGCCGCGGCTGTCGTACGACGGGTAGGTGGTCGAGAGATCGATCGGCGGGGCGTGCAGGCCCTGCCGGGCGAGGTCGTCCCGCCCGGCGTGCACCGCCTCGGTGTCCAGGGCCCGCACACCGGCCCCCGCCGAACAGGCCGTCGGCGCGCCGCCGTTCGTCGTGCCGTCACCCGCGTCGCGTATGTCGATGCTCCCGATGTCCATGGGCAGCATCCTGAACAACAAGCGGGGTAAGGGGACACAAACCCGTGCTACGTTCGGCAGATATCGGAATCCGTCGTACTGGACCCGGTGGACCTGCACCTTCTGCGCCTGTTGCAGAACGACGCCCGGACCACCTACCGGGATCTCGCCGCGCAGGTCGGTGTCGCGCCCTCGACCTGCCTGGACCGGGTGACCCGGCTGCGCCGGTCCGGCGTGATCCTCGGCCATCAGCTGCGGCTCGATCCCGCCAAGCTGGGCCGCGGACTGGAAGCCCTGCTGTCCGTGCAGGTCAGGCCGCACCGGCGGGAACTGGTCGGGCCGTTCGTGGAGCGGATCAGGGCGCTGCCGGAGTCCCGTACCGTCTTCCATCTCACCGGGCCCGACGACTATCTGGTGCATGTCGCGGTCGCCGACATGACGGACCTGCAGCGGCTGGTCCTGGACGAGTTCACCGCGCACCGCGAGGTGGCCCGCGTCGAGACCCGGCTGATCTTCCAGCAGTGGGACTGCGGACCCCTGCTGCCGCCCGCCGCACAGAACGGCACGCCGTCGGCGACACCCGGCTGACCTCGGCGACATCGGGCCGATGCGGCACAGAACCCGTGAAACCGGGCTGACGTGGGGCCCGTCCCCGTACGAGGATGGCCGCATGTCACAGACGAAGAACCCGCTGCCCCGAGAGGTCGCCGACACCTACGTCGACGAACTCGTCGCCCTCGACCCGGTGACCGGTACGTACCTCGGTGTGAAGGAGAGTTCCAGCAGGCTGCCCGACACCTCGCCCGCGGGCCAGGAGGCGCTCGCGCGGCTGGCGCGGACGACGCTCGCCCGGCTCGACGAGGCGGAGCGGCAACCGGGCGCGGACCGTGACATCGAGCGCCGCTGCGCCCGTCTGCTGCGCGAGCGCCTCACCGCCGAACTCGCCGTGCACGACGCCGAGGAGGGCCTGCGGTCCGTCGGCAACATGGAGACGGCCGTGCACGCGGTGCGCGAGGTGTTCACCGTGACGCCGACGGACACGGACGAGGACTGGGCCGCGATCGCCGAGCGGCTGCGCGCGGTGCCGACGGCCCTGGACGGCTACCGCGCCTGCCTGTCCCTGGGTCTGGAGCGCAAGCTGTACGCGGGCCCCCGCCCCACCGCGACCTTCGTCGGGCAGCTCACCGACTGGTCGGACACGGACGGTTCGGGCCGCGGCTGGTTCGAGGACTTCGCGTCGGCGGGACCCGACGCCCTGCGCGCGGAACTCGACGAGGCCGCCCGGGCGGCGACCGTCGCCGTCGTCGCGCTGCGCGACTGGATGCGTGACGTGTACGCGCCCGCGATCGAGGGCGCCCCGGACACGGTGGGCCGCGAGCGGTACGCGCGCTGGTCACGCTACTTCAACGGCACGGACCTCGACCTGGACGAGGCGTACGCGTACGGCTGGGCCGAGTACCACCGGCTGCTCGCCGAGATGAGGAAGGAGGCCGAGAAGGTCCTGCCCGGCGCCGCGACCCCGTGGGTGGCACTCGCCCACCTCGACGAGCACGGCAGGCACATCGAGGGCGTCGACGAGGTCCGCGAGTGGCTGCAGGGCCTGATGGACCGGGCGATCGAGGAGCTCGACGGCACCCACTTCGACCTCGCCGAACGCGTACGGAAGGTGGAGTCCCGCATCGCCCCGCCCGGCGGTGCCGCGGCCCCGTACTACTCGGCTCCGTCGGAGGACTTCTCCCGTCCCGGCCGTACGTGGCTGCCGACGATGGGACAGACCCGCTTCCCGGTGTACGACCTGGTGTCGACCTGGTACCACGAGGGCGTCCCCGGCCATCACCTCCAGCTCGCCCAGTGGGTCCACGTCGCCGAGGACCTCTCCCGCTACCAGGCGACCATCGGCGGCGTCAGCGCCAACTGCGAGGGCTGGGCCCTGTACGCGGAGCGCCTCATGGACGAACTCGGCTACCTCAAGGACGCCGAGGAGCGGCTCGGATACCTGGACGCGCAGATGATGCGCGCGGCCCGCGTCATCGTCGACATCGGCATGCACCTGGAGCTGGAGATCCCCGCGGACTCGCCCTTCCACCCGGGCGAGCGGTGGACCCCGGACCTGGCCCAGGAGTTCTTCGGCGCGCACAGCAGCCGTCCCGCGGACTTCGTGGAGAGCGAGCTGACCCGCTACCTGTCCATCCCCGGCCAGGCCATCGGCTACAAGCTCGGCGAGCGCGCCTGGCTGCTGGGCCGGGAGAAGGCCCGCGAGCGGCACGGCGACGCCTTCGACGCGAAGGCGTGGCACATGGCGGCGCTGTCCCAGGGTTCGCTGGGCCTCGACGACCTGGTGGACGAGCTGTCCCGGCTCTGACGGCCCCATCGTGGCCGGGCTCCGCGCGGGGCCCGGCCGCAAGCAGGACCCACCTCGTCCGGACCGGCCTCGCGCGGGACCGGCCGCCTCAGCGTCTGAAGCCGCCCTCCGAGTCGATGACCTGCCCGGTGATCCACTCTGCCTCGTCCGTCGCGAGCCAGGCGATGAGCCGCGCGGGATCGTCCGGCCTCCCCCAGCGCCCGGCCGGGAACATCGCCGCCACCGTCCGGTGCGCCTCCCCGGTCAGGTAACCGGTGTCGACCGGGCCGGGATTGACGGTGTTCACAGTGACGGCGTACTCGGCGAGCGTGCTCGCGAGGGACCGGGTGACCGAGGCGAGGGCGCCCTTCTGCAGGGCGTACGCGATCTCGCCGGGCATGCCGCCCGCCATGTCCTGGCCCGAGGTCATCATCACGACGCGCCCGCCCGGCGTACGCGGTGGCAGCGCGGCCCGCTGCCGGGCATATGCCTGGACGAGCAGGATCACCGACCGGGTGTCGACGGCCCAGTGCGCGTCCAGCATCGCCGCGTCGATCGCGTCCAGCGACCCGTCCGAACCGCTGAGGGCGTGATTGGCGACGAGGATGTCGAGCCGCCCCCCGAGCGCGTCCGCCGCCGTGGCGATCAGTTCGGCCGGGGCGCCCGGTGCGGAGAGGTCGCCCGGCCCGTCGGCGACTCGCGCCGCGGGGTCGCCGAGTGCCTCGCGCACTCCGGCGACGACCTCTTCGACGCGGTCCGCGCCCCAGGGCATCGCGGCGTCGTGCGGCACGTGATGGTGCACGTAGACACTGGCTCCGTACGCGGCCAGGCGCCGGGCGACGGCGTGGCCGATGCCGGCGCGCCGGCCGGCCCCGGTGACGAGGGCGGTACGCCCGCGCAACGGCAGCGCGTCGCGGCGCAGGTCTTCGGTGCCGGGTGAAAGGGGATGAGAGGGCATGGCGCACCATGATGGGCGGCGCTCCTGGTCCCCCGCACGCCATTTTCGGCGTCAGACCCCGCCGGTGGGCCCGCCCTCCAGCCGCCGCAGCCGGACGAGCCCGATCCAGGTCTCCGGGCCCGGTTCGGCGTGCGCCGCGCGGACCGCGTACCGGCCCGGTGCGAGGGGGATGCTCAGGTGGCCCGTCCGTGCGGACCCTTCCCCCGGCCAGGCCGCGTCGAACAGCACCACGGTGCCGGGAACCTGCCAGTGCACCTCGTGTCCCCAGACCGCGGTGTCGAGGGCGGCGGGCACCCCGGTCAGCAGTTCCCGCTCGGAGTCGCCCGCGAACCACCGTACGAGCGTGCCGTGTTCGGGCAGGTACGCGGTGGCGGCCGGTTCGTCGCCGAGGACGAGGGCCGTGGCGTTGCCGACGGGCAGCAGGCCGACGGGGCCCTCCACCTCACACGCCCTGTCGTAGTCGGAGGCCAGTTCGTCGCCGTCGGCCCCCGTCCAGAACGGCAGCACCACTTCCGGTATCGCTATGAGCGGTCCACCGCCCGACTCGACCCATGCGACCGACTGGACCGGACCGGGGTCCGCGTAACTCACCATGGGGCAGAAGCTACACGCCCGCACGGACCCCGATCGACGATTCCTCTGCCCGGCCGCCGGCCGATACGCGACTGAGTCCGTACGGCCCTGCGCCGGTCCACAGCGGTCAGCAGCCGCAGTCCGCCGCGCCGGCCGGCGCCGTCAACGGGTCGGCGGCACGCCGCTCCCGCCCCTCCCAGGTCTCGAACTCGAAGCCCTCGCGCACCCAGTACTCGAAGCCGCCGAGCATCTCCTTGACCTGGTACCCGAGTTCGGTGAGCGCGAGGGCCGACCGGGTGGCGCCGTCGCAGCCCGGACCCCAGCAGTAGGTGACCACCGGCACCGCCCTGTCGAGGAGTCGGCCGGCCTCCGCGGGGACGAGCGCGGTGGGCAGATGGACGGCGCCGGGCACATGCCCCTGGTCCCAGGACTCCGTGGAGCGGGAGTCGACGACGACGAAGCCGGGGTGGTCGTCGGCGGCCAGTGCGGCGGCGACGTCGGAGACGTCGGCGTGGAAGGCGAGGCTCGCCGCGAAGTGGGCGGCGGCCACGGCGGGCGGGGCCGGGGGGACGCGCAGTACGGCGTTGCGGGCGACAGTGCTGTTTTCCATGCCCTGAACCTACGGCCGCTGATCTGCGCCCTTGAAGGAACGATCCCCGGCCTCGGGCTTGATCGGCCGTGGCTTTCCCTGCTATCTCTCCCTCATGACCGCGTATTCCCCGGACGCCACCGACTGGCGCATTCTCGAGGTCCTCCAGCGTGAGGGCCGGGCCAGTTTCGCCGAGCTGGCCCGTGCCGTCTCCATGTCCGCGAGCGCGGTCACCGAGCGGGTGCGCCGGCTGGAGGAGGCGGGTGTCATCCAGGGGTACGCGGCGGTCGTGGACCCGGAGAGCCTCGGCCTGCCGATCCTCGCCTTCGTACGGCTGCGGTACCCGAACGGCAACTACAAGCCGTTCCACGACCTGGTGGCCGCCACGCCGGAGATCCTGGAGGCGCACCACGTCACCGGCGACGACTGCTTCGTGATCAAGGTGGCGACCCGGTCGATGAGCCACCTGGAGGAGGTGTCGGGGAGGATCGGCACGCTCGGCTCGGTGACGACGAGCGTCGTGTACTCGTCCCCCTTGCCCCGCCGCCCTGTCGGCCGCTGAAGCCCACCACCCTGTCGGCCGCTCGCAGTTCAACAGTCCCGTCGGCCGCTCGAACCCGGCCGCGGACGGCCGCGGACGTCGTCGTCGCCCCTCGCCACCGGTTGCCGCCGGTTGCCGCCGGTCAGCCGCCGCCCGTCTGCCGGAGAACCGACCCCGACCGCCCCTTGACGACCTCGAGCTGCGCGTGGATCCGGCGGCGCAGGTCGGCGACATGGCTGACGATGCCGACGCTGCGGTCCCGCTCCCGGAGCGAGTCCAGTACGTCGAGGACCTCGTCGAGCGTCTGGTCGTCGAGGCTGCCGAAGCCCTCGTCGATGAAGAGCGTGTCGAGGCGTATACCTCCCGCCTCGTCGGTGACCACGTCCGCGAGACCCAGCGCGAGCGCGAGGGAGGCGAAGAAGGTCTCGCCGCCGGAGAGGGTCGCCGTGTCGCGCTCACGCCCGGTCCAGGCGTCGACGACGTGCAGGCCGAGCCCGCTGCGGCCGCGGCCGGCCCGGTCGTCGGAGTGGACGAGCGTGTACCGCCCGGCGGACATGCGCTGCAGCCGGGCCGTGGCGGCCGCCGCGACCTGCTCCAGGCGGGCGGCGAGGACGTACGACTCCAGGCGCATCCGGCGTTCGTTGTCCGCGGAGGTGCCGGCCGTGAGCGTCGCGAGGCGGGCCACGCGGTCGTACTCCTCGCGCAGCGGGCCCAGCCGGCGGACCGACGCGGCGGCCCGGTGGGTCAGCCGGTCGAGCTCCGTGCAGCGGCGGCGGGCCGCGTCGCGGGCGGAGGCCGCCTCGCGGACCCGCCGGACGGCCACGGCGGCGGCCTGTTCGGCCGCCCGCAGGTCGGCGGGCGGGCGGTGCGCGGCGGCGGCCGTCTCGGCCTCCGCGAGCACGGCGCGGACCGTCGCCTCCTCCTGCTGCCAGGCGTCGAGCCGTCGTTGCAGCTCCCGGTGGGCGGCGTCGTCGAGGAGGGCCGACGCGGCGGCCTGCGGCGTGTCGAACCCGGCGCGGAAGGCCGCGTCGGCGAGGCGCGCGTCGGCGTCCTTGAGGCGCTGCGCGGTGTCCGCCGCGACGCGGGCGGCGTCCGCGGCCTCCGTGAGCGTCGAGACCCGCCGCTCCAACTGGGCGGCCCGCTCGGCCACGCTGCCCGCCGAGCCTCTCGCCCGGGTCAGCTGCCCTTCCAGGGCGGCCGTCTCCCGGGCGAGGGCATCCTTGCGCGCGGTCCGTGACGCGCCGCGCACGGCGGCTTCCTGGTGGGCGGTGAGGCGGCGCCGGTGCTCGTGCTCGGCCTGCCGGAGCTCCTCGCCGGCCGCGTGCAGGCCCGAGGCGACGGCCCGTGCCTCGGCGTGCCGCCGCTCCAGTTCGCCGGCCTGCTCGGCGAGCCGGCCGGTGGGGGTGTCGCCCGCCTCGGCGGTCGCGGCGGCCAGCGCCTCGCGGGCCACCCCGAGCCGCCGCTCCTCCTCGGCACGGCGGTCGTCGGCGTGCTGGTAGGCGGCGAGCGCGGCGTCCTCGGCCCGCTGGTCGACGTGCCCGTCGACCTTCCGGGCGGGAGCGGGGTGTTCGGTGGCCCCGCAGACGGCGCAGGGCGCGCCGTCCGTGAGGCCCGCGGCGAGTTCCGCGGCGATGCCCTTGAGGCGCTGTTCCTTGAGGTCCAGCCAGTGGGCGCGGGCGTCCGTCGCCCGCTCGCGGGCGGCGAGCACGCGCGCGTGGGCCTCCTCGGTGTCCCCGGCGAGCTGGTCGCGCAGCCGGGCGGCCGTCAGCCGTGACTGTGCGGGGTCGCGCTGCACGGAGAGCTGTTCGGCGCGGGTGGCGGCCTCCTGGGCCGACTCGATACGGGCCTGCAGGCCGGCCCTCGTCGTCTCCCAGTCGGCGAGCCACTGTCCGGCGTCCTGCAGCACGTCCTCGTCGGCGCGCTCCTGACGGTCCAGGGTCTGCTGCTCTGCGGCGAGTTCGGCGAGGCGCTGCTCGCCGCGGCGGGCCGACTCCAGTCCGCCCAGTTCCTCGGCGGCCTTGCGCGCGGCGGCCGCGAGGCCGGTGGCCCCGGCGTCGGTGAACGCGTCGGGAAGGAGGGCACGCGCGCGGGCCTCGGCGTCGGCGGCCCGCCGGTGCTCGGCCTCGGTCGCCTCCCGCAGTGCGAGCGCGGGCGCCACCGCCTCCGCCTTCCTGCCACGCTCCATGCGTGCCTGCGCCTCCCGGTGGGCCCCGGAGCGCTCCTCCAGCCGCGCGGCCCGCTCCCGCGCCTCCGCGAACCGGCGCTGCAGCCGCGCCACCTCGCGTACGTCCTCCAGTACGCGGTCCGTGGCGGCCTGCGCCGACTCGGTGGCCGCCTGGGCGCAGTGGGCGATCGTGAATCTCTCGCGAGCGGTGCTCCGGGCGATCGCCGCCCACTCCAGTACGGCCTCGGCGAGCCCCGGATCGCCGGGCGTCAGGTCGGGCAGCGGCAGTTCGACCAGGTCACCGGCCGCCTGCTGCATCCGGTGGGCGTCGGCGAGCAACTCGGCGTCCCCGGCGCGCACCCGCGTCTCGGCCGTACGCCTGCGCTCGGCCAAGCGCTGTTCGACGGCGGCGAAGCGCCGGGTGTCGAAGAGGCGGCCGAGGAGCCGGCCGCGGGCCTCGGCATCGGCCCGCAGGAAACGGGCGAAGTCCCCCTGGGGCAACAGGACGACCTGGCAGAACTGCTCGCGGCTCATGCCGAGGAGCTGAGTGATCTCCTCGCCGATCTCCTGGTGGGAGCGGCTGAGGTCCTTCCAGGAGCCGGCCGGCGCGTGGTACTCGCGCAGCCAGCTCTGGGCCTTCTCCGTCGTGGTGCCGGTGCCGCGCCTCTTGGGGCGCTCGAAGGGCGGCTGCCTGGTGACCTCCAGACGGCGCCCGGCCACGGTGAGTTCCAGCGTCACCTCGGTGCGGGTCGAGGCGAGCGCGTGGTCGCTGCGCAGCGAACCGCCCTGCCGCGCGCCCGGCACGGAGCCGTACAGCGCGAAGCAGACGGCGTCCAGGACGGAGGTCTTGCCAGCGCCGGTCGGCCCGTGCAGCAGGAAGAGCCCGGCGGCGGACAGGTCGTCGAAGTCGACCTCCTGGGCGCCGCCGAACGGTCCGAAGGCGGTGATGTGCAGCCGGTGCAGCCTCATCGGGCGACCTCGTGGACGGTGTCGTCGGTGCGGACGGTGTCGAACGCGTCCTGGAGGACGGCCTGTTCGCGCTCGTCGGGGCCCGCGCCGCGGACATGGGCCACGAAGTCCTCCGCGATCTGCCGGTCGCTGCGGCCCGCGAGCCGCCGTGCGTACGACACGTCGGGGTCGTCGGGTGTCCGCTGCGGATCGAAGACCAGGCTGAGCGTGTGCGGGAACCGTTCGGTCAGCCGCGCCATGGGGTCGGCTGGGCGCACCGGGTCGGTGAGGGTCGCCTCGACCCACGCCTCCTCGTGGCGCGCCAGCTCCGGGTCGGCGAGCAGGTCCGCCAACTCACCCCGGATCCGGGCCAGGGGGCGCGGTACGGGGCAGTCGACGCGCTCGGCCGCCACGCCGCCGTCGGCTCCCAGGTCGACCAGCCACATGCTCTTGCGGTGGTCGGCCTCCGAGAAGGAGTACGGCAGTGGTGATCCCGAGTACCGCACGCGCGCGGTGATCGTCTGGCTGCCGTGGAGATGGCCGAGCGCCGCGTAGTCGACGCCGTCGAAGACACCGGCGGGGACGGCGGCGACCCCGCCCACCGTGATGTCCCGCTCGCTGTCGCTGGCTTCGCCGCCCGTGACGAAGGCGTGGGCGAGGACGACGGAGCGGGTGCCCCGCGCCCGGGTGGCGAGGTCGGCCCGCACCCGGTCCATGGCGGCCGTGAGCACGCTCTCGTGGTTCGCCTTCTCCACACCGAGCTCGTCCTTCACCAGGGCCGGTTCAAGATACGGCAGTCCGTAGAAGGCGACGTCCCCGAAGGGGTCCGCCAGCAGCACCGGTGTGCCGCAGGCCGCGGGCTCGGTCCGCAGATGGATGCCCGCGCGGCCGATGAGCCCGGCGCCGACGCCGAGCCGGCGCGCCGAGTCGTGGTTGCCGGAGATCATCACGGTGGGGACGCCGAGGCCGGCGAGGCGGTGCAGCACGTCGTCGAAGAGCTCGACCGCGGCCAGCGGGGGCACGGCCCGGTCGTACACGTCCCCCGACACGACCACCGCGTCCACGTCGCGCTCGCGCACGGTCGTGACGAGGTGACCGATGAACTCGGCCTGGGCACCGAGCATGTTCACCCGGTGGAACGCCCGGCCCAGATGCCAGTCGGAAGTGTGCAGCAGCCTCATGATCCCCGAGACTAACGGCCGGGTCGGACATCACGGGCGGCTACTCCCGTATCGGCCCGATCCGCGGCCTATGCATCCCCGTACGCCTAAGCGTCCCCGTACGCCTCTCCGCCCGGTTCGAACCCCGCTGTCCCCGCCGTGCTGTCGGCCAGCCAGTCGCGGAACGCCGCCACGTCGGCGTCCGGCAGGCCGATCTCGATGGTGACGGCTTCTCCGTAGCGCACGTCACGTACCTCGCGGCCGGTCGACCTCAGGTCGTTCTGCAGCTTGCCCGCCCGCTGGTGGTCGACGGTCACGGTCGCGAGGCGGAAGCGTCTGCGCGTGAGCGTGCCGAGGGTGTCCAGGGCCTCTCCGACCGCGCCTCCGTAGGCCCGGATGAGTCCGCCCGCGCCGAGTTTCACGCCTCCGTAGTAGCGGGTGACGACGGCGACGACGTACCGCATGTCGCGGCGCAGCAGCATCTGGAGCATCGGGACGCCCGCGGTGCCGCCCGGTTCACCGTCGTCGCTCGCCCGCTGGACGGCGGCGTCGGCGCCGATGACGTACGCGAAGCAGTTGTGTGTCGCGTCCGCGTGCTCCTTGCGGACGGCCGCGACGAAGTCCTGGGCCTCCCGCTCGGTGGCGGCCGGCGCCAGCGCGCAGCGGAAGCGTGAGCGGTTGACCTCGGTCTCATGGACGCCTGCGCGGGCCACGGTGCGGTACTCGTCCTGCATCGGGCCAGCGTATGCGTGCCGTACGCGCGCGTGCGACCACCGGCCGCCGGAGCCGCACGGCGCCCCGGTTGGTCCCGCGCGGACCGGTCATCGCCCGTCGTGCTGCTTCTTGCCGCGCGGCACGATCATGTCCGTGAGCAGCGCGGTGCCCGGGCCGAGGGAGGCCCAGCTGCTGCCGTGCCAGGCGAGGATCGCGACGGCCGAGGTGGGGAACTTCGTGCGGACGTCGTCCAGCGCGTCGTCGAGGCTGTCCCCGGCGAGCGTGAGGACCAGCTCTTCCAGGCCCGGGTTGTGGCCGATCAGCAGCAGGGTCTCGGCCTCGGCGGGAGCCTCGCGCGTCGCTTCGAGCAACGTGGGCACGTCCGCCGCGTACAGCCGTGCGTCCTGGCGTACCGGAGGAGGTGTGCCCCATTCGGCCGCCGCCAGTTCCCAGGTCTGCCGGGCGCGTACGGCGGTGGAGCAGAGCGCGTGGTCCGGCAGGCAGTCGGCCGCGGCGAGGGCGCATCCGGCGGCCGGGGCGTCCCGGCGGCCGCGCGGTGCGAGCGGCCGCTCGTGGTCGGGGACACCGTCCGGCCAGGCGGACTTGGCGTGCCGCAGCACCACGAGCCGGCGCAGCGGGCCCCGTCCGGCGCGCGCGATCACGCCGGGACCCCGCGGCCGATGTCCCGGGTCAGTTCGAGACCGAGGAGCCGGTCCGCGTAGGCGTACGTCTCGAAGCGGGCCCCGTCCGGGACGGTCCCCGACGTCTCCACCTTCCGCAGCACGCCGAGTACGGCGGGCACGTCCAGGTCGTCCTCCCAGGCGGCGCGGAGCTGGTCCCGTACGGGATCGGGGATGGGACCGGAGGGCCGGGTGGCCCAGGTGGCGACGGCGCCCCGCCAGCGTGCCAACTGGTCCTCGGCCGCCGCGAGGTCGGCCGCGCCCAGCCGCAGGGTCTCGCCGCGGGGGCGTGCGAGCAGTGCGAGGCGCAGGGCGGTGGCGCTCTGGTCGTCCTCGGCGACGCCGCTGTCGAGGCCGGCGGGGGCGACCTCAAGGCGCAGGCCGCCGGTCACCCCACCGCCCGCCGCCTCGTCGCCCGTCACGTCGCCGCTCGTCACCTCGCCGCTCGACGGGTCGTCCGTCGCCGGCCGCGCATCCGCACGGCCCAGTACATGCAGCACCTGGGCCTCGCCGAGGCCAGGGCCGCTGTCCCCTTCGTCCTCGAAGGGCCGGATGCCGAGGGCGGCGGCCCGGGCCCGGAGTTCCGCGCGTCGCTCCGTGCCGGTCAGGACGGTCCAGACGGGGGTCCCGCCGATCTCCAGGGCCCGGACGAGGACATCGGCGATCAGGAGGACCCGCAGGCCGGTGGTGTCGGGGCGCGGCACATGGGCCTGGACGCGGGTCAGGCCCCGGCGGGCGGGGGTGGCGGTGACGGAGTCGCCGGTTCGGGCGTCGGTGATACGCAGCACGGGCTGAGCGTAGGCGGGCGAGGGGCCGTGCGCAGGGAGGCGGACATCATTGCGGACACGCGTTCGCGGAGACGTGGGGCACGGGGCGGCGCACGGTACCGAGGAAACGCGCGTGCGGCCGCCCGCCGGAGCCGTCGGGCGTGACGGCGGCCCGCCGGCCGGCCCCTCGGCGTGCGCCGCGGCTTCGGCGCGTTCCCCGGTGTCGCCGGGAATCACCGGACGGCATCCGCTGTTGTGCCGCGCAGCAGACCGCACCCGCGTCAGCATCAGTGTCCGCATTCCAGGAGGCCCACCGTGTACGGCGATCCGGCAACGGTCCGCAAGATCCTCACCGAACTCGGCGACACCTGGGCCGTCGTGGGCCTGTCGTCGAACGAAGGGCGTGCCGCGTACGGCGTCGCGGCCGTGCTCAAGCGCTACGGCAAGCGCGTCGTCCCGGTCCACCCGAAGGCCGAGACGGTCCACGGGGAGCAGGGGTACGCCTCACTGGAGGACATCCCCTTCGCGGTCGACGTCGTCGACGTGTTCGTCAACAGCGACCTGGCGGGCTCCGTCGCCGACGAGGCCGTCGCCATCGGCGCCAAGGCCGTCTGGTACCAGCTCGGTGTGATCGACGAGGCCGCCTACGAGCGCACCCGCGCGGCCGGCCTCGACATGGTCATGGACCGCTGCCCGGCGATCGAGATCCCCCGCCTGGGCTGAACCGGTGCCCTTGATGGGCGGCCCGGCTCACCCGTTGCGTCGAGTGGGCGCCCCCGGTTCGTACCCGCGGCGGCCCGTCCTCGGCGGTGGCTCGAACGCCGAGCCGGACCAGGCGGGCGGGTCCTGCTGCCGGCCGGGTGCCCGGCGGCGGGCCGTGGTCCGGTTCCAGTCGCCTTCCCCGAGGACGAGCATCGGGTCGAACATCACGACCACGCCGGCCAGCAGCAGGAACAGGACCGGTCCGGTGAGCATCGGCAGCAGGAGCGAGTGGGCGGATCCGCCCGCCCCCGGTCCGCCGGACGCGCCGTGCAGGTGGACACTGACGGCCGCCATGCCCGTGTAGTGCATGCCGGACACGGCGACGCCCATGACGAGGCTCGCGCCCAGGCTGGTGAGGAAGCCGCGGATCGCCACCGCCGCCCAGAGCGCGGCGGTGGCGGCGACGAGGGCGATCACGACGGAGAGCGCGACGGTGGGGACGTCGTACCGCAGGCTGCCGTTGAGCCGGATGGCGGCCATGCCTATGTAGTGCATGCCGGCGACCCCGAGGCCGGTGAAGGTGCCGGCGACGAGCAGGGTCGTCGTCCCCGCGCCGCGGTATCCGACGGCGAACACCCCGAGACCGACCACGACGACGGCCACCGCGAGGCTGAGGATCGTCAGGCCGACGTCGTAGCGGATGCGGCTCTCCTCGACCTGGAACCCGATCATGGCGATGAAGTGCATCGTCCAGATGCCGCAGCCGATCGACGCCGCTCCGAGAGCGAGCCAGCCGGGCTTCCACGAGGTGTCGTCGTCGTCGCGCAGTGACCGGGTGATGCAACGCAGGCCCAGCGCGGCTCCCAGACAGGCCATGACATAGGCCGTGACCGGGGTGACCGTGCCATAACTAAATCCGTCGACCGTACCTTGCATATGCCAACATCCCCCCGGAATCCGACTGTGCGGGGACAGATGTACGGGCCGCGACACAGCGGAAGCAAGGGGTTTCGTGCGATTCGCAGCTATCCGTGCCGCCTGTCAATCATTTCCGGTCATAAAAAGTCTTCTTTGCGCCGGAGGGGTGTGTTCCGGTGACGTGGTGACGAAACGCGTCACGGCCCGCGGTCGTGGCTCGGCGGACCGCCTCACGACTGGGGCTTCGACGTCACCGTGAACTGCGCCCCGTCGGGATCGCGCAGCACCGCCTCCGTGTCGGACGCCCCGTCCCGCACCGTGCCTCCGTGCGCCAGCGCGGCGCGGACGCAGGCGTCCACGTCGGTGACCGCGAAGTGGACCTGCCAGTGGGGCCGGATCGTGGGGTCGGGGGCCGCTTCCACCGCGCCCGAGTGGATACGGGCCACCACCTCGCCCTCGCTGCGCAGGACCACCTCGTCCCCGTCGTAGTGCACCTCGCAGCAGCCGGGCCGCGAGGTCGCCCACTCCAGCACCTCGCCGTAGAACATGGCGGCGTCGAAGGCGTTGCGGGTGTGCAGCCGCAGGAAGGCGGGGGCGGCCCGCCGCCAGGTCTCCCAGCCGACGACGAGCTGGCCCTCCCAGATGCCGAAGACGGCTCCGTCGCGGTCCGCGAGCAGGGCCGCCCGGCCGGGCGGGAAGCCGATGGGTCCGACCGCCGTCGTCCCGCCCCGCTCCTGGCCGCGGGCCACCGCCTTGTCGGCGCTGTCGACGGCGAAGTACGGGGTCCAGGCGACCGCCATCTGCCACATCGAGGCCACGGCCGCGATGCCCGCGACCGGCACGCCGTCCGCGTAGGCGATCCGGAAGCGGTCCATCAGCGAGGCCGTACGGAAGCGCCAGCCGAGCACCGCCTGGTAGAAGTCCTCGGCGGTCTGCTGGTCGCGGGCCGTGAGGCTGACCCAGCACGGAGCGCCGGCCACCGAGTGGCTGGAGACGACGTCGCTGCGGACTCTTGCGTCGCTGTTCATGGCAGTACCGTTCCTGAGTCGTACCGAGGGGCGCAGGCGGACGCCCGACAGCGTCGAGAGCGCTCGCCGGGCCGTGGTTCCGTCTGCCCTCAGCATCCCCCGCCCACGCCTCGCGCGCCCGGAGGCAGGCTGGGGTCCACGCGCCGAGTACCCAGTGGCCCCACCCCAAACAAGCCGCCGCGGGTGCCCGCCCCCCGGCGGACAGATCACCCGGCGGCCCGCATCGCGTGTTGACGAGCCCGCCCGCCGGAGGTGTTCCGCCGGGTCGTGGACGCCGGCCCGGCGGTCAGGCCACCCCGAGCCCGTCCAGCACGACGGCGTTCGGCAGCTCCGCGAAGAGCTTCCCCGGGACGAGCAGCTTGCCGCGCCGCCGTCCGCTGCCCACCAGGACGTACGGCAGGTCGACGACGGCCGGGTCCACCAGCACCGGCCACGCCGCCGGCAGCCCGAGCGGGGTGATGCCGCCGTACTCCATGCCGGTCTCGCCGGTCGCGGTGTCCGTCGACGCGAACGACGCCTTGCGCGCGCCGAGTTGGCGCCGGACCACGCCGTTCACGTCGACCCGGGTGGCGGACAGCACCACGCACGCGGCGAGGGTGGTCTCACCGCCGCGCCTGCCCGCGACGACCACGCAGTTCGCGGACCGCCCGAGGAGTTCCGGACCGTAGTGCTCCAGGAAGGTGGCGGTGTCGGCCCACTCCGGCTCGGTGTCGACGTACACGATCCGTTCGGCGGGGACGCTGCCGCGCCAGTCGCGTACGGCGTCGGCGACCGGGCCGGGCAGCATGTCGAGGCGTTCGGGAGCGGGCGTGGCGTCGTCGAAGTCTCCGATGGGTGCGCGCATGGCCGCACGCTAACAGCCGCGCCGGCGGTCCTCGCCGAGAGGTTCAGTGCACGCCGGGGACCGACACGGCCATGACCATCTCCACGGGTACGTCACCGGCGTTGGCGTACGTGTGGGGCGTGTTGGCCTCGAAGGAGGCGCTCGAACCCGCCGGGACGCGATACTCCACGCCGTCGACGGTCAGCGCCAGCTCGCCCCTGGTGACGTGGATGAGCTCGACCGTGCCCGTGGGGTGCGGGTCCGAGAGGCTGCCCTCCCCCGGCATCAGCCGCCAGTCCCACATCTCCAGGGGGCCGGGTGCCTCGGTGCCCGCGAGGAGCCGGTTGTAGCTGCCGGCGTCGGTGTGCCAGAGCCGTACGGCCTGCTCGGGCGGGACGATGCGGACCTTGGGGCCCTGTTCGTAGTCGAGCAGGGTGGTGATGCTGATGCCGAGCGCGTCGCCGATCTTGACGACGGTACCGAGGCTGGGGTTGGTCCTGGCCTGCTCGATCTGGATGAGCATGCCGCGGCTGACCCCGGCACGGGCGGCGAGGGCGTCCAGGGTGAAGCCCCGCTCGGTCCGCCAGCGCTTGACGTTGCGCGCCAGTGACTGGGTCAGCAGGTCGAGGTCCGACACATTCCGTCCAATATTCTGAATGATAGAGTTCATTTGACTGAACTACGCCGAGGGTTCGCCCAGGTTCACCCGGGTCCACCGAACTGTACTGCGAGGTATCTGATGACAGCACTGTTCGCCCTGGCCACCAGCCTCCTGTGGGGGCTGGCCGACTTCGGCGGCGGTCTGCTGACCCGGCGGACCCCGGCGCTGACGGTGGTGGTCGTCTCGCAGTCGATCGCCGCCCTCGTGCTGGGCGCGATCGTCCTCGTCACGGGTGCCTGGAGCGAGACGGGCCCGCGGTTGTGGTTCGCGGTGGCGGCCGGCGTCGTCGGGCCCGTCGCGATGCTGGCGTTCTACAAGGCGCTGGCACTCGGCCCGATGGGCGTCGTCTCGCCGCTCGCTTCCCTCGGGGTGGCCGTGCCCGTCGGGATCGGGCTCGCCCTCGGGGAGCGCCCCGGACCTGTGCAGTTCGCCGGGATCGCGGTCGCCGTCGCGGGAGTCGTGCTGGCGGGCGGCCCGCAGTTGCGGGGCGCGCCCGTACAGCGGCAGGCCGTCCTGCTGACCCTGCTCGCGGCGTTCGGCTTCGGCGCGGTGATGACGCTGATCGCCGAGGCGTCCTCGACGCTCACCGGCCTCTTCCTGGCGCTGTTCGTCCAGCGCGTCACCAACCTCCTCACGGGCGGCATCGCCCTGTGCGTGGCCGTCCGGCGCGGTCGCGTTCCTGCCCCGAAGGTCGCCTGGGGGTCGCTGCCGGCCTTCGCGTTCGTGGGCCTCGCCGATGTCGCCGCCAACGGCACGTACTCGCTGGCCGCTCAGCGGGGGCCGGTCGCCGTGGCCGCCGTTCTCGCCTCGCTGTATCCGGTGGTCACGGCTCTGGCGGCGCGTGGGGTTCTCGGGGAGCGGTTGCGGGGGGTGCAGGCTGCGGGGGCGGGGCTTGCGCTGGTGGGTACGGTGCTGCTTGCCACGGGGTGATGTCTGGGCCCTGGCCCGTGACCCCCTGCTGGGGGCCACGGGCCGGGCCCGGAGTCGGGGTGGCTGTGGTGGTGTGTCTCGTGCGGGTGCGTCGTGGCTTGGCGCGCCGTTCCCCGCGGCCCTGAAGGGGCGGGCTGCGCCCCCGTCTGTTGGGTGCGGGTGCGTTGTAGCTTGGCGCGCAGTTCCCCGCGCCCCTAAAAGCGACTGCGCGGCCCTGGAAGGGCGGGCTGCGCGGCTCTGGAGGGGGGTCCCTCGTCAGGGTTGGGCGCGTATGTCCTCTGTGAGGCTCAGGGACTTGAGGGATTCTGGGTCCAGTTCGGAGAGGGCTAGCAGTTGTTCGGGGGTGACGCCGTCGGGGATGGGGGTCGGTGCGGGGGTCCTGAGCGGTGGCTGCCAGCCGTCGGCCGGGGTCCAGCGGCGTACGACGCGGGCCGGCGCGCCGGCCACCACGGCGTGGTCGGGCACGGCGCCGCGTACCACCGCGCCGGCCGCCACCACGACGTTCCGCCCGATCCGGGTCCCCGGCAGGATCACCGCGCCCGTGCCGATCCAGCAGCCGGGACCGATCTCCACCGGCTCCATCCGCGGCCACTGTTTGCCGATGGGCTCCTGCGGATCGTCGTACGAGTGGTTGGTGGACGTCACGTACACGTACGGCCCGAAGTAGCAGTCGCTGCCGATCGTGACCGTCGTGTCGGCGATGACGTGGCTGCCGCGACCGAGGACGACGCCGTTCCCGATGCGCAGTATGGGCTCGGGCCCGAGGTCGAGGTCGGGCATCAGCCCGGCGGTCAGGGTGACCTGTTCGGCGATGACGCAGTGGTCGCCGAGGTGGATCCACGGTTCACCGAAGACCGTGCCCTGCGGGAAGGCGAGCCGGGTCCCCGTGCCCATCGCGCCGAACCGCAGCCGTCCGGGCCGCTCGGCGGTCACCGCGCCCGTCCGCTGTACCCAGGCCCAGCCCGCGTGGACGGCCCGCTGGACGAGGCGGCGCCGCCGGGACGAGAACGTGTTCCTACTCTTGGGCACCCGCTCACCGTACTCAGCGTCACGTCCGCCCAAGAGCTCGGAAGGCTGTGATCTTCGCCCCACCCGGCGGCGGCCCCGCCCCTATACGGTGCCGGTACCGACGAGCAGGAGGAGACGGCAATGACGCACGAGGCGCTGGTCATGGGGATCGGCGGCAAGGATCCGCAGATCGCCCCGGAGGCGTTCACCGCGCCCACGTCGGTGGTGATCGGCGAGGTCACCCTGCGACCGGGCGCGAGCGTCTGGTACGGCGCGGTGCTGCGCGCGGACGCCGGTCCGATCGTCATCGGCGCGGACAGCAACGTGCAGGACAACTGCACGCTGCATGTCGACCCCGGCTTCCCGGTCACGGTAGGCGAGCGGGTGTCCATCGGGCACAACGCGGTGGTGCACGGGGCGACCGTCGAGGACGACTGCCTGGTGGGGATGGGCGCGACGATCCTCAACGGCGCGGTGATCGGGGCGGGGTCGCTCGTCGCGGCGCAGGCCCTGGTGCCGCAGGGGATGCGGGTCCCTCCGGGGGTGCTCGTGGCCGGAGTGCCGGCGAAGGTCCGGCGGGAACTCGGCGCCGAGGAGCGGGAGGGGATCTCGCTCAACGGGGTGCTGTACGCGGAGCTGGCGAAGGCCCACCGGGACGCCAACCGGGGCTAGGGCGACGGGTCAGTCGGTCGCCGGGACCGGTTCCCGCTCCGGTGCCATGTTCTTCGCCTTGCGCCTGAGGACCAGCATCGAGGTGAGGCCGATGAGGACGGCGAGGACCAGGCCGAGCCAGGAGAAGCGCTTGAGCCAGGACTCGGCGACCACGCCCACGTAGTAGATGACCGCGGTGGTGCCGCCCGCCCAGAGGATGCCGCCGAGGACGTTGGCCGTCAGGAACTTCCAGTAGGGCATGCGCAGGACGCCCGCGAGCGGGCCCGCGAAGATGCGCAGGAGGGCGACGAAGCGGCCGAAGAAGACGGCCCACATGCCCCACTTCTCGAAGGACCGCTCGGCGGCGGCGATGTGGCCCTCGCTGAAGTGCCTGGGGAATCTCGCGCCGAGCCGGGCCAGCAGCGGGCGTCCGCCCTTGCGGCCGATGGCGTAGCCGATGGAGTCCCCGATGATCGCGCCGGCGGTCGCGCAGACGCCGAGGACGACGGGATCGATGTCGCCGTGCTGGGAGGCGAGCAGCGCCGAGGAGACGAGGATGATCTCGCCGGGCAGCGGGATGCCCAGGCTCTCCAGGCCGATGACGAGAGCCACCAGCGCGTAGATGCTGACCGCAGGCACGGTCTCCAGCCATTCCTGGACGTGCAACGCCTGTTCCTTCCGGTCCACCGCGGTCCGGGCCGGGCCCGGCGTGCGCCCGGTCGCGCGCACGCCGGGCAGCCTACCTGGTCATTTCCCCGGCACGGGGACCCGTCGGCCGCTCACACCTCGACCGCCGTACGCAGCCGCAGGTCTCGCGACGAGGCGCCGACCCACACGGTCCGCCGCCCGGTGCCGAGCGCCCAGCCGTGCCGGTCCTGGTCCCACGAGGAGAGGGTGCGTTCGTCGACGCGGACGGTGACCGGGCGCGACTCCCCCGCCTTCAGCGCGAGCCGCCGGTAGCCGCTCAGCACCCGTACCGCCCGGTCGACCCGGAGGTCGGGCGAGGGGCCGACGTAGACCTGCGGGACGTCGATGCCGTCCCGCCGGCCCGTGTTCCGCACGGTGAAGGTCACGTCGAGGCCGGTGGCGGTCCGCCGCACGGCGAGATCCTCGTACGCGAAGGAGGTGTACGAGAGTCCGTACCCGAACGGGAACAGCGGCTCCACGCCCTTGGCGTCGTACCAGCGGTATCCGGCGTGGATCCCTTCCGAGTACTCCTCGACGCCGCTCACCCCCGGATAGCGGCGCGGTTCACCCGCGACCGGATGGTGGTCGTCGTCGGCCGGGAAGGACTGGGTGAGCCGTCCACCGGGGTCGCAGTCTCCGAACAGGACGGCGGCGGTGGCCGTCGCGCCCTCCTGGCCCGGGTAGTACATCTGCAGCACGGCGGCCGTGCGCTCCAGCCACGGCATCGCGGTCGAGGACGAGGTGTTGAGGACGACGGTCGTCCGCGGGTTCGCCGCCGTCACCGCCTCGATCAGCCGGGGCTGGTGGCCGGGGAGCGCGAGCGTCGTGCGGTCCTGGTTCTCGGTGGCGTCCTCGTAGGCGAAGAGGACGACGCTGTGCGCGGCACGCGCGGCCCGGACCGCCTCGGCCACGTCCTGGGCGCGGGTCGCGCCGGTGACGTGCCGCAGACGGAACGTCTGCCCGGCGGCGCCGCCCTTCCCGACGATCTCGACGCGGTGCTCACCGGCGGCGAGGTCCAGCGTGCCGCGCCGGACCGTGAGGCCGTCGGGCGCGGCCGACACCAGTCCGCCGGCGAACTGCTCGGCGAGCCCGGCCGCCACCGGGAAGAGCTCGGTCCCGTCCAGGAGCACCTTGGGCCGCGTACCGGAGTAGTGGATGACGAAGGTCCACTCGTCGTCCTGGCCGACGGTGAGCGTGCCGTCGTAGGTCCAGGTCTCGCCGGCCGCGATGCGCTGGCCTTCGGGGGTGATGCCCGCCGAGAGGGCGCCCTTCGGCAGGGGTTTGCCGAAGAGGTCCTCGCCGAGCGCGTACGACACCCGGGCGCCCTGTCCCGCGCGCGCCCTGATGGCCTCCAGCGGGCTGTCGGCCCGGTCGGGGACGACATGGGCGCTGCCGCCGCCGCTGACGAACGGGACGGAGCCGGTGGGGCCGACGACGGCGATGCTGCGGGCGGCTTTGCCGCTGAGGGGCAGGGTGCCGTTCGTGTTGCGCAGCAGGGTCGCGCCGGCCTTCGCGACCTCCAGGGCGACGGCCGCGCCCGCCGCCGCGTCCCGGCGCGGGCGGGGCGGGGCGCTGCCGTCCAGCAGGCCGAAGTCGTCCATCGCGGTGAGGATCCGGCGTACGGACCGGTCGACGTACTCCTCGGCGACGCTCCCGTCCTGGACGGCCGTCCTGAGGGCGGCTCCGAAGTACTTGCCGTTCGGCATCTCCATGTCGAGGCCGGCGGTGATCGAGGCGACGGTGCTGTGGGCCGCGTACCAGTCGGTCATCACCCAGCCCTCGAACCCCCAGCGGTCGCGGAGGATGCCGGTGAGGAGTTCCTTGTTCTCGCAGGCGTAGGTGCCGTTGACCTTGTTGTAGGCGCCCATGGCCGCGCGGGCCCCGGCGGCGACGGCTGCCTCGAAGCCGCGCAGTTCGACCTCGTTGAGGGTCTGCTCGTCGACCCGGACGTCGACGGTCTCGCGGTCCTTCTCCTGGTTGTTCATCGCGTAGTGCTTGACGGTCGCGATGAGGCCCTCGCCCTGGATGCCCTTGATCTCCTCGGCGACGAGGTCGGCGGAGAGCAGCGGGTCCTCGCTGAAGGTCTCGAAGTTGCGGCCCGCATAGGGGGTGCGGACGAGGTTGACCATCGGGGAGAGCAGGACGTCCTGGCCGAGGGCGCGGCCCTCCCGGCCGATGACGCGGCCGTAGCGGCGGGCGAGGCCCGGGTCGAAGGCGGAGGCGAGCAGGACGGGGGCGGGGAGGGCGGTGGCGTGCTGCCGCACCCGGACTCCCGCGGGGCCGTCGGCGAGGCGCAGGGGCGGGATGCCGAGCCGTGCCACGCCGGGGACGTAGCCGGCCTGGCCGAGGGAGCGCGGGTCGGTGGCGCCGTGCAGCAGGGAGATCTTCTCGTCGAGGGTGAGCCGGGTGAGGAGTCCCTCCACGCGGGGGCCGGCGGCCGGTCGGCGCGCGGCCGCCCGGGCGGGTGCGGGGGTGGCGGTGGTCGCGGCCAAGGCGACGGCGGTCGCGCCGCCCAGCAGGCGCAGGACGGATCGCCGGGACACGGTGTCGGACATGAGGCGTCACTCCTCGTTGGGTGCGGGCACGAGGAGGTGAACCGCGGGGCGCGCGGGCGGCCGTCCTGGTTCGCCCTCCGGAGGGCACTATGCGGCAAAGGTGCCGGGACACTCCGGCAGGCACCACCGGCGGACCGGGAATGCAACACCGGCGCCGGAGCGAGAGCCCCCGCCGGTCCGCCGCACCGGACCCTGCGGCCGTCCCGGGCGGCCGGTCAGACCGAAGGGGCCGTCAGGGACTGTTCCGTCCAGATGATCTTGCCGTCCTGGGTGTAGCGGGTGCCCCAGCGCTGGGTGCAGCGGGAGATCAGGAAGAGGCCGCGGCCGCCCTCGTCCGTCGTCTTCGGGTGGCGCAGGTGCGGGGCCGTCGGGCTGGCGTCCCAGACCTCGCAGACCAGGGTCCTGGACATGATCAGGCGGAGTCTGATCGGTCCCGAGGCGTGCCGGATCGCGTTGGTGACGAGCTCGCTCACGACGAGTTCCGTCGTGAAGGTCAGCTCGTCGAGACCCCACTCGCACAGCTGCCGCGAGGTCCGCTTGCGGACCTCCGCCACCGATGCCGGGTCGCTGGGCAGTTCCCAGGACACCATCCGGTCGGCCGGCAGACGGCGGGCGCGGGCCAGCAGCAGCACCACGTCGTCCGGCGGGCGGGCCGGGACCAGGGCGTCGACCACGGCCAGGCAGCGGTCGTCGAGCCCGGCCGCGCCGGAGCCGCCGGCGACGGAGCCGGCCGCCGGCCCTTCGAGCACGCGCCGCAGCCGCTCCCGGTCGGCCGCCGCGTCCCGCGGACCGGCGGTGCCGTCCGCGGCGAGCAGGCCGTTGGTGTAGAGGGCGAGCACGCTGCCCTCGGCGAGCCGCAGTTCGACCGACTCGAAGGGCGGGCCGCCGACGCCGAGCTCGGGACCGGGCGGCAGTTCGGGGAAGTCCACCGTGCCGTCCGGTGTGACGACGGCGGGCAGGCGGTACCCCGCGGCGGCCATGGAGCACCGGCCGCCGACCGGGTCGTACACCGCGTAGAGGCAGCTGGCGCCCTTCGCCCGTACGCCGTCGGGGCCGGGCGACGCCCCGGGGTCGTCCTCGTGGCCGGCCCGGTCGACGAGGTCGTCCAGGTGGGCCAGCACCTCCTCGGGCGGCAGATCCAGGTCGGCGAGGGTCTGGACGGCGGCCCGGAGCCGGCCCATGCTGGCCGCGGCCTCGATGCCGTGCCCGACCACGTCGCCGACGACGAGTGCGACCCGTGCGCCCGACAGCGGGATGACGTCGAACCAGTCCCCGCCGAGGCCCGTCAGCTCGTCGGCCGGCCGGTAGCAGGCGGCGACCTCCATGGCGTCCTGTCCGGGGAGCCGGTGCGGCAGCAGATGACGCTGCAGGACCAGCGCCGCGTCACGCTCCCTGGTGTAGCGGCGGGCGTTGTCGAGGCACACGGCCGCACGGGCCACGAACTCCTCGGCCAGCGCCAGGTCGTCCCCGTCGAAGGGGTCCTTGCGGCGGCCCCGGAAGAACGCGGTGATGCCGAGCGTCGTGCCGCGGGCCCGCACCGGCACGATCATCGCGGTGTGCAGTCCGAGGTCGGGGACGGTGGCGGCCCCGCCGTTCATCAGGTCGGCGGTCCACTCCTCGGCCAGTGGGTCGAGCCGCTCCGCGATCCAGGACCTGCCGCTGGTCAGGGCGGTGATCGGGGGCGCGCCGGCCGGGTACCGGGCGACCTGCCCGATCCCCGTCGCGGATTCCGGGACCCCGTCGCCGGTCGACCTGTGGCCGGCCCTGCGCAGCGGTACGGCGTCCGGCACGCCGGTCGGGCCCGGAGCGAGCTCACCGCCCTGGAGGACGGTCTCCAGCAGGTCGACGGTGACGAAGTCGGCGAGTCCCGGCACCGCGACGTCGGCCAGTTCCTGCGCGGTGCGGGTGACGTCCAGGGTGCGGCCGATGCGCTCGCCCGCCTGGTCCAGGAGGGTGAGGCGCTCGCGGGCCCGGTGGCGCTCGGTGATGTCCACGACCGTGTAGTACACGCCGAGCGGTGTGCCGGCGTCGTCGTCGAGCCGGGTGAAGGACATGGCGTGGGCCCTGTCCCGGTGCGGGGCCGACCGGACCGTACCGACGTGTTCGTAGCCGGCGACGGTCTCGCCGGTCTCCAGGACCTGGCGCATCACCGCTTCCAGGGCCTCGGCGTCCAGGCCGGGCTGGATGTCCCCGAGCCGTTTGCCGATCCGTTCGCGGCCGGGTCCGCCGCCGAACTGTTCCAGGGCGGCGTTCGACCAGACGAACCGCAGGTCGACGTCGACGATGGCTATGCCGATCGGCGAGTGCGCGGCCATCCGCTCCAGCGCTCCGCGGCTCATGCGCCAGCCCGGGGTGCCGGCCGTGTCCGCCGCCAGGACCACCCAGCGGGGCGGGCCGTCCACGGCCTCCCCGGCCGCGACGGCCCGTACGGTGGCGACGACCGGATGTCCGTCCCGGTGGCGCACCGCCAGGAGTCCGGTCCAGCCGCCGTCCCTGGCGCACCGGGCGGCCAGCACCGGCAGGCGCGCGGCGTCCTCGGGCATCAGCAGATCGGCCGCGGCCCGTCCGACGGCCTCGGCCGCACGGTGACCGAACAGCCGTTCGGCGTCGGCGGTCCAGCCGGTCACCGTCGCCCGGGCGTCCAGCAGCACCACAGCGGCGTCCGCCATGTCGGGCTGCCGACGCGCCACACCGCTCTCCTCGCTCGTCGCCACCCGGCCCTCTCCGTTCCCGGGAGTGGTTCTCCCTGGGAGTGGTCTTCCCGTTCGCGGCGCCCGGTGCACCCGCGTCGCACGGGCTCAACCTACCGCCGGGGACGGTCACCGGGCTCGGTGGCCGCATCCGATCAGGGGCGGACGAGCAGCTGGAAGTCGAAGGTGTAGCGGGAAGCCCGGTAGACGTGGGTCCCGTACTCCACGGCCCGTCCGGTGTCGTCGAAGGCCGTGCGCCGCATGGTCAGCAGTGCGGCTCCCGCGGGTTCGTCGAGCAGGCCGCCCTCCTCGGCGGTGGCGCTGCGGGCGCCCACGGTCTGGTGGGCGCTGTGCAGGGTGATCCCGGCGGACCGCATCATCCGGTAGAGACCGGTCGCCTCCAGCCTGTCGGTCTCCAGGGCGAGGAGCGCGGCGGGCAGGTAGTTGCAGAGGTGGGCCATGGGTTCGCCGTGGGTGGAGCGCAGCCGTTCGAGCACGATGACGTCCCGGCCCTCGGGGATGCCGAGGGCCGCGGCGACCTCGGCCGAGGCCGACTCGACCTCGTTGCGCAGGACCCGGGTGGCGGGGCTCTGGCCGGCGGCCGCGAGGTCGTCGTACAGGCTGGTCAGTTCCAGCGAGCGGCGGACCTGGCTGTGCACGACCTGGGTGCCGATGCCCCGGCGGCGTACCAGCAGGCCCTTCTCCACCAGGGACTGGATGGCCTGGCGGACGGTCGGCCGGGACAGGCCGAGCCGGGCGGCGATGTCCACCTCGTTGCCCAGCAGGTCGCCCGGGGCGAGCGCCCCGTGCTCGATGGCGGACTCCAGTTGCTGGGCGAGCTGGTAGTAGAGCGGGATCGGGCTGGCCCGGTCCAGGGCGACCTCCAGGCGCTCGAAGGCCCCGGCGGTCGCCGGGCGTGCGGTGTCGGTCTCTGTCACGGGAGCCCCTCCCTTCGGATGGCGTCGTCAGGAGTGGCTGGGGAAGCCGAGGTTGATGCCGCCGCTGTCCGCCGGGTCGGGCCAGCGGGTGGTGACGACCTTCCCCCGGGTGTAGAAGGCGACGCCGTCGTTGCCGTAGATGTGGTGGCCGCCGAAGAGCGAGTCCTTCCAGCCGCCGAAGGAGTGGTAGCCGACCGGGACGGGGATCGGCACGTTGACGCCGACCATGCCGGCCTGGACCTCCAGCTGGAAGCGGCGGGCGGCGCCGCCGTCCCGGGTGAAGATCGCGGTGCCGTTGCCCCAGCGGGAGCTGTTGATCAGCGCGACGGCCTCCTCGTACGTGTCGGTGCGGACGACGCACAGCACGGGCCCGAATATCTCGTCCCGGTACGCGTCCGCGGTGACCGGGACCTTGTCGAGGAGCGAGACACCGAGGAAGAAGCCGTCCTCGTGGCCCGGCACGGTGAGGCCGGTGCCGTCCACGACGACCTCGGCGCCCTGGGCGGCGGCGCCCGCCACGTACGAGGCCACCTTGTCGCGGTGCTCGCGGGTGATGAGCGGGCCCATCTCGCTGGCGGGGTCGTCGCCGGGTCCGATCTTCAGTGCCGCGGCCCGTTCGGCGATCTTCCCGACCAGTTCGTCGCCGGTGCCGCCGACCGCGACGACGACCGAGACGGCCATGCAGCGTTCGCCGGCCGAGCCGTACGCCGCGTTGATGGCCTGGTCGGCGGCGAGGTCCAGGTCGGCGTCGGGCAGCACCAGCATGTGGTTCTTGGCGCCGCCGAGGGCCTGCACGCGCTTGCCGTGCTCGATGCCCTTGAGCTGGATGTACTTGGCGATGGGCGTGGAGCCGACGAACGAGACGGCGGTGACGTCCGGGTGCTCCAGGAGGCGGTCCACGGCCACCTTGTCGCCCTGCACGACGTTGAGCACGCCGTCGGGCAGTCCGGCCTCGGAGGCCAGCTCGGCCAGCCGGAGCGAGGCGGAGGGGTCCTTCTCGCTCGGCTTGAGGACGAAGGTGTTGCCGCAGGCGACGGCCAGCGGGAACATCCACATCGGCACCATGGCCGGGAAGTTGAACGGCGTGATCCCGGCGACGACACCGAGGGGCTGGCGGATGGCGGCCACGTCGACCTGGTTCGAGACCTGGGTGGACAGCTCGCCCTTCAGCAACTGCGGGACCGAGCAGGCGAGTTCGACGATCTCCATGCCCCGGGCGACCTCGCCGAGCGCGTCGGAGTGCACCTTGCCGTGCTCGGCGGTGATCAGCCCGGCGAGCTCGTCGCGGTGCGCGTCGAGCAGTTCGCGGTACTTGAAGAGCACGGAGGTGCGCCTGGCGAGCGAGGCGGTGCCCCAGCTCTCGAAGGCGGCCTTCGCGGAGGCGACGGCGGCGTCCACCTCGTCCGCGGAGGCGAAGGGCACCTGCTTCTCCTGGGCGCCGGTGGCCGGGTCGTAGACGGGTCCGAAGCGGCCGGAGGTGCCCTGGACGGGCTTCCCGCCGATCCAGTGGTCGATGGTCTTCATGCGGTACGGGTCCTTTGCGTGGGTGGGAGGTCGGGGCGGGGAGTCAGAGGTGGCGGCGGCGGTCGGCGACCTGGCCCTCGTACGTGGCGCGGGCGGCGGTGGCCGCCTCGCGGGAGGCGACCTCGGCGACCGGTACGTCCCACCAGGCTTCGGCGCCGGGCGCGCTGGGCGTGGGGTCGGTCTCGACGTACACGCAGGTCGGCCGGTCGGAGACACGGGCGGCGGCCAGCGCGTCCCGCAGTTCGCGCACGGTCTTGGCGCGCAGGACGTCCATGCCGAGGCTGGCGGCATTGGCGGCGAGGTCGACCGGCAGCGGGTCGCCGGTGAAGCTCCCGTCCGGGGCGCGGTAGCGGTAGGCGGTGCCGAAGCGCTCGGCGCCGACGGACTCGGAGAGCCCGCCGATGGAGGCGTACCCGTGGTTCTGGATGAGCACCAGGTTGACGGGCAGGCCCTCCTGGACGGCCGTGACGATCTCGGTGGGCATCATGAGGTACGTGCCGTCGCCGACCAGTGACCAGACGGGGATGCCGGGGGCGGCCTGCTGGACGCCGATGCCGGCCGGGATCTCGTAACCCATGCAGGAGTAGCCGTACTCCAGGTGGTACTGGCGCGGGCTGCGGGCGCGCCACAGCTTGTGCAGGTCGCCGGGGAGCGAGCCGGCCGCGTTGATGACCACGTCCTCGTCGCCGACCACCGCGTCCAGGGCTCCGAGGACCTGGGTCTGGGTGGGGACCGCGTGCTCGTCGTCGGCCCGGTAGACGGCGTCCACGACGGCTTCCCAGCGTTCCTTGCCCGCGCGGTACTCGCCCTCGTACGCCTCGTCCACCCGGTGCCCGGCGAGCGCCTCGGTGAGGGCTTCCAGGCCCGCGCGGGCGTCGGCCACCAGGGTCCGCGCGCTGAGCTTGTGGGCGTCGAAGGCGGCGACGTTGAGGTTGACGAACCGTACGTCCGGGTTCTGGAAGAGCGTGGCGGAGGCGGTGGTGAAGTCCGAGTAGCGGGTGCCGACGCCGATGACCAGGTCGGCGGTGCGGGCCAGGTCGTCGGCGACGGCGGTACCGGTGTGTCCGATGCCGCCGACGTCCGCCGGGTGGTCGTAGCGCAGGGAGCCCTTGCCGGCCTGGGTGGACGCGACGGGGATGCCGGTGGCGTCCACGAACGCCTTCAGCGCCTGCTCGGCCTCGCTGTGGTGGACGCCGCCGCCCGCGACGATCAGGGGACGCCGGGAGCCGCGTACGGCCTGTGCCGCGGCGGCCAGCTCGGCCGGTTCGGGCGCCGGCCGGCGGACGTGCCAGACCCGCTCGGCGAAGAACTCCGCGGGCCAGTCGTACGCCTCGGTCTGCACGTCCTGCGGCAGGGCGAGGGTGACGGCGCCGGTGTCGACGGGGTCGGCGAGCACCCGCATCGCGTTCAGAGCGGACGGGATCAGCGCCTCGGGGCGGGTGATCCGGTCGAAGTAGCGGGAGACCGGGCGCAGGGTGTCGTTGACGGACAGGTCGGCCTCGACGGGGTGTTCCAGCTGCTGGAGCAGCGGGTCGGCGGCGCGGGTCGCGAAGTAGTCGCCGGGCAGGAGCAGCACGGGCAGCCGGTTGATCGTGGCCAGGGCCGCGCCGGTGACGAGGTTGGTGGCGCCGGGGCCGATGGAGGTGGTGACGGCCTGTGCGGAGAGCCGGTCGAGCTGGCGGGCGTGACCGACGGCGGCGTGCACCATGGCCTGTTCGTTGCGGCCCTGGTGGAAGGGCATGGTCTCCTCGCCGGCCTCCAGGAGCGCCTGGCCGAGGCCCGCCACGTTGCCGTGGCCGAAGATCCCCCAGGTGCCGGCGATCAGCCGGTGCCGTACGCCGTCGCGTTCGGTGTGCTGCGCGGCCAGGAAACGCACCAGTGCCTGGGCGACGGTCAGGCGGAGGGTGGAGCGGTTCATCGGTTCCTCACTCGGATGCGGAGGGGATGCGGCGGGAAGGCGGAGGGACGGGCAGGGGGGCGGCGGCTCAGGTCAGCCGCGGGTCGACCGGCTGGTCCTGCCAGCTCTCCCTGATCCAGGCGTGGTCGGGGTGGTCGCAGATCAGCCAAGCCCGCTCGGCGCCGGGACCCGCCATGACGTTGAGGTAGTACATGTCGTGGCCCGGGGTGGCGATCGAGGGGCCGTGCCAGCCGTCCGGGATGAGGACGACGTCGCCGCCGCGCACCTCGGCGAGCACGTCCGTGCCGCTGCCGTTGCCGGACGGTGAGACCCGCTGGTAGCCGAGGCCGGGAGTGCCCTCGTGGTCGGCGATCTCGAAGTAGTAGATCTCCTCCAGCTGCGACTCCTCGCCGGGCCGGTCCTCGTCGTGCTTGTGCGGCGGGTACGAGGACCAGTTGCCGCCGGGGGTGATCACCTCGACCGCGATGAGTTTGTCGCACTCGAAGACGCCGGCCGCGCCGAAGTTGTGCACCTTGCGGGAACAGGTGCCGCTGCCCCGCAGTTCGACGGGCACGGACGCGGCGGGGCCGTAGCGGGCCGGCAGGCGGCGGTCGCAGCGGGCCCCGGTGAGCGCGAAACGGCCGCCCTCGTGGGAGGTGAGGGCGGCGGTCGCGTCCCTGGGCACGTAGACGAAGTCGCTGACGCCGCTGAACACGTCCGCGCGGCCGTGCAGTTCGTACTCCTCACGGCCGTAGTCGTCGGTGACGGCGACGGTGCAGCCGCCGCCGAGCGAGGTGACGATCCACTCGCTGTCCCCCGCGGTGAACAGGTGCGTGCCGCCGGGCGGCAGTTCGAGGACGCGGAGGCTGGAGTGGTTCCAGCCCGCGCTCTCCGGGGTGACATCGACGGCGTACGGACCGCTCGCGGCCTTGCCCGCGGGCAGGTGGTGTGCGCTGGTCATGACGTGTGGTCCTTCCGGTCTCCGGTCAGAGCAGGCCGACGGCGGTGTCCACCGCGGTCTCCACGGTGCCCTCGGCGGGGTAGAGCAGCGACCGGCCGACGACCAGTCCCTGGACGGTGGGCAGCCGCAGGGCCTTCCGCCACCGCTCGTACGCGCCCTCCTGGTCCCTGCCGACCTCGCCGCCGAGCAGGACGGCGGGCAGGGTGGAGGTCTCCAGCGTGGCTGCCATGTCGTCCGGGTCGCTGGTGACGGGCAGTTTCAGCCAGGTGTAGGCGGAGGTGCCGCCGAGGCCGGAGGCGATGGCGATGGACCGGGTGACGGCCTCCGCGGTGAGGTCGCTGCGGACCTTTCCCTCGACGCGGCGGGAGATGAACGGCTCGACGAACACGGGGAGCCGGTGCGCGGCCATGTCGTCGATCGCCCTGGCGGACGACTCCAGCGTGGTCAGCGAGCCGGGGTCGCCGTAGTCGATGCGCAGCAGCAGCTTGCCCGCGTCGAACTCGAGGCGGGCGATGTCCTGGGCGCGGTACCCGGTGAAGCGGTCGTCCATCTCGAAGGCGGCGCCCGCCAGTCCGCCCCGGTTCATGGAGCCCATGACGACCTTGTCCTCCAGCGCGCCGAGCAGGAGGAGGTCCTCCAGGATGTCGGCGGTGGCGAGCACCCCGTCCACGCCCGGCCGGGACAGCGCGACGCACAGGCGCTCCAGCAGGTCGGCGCGGTTGGCCATGGCGAGCCGGTGGTCGCCGACGCCGAGCGCGCCGCGTGCCGGGTGGTCGGCGGCCACGATCATGAGGCGGCCGCTGTCGCCGACGAGGGGACGCCGGCTGCGGCGGGCGGCCGCTTCGGCCACGGCCTCCGGGTGCCGGGCACGCACCCTGACGAGGTCGGGGATGGTGATGCTCAAGGGTTGGCTCCGTTCGGGGGGTGCGGCGTCGGCCGCGGGAGGTTCAGCCGCGTGGCGGTTCAGCCGCGGGAGGTGACGAGATCCTCGACCTCGGCGGCGGTCGGCATCGCGGACGAGCAGGCGAGGCGGGAGGCGACCAGGGCGCCGGCCGCGTTGGCGTACCGCATGGTCTTCTCCAGTTCCCAGCCGGCCAGCAGGCCGTGGCAGAGCGAGCCGCCGAACGCGTCGCCCGCGCCGAGCCCGTTGACCACCTCGACGGGCACGGGGGGCACTTCGGCGCAGGTGCCGTCGCGGTGGACGGCGAGGACGCCCTTGGGACCCTGCTTGACGACGGCCAGTTCGACGCCGGCTTCGAGGAGTGCCTCGGCGCAGGCCCGCGGTTCCCGGACCCCGGTGGCGATCTCGCACTCGTCGAGGTTGCCGACGGCGACGGTGGCGTGCCGCAGGGCCTCCGCGTAGTACGGGCGCGCCGCGTCGGGGTCCTTCCAGAACATCGGGCGCCAGTCGAGGTCGAAGACGGTGGTCCCGGACCTGTCGCGGGCCTTGAGGGCGGCGAGCGTCGCCGAGCGGCTGGGCTCCTCGCTCAGTCCCGTGCCGGTGATCCAGAAGATCTTCGCGGCGCGCAGGGCGAAGAAGTCGAGCTCGTCGGTGTGGATCTCCAGGTCGGGCGCCTTGGGCTGCCGGTAGAAGTACAGCGGGAAGTCGTCGGGCGGGAAGATCTCACAGAACGTGACCGGCGTGGGGTAGGCGTCGACCGGAGTGACCCAGCGGTCGTCGACCCCGAAATCTTTCAGACTCTGGTGCAGATAAGCTCCGAAGGGATCATCGCCGGTCCGGCTGACGATCGCCGTCGCACGCCCCAGGCGTGCCGCGGCGACCGCCACGTTGGCCGCCGATCCGCCGAGGAACTTGCCGAAGGTCTCGACGCGTGCCAGCGGTACACCGGTCTGCAGGGGGTAGAGGTCGACACCGATGCGACCCATGGTGATCAGGTCGAAGGACTCGGTCATACGCGTCGCTCCTCGTGGTCGGTGCGGATGTCCGGGGGGTGCGCCCGGGAGGGCGGACGCAGGGGACCGGTGTGTCCTAGGTGTAAGACCGGGGCCCTGTCATGTCAAGACTTTGTACTTACATTCTCACGTAGTCGTGAAATGATGTCTTAACAAAGTATTGACAGCGGGGTATATCAGGGACTTACATCCCCTCCCAACAGATCTCATCAGAACAGCCGAGCTTTCAGCTCCCTCTCCCCTGTCGCACAGTGAGGTGCCGGAAAGATGGACCGCACGTCTCGCCCCCGCTCCCGCAGAATCGCCCTCGCCGCCGCGGCCGCCGCGGCGGCCCTGATAGCCACCGGTTGTTCCAGCGACTCCGGCGGCAAGAAGGCCGAGGAGAACTCGGGCAACGCGTCCGCCGGCAAGGCCGACACTCCCCGTATGAAGGTCGCGATGATCACCCACGCGGCCCCCGGTGACACCTTCTGGGACCTCATACGCAAGGGCGCGGAAGCCGCCGCCGCCAAGGACAACGTCGAGCTCGTCTATTCGAACAGCCCCGACTCGTCGAAGCAGGCCAACCTCGTCCAGAACGCGATCGACCAGAAGGTCGACGGCATCGCGGTCACCCTCGCCAAGCCGGACGCGATGAAGTCCGTGGTCGCCAAGGCGAAGCAGGCGGGCATCCCGGTCGTCGGCCTCAACGGAGGCATCGACGACTGGAAGGAGCAGGGGCTCCTGGAGTACTTCGGCCAGGACGAGTTCGTGGCCGGTGAGGCATTCGGCGAGAAGCTCAACGAACTCGGCGCCAAGAACAACATCTGCGTCATCCACGAGCAGGGACATGTCGCCCTGGAGGCGCGCTGCGCCGGGGTGAAGAAGACGTTCAAGGGCAAGACCACGACCCTCAACGTGAACGGCACGAACATGCCGTCCGTGAAGTCGACGATCAACGCCAAGCTCAAGCAGGACACGTCGATTGACTACGTGGTCACCCTCGGCGCCCCGTTCGCCCTGACCGCCGTGCAGTCCGTGGGCGACGCGGGCAGCAAGGCGAAGGTCGCGACCTTCGACCTGAACAAGGAGATGGTCAAGGCCGTCGAGGACGGCGACATCGAGTTCGCCGTCGACCAGCAGCCGTACCTCCAGGGCTACCTGTCGGTGGACTCCCTGTGGCTGTACAAGACCAACGGCAACTTCAGCGGGGGTGGCCAGGAGCCGGTCCTGACCGGTCCGGCGTTCGTCGACAAGGAGAACGTGGCCGACATCGCGAAGTTCGCCGCGAAGGGCACTCGGTGACACCCATGACCCAGGCAACGGCACCGGCGGCGAGCTCCTCGTCGCCGGCTTCGCCGGCCGCTCCCAAGGACGGCCGGACCTCCCAGCGGTCCCTGGTCCGCAGGCTGGCGGCCCGCCCCGAGATCGGCGCCCTCATCGCGGCGATCGCGGTCTACGTCTTCTTCTTCGCGGTCGCCTCCCCCTTCCGTGAGGCGAGCTCGCTGGCCAACGTGCTCTACGAGGCGTCCGTCATGGGCATCATGGCGCTGCCGGTGGCACTGCTGATGATCGGCGGCGAGTTCGACCTGTCCGCCGGTGTCGCCGTCACCACCTCCGCGCTCACCGCCAGCATGTGGAGCTTCCAGCTGTCGATGAACGTGTGGACCGGCGTCGTCGTCGCCCTGGTGGTGGCGCTGGCGGTCGGCGCGTTCAACGGCTGGCTGCTGGTCCGCACCGGCCTGCCGTCGTTCCTGATCACCCTCGGGTCGTTCCTGATCCTCCAGGGCGCCAACCTCGCGGTCACCAAGCTCTACACGGGCAACGTCGCCACCGACTCGATCAGCGACATGGACGGCTTCGACCAGGCCAGGACCGTCTTCGCCTCGGAGATAGGCATCGGCGGCGTCGACGTGAAGATCACCGTCTTCTACTGGCTGATCCTCGCCGCCGCCGCGACCTGGCTGCTGCTGCGCACCAAGTTCGGCAACTGGATCTTCGCCACCGGCGGCAACAAGGAGAGCGCCCGCGCGGTCGGCGTGCCGGTCACCTTCACCAAGATCGCCCTGTTCATGACCGTGGGCGCCGGTGCCTGGTTCGTCGGCATGCACATCCTGTTCTCGTTCAACACCGTCCAGTCCGGCGAGGGCGTGGGCAACGAGTTCCTCTACATCATCGCCGCGGTCATCGGCGGCTGCCTGCTGACCGGCGGTTACGGCTCCGCGGTCGGCCCGGTCATCGGTGCGTTCATCTTCGGCATGGTCTCCCAGGGCATCGTCTACGCCAACTGGAACCCCGACTGGTTCAAGGCTTTCCTCGGCGTCATGCTCCTGCTCGCCGCCCTCGTCAATCTGTGGGTCCGCCGCCAGGCAACCCGGAGGTAACCCATGACCGACAACACCACCTCCCCCGCCTCCGCCGATGCCACCGAGGGCACGGAGGCCACCGGCAGCGCCCCGGTCACCGACGCGGTGGCCGCGGACCGGGCCGGAACCGCGGCCCGGGACGACGGACAGCCGATCGTCCAGTTGCGCGGCGCCGGCAAGGCGTACGGCAACGTCCGCGCGCTGCACGGCGTGGACCTGGCCGTCCACCCCGGCCGGGTCGCGTGCGTCCTCGGCGACAACGGCGCGGGCAAGTCGACCCTGATCAAGATCATCTCCGGGCTGCACCAGCACACCGAGGGCGAGTTCCTCATCGACGGCGAGGCGGTGCGGCTGAGCACGCCGCGCGAGGCCCTCGACAGGGGCATCGCCACCGTCTACCAGGACCTGGCCACCGTGCCCCTGATGCCGGTGTGGCGGAACTTCTTCCTGGGCTCGGAGATGACCAAGGGGCCCTGGCCCGTCCGGCGCCTGGACATCGCGGCGATGAAGGAGACCGCGGACGCCGAACTGCGCGCCATGGGCATCGTCCTGGACGACCTCGACCAGCCGATCGGCACCCTCTCGGGCGGCCAGCGGCAGTCCGTGGCCATCGCCCGGGCGGTCTACTTCGGTGCCCGCGTCCTCATCCTGGACGAGCCCACCGCGGCACTGGGCGTCAAGCAGTCCGGCGTGGTGCTCAAGTACATCGCCGCCGCCCGCGACCGCGGCCTGGGTGTCATCTTCATCACCCACAACCCCCACCACGCCTACATGGTCGGCGACCACTTCAGCGTCCTGCGCCTGGGCACCATGGAACTCTCCGCCGCCCGCAGCGACGTGACGCTCGAAGAGCTCACCAACCACATGGCCGGCGGGGCCGAACTCGCCGCCCTCAAACACGAGCTGGCCCAGGTCCGCGGCGTCGACGTCGACGGACTGCCCGAGGCCCAGGACGTACGGGCCCCGCTCGCGGCGTCGGAGGGGAAGTCCTGATGGCCGGCGACTCGACCCTCGGCGTGGCCGTCGTCGGCACCGGAAAGATGGGGGCCGACCATGTGCGCCGGCTCCACGAGGTGACGAACGGGGCCCGTGTGGCCGCGGTGGTCGACGTCGACGCGGAACGGGTCAAGCGCATCGCCGACGGCATCGAGGGCTGTTCCGCGTACACCGACCCGGCCGCCGCGATGGCCGCGGACGGTGTCGACGCCGTCCTGATCGCCTCCCCGGGGCCCGCCCACGAGGCGGCCCTGCTGGCGGCCTTCGAGCACGACCTGCCGGTCCTGTGCGAGAAGCCGCTGACGCCGGGGTCGGCCTCGGCCCTGCGCGTCCTGGAGGCCGAGCAGCGGCTCGGGCACCGCAGGGTGCAGGTGGGCTTCATGCGCCGGTACGACGCCGAGTACGTGAAGCTCAAGGCGCTGCTGGACACGGGACAGCTGGGCCGGCCGCTGATGCTGCACAACCGGCACCGCAATGTGGCGACCCCGCCCGGCTTCACCAGCGAGATGCTCATCAACGACTCCGTCGTGCACGAGATGGACATCACGCGCTGGCTGCTCGGCCACGAGATCACCGCGGTCACCGTGCTCAAGCCGACACCGTCGGAGAACGCCCCCACCGGCCTGCAGGATCCGCAGTTCGTCGTGTTCGAGACCGCCGGCGGCGCGATCGTGGACGTCGAGATCAACGTCAACTGCGGCTTCGGCTACCAGGTGCAGGCCGAGGTGGTCTGCGAGCGCGGCACGGCCCGTATCGGGGACGGCCACGCCCTGGTCACCCACCAGGCGGGCCGTTGGGGCGGCGCCATCGCGCAGGACTTCACGGAGCGCTTCGAGGACGCGTACGACCGCCAGATGCAGGCATGGGTGGACGCCACCCGGCGGGGCGAGGTCACCGGGCCGAGCGCCTGGGACGGCTACGCCACGGCCGCGGTCTGCGAGGCGGGCGTCCGCGCCCAGCAGGAGGGCACCCGCACAGAGGTCACCCTCGTAGACCGCCCGCCCTTCTACACCTGACCACCACGGGCAACTGCGCGCTCGTTTCAGGGGCACGGGCAACTGCGCGTTCTCGTCAGGGGCGCGGGGAACTGCGCGACCAGCCCCCACGCACCCGCACCCGACGAACCGGCCGCGCGCGCTAGATCTCCGTACGGGGCCGGGGCGCGAACCCGGCGCCCCGGTAACAGTCGTCGATCAACCGCATCGTCGCCACCGCGTCCCCCGCATCGAGCGGCAGCACCCCCCGCCCCCGCACATGCGCCGCGAACGCCTCCAACTGGTACGTGTACGAGGACCGCTTGCCGAGCTGCTCGGTCCGCTCCCCCTCGGGCGTGCGGACGACGACGCGGTCGTCCCGGTGCGGCAGGACGAAGTTCATCGCGGTCGCCTCACCCCGGGACCCGACGATCCGGCAGGTCATCCGCAGCTCGCCGTGGTCCATGTGGCAGCGCGCGGACCCGGTCGCCCCGCCCGGGAAGGCCAGGTCCGCGTCCAGCCACTCGTCGACCTCGGGAGCGCCCTCGCGGCCACCGCCCCTGGCGGCGACCAGGGTGGGTGCCCCGCCCGCCCAGGGGGCCAGCATCCGCAGGGCGTGCACGCTGTAGCAGCCGAGGTCCATGAGCGCGCCGCCGGCCAGCGGCAACGACCAGCGCGGGTCCTCGGCGGGCGGGGCGGGGACGGCGACGAACGCCTCGGCGTGCCGCAGCTCCCCGAGCTCGCCGGACTCCAGCAGTTCGTGCAGGCGCCGGGTGACGGGGTGGAAGAGGTAGTGGAAGGCTTCCATGAATACGGTGCCCGCCTTGTCGGCGGCGCCCTGGACCTCCAGGGCCTCCTCGGTGTTGCTCGCGGAGGGCTTCTCCGTCAGCACGTGCTTGCCCGCGGCGAGCGCGGCGAGGTTCCACGGGCCGTGCAGACCGTTCGCCAGAGGGTTGTAGACCACCTCGACCCGGGGGTCGGAGATCACGTCGGCGTACGAGTCCAGGACCCGTTCGACGTCGTTCTCGGCGGCGAACGTCTCGGCCCGGGACCGGTCGCGGGCGGCCACCGCGACGAGACGGTGGCCGGTCACGCGGGCCGGGCCGACGAGGGACAGATCGGCGATGCGGGCGGCGCCCAGCACTCCGATGCGCAGTGGCTCGACCGGGACGGTCATGCGCCGCGTACCTCCTCGATCGTCACGGTGCGGTGTTCCCGCAGGGAGAGTGTGCAGGCTTCGGCGATCCAGCCGGCCTCCAGCGCCTCGGCGACGGTGCACGGAGAGGTCAGCCGGCCGGCGACGACATCGGTGAACGCGCTCAGTTCGGCACGGTACGCCTCGGCGAAGCGGTCCATGAAGAAGTCGTGCGGAGTGCCCGCGGGGAAGGTGACGCCGGGCTCGACGGAGCGCAGCGGCAGTTTGTCCTCCAGGCCGACCGCGATGCTGTCCCGGAAGCCGTGCAGTTCCATGCGGACGTCGTAGCCGCGCGCGTTGTGGCGGGAGTTGGAGACCACCGCGAGGGTGGCGTCGTCGAGGGTGAGGACCGCCGCCGTGGTGTCGGCGTCCCCGGCCTCGGCGATGTAGGGCTCCCCGCGGTTGCTGCCGGTCGCATACACCTCGGTGACCTCGCGCCCGGTGACCCAGCGGATGATGTCGAAGTCGTGCACGGAACAGTCCCGGAAGATCCCTCCGGAGGCCGCGACGTACGCGGCCGGGGGCGGCGCCGGGTCGAGCGTGGTGGACCGCACGGTGTGCAGCGGGCCGAGTTCGCCGCTGCGGACGGCGGTGCGGGCGGCCACGAATCCGGCGTCGAAGCGCCGGTTGTAGCCGATCTGGATCTCCACACCGCTGTCGAGCACGGCGTGCAGGACCTCGACGCCCTCCTTCATGGTGCGGGCGACGGGCTTCTCGCAGAAGACCGGCACGCCCGCCTCGACGGCGGCGAGGAGCAGCCCGGGGTGGGCGTCGGTCGCGGCGGCGACGACCACGCCGTCCACGCCGGCGGCCAGGACGGCCTCGGGCGAGTCCTTGGCCTCGGCGCCGAAGCGTTCGACGGCCGCCGTGACCGCGCCCCGGTACGGGTCGGCGACGACGAGGGACTCGACCACGTCGAGCCGGGAGAGGGTCTCGGCGTGGAAGGCGCCGATCCGGCCGAGGCCGAGGATGCCGATACGCATGGTTCAGGGGCTCCTTGATGACGTGCTTGAGTTCGGGGCCGGGTCCGCCGTGCGGCGGATCAGTCGAGTCCGCCGAGGACGTTCTGGTCCCAGTCGATGACCGAGCCGGTGACGACACCGCTGCGGTCGGAGAGCAGCAGCACGACGAAGTCGGCGATCTCGTCGGGCTGCCCGAGCTTGCCCATCGGAAGCCGCCCGGCGGCCTGTTCGCGCCAGTCGTCCCCCGCGTCGTGGAAGGTCCGCTGGGTGGCGTCCTCGCCCTCGGTCGCCGTCCAGCCGATGTTCAGGCCGTTGATCCGGATCCGGTCCCAGCGGTGGGCGTGGGCGGCGTTGCGGGTCAGGCCGGCGAGTCCGGCCTTGGCGGCGACGTACGGCGCGAGGAAGGGCTGTCCGCCGTGCGCGGAGCTGGTGATGACGTTGACGATCGTGCCGGGTGCCTTCCGGGCCACCATGTCGGCCACGGCGGCCTGCATGGCGAAGAACGGGCCCTTGAGGTTGATCGCGATGTGCTCGTCGAACAGTTCCGGGGTCGTGTCGAGGAGCGTGCCGCGCGAGGTGAGCCCGGCGGAGTTGACCAGGCAGTCGACGCGGCCGAAGGCGGCGGTCACCTCGGCCACGCTGCTGAGTGCCTGCCGGGCGTCGGCGAGGTCGGCCCGTACGTACAGGGCCTTGGCGCCGGTGCCGGTCAGCTCGGTGACCAGTGCCTCGCCGGGCCCGGGACGCCGGCCCGTGACGGCGACGGTCGCGCCCTCGCGGGCGGCGGCCCGGGCGACGGCCGCGCCGACGCCCTGGCTTCCGCCGTTGACCAGGACGACCTTGTCCTCGAGAAGTCCCATGCTCGGTGTTCCCCTCAGCTCTCGCGGCGCCCCGCGGCGGCCCGCAGTGCGTCACGCAGGTGGTCCGGATCCCAGCCCTCGGTCAGGGCGCGGCGGACGAGGTCCGCCTGGGACGGCGGCGCCAGCCCGTCGACGGGCGGGTCGGAGTCCAGGTTGGTCGGGAAGGGGTAGCCCTCCGCGCCGGCCGCGACGACCGTGTCCAGCCACTCCTGGCTCGCGCCCTGCGCCGCGCGCCGGAGCAGCACCGGGTAGACGGCGTTCGAGACGGCCTCGCGGTCCACGGTCTCCATGGCCCGGCCGAAGGCGGAGGAGACCTGCAGCAGGTTGGCCATGCGGCGGATGTCCGCCGACCTGTTGTGTCCGGCGGCGTGGAAGAGGGCGGGGTCGAAGAACGCGGCGTCTCCGGCGGCGAGCGGCAGTTGCACGTGGTGCGCCTCGAAGTACGCCTGGAACTCGGGCAGCCGCCAGGCGAGGTAGCCGGGCTCGTACTTCTGCGAGTGCGGGAGGTACATGGTCGGGCCGGACTCGACGGGCATGTCGCAGTGGGCGACCGCGCCCTGGAGCGTCAGCACCGGAGAGAGGCGGTGGACGTGCGCGGGGTACGCGGCGGCGGCCTCGTTGCTCAGGAAGCCCAGGTGGTAGTCGCGGTGCACGGTCTGCGCGGCGCCGCCCGGGTTCACGACGTTGATCTGCGAGGTGACCTGGTAGCCGGGGCCGAGCCAGGCGTGCGCGACCAGGGCGAGGATGTCGTTGGCGTAGTAGTCCGCGAACGCCTCGGGGTCCCGCAGGGCCGACTTCTCCAGCGCGTTCCAGACCCGGTCGTTGGCGCCCGGCGTGGCGAAGTGGTCGCCCGCGGTGGCGCCGGAGGCGCGCTGCTCGGCGATCAGGGCGTCGAAGGTCCCGCTCGCCCGGTCGAGGATCCCCCGGTCGGGGAAGGCGCCCTTGAACACCACGATGCCGGGGCCTTCGGCGAGCGCCCGGACCAGTTCCGCCTGGACGTCCCGGCGGCCCTGGGGCGTACGGATCTCGGCGCGCAGGCGCTCGCTGTCGTACAGCAGGACGTTCCGCTCGACCGCGGCGGCGTACGGGTGATCCGCCACGTCGGTCTCCCGCTCGACCAGCTCGCGGAAGGCGTCGAGATCGCAGTCGTCGGCGGACAGCCAGGTGCGGGGTCCCGCCGGGGTGCGGGGTCCTGTAAGGGTGCGGGACATCGTCGTCCTCTCGGGGTCGTCCTCGGCGGTCGCCGCGTACCGTCCGGGACCGTGGCGACGCGTTGATGTCATTCTTGTGACGCCGCACCCCTCAGGCAATCGTCAGCGAGCCGTCAAAAACCCCTCAAGGAGCCGGCGCATGGGCCACCCGTACGCGATCAGGGAGATAGCCCGTCAGGCGGGCCTCAGCGAGGCGACCGTGGACCGGGTCCTGAACGGGCGGGGTGGCGTCAGGGAGAGCACGGCCCGGTCGGTGCACCAGGCCGTCGCCGACCTCGACCGGCAGCGGACCCAGGTCCGGCTCACCGGCCGCACCTTCATGACGGACATCGTCATGCAGACGCCGGAGCGGTTCTCCACGGCGGTGCGCACGGCGCTGGAGGCCGAACTGCCGTCGCTGCACCCGGCGGTGCTGCGCTGCCGTTTCCACTTCCGGGAGACCGGCGCGCCGGACGGCCTGATCGCGACGCTGGACCGGATCGCCCGGCGCGGCTCCCAGGGCGTGATCCTCAAGGCTCCCGACGTGCCGGAGGTCACGGCGGCCGTCGGCAGGCTGGTGACCGCGGGCATCCCGGTGGTGACCCTGGTGACGGACCTGCCCGCCAGCGGGCGGCTCGCCTACGTCGGCATAGACAACCGGGCGGCGGGCGCCACCGCCGGATACCTGATGGGCCAGTGGCTGGGCGACGGCCCGGGTCACGTCCTCACCACCATCAGCCGCGGCTTCTTCCGCGGTGAGGAGGAGCGCGAGATGGGGTTCCGGGCCACGATGCGGACGCTGCGTCCGGCCCGGCGCCTGGTGGAGGTCACCGACAGCGACGGCCTGGACGCCACCCAGTACGACCTGGTGCTCGACGCGCTCCGGCAGGACCCGGACCTCAGGGCGGTCTACTCGATGGGCGGGGGCAACAACGCCACGCTGGACGCCTTCGACGCCGTCGGGCGGCCGTGCGACGTGTTCGTCGCCCACGACCTGGACCACGACAACGCCCGTCTGCTGCGCGCCGGGCGCCTGTCCGCCGTGCTCCACCACGATCTGCGCCAGGACATGCGCACCGCCTGCCGGGCGATCATGCGCGCCCACGACGCCCTGCCCGCGGACCCGGCCCCCTCGCTCCCGTCGGCGATCCAGGTCGTCACCCCGTACAACATGCCGCCGGAGACCGCCGCCGCCGACGTCCAGGGGTGACGCGTCGGAGGCGACGGCCGGGGGCGGTTCGGGCGGTGTCGTCAGCTGTTGGGGCGCAGTGTCCAGGTGACCGTCATCTCACCGGTCACGGCGCCGTCCTCGCGCCGGATGGCGACGGCGACCGGAAACTCCGGCCGCTGCCCCGCGTCGAGTTCGGCGACGACGTCGGCGATCGGGCGGCCCAGTGTGGCGGTGGCCGTGACGGGCCCCCGGGCCAGCTTCCTGAAGGCGATCTCGGCGGTCACCGCGAGCGGCACGGCCCGCGCCAGCTGATCCCCGAACGCGGCCAGCACGACCGCCCCGCTCGCCGACTCCCCCAGCGTGAACATCGCGCCGGCATGGGGTCCGCCCACGTGGTTGTGGTACTCGCTCTGATCGGGCAGCGCGAGCACGGCCCTCTCGGGAGTGGTCTCGAGATACTCCAGCTTCAGGGTCCGGACCATCGGCACCGTGGCGGCGAGCATCTCGCCGATCGACATCTGATCTGCGCTCATGGCCGAATGTTACCCACGAGTAGCGATTTCTGAACAGCAGGATCACACCTGCTCCGGATCACACGCGACGGCACTCCCGGTACCGGTACGTCTCCATTAGGACGTATCTGACTCCTGTTCCGGTACACGCCTGACGAGGGGCAGTGACCCCACCGTGTCCGACGCGGCACTAGGGTTACTGGCCATGTGGCCAGGAAACCAGCCGCCCGGGGGCGAGCAGAACCCGCAGGACCCGAACCAGAACCCGTACCAGCAGCCGGGGTACCAGCAGCCGAATCCGTACCAGCAGCCCGGATGGCAGCAGCCGGGACCGCAGGCGCACACCCAGCCGATGCAGCCCGGCTGGAGCGCGCCCGGCGCGCCGCAGCCCCCGTCGGGCGGCGGTGGCGGGAACAGGACGAAGCTCGTCGCGATCGTGGCGGCCACAGCCGTGGTCGTCGCGGCCGGTGTCACGGGCCTGCTGGTCCTGGGCGGCGACAAGGACGACGAGGCGGGCGGCGACAAGGACGGCAAGGCGAAGCGGTCGCCGTCGGCGAGCGCGCCCGCGGACCCGAGCGCGTCCGCGTCCACCGGTGAGGACAACCCGCGTGGTACGGACACCGAGAAGCCGACCGTCGCGGGCTGGAAGGTCGTGATCAATCCCCGCTTCGGCACCATGTTCGACGTGCCCGCCGAGTGGGAGATCGAGAGCACCGACACGAGCGTCGGGTTCGAGTGGGAGGAGAAGGGCAAGACCGACCGCACCACGGTCACCGCCCCCGCCTACCTCAAGTCCAAGTGGTGCACGAGCGACAGCGACAAGGACGGCCGCGAGGAGGACACGGCGCTTGCCACCGCCGGGACGCGCGGCGAGAACGGCGCCAAGGACGCGGCCGAGGCGGCCGAGACCCGCGTGCCGTGGTGGATCTTCGGCGGCTACACGCAGCCCGACAAGAAGAGCGTGAAGTTCGACAAGGCGAAGCCGTACACGACGAAGTCGGGCCTGTCGGGCAGCGTCGCGAAGGCGTACTCCAGCAACACGCCGCAGAACGAGAAGTGCGACAGCGAGGGCAAGGCCATCACCTTCGCGTTCAAGAACGGCGCGGGCGACTTCGTCACCTGGAACCTGTACGGCGCCAAGGGCGTCGGGGACGAGATCCCCGAGGCGACGGTCCAGAAGATCCTGAGCACCGTACGCCTCACCGAGGACGCGCCGACGGACGGCTAGGGCGTCTCGTCGCGGAAGAGGCCGAGAACCGGTTTGGCAAGTCGGCCCGCCGGCGGGGATAGTCGCCAGGTGAAGCCCGTCGCCGACTCCGCCGCCCGACTGCGCCGCCCCGCCTGGGCGGGCCGCAACTACACCCTGCTGACCGCCGCCGCGGTCGTGACGAACCTGGGCAGCCAGGGTGCGTTGATCGCGGCGGCGTTCGCCGTCCTGGACGAGGGCGGCGACGGCGGCGACGTGGGACTGGTGGCGGCGGCCCGCACCCTGCCCCTCGTGCTCTTCCTGCTGATCGGCGGCGCGGTCGCGGACCGCCTGCCGCGGCACCGCGTGATGGTCGCGGCCAACGCGCTCAACTGCGTCTCCCAGGCGGCCTTCGCGGCACTCGTGATCGCCGGTGAGCCGCAGCTCTGGCAGATGATGCTGCTGACCGCGCTCGGCGGCACCGGGCAGGCGTTCTTCAACCCCGCCGCCGAGGGCATGCTGCTCTCCTCCGTCACCGGCAAGCAGGCCGGCCGGGCCTTCGCGGTGTTCCGCCTCGCCATGCACGGCGCGGGGCTCGGCGGCGCCGCGCTCGGCGGTGCCATGGTCGCGGTGGTCGGCCCCGGCTGGGTGCTGGCGGTGGACGCGGTGGCCTTCGCGGTCGCGGGCGGTCTGCGCGCCTTCCTCGACGTCGGGCACATACCGCCCCGGGTCCCGGGCACCGGCCTGCTCACCGACCTGCGCGACGGCTGGCGGGAGGTCGTCGGGCGGCCCTGGCTGTGGGCGATCGTCGCCCAGTTCTCGGTCGTGGTCGCCGTCGTCGGCGCGGCCGAGGCGGTGTACGGCCCACTGGTGGCCCGGGACAGCCTCGGCGGCGCCGGCCCGTGGGGCCTGGCCCTCGCCGCGTTCGGCGGGGGCACCGTCGGGGGCGCGCTGCTGATGATGCGCTGGAAACCCCGGCGGCTGCTTCTCGCCGGAACGCTCTGCGTGTTCCCGCTCGCCCTGCCGTCCGCCGCGCTCGCGGTCCCGCTGCCCGTCGGCGCCCTGTGCGCGGTGATGTTCGTGACCGGCGTCTCCATCGAGGTGTTCGGCGTCTCGTGGATGACCGCGCTGCACCAGGAGATACCGGAGGACAAGCTCTCCCGTGTCTCGGCGTACGACTGGTTCGGGTCGATCGCCATGGTCCCGCTCGCCACCGCCCTGGCGGGCCCCGCCGAGTCGGTCTTCGGACGTACGGCGTCCCTGTGGGGCTGCGCGGTCCTGGTGATCGTGGTGACGGCCGCGGTGCTGTTCGTGCCCGACGTACGCAATCTGACGCGCCGCACGAAGGAAGTGGCGCAGGGGCTGCCGACGAAGACCGACCCGACCCCCTCCGAGAGCCGCCCGGCCCTCTGACCGCCCCTACCCTGCCCACGCCCCGGCCCGGCTCCGGAGCTCAGCCGATGCTGAACGCCCCGTCCGGCGGCTCCGGCGACGGCACCGCGTCCTCGTCGCGTACGGGTTCCGCGTCGCCCATGAAGATCCGCAGCGTGTCCCCGTACTCGACCCGTGCCGGAAAGGCGTCGGAAGCCGTGCGGCGCATGAGCGTGGCGGTGTCGAGCGGCCGGTGCGAGGCGACGAGCACCGCGTTGCCGAAGCGGCGGCCGCGCAGCACGCCCGGTTCGGCGATCAGCGCCAGCTCCTCGAACACGGTGGCGAACGTGGCGAGTTGCGAGCGCAGGAAGGCGAAGGGCGCGGCGTCGGCGAGGTTGGCCAGGTACACGCCGTCGCGCCGCAGCACCCGCGCGGCCTGACGCGCGTACGCCGCCGAGGTCAGGTGCGCCGGCACCCGCGAGCCGCCGAAGACGTCGGCGATCAGGACGTCGGCGGAGGCGTCGGGAGCGGTTTCGAGCCAGGCGCGGGCGTCCGCGCCGTGCAGCGCGATGCCCGCGTCCGCGGGGACGGGCAGGTGTTCGACGACGAGGTCCAGGAGTCCGCTGTCGGCCTCCACCACGTCCTGCCGGCACCCGGGCCTGGTCGCGGCGAGGTACCGCGGCATCGTGAGCGCCCCGCCGCCGAGGTGCAGCGCGTCCAGCGGGCGCCCCGGCACGGCGACGGAGTCGAGGACGTGGCCGAGCCGCCGCGCGTACTCGAACTCCAGGTGTGTCGGCTCATCCAGGTCGACGTACGACTGCGGCGCGCCGTCGACCGTCAGCAGCCAGGCCCGGTCCCGGTCGACGTCCGGCATCAGCTTGGCGGTCCCGTGATCCACGGTCCTGGTCACGGGTATCGGCTCGTCCACGGGTCCATTGTGCCCGCGTCACGGGTCACACGCCGATGGCTCCGTCGATGCGCTCGCGCAGGAGGTCGGCGTGGCCGTTGTGGCGGGCGTACTCCTCGATCATGTGGAGGAGGACCCAGCGCAGCGAGACCGGCCCGCGCCAGGAGTCCTCGCCGACCAGGTCGAGGCCGGACGCCTCGGCGGCGAAGCGGTCCGAGAACTCCACCTCGGCACGCCATGCCCGCCAGGCGCCGGCGATCACCGCGGGGTCCGCGACCGCGCCGTCGAAGTCGTCGTCGGGGCGCTCCGCCGAGGAGAACAGCGCGGGGGCGTCCTGTCCGGCCAGCGCCCGTCGGAACCAGCGGCGTTCCATGTCGGTGAGGTGGCGTACGAGTCCGAGCAGCGAGAGGGTCGAGGGCGCCACGGACCGCAGGGCCAACTCGCCCGTCAGTCCCGCGCACTTCATCTCCAGCGTCGCCCGCTGGGCGCCCAGGACGTCACCGAGCATGCGGCGCTCGCCGACGGTGGCGGACGTACGGAAGCGGCCGTCCTGTCCGGCCTCCCCGGTCGCGGCGAAGATCTCGGCTCTACGGCGTGCCTGCTGACTCGTCATGGCCCCCATCCTCGCCCGCACCACCCCGAAACGCACTCACGTTCCTACCGCCCCGGGCCGAGTCGGGCCGAGTCGGACCGGACCGGACCGAGCCTGGACCGGACCGAGCCCGGGCGGGCCGGGCCCGGGCGGGCTGACACGCCGCGCGGGCGCCCGCCTCCCGCACACAACGAAAGACGGGCACCGGTTCGACAACAGGGCCCCGGCACAAACCGGTTCGGCGTAAGCCGGTCCCGGCACGAGCCAGTCCCGGCCGTGCGCCAGTCCCGGCCGTGAGCCGGTTGCCGAACGCCGGTTCGGCGCCGGTCAGCGTTGCCGGTTCAGCCGACGGCAGTCAGCGGTGCCGGTTCAGCCGACGGCAGTCACCGTGCCCGCGCCGACCGTCCGGCCGCCCTCGCGGATCGCGAACCCGAGCCCCGGCTCCAGCGGTACGTCACGCCCGAGCTCGACCGTCATGGTGACGGTGTCGCCGGGCCGCGCGACCACGCCCTCGCCGAGGTCGACGTCGCCGACCACGTCCGCGGTGCGGATGTAGAACTGCGGCCGGTAGCCGGTGGACACCGGCGTCGTCCGCCCGCCCTCCCGCGCCGACAGGACGTAGACCTGCGCGGAGAAACGACGGCCGGGGACGACGCTGCCGGGCGCCGCGACGATGTGACCGCGGCGCACGGCGTCGCGCGGGACACCGCGCAGCAGCAGCGCCACGTTGTCACCGGCCTGCGCCTCGTCCATGGGCTTGCCGAACGTCTCCAGACCGGTGACCACCGTGTCCACGGCGGCCCCCAGCACTTCGACCCGGTCGCCCACCCTGATCGTGCCGCGCTCGACCGCCCCCGTGACGACCGTGCCGCGGCCGGTGATCGTGAGCACGTTCTCCACCGGCAGCAGGAACGGCGCGTCCACGTACCGCTCGGGCATGGGTACGTACGTGTCCACGGCGTCCAGCAGCGCGCCGATCGCCTCGGTCCACCGCGGGTCGCCCTCCAGCGCCCGGAGCCCGGAGACCCGGACGACCGGTACGGAGTCGCCCCCGTAACCGTGCGCGGTCAGCAGCTCGCGGACCTCGAGCTCCACGAGGTCGGTGAGCTCCTCGTCCCCCGCGTCGGCCTTGTTCAGGGCGACGACGATGTGGTCGACGCCCACCTGCCGGGCGAGCAGCACGTGTTCGGCGGTCTGGGGCATGATCCCGTCGAGCGCGGAGACCACCAGGATCGCCCCGTCGAGCTGGGCCGCGCCCGTGACCATGTTCTTGACGTAGTCGGCGTGGCCGGGCATGTCCACGTGCGCGTAGTGCCGGGTGTCGGTCTCGTACTCGACGTGCGCGATGTTGATGGTGATGCCGCGCGCGGCCTCCTCCGGCGCCCGGTCGATGCGGTCGAAAGGGACGAAGGTGCCGGAGCCGCGCTCGGCGAGGACCTTGGTGATGGCGGCGGTCAGGGTGGTCTTGCCGTGGTCGACATGACCCATCGTGCCGATGTTGAGGTGCGGTTTGGTGCGCACGTAAGCCGTCTTGGGCATGGCTGTACCTCGAAGCCTCTTGGGTTTCAGCGGAGCTGAGTGATGGCCCCGGCGTCAGATCGGCCGGAACGGGGACCCCGAGGACCTGCCGACCCTCCCCCTGCGGGGTCCGCCGGACGATCCGGGAAGGGTCAGCTTCGGGCGCCTTCTGTGGCGGCCACGGTGTTCAGGACGGCAGCCTCCGGGGCGTCCGCGACTGCGGGCGCTGCGAAAGGGAAGGCGTACCGGAACATGAGGCGATCATCGCTGACGGGGCCGGCCGAGTCGAATGGTTTTCGCTGGTCCTCGGCCGCCGCGCACCGCGTCAGGCGCCGATGTTCCTGAGTGCCTCGCGCACGGAGAGCGGTGAGAGCCGGTCGCGCTCGCGGGCGACGAAGTCCCGTACGGCGTCCGGATCCGTCCTGGCGTACTCGCGCAGACACCAGCCGATCGCCTTGCGCAGGAAGAAGTCGGGATGCCCGGACCGGCGGACGCAGTAGGCGAAGAGACGTTCGGTGTCGGTGGCCTCCTTGTACCGGAGCTGGTGGAGGAGGGCGGTGCGGGCGACCCACAGGTCGTCGTCCTCGATCCACCTGTCCATCTCGGTCCGCAGTTCTGGATCGGCGGCCACGAGCCCTCCGACCACGTGGGCGGCGAGCAGGTCGACGGTGTCCCACCAGGAGGCCGTGGAGACGAGATGACGTGCCACGGGCAGGAAACCGGACGAGAGACGCCTCACATGCCGGCGGAGATAGTCGACGGCGAAGTACTGGTACTCGCGCTCCGGCAACCGCCAGCAGCGCAACGCCACGGCCGTGCAGTCGGCTTCGTCCGGCCGGGGTGTCCCCAGCAGGACCGTGCGGGAGAGCGCGCGGCGATCAGGCGTGGTCAGGCCCAGGAAAGGGGCGATGTCCTTCATGTACGCGCGCATCGGCGCGGCCCGTTCCGGATCGGCCGCGGCGGCGTAGGTGGCGGTCAGCCGCGCCAGCACGGTGTCCGCGAGAACGCTGTGCGGCGGTTCCGAACGGCCGTCTGACGTTCCGGAAGCTGTGACGCCCATGAGACGAACCATACGGCGATCACACACATGGGTCGGTTAGTGTCGCCGGATGCTCGATGCCACCACCCGCTCTGGGGGCACCGCCACGGTCACTCCCCCACTCCCCACGACAGAACTCGTCCCCGCCGAGTTCGCCGCCGCGCCGACGGGCCTGGCCGCCCGTTGCACGAGAGCACTGCTCTCGCCATGGTCCCGGCTCGCCCTGCTGGTGGCGCTGCTGCTGTCCGCCGCTTCCACGGTGCTGCTGTTCGAGCCACAGAAGCTGCTGGCCGACGGCTGGCCGCCCCAGCTGAACGGTGCCGCGGCGGCCGTGATCTTCGCGGTGGCGTACGGATTGTGCACGGTCGCCTTCGTGCCCCGGCCGATCCTGAACCTCGCGGCGGGCGCCCTCTTCGGCTCGCAACTGGGGCTCGGGGCCGCGCTCGCCGGTACGGTCCTCGGCGCCGGGATCGCCTTCGGGCTCGGCCGGATGCTCGGTCAGGACGCGCTGCGGCCGCTGCTGCGCGGCCGCTGGCTGCTGGCCGCCGACGGGCAGCTCAGCCGGCACGGCTTCCGCTCGATGCTGGCCGCACGGCTCTTCCCCGGGGTGCCGTTCTGGGCCGCGAACTACTGCGCGTCCGTGTCCCGCATGGGCTGGTTCCCGTTCCTCCTCGCCACCGGTCTGGGCTCGATCCCCAACACCGCGGCGTACGCGGTCGCCGGCGCCCGTGCCTCGACCCCGACCTCCCCCGCCTTCCTGATCGCCATGGCCTTCATCGCCCTCCCGGCACTGGCGGGCGCGATGGTCGCCTGGCGCAAGCGCCACCACTTCCGGGCTCCTTAGGCGGCCCCGCCCACTCGGGCGACGTGGTCGGCTGCGGCCCCGGTGGGGGCCGCTCGCGCAGTTCCCCGCGCCCCTGAAAGACGAAAGCCTGGGGCGCAGCCCCGGCTTCAGGGGCGCGGGGAACTGCGCGCTCGGCCACAGACGGCCCGCACCCGACACCTCACCGAGACCCGCCCCAACAACTACACCCCCTCCAGGACCATCGCGTTGGCCAACCCACCCGCCTCGCACATCGTCTGGAGGGCATACCGGGCCCCACGGGCCCGCATCGCGTGGACGAGCGTGGTCGTCAGTCGCGTCCCGCTCGCACCGAGCGGGTGGCCGAGCGCGATCGCCCCGCCGTGGACGTTGACCTTGGAGAGGTCGGCCCCCGTCTCCTGCTGCCAGGCGAGGACAACGCTGGAGAACGCCTCGTTGACCTCGAAGAGGTCGATGTCGTCCAGGGTGAGCGAGGCCCTGCGCAGGACCTTCTCCGTGGCGGGGACGACCCCGGTCAGCATCAGCAGCGGATCGGACCCGGTGACGGCGAAGCTGTGCAGCCGGGCCAGTGGCCGCAGGCCGAGCCGGGCCGCGGTCTCGCCGGACGTGATGAGCACGGCCGAGGCGCCGTCGTTGACGGGGCTGGCGTTGCCCGCGGTGACGTTCCAGTCGATCTGTGGGAAGCGCTCCCCGAAGTCCGGGTCGTGGTAGGCGGGCTTCAGCCCTGCCAGGACCTCCACGGTGCTGCCGGGCCGCACGCACTCGTCGCGTGTCACCCCCTCCAGCGGCGCGACCTCGTCGGCGAACAGCCCGCTCTCCCACGCGGCCGCGGCCCGGTGGTGCGACTCCACCGCGAAGGCGTCCATCTGCTCCCGGGAGATCGACCACTTGGCCGCGATCAGCTCGGCGCTGATGCCCTGCGGAATGAGCCCCTCGGGGTACCGCTCGGCCACCCCGGGCCCGAAGGGGTCCTTGCCCGCCGACACGTTCGACCACATGGGCACGCGGCTCATCGACTCCACCCCGCAGGCCACGACCAGGTCGTACGCCCCCGAGATGACGCCCTGCGCCGCGAAGTGCACGGCCTGCTGGGAGGAGCCGCACTGGCGGTCCACCGTCGTCGCGGGCACCGACTCGGGGAAGCCCGCCGACAGGACCGCGTACCGCGTGGTGTTCATGGCCTGCTCGCCGACCTGGTCGACCGTGCCGCCGATCACGTCGTCGATGAGCGCGGGGTCGACCCCGGACCGCTCGACGAGCGTACGGAGGGTGTGGGCGAGGAGTTCCACGGGATGGACATGGGCGAGCGAACCGTTCGGCTTTCCCTTGCCGATCGGGGTGCGTACGGCTTCGACGATGACGGCGTCGCGCATGGTCTGGCCCCCTCGGAGTCAGTGGAGTGGGTTTGTTTTTCCAACTCACCAAGTGACTCCACAGTAACCGAGTAAGTTGGAGGAACCAACCCACCCCGTAGACTGGTGCGCATGAAGGACGCCCGCCCCTGTTCGATCGCCCGCACGCTCGCTGTCGTCGGCGAGAAGTACTCCCCGCTCGTGCTGCGCGAGGTGTCCCTGGGCGCCACGCGGTTCGACCAGCTGGTCCGCAACATCGGTGCTCCGCGTGACGTGCTCACGACCCGGCTGAAGCGGCTCGTCGACGCCGGCCTGCTGGCGAAGGTCGCGTACAGCGAGAAGCCGCCGCGCTACGAGTACCGGCCCACGCGGGCCGGCCTCGACCTGGAGCCGGTACTGCTCACGCTCATGGCGTGGGGCGACCGCCATCTCTCCGACGGCGACCGCCCCATGGTGCTCGAACACGTCGGCGGCCCCGGCCCCGGCGCCGGCCACGAACTGGTCCCGGTCGTCACCTGCGCGGAGTGCGGCGAGGAGGTCCGCCACGACGACCTGACGGCCCACCCGCAGGCCCCGGGGTGGACGCTCACGGGGCCCGCGGCGGTATCCGCACAGGGGTGACGGCCCCAGGGCGCTTCTGCTGGATCAGCCCGGGTACACGTCGAGCCGCCCGCACATCCCGAACTTCCCGCGCGACGACGGCTGTTCGGCCCGTACCACGGCCTCCGCGAGGTGGGAGACGTCCCCCCGCTCCAGCCGTTCGAGCTGCGCGCCCGTCGTCGCGGCCGCCGCCTCGGCACCGCGGCGCCACCGCTCGCGCCACTCGGCGAGCCGGGGCCGCACGAGGTCCGCGGCGGCCCGGTGGAACGCGGCGAGGGGCTCGGGCCCGTCCGCCGCGCGCAGCGCCCGGTACCCCTCCAGGGCGAGGTCGCGCCGGGCGCGGGCGATCCGCTCCTTCTCCTCCTCGGGCGCGTCCGCCGGGATGACGGTCGCGGCCGCGTAGGTCCGCGGATCGGTCAGGTACTCGGGCGGCAGCGTGAGCACCGCGTCCCCCGCCTCCGGGAGCCCGCTGTTCTGCATGAGGACGGTGATGCGCAGGCCGTCCTCGTTGACGAGCCGGTGGACGGTGCCGGGCGTGAACCAGGCCACCGTGCCCGGCGCGAGTGGCGTGACCTCGTACCCGGAAGCCGTCAGGGTCTGCACCGCGCCGCGTCCGCCGGTGACGACGTACGCCTCCGAGCAGGTCAGATGCAGATGGGGAGTGCCGCCGCACACGCCGTCGCCGGCCGGCCAGTCGTAGACCGAGAGGTGCGACACGGCCACCCCGCCGGGAAGGCCGGTGAAGCCCGGCCGTGGGCCGGTGGAGCGTTCGTCGGCGCTCACCACGGGTGCTCCGCCAGGTACTTGGTGATCTCCTCGCGCTCCCAGGCACCGTCGGCGACGACGACGCGGTAACGGCGGGCGAGTGTGTCGCCGGGCGCGAGTTCCAGTTCGTCGAAGAAGGCGAAGGAGGGCGCGACGGCCGCGAAGGGCTCGTTGCGGACGAACCAGTGCGCGGGGTGGGCGCCGCCCTCGCCCGTGTGGTCGTTGCCGGGCGCGTGCGCGAAGACGAGCGTCGCGTACCCGTCGCTGACGTCGTGCTCCGCGGAGTACGCGAGCCACGCTCCCTGCTGCCCCATCAGGCCGGGACCCTCCGCGTCCGGGCCGATGATCCGCCCGCCCCGGAAGCCGCGGGGGCCGCGCCAGAACAGGCCCGTGTAGCCGGCCATCTCCCGCCCGGCCGTCGTCGGACTGCCGAACCGCAGGGGCTCGTCCCGGCGGTTGGTGACGGAGGTCGTCCAGGTCAGCGCCCACGAGCCGGACACCGGGTCCACGTCGTGCACCTCGACGCGGCGCTCCTCCTCCGCCCAGAACGCGCCGTCGTACGGATGCCAGGTGAGCCGCTCGGCGATGACCGCACCGCCCGGGCCGGCCCCGCCCGCCCCGACCTGGTCGAACGTGACGTGCCGCATCGACCCGACACGCTCGGGGAGTTCGAGATACCCCTTCCCGTGGACGTATGTGTTGCCACCCCACAGGTTCGCCCCCGACAGATGCGAGGCGGTCATCTGCAAACCCTTGTGCCAGCGGTGGTCGTTGGGCCGGTAGTCCGTGACAACGTTGCCCGCGAGCGTCCTGAGCGGGTGCAGATACGGCTTCGGGGCCTCCCAGGCCGCCTCCGGACCGTACACATAGCGGAACAGGTCCACGCCGGTGGTGGGTTCGGTGACCGTGACGCGGTCGCCGTGGGCGTGGACGATGCGCAGGCCGCCTCGTGCCGTCATGCCGATGCCTCCTCGTGCGTCGCGGGTGCCCAGCCGGGCGCCCCGCCGTGCAGGACCGTGTAGTAGGGGTCGCCGGGGCCGATCTCGCCGGCGCGGACGGTCGTGTCCGTGAACGCCGACTTGTAGAGCGCGGTGATCAGTTCGAGGCTGGTGCGCCCGTCGGCGCCGCTGCTGCGCGGCCGCTCGCCCGCCCGCATGCTCGCGACGAGTTCGCGCAGCTGGGCCAGGTGCGAACTGGGCACGTCGGCGCCGAAGTCCCGCCAGGCCGCCACGTCCTCGGCCGGTACGCCCGGCGCCGGGGTGATCCGCCAGTTGTCGTTGCCGTGCCCGTAGAGGTGGGTCAGTTCGACCGTGGCGCGCTCGCAGTCGATGCGTATGCGGCTGACCTCGTCCGGGCTCAGGACGCTGTTCACCACGGTCGCGAGGGCACCGCTCCCGAAGCGCACCAGGGCGGTGGAGACGTCCTCCGTCTGCACGTCGTGCACCAGGCGTCCGGCCATGGCCCGCACCTCGCTCCACGGTCCGAGCAGGTCGAGCAGGAGGTCCATCTGGTGGATGCCGTGTCCCATGGCGGGCCCGCCGCCCTCGGTCTCCCACCGGCCGCGCCAGGGCACGGCGTAGTAGGCGGCGTCGCGGTACCAGGTGGTCTGGCAGTGCGCCACGAGGGGCCGTCCCATCGCCCGGCCGGCGATGAGGCGGCGTACGTGCCGCGCGCCCGAACCGAAACGGTGCTGGAAGACGATGGAGGCGTAGGGGCCGCCGTCGGCCCCCTCCAGGGCCTCGACGGCGTCGAAGTCGGCGAGGGACGGCACGGGCGGTTTCTCGCACCACACCCATGCGCCGGCGCGCAGCGCGGCGGCCGTCTGCTCGCGGTGCAGGGTCGGCGGGGTGCAGACGCAGACCAGGTCCGGGCGCTGTTCCGCCAGCATCCGGCCGAGGTCGGTGTACCCGTGCGGGACGCCGCCGCCCGCGCAGAACCGCTGCACCGCCCCGGCGTCGATGTCGACCGCGGCGACGATCTCCACCTCGCCCTCGGCGGCGAGGGCGGCCAGCGCGGGCAGATGACTGCCGGAGGCGATGGCTCCGGTGCCGATGACGGCGGCCCTGACACGGCGGCCGTCGAGCGGGACCGCGGCCGGCCCCGCGTCCTCGTGCTCGGTGGTCCTGCCGGGGGTGGTGGCGTCGCGGGAGATACGCATGGACGGGATCAGCACTCCATCGGACGTGGCGGCGGAGCCGGCGGACGCCCGCCCGCCAGGTGACCACGGGACGGTCCACGGGACAGCCCACGGGACGGCACACGGCGACAGCAAGCGCTTTCGCTCCTCGCGGCAACGTAAGCGGGGGCGTCGTCGCGGGTCAACACCCCCGTCACCGCACAAGACCGGCACTGGGGAGGCCCTGTCGTCGCCCGGTCGGCCGGGGACGCTACGCTGCCCCGGGCGCGCCTGATCACCGCAGACGTCAACTGTCGCAACACGGCACGTCCGCCTGCCCATTCACCCCGCTCCCGCCATCAGCACTTGGATCACGAAACTTCATGTCTTGGTTTGAATCCCTCATCCTCGGACTCGTCCAGGGGCTGACCGAGTTCCTGCCCATCTCCTCCAGCGCGCACCTGCGGCTGACCGCGGCGTTCGCGGGCTGGGAGGACCCGGGAGCGGCCTTCACGGCGATCACCCAGATCGGCACCGAGACGGCGGTGCTGATCTACTTCCGCAAGGACATCGCGAGGATCATCTCGGCCTGGTTCCGCTCGCTGACGAACAAGGCGATGCGAAGCGACCACGACGCCCAGATGGGCTGGCTGGTCATCATCGGCTCGATCCCGATCGGCGTGCTCGGCGTCACCCTCAAGGACCAGATCGAGGGGCCGTTCCGCGATCTGCGCATCACCGCGACCACCCTGATCGTGATGGGCATCATCCTGGGCGTGGCGGACCGGCTCGCGGCACGCGACGAGACGGGCGGGAAGCACAGGGCGGCGACGGAGCGCAAGACGCTCAAGGACCTGAGCGTGCGGGACGGCCTGATCTACGGCGTCTGCCAGGCCATGGCCCTCGTCCCCGGTGTGTCCCGGTCCGGCGCCACCATCAGCGGCGGTCTCCTCATGGGCTACTCCCGTGAGGCCGCGGCCCGCTACTCGTTCCTGCTCGCCATCCCGGCGGTGCTGGCCTCCGGCGCGTTCGAACTGAAGGACGCGAGTGAGGGCGGCCACGTCACCTGGGGTCCGACGATCTTCGCCACGATCATCGCCTTCCTGGTCGGCTACGCGGTCATCGCGTGGTTCATGAAGTTCATCACGACCAAGAGCTTCATGCCGTTCGTCTACTACCGCATCCTGCTCGGCATCCTCATCATCGTGCTGGTCAGCATCGGCGCGCTGAGCCCGCACGCGGCGGAGTCCGCGGGCTGACGCCCCGGTCCCGGCATGACGGAGCCGCCCGCCTGACATCCCCCGTGGCGGGCGGCCCGTGCTCGGCGTCCAGGGCTGTCTGCGCACCCGGACACGCCTGACGGTATCGGCTGGTGCCTGCGCGGGCACCCGAATAGAGCCGGGTACGACCGGGCTCCTGATCGCCGGTCACGCGGTGGGGAATTGCTTCGCCCAGGGTTCGTGCGCGATCTCCAGCCCGTTGGCGACGTACGCGGTGGTGCGGTACCAGCCGGTCGTCCTGTGATGGCCGCGCTCGACCTCCTGGGGCGGCGCTGGACCCTGCGGGTCGTCTGGGAACTCCACCAGGGCGGCGCGCCGATCGGCTTCCGCGACCTCCAGCGTCGCTGCGACGCCATGTCCTCCAGCGTGCTCTCCGCCCGGCTCGGTGACCTCCGCGAGGCGGGGATCGCCGCCCCCACGGACGAGTCGGCCTGGCACCTCACCCCGCTCGGCGAGGACCTCGTGACGGCGATGGGTCCGCTGCTCGACTGGTCACACACGTGGGCGGCACGACAGTGAGCCCCGCCCTGGCCAACTCACCGGCCCCGACGGGTTTATCGCGTGACCAACCACATACGGCGCGGGTAGTCGTCCGGTAGCGCACCGTCAGCCCTTGGCCTTACGCTGATGCGCATGTCCCCCGATTCTCCGACCACTGGTTCCGCACGGTCTGCGGCCGTGCTGAACGAGCAGATCCGAGCGTTATGGATACGCGCGGGCGGTTCCCTCTCCACGCAGGAGCGTGCCGAGTACGAACTGCTGATCGTGCAGTGGGCCGCTGCGGTACGCGACGAGATCGTCGAGGCGGCCTGAACCCCGCGGCGGAGCCGGCCGCCTGCCATCTCGCCGCCGCCGGCCGACTCACCACCGCCGACCACCCCGCCGACACCGTCGTCTCGCCCGCTCCACCCCCCTTGCCCGCACCGGTCACTCACCTCCCACCGGTCACACAGCCCGCGCCGGTCGCACAGTACGCGTCACGTGGTCGCGGAAGCTGCTCGCCGGACGCCCCGTGAGACGCAGGACCGTGTCGGTGGTGCGGTCCTCCGCCCCTCCCGCGTTGGCGCGGTCCAGGCCGGCGAGCATCGCGGCGTACTCGAGGGGCATCGAAGCGGCCAGCCGGTCCCGCATCTCCTCGTATCCCAGCGGTCGATGGACGACCGTGCGACCGGTCACCTCCGTGAGGACGGCCGCGACGTCCGTGTGACTCAGCGCCTCCGGGCCGGTGACGACCAGGTCGGTGCAGGGTGCCGGGACGTCGGTCAGGGCGTGTACGGCGACGGCCGCGATGTCGTCGGCGTCGACGAAGGCCACCCGGCCCTCCCCTGCCGCGGTCCGGACCACCCCCTCCTCCCGGATGCTGCGGGCGTGCAGATGGTCGCCGGTGAAGTTCTGCATGAACCACGACGGACGCAGCACCGCCCACTCGCCGAACAGGCCGGGCAGAGCCTCGTGCACCTGTCCGACAGCCGGGCCTCCCGCCGGGATCGCGGAGGAACTGAGCAGCACCGCACGGCGCACGCCGGCCGCCCGGGCCTGTTCCAGGAAGGGCAGCATGACATCGGCCGGCGTCGCGGAGTCCACGGGTGCGACGAGGTGGACGCGGTCCACTCCGCTCAGCGCCGACGCCCACGTCGCCGGGTCGTACCAGTCGAAACGGACGGACTCCGCGCCGTCGACGGGTGCCGCGCGTCGGCTCGCGGCCCTGACCCGGCTCCCCCGCGCGGCGAGGCGGGCCGCCACGCGGCTGCCGACGGTGCCGGTGGCCCCGAGGACGAGAGCGGCGCCGGTGGCGGTCATCGGCTGCTCCGCGTGAAGTCGGCCGCGCTGTCCTCGACGACGACGAGCGGGTTCCAGTAGTCGCGGTAGTGCGTGATGAGACCGTCGGCCACCGTCACCACGGCGATGTACGTCATGTCGAACGGAGCCCCGGTCTCGACCAGCAGCCCCACACCGCGCATCTCCACCACGATCGTCCCGGAGTCGCCGGTCTCATGGATCCGCACGTCGGGAAAGTCGTGCAGGTCGACATGGTCGGGGTAGTGGCGCATGTAGTCGGCGACGGCCTGCTTGCCCTCCAGCCGCTTCGGCCACCCCTGGGGCGCGAAGGGGAACTCCAGGACACCGCGGTCGTCCCACAGGTCGACCCAGCCCGGAATGTCCTTGTCGAGCAGCAGCCGCAGGCCGTGGCGGAACAGGTCCGCCGGACGAGGGGCCGCGTGTGCGTGCGCGGTCGTGGTGATGCTCATGGATCTCCTCCGATACGATACGGACCAGCGGTCCGCATTGACTCGACCATACGGACCGCTGGTCCGTTTACGCAACCCTCGCCCCCTGCACGCCTCGCCGCCCCCGTCAGCCCCTCGTCGCCCCGTCAGCAGTTCCTCGTCGACCCCGTCGGCTCCTCGCCGGGCCTCCGCCCCCGGCCCCCCGGCCCTCAGCCCTTCGTCAGCCACAGAACCCAGGAGGGAATCCCGTGCCAGAGCGCAAGCCCCGTGCGGACGCCGTGCGCAACCGGGAAGCCGTACTCGCCGCGGCCGACCGGCTCTTCGCCCGCAGCGACCACCCGGAACACGTGAGCATGGCGGACATCGCGGCCGAGGCGGGAGTCGGCAAAGGGACGCTCTTCCGCGGCTTCGGCGACCGCACGGGTCTGATCCACGCCCTCTTCGAGGCCCGGCTGGAACCGATCCGCCGAGCCGTCACCGACGGCCCCCGGCCCCTCGGGCCCGGCACCCCGCCGGGCGAGCGCGCCCCGGCCCTGCTGGACGCCCTCCTGTGCTTCAAGCTCGACCACCAGCACCTCTCGCTGGCGCTGGAGGAGGCCGGGACGGGCAGCCCGTACAGCGCGGGGCACTACGGCTGGTGGCACGCCACGCTCCGAGACGTCCTGACGGAGCTTCCCGGGTTCGACGACGGCGATTTCACCGCCCACGCGCTGCTGGCCGCGGTCCGCGCCGACCTCGTCGAATACCTGACCGACCGCCGCGGCACGCCCCGCGAGCGGCTCCGGGCAGAGCTGGCCGCGTTCACCGCGAGAGTCCTGGACGTCGCGCGCTGAACCGGGCGGTGATCCCCGACATCTGCACCGGTGAATGTCCTGCACACCCCCTTGGCGCGGTCTCCCCCGTGGCCAACACTGAGCCGATGACGCAGCGCGTGGAACTGGCGACGGTGATGGACCGGCTCGCGGTGGACGAGGTGGTCACCGAGTACGCGGTGGCGGTCGACGACGGGGACTGGAGGGCGTACCGGCGGCTGTTCACGCCGGAGGGACGGGCGGACTACCGGTCCGCGGGCGGGATCGAGGGAGACGCCGGGCGGATCGCCGGATGGCTGTCGCAGACCTTGGCCCTGTTCCCGATGCGGCAGCACCTGATCGTCAACCGGCGGGTGCGCTTCGGCCTGCTGGAGCAGGACACCGGCGACACCGCACGGGTGCAGGCCGACTACGTCAACCCCATGCGCTTCGCGGGGCACGACGGCGGCTCCACCGAGCCCGATCTCGTGTGCGGCGGCCGGTACGCCTTCGGACTGCTGCGGACGGACGAGGGCTGGCGCCTGAGTGAGGTGGTCGTGCACGAGAAGTGGCGCCGGGGCGCGCAGCGGCAGGAACCCGTCACCACCTGAGCGGGGCCGCCCGGCCGGAGGTTCCGCCCGGCCGGAGGTTCCGCCCCGCCGGAGGTTCCGCCCTGCCGGAGGTTCCGCCCTGCCGGTGGCTGCGCCAGGTCCTGCGGTCCGGCGCCTCCGCGCGCGCCCGGCCGGGCCGGGCCCCCTTATGTAGATCGTCCCGGGGTACGCACACTGGAGGCACGCACCGTGCTCCGGGGGGCCGAGGGAGGCGCTGGATGAACCTGTCCGCCACTGACGGGCGCCCACGTCCCGCCTCTCCGTGGCGGCGCGGCGCGGCAGCCGTCCTCGCCGGTGCGCTGCCGATGCTGAGTTTCCCGGCGCCCTCCCTGTGGTGGTTCGCGTACGTCGCGCTGGTGCCGTGGATCCTGCTCGTGCGCTCGGCTCCGACGGGGCGCCGGGCGGCGTTCGACGGCTGGCTCGGCGGGCTCGGCTTCATGCTGGCCGTGCACCACTGGCTGCTGCCGAGCCTCCATGTCTTCACCGTCGTGCTGGCGGCGCTGCTGGGCGCGCTCTGGGCTCCCTGGGGCCTGCTGGTGCGCTGGTTCCTGTCCGGTGTGCCCTCGCCGAGCCGGGTGGTCGCCGCTCTGTTCGTGCTGCCCTCCGGCTGGCTCATGGTCGAACTGGTGCGCTCCTGGGAGGGGTTGGGCGGGCCCTGGGGCGTGCTCGGGTCGAGCCAGTGGGACGTGGAGCCCGCGCTGCGGCTCGCCTCGGTCGGCGGAGTGTGGCTGCTCAGCTTCCTGCTCGTCGGGGTGAACGTGGCGGTCGCCCTGCTCGTGGCCGTGCGGTCGTCCCGCGTCCCCGCCGTCGCCGGGCTCGTCGCGACGGCCGCGGCCACCTCGGCGGTCTGGTTCTGGTCGCCGCGCCCGCAGGACGACGGCGACCGGGCCCGGATCGCCGTCGTGCAGCCCGGCGTGATAAACGGCGTCGGCAGCCCCGGCAAGCGGTTCGCGCGCGAGGAGGCGCTCACCCGGGAGCTGGCCGGACAGGACCTCGACCTCGTGGTGTGGGGCGAGAGCAGTGTCGGCTTCGACCTCGCCGGCCGCCCCGACCTGGCGGACCGGCTCGCCGCGCTCTCCCGCGAGGTCGGCGCGGACATCATGGTCAACGTGGACGCGCGCCGCTCGGACGTGCCGGGGATATACAAGAGCTCTGTGCTCGTGGGTCCGCGGGGTCCGACCGGTGACCGCTACGACAAGATGCGGCTCGTGCCGTTCGGTGAGTACGTCCCGGCCCGTTCGCTCCTCGGCTGGGCCACCTCCGTGGGCAAGGCGGCGGGCGAGGACCGCAGACGCGGCACCGAGCAGGTGGTGATGACCGTCGGCGACGGTCTGCGGGTGGGCCCGATGGTCTGCTTCGAGTCGGCGTTCCCCGACATCAGCCGGCATCTCGCGCGGGACGGCGCCGAGGTGCTCCTCGCGCAGTCGTCGACCTCGTCGTTCCAGAGCAGTTGGGCTCCCGAGCAGCACGCGTCGCTCGCGGCGCTGCGGGCCGCCGAGACGGGCCGGCCGATGGTGCACGCGACGCTCACCGGCGTCTCGGCGGTCCACGGTCCGGACGGCGGGCGCGTCGGCTCCTGGCTCGGCACCGACGCGAGCGCGTCCGCCGTGTACGACGTGCCGCTGGCGCACGGTGCCACCCCGTACGCGCGCTTCGGCGCCTGGCCGCTGCACGCCGCCCTGCTGATCCTGGCCGCCCTCGCCGCCACCGCGGGCGTACGGTCGCTGCGGCTCAGGCGGCTCGGGCGGAGCGCTCCGTCACCTCGCGCACCACACGCTCACACAGCTCATGGGTCGCCAGCGCGTCCCGGGCGCTGAGGACCTTGCCCGCGCGGACGGCGTCGAGGAAGGCGAGCACGGCCTGCTCGATGCCGCGCTGGCGGGCCACCGGCACCCAGTCGCCGCGCCGCCGTACCGTCGGCTGCCCCTTGTGGTCGACGATCTCGGCGAGGTTGATCACCTGACGCTTGGTGTCCTGCCCGGAAACCTCCAGGATCTCCTCGGCCGAGCCGCTGAGCCGGTTCATCACGCCGAGCGCCGTGAACCCGTCCCCGGCCAGCTGCAGCACGACGTGGTGGAGGAGCCCGTCCTCGACGCGGGCCCGCACGGTCACGTCGTCGACCGGTCCGGGGACCAGGAACCGCAGGGTGTCCACGACGTGGATGAAGTCGTCGAGGATCATCGTGCGGGGCTCTTCCGGCAGGCCGACGCGGTTCTTCTGCATCAGGATCAGCTCACGCGGGTGCTCGACGCACTGCGCGTACCCGGGTGCGTACCTCCGGTTGAAGCCGACCGCCAGGCCGGTCCCCCGCTCCTCCGCGAGCCGCACCAGCCGTTCGGAGTCCGCGAGTTCGTACGCCAGCGGCTTGTCTACGTACGTGGCGACGCCCGCTTCGAGCAGCCGGGTCACGATCTCGGGGTGCGCGTGCGTGGGCGCGTGCACGAACGCCGCGTCCAGGTCCTGCGCGAGCAGGCCGGAGAGGTCCGTGTGCCGCTGCCCGGCCGGGACACGCAGACTGTCGGCGACCCTGGTGAGCGTCGCCGGTGTCCGCGTGTGCAGATGCAGTTCGAGTCCCGGGCGGGTGGCGAGCACCGGCAGGTACGCCTTGAGCGCGATGTCGCCGAGTCCGATGCAGCCGACCTTCACGGGGATCTCCTCCGAGGGAGTACGAGGGGGTGACGCGGATGCACGGCACGCGTGCGTGCGTCTCGCCGGAAGCATACGGCGACCACGCCGACCGCCGGCCGACGATCCCGCCGGAACCGCACAGGACGGAGGCCGGTCCGGCCTCAGCTCAGGGAGCACAGTGCTCCCGGCACCGCGCGCGGCTGGCCGGGGCCAGCCCACCAACTCCCCACATCACGTGCGATCGACCGGGACCGGCCCACCGGCTCCCGGCAGCACGTGCGACCGACCGGGACCAGCCCACCGGCTCCCGGCAGCACGTGCAGCCGGACAGGACCGGCCCGCCAACCTTCCGCATCACGTGCGACGGACCGGGACCAGCCCGCCAACTCCCGGCATCTCGTGCGGCCGGACAGGGCCGGGCCGTTGGCTGTTCACCCGTGCGGGGCACATCTTGTCCGTCCGCGCCCCACGTCGGGCCCGGCACAGCAGAGTTGCGCGCGTGCATCGAACCGCGACCACCGCAACACTCCTGGTCACCGTGGCCGTCTCGGCCGTCTCGGGCTGTATGACCGTCCAAGGACCACCGCCGCCCGGCCCGTCGTCACCACCACCGCCGCCGGCGTCGGAGCCGCGCCCGGGCGGCGGGATCGCACCGCAGGTCATGCAGGCCCCGGCCCGCGAGGCGCTGGAGCACGTCGGCCCGCCCCGCCGCCCCACCGCACCCACGACACCCGCGCCGGCCCGTACCGCCCCCGCCGGCCCGGTCGCGGGCCCGGCGGATCCGCCGCGGCGCGCTCCCGCCGAACCGCCCCGTCGCCGGGAGCCCCGGCGGCCCGAACACCGCGCCGTCCCGCGACCGCCCGCGGCCGTACCCCCGGCGGGCCCGGACGTGTGTGCCCTGGGCCGGGCCTACGGCGGATGGAAGGCGGGCAGTCCGGAGGCAGCCATCTGCGAGGACGTCTACGGCCGGTGACGCCCGGTGCGGGCCGCCGATCCCCAGCCGCGTGGCCCCCCGGACCTGCCAGGACTGTCAGGAGCGGGGGCGCGGCGGTCCCAGTGTCTCCCCGCCCGGTCCGCCCCGCCCGCCCGGTCCTCTCCCCTGTCCGGGCGTGGGTTCGGGGGTCCCACCCGGACCCTCCTCGTCGAGCCGCGACTCCAGGTGGCCGATGCCGGCCCGGATCCCGTCGCCGTAGGCGTCGTCGCCGAGGACACCGACGCTGTCCCGCGCCACACCCAGGTGGCCCCGCGCCGCCTCGGCGCGGCCGAGCTTCACGTAGTCGGCGGCGAGGTTCAGATGCAGGGACGGGTAGAAGGCCCGCACCGCGAGGGACTGGTGGTGCTCCTCGACCCGGGCGTCCGTTAGCTCGTCCGCCGCCGACAGGGCCCGCAGGTCCCAGGCCAGTTCGTCCGAGGGGTCGTCCTGCGCGTCGGCCATGAAGTGCGCGAGCGTGCAGCGGTGCAGCGCGTCGCCGTCCTCGCCGATCTCCGCCCACAGGTCCAGGAAGCGGCCCCGGGCCTCCTCGCGGTCGCCGCCGTGGAGGAGCATGATGACCTGCCCGATCCGGGTCATCACCGCGTCCGCCGCCGCCTGTTCCTGTCGCTCCGCCACCGCGTCGCCCTCCGCCCGCTCGTCCGCCGGCCGACGCGCCCGCGCCTGCCGCTGCCACCTCTCCCGACGCTAACGGCAGGCACCGACAAACCGGCTCAGGCGGCCCCGTACGCCACTGGGCCACCCCGGTGACGGACCGGACCGGCCGCCGGGAACGTCACGCGGCGGGTCCCGGGGCCGGTCTGCCGGAAGGCGTCAGCCGAGGTCCGGGATCCGCCAGTCGATCGGCTCGTGCCCCTGCTCGGCGACCGCCGCGTCGATCTGGGTGAAGGGACGCGAGCCGAAGAACTTCTTCGCGGACAGCGGCGAGGGGTGGGCGCCCTTCACCACGATGTGCCGCTCCTCGTCGATGAGCGGGAGCTTCTTCTGCGCGTAGTTGCCCCACAGCACGAAGACCGCCGGGTCGGGCCGGTCGGCCACGGCCCGGATCACCGCGTCCGTGAACTTCTCCCAGCCCTTGCCCTTGTGCGAGTTCGCCTCACCGGCACGGACCGTCAGCACCGCGTTGAGCAGCAGGACACCCTGCTCGGCCCACGGCATCAGATAGCCGTTGTCCGGCACGGGGTGGCCGAGCTCCTCCTTCATCTCCTTGTAGATGTTCCGCAGGGAGGGCGGTGTCTTCACACCGGGGCGGACCGAGAAGCACAGGCCGTGGCCCTGGCCCTCGCCGTGGTACGGGTCCTGACCGAGGACGAGCACCTTCACCCGCTCGTACGGAGTCGCGTCGAGTGCCGCGAAGACCTCGTCGCGGGGCGGGTAGACGGGCCCCTTCGCACGCTCCTCCTCGACGAACTCGGTGAGCTCCTTGAAGTAAGGCTTCTGCAGCTCTTCGCCCAGGACGCCGCGCCAGGACTCGGGCAGCATGGCGGTGTCGGTCACGTGAACTTCCTTAACAGTGCGGTCTTTTCCGGTCCACAGAACCTACCGCCGCCCACTGACAATCGGACCGGCTCCCACCGCGCCCCGGACCGTTCCGCCGCCCGGCTCGCCGCTACCAGCTGGTCTTGCGGGCCAGCTCCCACACCAGCATGATCGTCGACGGGTCGATGGAGCGCTCCACGCCGGAGATCTCCTCGCTGGCGGCGACGTACTGCTTGCCCTGCCACAGCGGCAGCAGCCGGGCGTCGTCGACGAGGATGTCCTGGGCCTTCTCGAACTGCTCGACGACCTCGCCACGGTCGCTCACCCGGCGCGACTCGGGCAGCAGCACGTCCGTGATGCGGGGGGACTTGTACGGCGTACCGAGGGCGTTCTGCTCGCCCACGAACGGCGCGATGAAGTTCTCGGCGTCCGGGAAGTCGGGGAACCAGCCACGGCCGAACACGGGGTACTCGCCCTTGCGGTAGCCCGCCTCGTACGTCTTCCAGGGACGGCCCTTGACGGTGACGCTGAACAGTCCCGTCTCGTTGAGCTGCCGCCTGAGTTCCTCGAACTCCGGCCTGGTCGTGGAGCCGTACCGGTCCGTCGTGTACCAGAGGGTGAGCGGCACGCGCTCGGCGATGCCCGCCTCCAGGAGGATCTGCCGGGCCTTGGACGTGCTGGGGCTGCCGTAGTCGTCGAAGAAGCCCGTGGTGTGGCCGGCCAGTCCGCGCGGGACCATGGAGTACAGCGGCTCGACCGTGTCCTTGTAGATGTTGTGGGCGATGGCCGGCCGGTCGACGACCTGGGCGACGGCCTTGCGGACCGCGGCCTTGTCCGCCCACGGGTCCTTCGGGTTGAAGACCAGGTAGCGGATCTCCGTGCCCGCGCCCTCCACGAGCTGGATCTCGTCCTTGCCCCGCCGTTCCTCCAGGTCGACGATGTCCTTGGCCGCGAGCCCCCGGAGGGTGACGTCGATCTTCCGGTCCTTCAGCGCGGCGACCATCTCGTCCGAGTCCTGGAAGTACCGGATGGTGACGGCGCCGTTCTTGCGCTCGGCGAAGCCCTTGTACTTGTCGTTGCGGACGAGCCGGGCCTCCTGTCCCTCCTCGTAGGAGTCCAGGCCGTACGGTCCCGAGCCGGTGACCTTGCCGTCCTCGCGCAGGGCGTCGGCCGGGTACTCCTCGGGGTCGACGATCGACATCGCCGGTGTGGCGAGCACGAACGGGAAGGTGGCGTCCGGCTTGTTGAGGCGGAAGACGACTTCGCGGTCGCCCTTCGTGTCGACCCGCTCCAGGCTGCCGAGCAGCCCCGCGGGACCGCCGTCCACGGCGATCTTCCGGATGCGGTCGATGGAGTGCTTGACCGCCGCGGCGTCGAGTCCGTGCCCGTCGGAGAAGGACAGTCCCTCGCGCAGTGTGCAGCTGTAGGTGCGGTGGGAGTCGTCGGTGAAGCGGCAGCTCTCGGCGGCGTCCGGTTCCGGCGCGGACGCGCCGACGGGGTAGCTCAGGAGCGTCTGGTAGATGTTGCGGAACAGCTCCCAGGAGCCGTCCCACGACGCGGCGGGGTCCAGGGTGCTGGGTGCGCTGGTCGTGCCCACGACGATCGGCCCCTCGTCCTCGGACGTGTCCGAGGAGAGCACTCCGCACCCCGTCACCAGGGAGAGGGAGGCGATCGCGGACAGGTGCCGCAGAGACCGGTTGGGCTTGAACACGCGCACGCTCCTCGATGAGCCCCGCCAAGGTGGGCAGGACCATATCGCAGTGCCCCGCCGGCCGACCTCCGTCGACGGCGGGGCACTTGACGTGCGTGAACATCATCTGTTCGATTTTTTTCGGCTCTGCGTCTGTTGTTTGGAATCTGTGCGGAACATATCCGTCAACGGTGCGAATTGTCCGCGCGGACATCCCGTGAAATCCCGTGTACGACACAGTGTTTGAAACGCCGGATTTGTTGTCGGAACGTGGCGTTCCGGCACCCGGACCGCTCGGGCACCCCGGTCGGCGGCCACACTCCGGTCAGGACACGCCGGCGTTGAGGAAGATGCCGCCGTCGACCACGAGCGTCTGCCCGGTGATCCAGTCCGACTGCTCCGAGGTGAGGAAGGCGGCGGCGCCCCCGATGTCCGACGGCACGCCGAGCCTGCCGAGCGGGTAGCCCGCGGCCGCCTCCGCCTCGCGGCCCTCGTACAGGGCCTCCGCGAACTTGGTCTTGACCACCGCGGGCGCGATCGAGTTGACCCGCACCAGAGGCGCGAACTCGTGCGCCAGCTGCAGGGTCAGGTTGATCATGGCGGCCTTGCTCATGCCGTACGCCCCGATGAACGGCGAGGCCGAGACGCCCGCCAGCGAGGCGATGTTGACGATCGCACCGCCGTTCGCGCCCTGCCACGCCTTCCAGGTCTGCTGGGCGAAGCCGAGCGCCGAGATCACGTTGGTCTCGAAGACCTTCCGTGCCACGTTGAGGTCGAGGTCGGCCATCGGCCCGAACACCGGGTTCGTACCGGCGTTGTTGACCAGGTGGTCGACGCGGCCGAACACCTCCATGGTGCGCTCGACGGCGACGGCCTGGTGGGCCTCGTCGTGGGCCTTGCCCGCGACCCCGATGACACGGTCGGCGCCGAGCCGCTCGACGGCCTCCTTGAGCGCCTCCTCGTTGCGGCCGGTGATGCACACCCGGTCGCCGCGGGCGAGCAGCGCCTCGGCGACGCCGTAGCCGATGCCGCGGCTGGCGCCGGTGACGAGGGCGACCTTGCCCGAGAGTTCCACAGTGGTCATGTGCCTGTCCCCAGTCCTAGTTGAGCGGTCCGCCGGCCACGTACAGCACCTGGCCGGAGACGAAGCCCGCGTCCTCGCCGGTGAAGAAGGCGATCGCGTTGGCGATGTCGTCCGGGTTGCCGACGCGCTGGACGGGGATCTGGGTGGCGGCCGCGGCCTGGAACTCCTCGAAGCCCATACCGACCCGCTCGGCGGTGGCGGCGGTCATGTCGGTCACGATGAAGCCGGGTGCCACGGCGTTCGCGGTGACGCCGAACTTGCCGAGCTCGAACGCGAGGGTCTTGGTGAAGCCCTGCAGACCGGCCTTGGCGGCGGAGTAGTTGACCTGACCGCGGTTGCCGAGCGCGGAGGACGAGGAGAGGTTGACGACCCGGCCGAACTTGGCCTCCACCATGTACTTCTGGACGGCGCGCGTCATCAGGAAGGAGCCGCGCAGGTGCACGTTCAGGACCGTGTCCCAGTCGGACGCGCTCATCTTGAACAGCAGGTTGTCGCGGAGCACGCCCGCGTTGTTCACCAGGATCGTCGGCGCCCCGAGCTCCTGGGCGACCCGCGCCACGGCGGCCTCGACCTGCGCCTCGTCGGAGACGTCGCAGCCCACCGCGACCGCCTTGCCACCGGCGGCGGTGATCTTCTCCACGGTGTCCTTGCACGCGGCCTCGTCGAGGTCGATCACCGCGACGGCACGGCCTTCGGCGGCCAGTCGTACGGCGGTCGCGGCGCCGATGCCGCGCGCGGCACCGGTGACTACGGCGACGCGCTGCTCAGTGGTGGACATTGCTGGTTCTCCTCGCCCTTGGGGGAAGCCCTTGAAAGACCGGACCTGCGGCTCTCACGGTACGCCCCACTGGTGAGCGACCGCTTAGTACCTTCAGCAGACGAGACGCTAGAAGCCTTGGCACCCAGTGTCAACGGCAAGCCCTGGCATGTGATCCATCACCCTGCCGACAAGTGATCCACCAGGGCGTTTCTTTCGGATCAGGCCGGATCGGCCCGGGCCCGTGCCGGGCGCCGCGGACCCGGGCCGACCCAGAAGAAACGGCCTAGGTGACCAGCAGGTCGAGCAATCGCGCCGTCTCGGCCACAGGATCGGTCGTGAGGCCGGTGTGGACGGGGCCCGGCTGCACGACCGTGGAGCGGGGTGCGATCAGCCAGCGGAAGCGCCGCCCGGCGTCGTCGCCCGCGGCCTGCCCGGCCGCCGCGCCCCCGGCACAGACGCCCTCGACGGCCCGCAGGGCGGCCCGTACGCCCGCCACGTCCGCCGCCGGGTCGAGGGCCCGCAGCCTGCTCTCGTCGAGCTGGACGCGAGCGGCCACGTAGGAGTGCGCGCGGCAGTACACGAGCACTCCGGCGTTGACGAACTCCCCGCGTTCGACGCGTGGCACGACGCGCAGCACCGCGTACTCGTAGACGACGCGGCCGTCCCGGCCGTCGCGCTCGTTCACTTCGTCCCCTTCCGGATGCCCTGGATGTTCTGGACGTCCTGATTTTCCTGAGTGTCCTCGATGCGGATGCGCTCGTGGACGGTGGCGGCGCGGGCGAGGAGCGGCTCCGCGTACGCACGCCGCAGCGCGTCGGGCGAGTCGAACCCCGGCTCGTCCCGCAGCCACTCCTCCGGGATCGCGGCGGTCACCTCGGCGAGCAGGTCCGGCGTGACACGCGGGCCCAACTCCTCCGCGGCGGCACGGATGTCGGGCCCGAAGGGGGCGAGCGCGTGGTCGGCGGCGTCGTACGGACGGGCCGCCGAAGCCCGGGCACCGGGCCAGTTGTGGTGCCAGATCATGGTGGCTCCGTGGTCGATGAGCCACAGGTCACCGTCCCGGACCAGCATGTTGGGGTTCCGCCACGACCGGTCGACGTTGTTGATCAGGGCGTCGAACCAGACGACCTTCCCGGCCTCCTCCGGGCTCACCCGGTGGGCGAGGGCGTCGAAGCCGACAGCCCGGGAGAGGAAGTCCATCCCGAGGTTCAGCCCGCCGCTCGCCTTGAGCAACTCCTGAACCTCCTGGTCCGGTTCGCCGAGTCCGATGACCGGATCGAGTCCGATGGTGACCAGTCCCGGCACCCGCAGGCCCAGCCGACGGGCGAGTTCACCACAGACGACCTCCGCGACGAGGGTCTTGCGCCCCTGCCCCGCGCCGGTGAACTTCATGACGTACATGCCGAGATCGTCCGCCTCGACCAGTCCCGGCAGCGAGCCGCCCTCACGCAGGGGCGTGATGTAGCGGGTCGCGCTGACTTCCTTGAGCATCGCCCCAGGTTACTGGGGCGTTCCCGGCCGCCGATGCGGCGCTTCCCGCCCGTCCGGACTCGTCCGGACGAATCCGTCCGCGGAAGCCGTCCGCATGACGCCGGCTGATGCCGGTGATCGAGGACCCTGTACGACACGTACTGGAAGGAGCGGCACCCGGGACACCCGGATGTGCGGCCGGACCACTACGATCACTGCTCTCCGGTGACGCACGCACCCAGGCTCACGCGTCCCCTGCGTCATCAAGAAGTCGCTGGATATCCGGACACCCTGAACCATGCGGGTGACGTGCCCGTACCCCTTGTCGAATAGACGCACATTCAAGTAAACGCACATCCGCACACTGCACATCTGTGGAAGGGACCGCCACTATGTCCAGCGAATCGCTCCAGCCCGCACCGGCACTCTGTCGTCGTACCCTCCTGGCGGGGCTGGGCGCGGCCGGTATCGCCGCCGCGCTGACCGCGTGCGGGGGTTCCGACGATTCGTCGTCCGGCTCCTCGGACACGTCGTCCGGCTCCGACGCCTCCTCCGGTTCCGCCGGCGGCGCGGCGTTGGCCAAGACCACCGACATCCCGGAGGGCGGGGGCAAGGTCTTCGCCGACGAGGGCGTGGTCGTCACCCAGCCGGCGGCCGGTGAGTTCAAGGCGTTCTCGACGGTGTGCCCGCACCAGAAGCAGCGGGTGAACAGCGTGGACAACGGCCTCATCACCTGCCCCGCGCACGGCAGCCAGTTCAGCGTCACGGACGGCGGCGTCAAGAAGGGACCCGCGACCAGCGGACTGACCGCCGCCAAGATCACCGTGACCGGGGACTCGATCACGCTCGCCTGACCTGGCGGGGCCGCTGCCAGCAGGACAGCACGTCGTCCGTGGTGGTGACGGTGGCCACCAGGGCGAGCGTGTTGCGGATCATCGCGGGGGTGTAGTCCGAGGGCACGCCCGCGATGGCGTCCCCGGGGACCACGGCCGTGTAGCCGTGGTTCACGGCGTCGAACACGGTGTTGGGCACGGCCACGTTGGCGGAGACCCCGGTCACGACGAGCGTGCGGCAGCCCAGGTTGCGCAGCAGTGCGTCGACGTCGGTGCCCGTGAGGGGCGAGAGTCCGTGCAGGCGGCGTACGACGAGGTCCTCCGCGGCGACCTCGACGGGCGGTGCGACACGGACTGCGGTACTGCCCACCAGCTGCCGCACGGGCAGGCGTTCGGCCGCGCGGAACAGCCGGGCGTTGTGGTTCGCGCCGCGGCCGTCGGGACGGCGCTCGGCGATCGCGTGCATCACCTGTACGCCGCTCCCGTGGGCCGCGGCCACGAGGCGGGCGACCCGGTCCAGCACGCCCGACGCGCGGACCTCGCGAGCGAGTTCCGGCAGCGCGCTGTCCGGCCCGACGACTCCCTGCTGGCACTCGACGGTCAGCAGCACCGTGGTCGCGGGGTCGAGGAGTTCCCTGAGCTCTTCGTACGAGGGCATGGCGTCCCCTGTCGCGGGCGGCGGTGGCGGGCGAGCGTAGCCACCATTGCGCGCGGACGGAAGACGACCCATGATTTCCTGACGTGACGTCAGGCCCGGCACCGGTGCCGACGTCGGAGGACAGTGCGGAGAAGGGGACGTGTATGGCCGCCACGCAGCGCCGGGGCCGGAAGATCATGATGACGCCCGAGGAGCTGGACGAGTTCCTGACCACCCAGCGCACCTGCCGGGTGGCGACCGTCTCCGCGGACGGCGCCCCGCACGTCAGCACCCTCTGGTTCGCCTGGGACGGCAAGTCCCTCTGGCTGTACTCGATCACGCGCAGCAAGCGCTGGGCCGACCTGCGCCGCGATCCCCGGGTGGCCGTCGTCGTCGATACGGGCGAGGAGTACGGCGAGCTGCGGGGCGTCGAGCTGTCGGGCTCGGTCGAGGTCGTCGGCGAGGTGCCGCGCACGGGCGAGCCGTGCCCCGAACTCGACGCCGTGGAGCGGCTGTTCGCCCGGAAGAACTTCGGAATCGAGGAGTTGCCGCACGACGGCAGGCACGCCTGGCTGCGGCTCACGCCGGAGGCGACGGCTTCGTGGGACTTCCGCAAACTCGCCGCGCTGTGACGGTTAGGGCCGGGTGCGCGGCCCGGCCGCGCACCCGGCCCGGCACCGCCGGGGCGCACCCTCGCCCCGCACCGCCGGAGACCGCCGGTGGACGGCCCGGCCGCACCCTCGTCTCGGCACCGCCGGGGCGCACCCTCGGCCCCGCACCGCCGGTGGACGGCCCGGTCGCGCCCCCGGCCCCGCGCCGCCGGGGCGCAGGCGCACCCTCGGCCCCGCACCGCCGGGGACCGCCGGTGGGCGGCCCGGCCGCACCCCGTCTCGGCACAGCCGGGCACCGCCGGTGGGCGGCCCGGCCGCACCCCCGGCCCCGCGCCGCCGGGGCGCAGGCGCACCCTCGGCCCCGCACCGCCGGGGACCGCCCGCTCCGCCGGCCCCGTCAGCCGAGCGCCGAGCCCGCCGTCCGCAGTGCGTCCGCCACCGCGCGGATCGACGGGCGGCGGTCGGCGTCCGCCCGCCACACCGCGTAGACATGCCTGGTGACCCGGTGCCGAACCGGGACCGTCCGCACACCGGCCGGCAGCGGGCCGCGTCCGAGTCTCGGCGCGACGCACACGCCGAACCCCGCCGCGACCAGCGCGAGCTGGGTGTGGTGCTCCTCCGCGCGGTGGGCGATCACCGGCTCGATCCCCTTGCCCCGCAGGGTGAAGAGCAGCCACTCGTGACAGAACTCGCCCTCCTCCCAGGCGATCCACTCGTCGTCGGCGAAGTCCTCCAGGTCCACCTCCGCACGGTCCGCGAGACGGTGTCCCGCGGGCATCGCCACATCGGTGGGGTCGTCGAGCAGCGAGGTCTTGACCAGCCCCTCGGGCATGGGCAGCGGCTTGTTGTACCAGTCGAGGACGACCGCCAGATCGATGTCACCGCGCAGCACCCCGGCGACCGCGGCCTCCGGCTCCGACTCGCGTGAGCGGACGCGCAGCCCGGGATGCTCGGCGCGCAGCGCGGACAGGGCGGCGGGGAACAGCCCGCGCGCCGCCGTGGGGAACGCGGACAGCCGCAGCTCCCCCACCACCTGTCCGCGCTGCGCCTCCAGGTCGGACTGGGCGAGCTCGACCTGGGACAGGATGCGCGCGGCATGGTCGGCGAGCAGCCGCCCGGCGTCGGTGAGCCGCACTCCCCGCCCGTTCTTCGCGAGCAGTTGCTGACCCACCTCCCGCTCCAGTTTGGACATCTGCTGGGAGACCGCCGACGTCGTCACATGCAGTCCGTCGGCCGCGCCGCTCACCGAGCCGTGGCGGGCGAGGGCGTCGAGGGTGCGCAGACGCTCCAGATTCAACATGTAAGCGATACTACGAGATACCGGTCGAGTTTTCTCGCTTGTCCTACGAGATCGTTTCCGTCATCGTGAACCGCATGAGCGCCCCGACCGAGTCCCGTGCCTCCCTTCCCGCCGCCGCACCCCACCCCCGCCCGGCTCCGGACACAGCTCCGAACCCGCCGCACACACCTCCGGGCACGACTGCGGTACGGGCGCCGGACGCGGCTCCGGCTCCGGCCCTCGACTGGCGGCTGCGCTTCGGTGCCCTCTCCCTCGTCTGGGGCTTCAGCTTCCTCCTCATCAAGGTGGGCACGGACGGCTACGCACCCTTCCAGGTGACCCTCGGCCGCCTGCTGTTCGGCACGCTGGTGCTGGCCGTCGCGATGGCCTGGAAGCGTGAACGCCTCCCGCGCGGGGCCCGCACCTGGGGGCATCTGGCGGTCGCGGCCCTCTTCCTCAACGCGCTGCCCTTCTCCCTGTTCGCGTACTCCGAGCTCACGATCCCGTCCACGCTGGCGGGCATCTGCAACGCGACCTCACCCCTGTGGGGCATGGCCCTGTCGATGGTCGCCCTCTCCGAGGACCGGCCCAACCGCCGCCGCGTGGCCGGCCTCGGCATCGGGTTCCTCGGCGTCCTGACGGTGCTCGGCGCCTGGCAGGGCTTCCACGGCCTGGACGCCGCCGGCACCGCCATGGCCCTGCTGGCCTCGCTCAGCTACCCGATCGGCTGGATCTACGTCCGCCGCACACTGGCCGGCTCCGGTCACTCCCACCTGTCGCTGACCGGCGCCCAACTGCTGCTCGCGACGGTGCAACTGGCGGTCGTGACACCCCTGTTCACCTCGGCACCGACCCACTTCGCGCTCGTGCCGCTGCTCGCGGTGATCGCGCTGGGCGCTCTCGGCACGGGCTTCGCCGTCCTCATCCAGTACGGTCTGGTCGCCGAGGTCGGCCCGACGACGGCCCAGATGGTCACGTACTTCATCCCGGTCATCGCCACCGCCGCGGGGGTCGCGATCCTCGGCGAGTCGCTGACCTGGTCGACGCCGGTGGGCGCGGCCATCGTCCTGGCGGGTGCGGCACTCACCCAGACCAGGGCCGGAAACTCGCCGTCCCGCCCGAAGAACCCGTCCTGACGGACCGGCGGTCACACCGCCACGGACGGCGTGACCGCATCAGACGTACCGCCGGGCCGGCGCCGGCCCCACCGCCACGGCGACGGCGACGGCCAGCGCCGCCGCCTCACCCGGGGCGAGCGTCGACACGGTGATGCGCAGCCCGGGTGCCGCGTTCATCCGGAAGCGGGCCCCCGGCGCCACGGCCCAGCCGGCGTGCAGCAGCCGCGCGACGGCCCCGGTCTCGTCCGGGACGGGCACCCACACGTTCATACCGCTGCGTCCGTGCGCCTCGATGCCACGGTCCGCGAGCGCGCCGATCAGCGCGTCCCGGCGCCGCCCGTACGCCGACGCGACCGCCGGGGTGTCCACGGCACCGCCCGACCACAGCCGCACGACGGCCCGTTGCAGCAGCAGGCTCACCCAGCCGGGCCCCAGCCGCTGCCGCCCCTGGACGCGGTCCATGGTGACGGTGTCGCCGGTGACCACCGCCAGCCGCAGATCGGGGCCGTACGCCTTCGCGACCGACCGCAGGAACGCCCAGTGCCGGGTCACGCCGGCCAGCGGATGCGGGGGCAGGTCGACGATGCGGTGCCCGTGGTCGTCCTCGACGAGCAGGGTCTGCGGGTACTCCTCCAGCACGGCGCGAAGGGCACGCGCGCGCGTGGCGCCCACCGCGGCGCCGGTCGGGTTCTGCGCACGGTCGGTGACGACCAGGGCCCGCGCCCCGCCTTCCAGCGCGGCTCGCACGTCGCGGGGCAGCGGCCCGTCGCCGTCGACGCCGACCGGAACGGCCCGTAGTCCGAGAGCCGGGACCAGGTCGAGCACGCTGTGCCAGCCGGGGTCCTCGACGGCGACCGCGTCCCCCGGCCGCAGATGGGCGGCCAGTACCCGCTCTATCGCGTCCAGTGACCCCGAGGTGACGACGACCGGCCCGTCCGGCACGCCGTCCGCGTCGAGGTCCGCGCGGGCCAGCCGCGCCAGGCCGGGATCCACGGCAGCCGCTCCGTAGAGCGTCGGTGCACGGTCCGAGAGCTCCGCGGCCGCCGTCAGCGCCTCCGTGAGCGAGGGCAGCAGAGCCGGGTCCGGATTGCCGTCGGACAGGTTCCGCACCCCGGGCGGCACGTCCGGGCGGGACAGCTCCCGAGCGGTCGTCACGGGCTTGGGGCGGACACGGCTGCCGCGCCGGCCCGCCGTCTCGATGACCCCGCGCTCGCGCAGCGTGCGGTAGGCGGCCGCGACGGTGTTGGGATTCACCTCCAGCCGTGTCGCCAACTCCCGCATGGGCGGCAGCAGTTGCCCGGGCTCCAGCTCGCCCGAGCCCACCGCGCGCTCGACACTGGCCGCAATCTCGGCTGCGCGTCTGCCTTCGATCCGATACTCTCCTAGCACAAAGCAGAGTATGCACTAGTGCAAAACACTTCGCAAGATGGACGCGGTGCCTGACAGCCCGCCGCCCGCGCGTACAGACGACCACGCTGACCTGGAGAGACACCATGACGGAGACGGCCGCCCCGCGCCCCGACAGCTACACCCCGACCGACCGCACCGTCCCCACCCGCTCCCGGGAGCGCGCCGCGTACGACCACAACCTGGTGCACGCGATCCTCGACGAGGGATACGTGTGCCATCTCGGGTTCGTCCGGGACGGGGCGCCGGTCGTGCTGCCCACGCTGTACGGGCGGGTCGGCCGGCGGCTCTACGTGCACGGCTCGACGGGTTCGCGTCCGCTGCGGATGGCCGGGCAGGCCGACCCCGGCCTGCCGGTGTGCCTCACGGTCACGCACGTCGACGGGCTGGTGCTGGCCCGCTCGGCCTTCCACCACTCGATCAACTACCGCTCGGTGGTGGTGCACGGCGTGGCGCAGCAGGTGACGGACCCGGACGAGAAGCGGCAGGCCCTGGACGCGCTCGTCGACCACGTGGTGCCCGGCCGCTCGTACGACTCCAGGCCCGCCGACGCCAAGGAACTGGCCGCCACCGCCGTGCTGCGGCTGGACCTCGACGAGGTCTCGGCCAAGTTGCGCACCGGCGGTCCGAACGACGAGCCCGAGGACCTCGGCCTCCCCCACTGGACCGGAGTCGTCCCGGTCCACAGGACCCACGGAGCACCCGTCCCCGCCGCCGACCTGGCCCCCGGCATAGAGATCCCCGACTACCTGACGACGCTCTGACGCCCCTCGCGTGTCCGTGCCGGGTGGGCCCTACAGGGGTGGGCCCACCCGGCAAGGTCACGCGACGCCGCCGGGTCGCCTACCGGCCCTCAGACAGCGGTTTCCCGCCCGGACAGCTCGCTCTCGGTGCCCGCGGCACCGCGCGCCACCGGCTCCGGGGACGCCTTGGCGGGCGTGGACGTCTGCGCGATGAAGGCACCGCACAGCACCACCGCTCCGCCGATGATCTGCGGCGCCGAGAGGTGCTCGCCCAGCAGGACCCAGGCCAGGACGGTCGCGATGACCGCTTCGAGGCACGCCACGACCCCCGCCACCTGCGGTGAGAGCCTGCGCACCGCCAGGACGCCGGTCACGTAGGCGACGACGGTCGCGATCAGCACGATCCAGCCCAGCAGCAGTGAGGCCGCGACGGACGTGCCGTCCAGGTCCGCGCTGCCCCGCAGGACCGACCAGTCCATGCCCCACGGCCGCGCCACGACCGTCAGGACGAGGGCGCCGACGAGCAGCCCGTACGCGATGACGCCGAGCGGGGCCGGCGCCGCCTCGCCCGCGTCGCCGCCCTGGTCGGACAGGACGAAGTAGCCGACCTGACAGCAGGCGGCGCCGAGCGCGAGCAGCAGCCCGAGGACGTCGAAGCTCAGCCCCGCCCACACCTCGACGACGCAGGCGAGCCCGCCGACGGCGAGGACGACACCGAGGGCCGCGGCGCGGGTGACGGGCCTGCGCTGCACGAACCGCACCCACCCGAGGACCAGCGCCGGCGCCAGGTATTCGACGAGCAGCGCGACCCCGACGGGTATGCGGGAGATCGAGGCGAAGTAGCAGGCTTGGACACCCGCGACGGCCAGCAGTCCGAACCCGGCGAGCAGCAGGGGACGCTCTCGCACCAGGCGCCGGTGGCGTACGGCGAGCGGCAGCATGACCAGTGCGGCGCCCGCGACGCGCAGCCACACCACGTGCAGGGGGTCGAGTCCCGCTTCGATCAACGGTTTGGCGGCGACGCCCGATCCCCCGAAGGCGACCGCCGACCCGAGCGCCAGCCCGAGCCCGACGCCTCTCCCGTGGGAACCTTCACCGCTCGTCGACGTATGCACCGGCACATGATGACAGGCGACGACAGGTGCGTCACGTCCGTTGACACCTGTCTCAACGACTGGACGCGCCGGACGCGCTGTACGCACTGGTCCTGCTGGACCCGCCGTCGGACGTGCCGGACCGTCCCGCGGCCAAGCAGGGCACTTCGGCGGCACCTCGGCGGCACCTCGGCACCGTCCCGGGCGACCGCGCCCGGCGCGGCTCAGGCGCCTATTCCGCGCTCCGCCGTGCCGTCCAGGCGCACCAGCAGCTCCCGCACGTCGATCCCCGCACGCCCCAGCACCTCCGCGGCCCGCGACCCGGGTTCGGTGACGAGGGCGGCGAGCAGGTCGACCCCGCCCGCGAGCCGCTCGCCCCGCCCCGTGGCACGCTCGTACGCGGCCACCACGGCACGGGCCGCCACCGGCGACCACGCCTCCCCGGACACCGCCGGCACGGCCCCGGAGTTCTCGACGGAGGTCTGCCAGCGGAGCCCGTAGCCGATGCTGCGCTGGACGAGGTAGCCGAGCAGCCGGGCGACCTGCGGGCCGCTCTCGAAGGCGTCGCCCACCTCGGGGTCCGACTCCAGGAGCGAGTGCAGCAGATGGGCTGTGTCGATCTGCCGGTCCCCGTCCCGCAGTGCCCTTCTGCGCGCACCGGCCACCACGGCCGCCAGCTCCGCGCCGAGGTACCTCTCGACGTCCACGCGGACCGGGCCGCGTCCGTCGGCCTGCTGATGGGGATCACGGTCTTGCACGGTATCCACCTCATCAGTCCCCCTGCGCCCGGTCATCCTCGCGGGGAAGCATTCTCGCGTCCGACACAGGGTGGGCCCCGGCGTCCGGCGCCTCCTCCTCACGGATGACATCACGCCGTTCTCCCGGTCGCCGCGCGCGCCGCCTTGTCACCGCGCGGGCCGGTCACGTAGGGACACCCCGCACGCACACACGCAGAAGGGGGTACTTCGCAGGCGAAGTACCCCCTTGTCACGGCCCTTCGGACCAGGTGCGCCATCAGTCCTCGTCGGCGAGGATCAGATACAGCTTCTTGCGCGTCTCGTTGATGAGGGACAGGGCCTTCTCGCGCTGCTCCTTGCTGCCGGTCTTCCAGACCTGCCCGAACGCCTCCATCAGACCGAAGCCGGCCTGCCGGATGTCGCTCAGCGCCTCCCAGTCGACCCCGCGGCCCGCGTCCTCCCAGGGGGCTTCCGCACCCTCGTCGGCCGCGACGCGACCCGGTTCGGTCAGCGAGAACAGCTTCTTGCCGCCCTCGGTCGCACTGCTGATCAGACCCTCGTCCTCCAGCAGCTGCAGGGTGGGGTACACCGAGCCCGGGCTGGGCTTCCACGCGCCGCCACTGCGCTCGACGATCTCCTGGATCATCTCGTAGCCGTGCATGGGCCGGTCCTTGAGCAGCGCCAGGATCGAGGCGCGCACATCACCGCGCCGCGCCCGGCCGCGCGGTCCGCCCCGGCCTCCGCGCCCGCCCCAGGGTCCCGGACCGAAGCCGGGACCACCGAAACCGGGCCCGAAGGGACCGAACGCCGCGCGCAGCCCTTCGAAGCCACCCCTGTCGGCACCGCCGGGACCACCCCGGCCATGCCCACGACCCCGTCCGTGACCGGGGCCGAAGCCCGGTCCGTATTCCTCTCCATGGGAACGCATCGCCATCACTCCATTCCATCGTTGATCTGTCGCGATGCGTCAACGATATATCGGAATAGTTCGGTAGGCAAGGCTTCACCGAACCCGGACGTGCGGACCGCGAGTCCACCGACCCCGGATTGGCCTTGGCCCGCGCCTCCGGTCAGCGCCTACCGTCCGGCGTATGCGGATTCGAATCGTGGACGCCTTCACCGACCGACCCTTCGCCGGGAACCCGGCCGGGGTCCTCCTCCTCGACGCCTCGGCGTCCTTCCCGGACGACGCCTGGCTGCAGAACGTGGCCCTTGAGGTCAACCACGCCGAGACGGCGTTCGCCCATCCCCTTCCGGAGGGCGGCGACACCGACTGGGCGCTTCGCTGGTTCACCCCCGCCGCCGAGGTCGCGATGTGCGGCCACGCGACCCTCGCCACCGCCCACGTCCTGGCCACCACGGGGGCCGCCCGGGGCCCCGTACGGTTCGTGACGCGAAGCGGCGTGCTCATCGCGACGCCGCTCGACGACGGCTCCATCACGCTGGACTTCCCGACCGCCCCGCTCACCCCGGTCGAGATCCCGCCCGGTGTCGCCGAGGACCTCGGCGCCGAGCCGCTGACCACGCACGACACCGGCCCGAACATCGGCGACCTGCTCGTCGAACTCGCCGACGAGAAGACCGTCCTCGGCCTGGCACCCGACCTGGTGTCCCTCGGCCGCCACTCCGAGCGCGGAATCATCGCGACGGCCCGCGCCGAGGACCCCTCCCGGGGTTACGACTTCGTCTCCCGCTGTTTCTTCCCGAACATCGGCATCGACGAGGACCCGGTCACCGGCAGCGCCCACACGGCCCTCGCCCCGTTCTGGTCGCAGCGCCTCGGCCGCCCCGAACTCACCGGGCTCCAGGCGTCGCCCCGCTCAGGACGGGTCCGCACCGAGCTGCGCGGTGACCGCACCCTTCTCTCCGGCCGCGCGGTGACCGTGATCGAGGGCGACCTGCTCGCCTAGGGCGTGTCGGCGCAGGCAGGACGAAGGGGCGCACGGTGTGGCCGTACGCCCCTTCGTCCTGCCGCCGTTCCGCTCAGGCGGTGGGCAGCCACCCCACCTTCCCCGCCAGCAGCGCGTACCCCACGAACGCCCCGATGTCGAGGAGCGAGTGGGCGACCACCAGCGGTCCGATCCGGCCCCAGCGGCGGTACAGGTAGACGAAGACCACGCCCATCACCATGTTGCCGATGAACCCGCCGATGCCCTGGTAGAGGTGGTACGAGCCGCGCAGCACCGAGCTGGCGACCAGGGCGGTGACCGGCGTCCAGCCCAGCTGGCCGAGCCGGCGCAGCAGGTAACCGACGACGATGACCTCCTCCAGGACCGAGTTCTGGAGCGCGGAGAGGATCAGCACCGGATACTTCCACCACACCTCGGGCAGTGCCTCCGGCACCACGGTGAGGTTGAACCCGAGCCCGCGGGCCGCCAGGTAGAAGGCGATGCCCGAGCTGCCGATGACCGCGGCGATCCCGGCGCCGCGGGCCAGATCGAACCAGGGACGCGTGCGGTCGAACCCGAGGGTGCGCAGCCCTTCGCCCTCGCGGAGCAGGAAGTGCGCGACGAGGGCGACCGGCACCAGCGCGGACGCGATGCCGAACAGTTGCCAGGCCAGGTCGAGCCACGGACGGCCGGGGGCGGCCGAGGCGTTGAGGGTGGCCGCCTGGTCCTTGAGACCTCCGGGTCTGGTGACCGAGCCGACGAAGCTGATGAGCGCGGAGACCCCGCTCGCCCCGAGCGAGACTCCCAGCACGAGCAGTGTCTCGTCCCGGAGAATCCGCCGCGCGGGGCGTCCCTCGGGGGAAGAATCAGCCACCGGCCCCTGCGCCACCTGCACTCCTGCCTCCAGTTGAGTAATCCCGCCGCATCGCCATCTTCGCCCCGCTAGGGTCTCGAAAGAACATACGAAGATCGTGCGCGGCAGGCCGTCGACGGACGGACGTCATGGGGGGCGCACTCACCCTGTGCCATACCATTCGGCCATTTCACCTTTCACGGCTTCAACGGCTCCGGGCTCGATCAGGGAGGGGCACCACCGCCATGGGACGTCACAGCTTGCCCGACGGGCCACGCAGGAGCGGCACCGGCCCCCGGACACGTGCGCGCCGCCGCAGGGTGGCGCTCGCGACAGCCCTCGTGCTGGCCCTGGCCGCCGGCACCGTGGCCGCGGTCGACGGCGGTCTGCTCTCCTTCGGCTCGTCCTGCTGGGACGACTCGGTGCGGCTGCGGATCGCCGCCGCTCCCGGCATCGCCCCCGCGCTCAAGGACGCGGCCGAGTACGCCCGGGACAACGACGTGACCTCCGACGGCAGCTGCCTCGACGTCCAGGTGACCGCCCGCGACTCCTACGAGGTCGCGGACGCCCTGCGGTCGAAGCGGAAGGAGGCGGCCGGCTTCGAGGCGTGGGTACCGGACTCGGGCGTATGGGTGAACCGGGTCCTGGCGGACAACCAGTCGACCTCGGTGACGCCCGCCGGCAACGTCGCCCTGTCGCCCGTCGGAGTGGCCATGATCCCGACGGCCGCGAAGTCCCTCGGGTGGCCGGAGAAGGAGTACTCCTGGACCGAGCTGGCGGGCGCGACCATGGCGAGCGAACGTCTGAAGCTCGGCGCGGGCGACCCTGCGCGCAGCGCCACCGGACTGCTCGCGCTGACCCAGCTGGCCCGGACGGCGAGCAGGTCGAAGGACGGCGACACCCTCGCGGCGGCCACCGCGAAAGCCCTCTCGCAGCGCACCTCCGACAGCGACGCCCAGGTCCTGGACACCCTGCCACGCGATCTGTCCGGCACCGAGCAGGGCAACCCGAAGCGCAACCAGGCACTGATCCTCTCCGAGCAGGCCGCGTTCGCCTACAACGCGTCGGCGGACAGCGGCGACGACCTCGACCTCTTCTACCCGAAGGACGGCGCGCCGCGGCTCGACCATCCGTTCGCGCTGGTCGACGAGCCGACTCTGACCACGGACGAGAGCCGGGCGGCGCTGCGGTTCATGACGCTCCTTGGCGAGGCCGACGGCCGCAGGATCCTGGAGAGGCACGGCTTCCGTACGGACGAGGACGACATCCCGGCCGAGCTGGTGTCCAAGGCCGGCGGCCGCGCCCCGCAGCCGTACGAGGAGGTGCCGGAGAAGCCGGCCACGGACAAGGAGATCGACGAGGCCCTCGGCACCTGGACGATCACCGTGCAGAGCGCCCGGCTCACCACGGTCGTCGACGTCTCCTCGTCCATGTCGGACCCGGTGCCGGGCACGAGCGAGTCCCGTATGGACGTGACCAGGGCGGCGTTGCTCCAGGCCCTGGCCACCTTCACCCCGGAGGACGAGATCGGGCTGTGGAAGTTCTCCACGAAGCTCGACGGCAAGCGCGACTACCGCGTCCTGGTACCCACCGGCCGGCTGGGTGACCGGGTGGGCGGCAGCACCCAGCGGGAACGGCTGTCGGCGGCGTTCAGCGGGCTCAAGCCGGTCCCGAAGGGCCAGACCGGCCTGTACGACACCACGCTGGCCGCGTACAAGGCGGCGACCGCCTCCTACAGCAAGGGAAAGTTCAACGCGCTCGTCCTGCTGACCGACGGTGTGAACCAGGATCCGGGAAGCATCTCGCGCTCCGGGCTGGTCGCCGCACTGCGCCGCCTCACCGACCCGGAGCGCCCCGTACCCATGATCGCGATCGCCGTGGGCCCGGCGGCCGACCGGGACGAGCTGAGCGAGGTCGCCGAGGCCACCGGCGGATCGGGACACTCGGTCACCGATCCGTCCCAGATCCACTCGGTGATCCTGAAGGCCGTCGTGAAGGCGGGCAACAGGAGCTGACCCCATCACCCGGCTTCCCGGCCTCGGCCTCGTCACCCCAGGGGCACCGCGGGCTCCCGCGGTCCGACCGGCCAGGTGTGCACCGGCTCGCCGAGGTGCATCAGCTCGCTGTACCGCTTCGTCGTGGCGGCCAGCGCGGCCTCCCGCCCCATGCCGCTCTCCAGCGCCTCGTGGAACGTGCGGGACTGCCAGGAGGCCCCGTTGACCCCGCGCTTGCACCGCTCCTCGATCACGCCGAGGTAGAGGTCCCGGTCGGCCGGCTCGACGCCCCACGCGTCCAGGCCCTCCGCCGCGAGGGGCAGCAACTCGTCCAGCACGAGCCGCACCGCGGGCATCCGCGTGACCCCGCCGTACCGGCCGCGCCGCGGCCACTCCAGCTGTGCGTCGATGCCGTACCGGCAGGCATGGTCGAAGTTGGCGGCCGCGGCCTCGAAGGGCAGCCTGGTCCAGACCGGCCGCGTCTCGCTGGCGAGGGCGCGTACGAGTCCGTAGTAGAAGACCGCGTTGGCGACGGTGTCGATCACGGTGGGGCCCGCGGGCAGCACGCGGTTCTCGACCCGCAGGTGCGGGACGCCGTCCTCGATGTCGTACACCGGCCGGTTCCAGCGGTAGATGGTGCCGTTGTGCAGCACGAGTTCGGCGAGCCGCGGGATGCCGCCCTCGTCGAGGACGCGCATCGGGTCCTCCTCGTCGCGGATGGGCAACAGCGGAGGGAAGAAGCGCAGGTTCTCCTCGAAGAGGTCGTACGCCGAGGAGATCCACCGCTCACCGAACCAGGTGCGCGGCCGCACCCCCTGAGCCTGCAGCTCGGGCGGACGCGTGTCGGTGGACTGCAGGAACAGTGGCGGCCTGGACTCGCGCCACAGCTCGCGGCCGAAGAGGAACGGCGAGTTGGCGCCGACGGCGATCTGTGCCGCCGCCGCGACCTGCGCGGCGTTCCACACGTCGGCGAACCGGTCGGGCGTGACCTGGAGGTGCAACTGCACCGAGGTGCAGGCCGCTTCGGGCGCGATGGACGCCGACGTGCAGCTGAGCCGCTCCACGCCCTCGATGTCCAGGGTGAAGTCCTCGCCACGGGCCGCGACGATCTGGTCGTTGAGCAGTGTGTAGCGGTCCACGTCGGAGAGGTTCGCGGAAATCAGGTCGTCGCGGGCGAGAGTCGGCAGAATGCCGATCATCACGATTCCGGCGTCGACCTCCTTCGCTTTCCGGTGCGCATACGCGAGAGAAGTGCGCAACTCCTCGGCGAGCCGGTCGAATACGCGGCCTTCCAGCCGGTGGGGAGCTATGTTTACTTCCAGATTGAACATGGCGAGCTCTGTTTGGAAATCCTGACTGGCGATGCGCTCCAGTACTTGCGCATTCATCATTCTCGGCATGCCGTCAGGGCCTGCGAGATTCAGCTCGATCTCCATGCCCATGAGATTCTTGGGACGGTCGAACTGCTTCTCCTCCAACAACCGCGCCAGTCCCTCCAGGCACTGCTGGAGCTTTTCTCGGTACCGTCGGCGGTCGGACAGACCGATCGTCCCCGCCACCACGTTCTCCCCCATCGGAGCTTCCCTCCTCGGCCGGGCAGCCCGAAGAACCGGCCGCTGGTGTACCGGGCCACCGGTGATGATGCCCAGCCAATATGATCGATAACGCCCCGGAGCGACCCCCCGGGCACTACTCTGGACTCAGATTCCTCCGGGCACATTCACCAGGCATGAAGCGCCGTGTTTTGTCGACGGTCGGTACTGTCGTGAAAAACGCCGACGAGAACCGGCCGTCCCCTTCGGCGGAGTATTCCGAGGTCATCGACGCGTACCCGCCGGGAACCCCGGTCAAACGCATGCCACAACGACCTAATTGCCTCTTGCACTCACTGTGCGGGACGGCTAGCCGAAACATCGCCTGAACATACGTCGTATAAACTCCGCGAACGAGGCAGAGAGTTGGCGCCCGCGGTCGCAGAGCCTGTCGTCGAAGTGACGTCTTCGCCGAAGGGTGTGCCGCGCGGCGTCCGGTGCGTGCGATCGCGACGGCACCGGAGACATCTGATGGCGGCGCCACCAGGTCCCTCCGGCGATGCGGTGAGCACGCGCGCCGGACATCGCGCGGCAGGTGTCCCTTCGACGACAGGCCCCGCGCCCCCGCCCCCCTTTGACCCAGGAAGCTGACAGCGTCGTCCGCCCCCGCCCCCGCGCCACCATGCCTGTCGAATGAGAGGCGATCCACCATGCCGCTGCACGTCCCTCCGGCTCCCGCGCCGGCCCTGCGCACCGTGCTCACGGCCCTCGGTTCCCCCACCGCGGTCCGCGAAGCCCGTACCCCGTCCCTGCGCGACACCCAGGGACCCCTCACCGCCGAACTCCCCCTGCCCGTCCACGTGCTCGACCGGATCACCCCGGCCGGCACCTCGGCCACCCGCCTCGCCGGATGGCGCTTCCTCATCCGCTGCCACGAACGCGCCGTGGCCGCCGCGGAGACCCGGCTGACCCCCGACGGCTACGCCTTCTCCCACTTCTTCGAGGGCCCGTACGTCACCGCGACCGAGCGCGCGCTGCGCCAGGCGGAGACGATGCCGGGTTCGTACCAGCCACGTCTGCTCTCGGTACCCGAGTTGTACATGCTCACACTCTGGCTGCACGGCGACTTCACCGCCGACGGCACCGGAGGTCTCCTGGCCGCCACGGATCTGCTGGTGCCCCTGGCGCCCGCCCCGCCCGGCATCGCCGCCCACCGCCCACACCGCGTGGCCGACCTGCTGCCCGTCCTGACCCACCGGCTCACTCCGGCGCCCACGCCGCTGCTCGGCTCACCCGCCTGAGAGCTTCCCGGCTCCCGTGCCCCGCGGCCGCCACCCCGGCCGCGGGGCACATCGGCGTGCCCGGGGCACCCCTGGGGGCGGTGTCGCGTGGAGTGACGTCAGGGGAACGCTGCGCACCCCCGGCCCGTACGGACTAGCCCCATCAGGCCATGCCGAACCACCCGAAGAGACGGCGGAGTTGGGATGAACCGTCCGCACGGGTGATGCGTCATCAACCTGTGAGGACTGCTGCCGCAAAATCCCTGCGGATTGACGCCCGTAGGGCAACACTGGGTTCCGGACCATCTGACAAACGGGGGGCGGCCATGGACACCGGTTCCAGCCGCAAGACGGACGACACATCGATCACCGACCTCACACCGAAGCGAAAGATCCCATCCATGTGCCAGCACCAGCGACCGTGCCCGACAGCCGACTCCGCCGACCGGGAAGCCGCGCTCCTCGTGGCGCACCACCCGGAGCAGGGATGGAGCCTGCTGTGCAACGGCGTCCTGCTCTTCGAGGACACCGGTGAGATCCTGCCGGACGGCCGGATCATCGCTCCGCACCGGCCGCTGGCCATGGATGTGATGACCGCCGCCTGAGCGGCACGGCGCACCACGGGCGGCGGGGCAGGCCGCCCGGACATCTGCGGGGCCGGTCGGGAAACACTCCCGGGACCGGCCCCGACGCATGTCCGGCGGTGACTACTCCTCGTAGGCGTCCAGCGGCGGGCAGGAACAGACCAGGTTCCGGTCGCCGTACGCCTGGTCGACCCGCCGCACCGGCGGCCAGTACTTGTCGGCCGCCGAGACGCCGCCCGGGAACACGGCCTCCGCGCGGCTGTACGCGTGCTCCCACGTCCCGCCGAGCGCCGCCGCCGTGTGCGGGGCGTTGCGCAGCGGGTTGTCGTCCGCGGTCCACTCGCCCGAGCCGACCTTCTCGATCTCCGCATGGATGGCGATCATCGCGTCGCAGAACCGGTCGAGTTCGGTCAGGTCCTCGCTCTCGGTGGGCTCGATCATCAGCGTGCCGGCCACCGGGAACGACATCGTCGGCGCGTGGAACCCGTAGTCGATGAGCCGCTTGGCGACGTCGTCGACGCTCACACCGGTCGCCTTCGTCAGCGGCCGCAGATCGATGATGCACTCGTGCGCCACCAGGTCACCGGGACCCGTGTAGAGGACCGGGAAGTGCGGTTCCAAACGCTTGGCGACGTAGTTGGCGCTGAGGACGGCGACCTGCGTGGCCTGCTTGAGCCCTTCGCCGCCCATCAGCCGGACGTACGCCCACGAGATCGGCAGGATGCCCGCGGAGCCCCAGGGAGCCGCCGAGACCGGGCCCACGCCCGTCTCCGGTCCCGCGGCGGGCTGCAGCGGGTGGTTGGGCAGGTACGGCGCCAGGTGCGCGCGCACCCCGACCGGGCCGACGCCCGGGCCACCGCCGCCGTGCGGGATGCAGAACGTCTTGTGCAGGTTGAGGTGCGAGACGTCGCCGCCGAAGTGACCCGGCTTGGCGAGCCCGACCAGCGCGTTGAGGTTGGCGCCGTCCACGTAGACCTGGCCGCCCGCCTCGTGCACCTGCGCGCAGATGTCGGCGACGTGCTCCTCGAACACACCGTGCGTCGAGGGGTACGTGATCATCAGCACGGACAGCTCGTCACGGTACTGCTCGATCTTGGCCCGCAGGTCCTCGACGTCGATCTCGCCGTCCCCGGCGGTCTTCACGACGACGACCTTCATACCGGCCATCACGGCGCTGGCCGCGTTCGTGCCGTGCGCGGAGGACGGGATCAGGCAGACGGTGCGCTGCTCGTCGCCGTTGGCCCGGTGGTAGCCGCGGACGGCCAGCAGACCGGCCAGCTCGCCCTGCGAACCGGCGTTCGGCTGCAGCGACACCTTGTCGTAGCCGGTCACCTCGGCGAGCTGCTCCTCCAGCTCACGGATGAGCGTGAGGTAGCCCTGCGCCTGCTCGGCGGGCGCGAAGGGGTGCAGCTGCCCGAACTCGGGCCAGGTGACCGGCTCCATCTCGGTGGTCGCGTTCAGCTTCATGGTGCACGAGCCGAGCGGGATCATGCCCCGGTCCAGCGCGTAGTCACGGTCCGCGAGCCGGCGCAGGTAGCGCAGCATCGCGGTCTCGGAGCGGTACTGGTGGAAGACCGGGTGGGCGAGGTACACGTCGGTGCGCAGCAGCGTCGCCGGCAACGTGTCCTCGGCCGCCGCGTCCAGTGCCGCCACGTCGCCGTCGACGCCGAACGCCGACCAGACGGCGGCCAGCTGGGCCCGCGTGGTCGTCTCGTCGCAGGAGAGGGACAGGTGGTCGGCGTCCACCAGGTGGAGGTTGACCCCGCCCCGGCGGGCGGCGGCGAGCACCTCGGCCGCCCGGCCCGGCACCCGCACGGTGAGGGTGTCGAAGTACGCCTCGTGGACGACCTCGACTCCGCCCGCCGCCAGGCCCGCGGCGAGTATCGTGGCGTACCGGTGGGTACGCCGCGCGATGGTCTGCAGGCCCTCGGGCCCGTGGTACACGGCGTACATCCCGGCCATCACGGCGAGCAGCACCTGCGCCGTACAGATGTTGCTGGTGGCCTTCTCACGGCGGATGTGCTGCTCACGCGTCTGCAGGGCGAGCCGGTACGCCTTGTCGCCGTCCGCGTCGACCGAGACACCGACGAGCCGGCCGGGCAGGCTGCGCGCGAACTTCTCCCGTACGGCCATGTATCCGGCGTGCGGCCCGCCGAAGCCCATCGGCACACCGAAGCGCTGCGTCGTACCGACGGCGATGTCGGCGCCCAGCTCACCGGGCGAGGTGAGGAGGGTCAGGGCGAGCAGATCGGCGGCGACGGTGACGACCGCGCCCAGCTCGTGCGCCTGGTCGACGACGGGCTTGAGGTCCCGTACGGCACCGGAGGCGCCGGGGTACTGCAGGAGCACGCCGTTGATGTCGCGCTCGGCGAGCCCGGCGGGGATGCCGTCGCTCAGGTCGGCGACGACGACCTCGACACCGGCGGGTTCGGCGCGGGTACGGATCACGGCGACGGTCTGCGGCATGGTGTCCGCGTCGATGAGGAAGAGACCCTTCTTGTTCTTCCCCATGCGCCGCGACAGCGCCATGGCCTCGGCGGCCGCCGTGCCCTCGTCGAGCAGGGAGGCACCGGAGGTCGGCAGCCCCGTCAGGTCGGCGACCATGGTCTGGAAGTTCAGCAGGGCCTCGAGCCGCCCCTGGGAGATCTCGGGCTGGTAAGGCGTGTATGCCGTGTACCAGGCCGGGTTCTCCATCACATTGCGCAGGATGACGGGCGGCGTGAAGGTGCCGTAGTAGCCGAGCCCGATCATGGAGTCCAGCACCTGGTTGCGGTCCGCGAGGGAGCGCAGCTCGGCCAGCACGTCGGCCTCGGTGCGCGCGCCCGGCAGGTCGAGCGCGTCGGCGTTCTTGATCACGTCCGGCACCGCGGCGGCCGTCAGCTCGTCGAGCGAGCCGTACCCCACCTGCGCGAGCATCTTGGCGCGGGCCTCGGAGTCGGGCCCGATGTGACGCTGCTCGAAGGGGATTCCCTGTTCGAGCTCGGAGAGCGGAATACGAGGGGCGGTCATGGCGGGGGCCTCCTGGTCTGACGACCTTCGAGGGCACCACGGTGTGGGGCCCGAGCGGCCTCCCCCTCTGTCATCGCGACCTGAGAGCTTCACCGGACCGCCGCGGGGCGCTCCGGTTTTCACCGTCGGTGAGAGCGGAGACCGTCGAATACTCGAACACCGCTCTGCTTTCCAGAGTGACCTCGTCCATGCGGTACGTGTGCCTGAGAGATTCCGGGGAGGAGTTGCTCCTTCGGCGCCTCCGTCGTGGTCCGGAGGACTCTCCCGCATGGGGTCAGCAGCCGTTGCCCAGCGTACCAGCGGGTTCCCTCGAGTGGCCGCCCTCCCCAAAGTGCTCTTTCGTAGTGCTTACGGATGAGTTGCGAGCAGCTGGAGGGACCGTGCAGACCGACATCGATCCGCGCAACCTGATAGGTCGCAAGGCGTTCGACCGCGACGGCACGAGGATCGGCACCGTCGACGAGATCTACCTCGACGACGCCACCGGCGTACCGGAGTGGGCCGCCCTGCGCACCGGCCTGTTCAGCCGGGACGTCTTCGTCCCCCTGGAGCCCAGCGAGTTCGTCGACGGATCCCTGCGCATCCCGTTCGAACGTGCCCTGATCAGAGACGCCCCGGACTTCGGCGTGGGCCGCCACCTCTCCCCCGAACAGGAACTCCAGCTCTACCACCACTACGGCCTGGACACAGCCCCGGCCCCCCCATTCCCCACCCAAGAACCAGCCTGACCCCAACCTCCAGGGACCCGGGGAACGGCGCAGCCTTCCACCTTCAGGGGCGCGGGGAACGGCGCAATCTTTTCAGGGGCGCGGGGAACTGCGCGACCAGCCACAACGAACCCGCACCCGCTCCACCCACCCTTCACCCACCCCCACCTACCCCTCTCCACCCCGCCCAGCCGACCCCACTTCACCCGCTCCCGGCGGAGCCCCCCGCTCAACCAACGGCAACGGCTCAGCCACCTCCAACGCAGGATCATCCACCCGAAACGTCTTCACCCGCCCCGGCCCGGAGAACGGCGTCTCGAACCGCACGGTCACCCGCCCCAGCCCACTCCCCTGCACCCACCCGTGCCCGAACTCGGCATGCCGAACGTCATGCCCCGCCCGCCACTGGCGCTCCACCACGGCCTCCGGCTCCTCGACGGCCTCCGCCACCTCCTCGGACTCCTCACCGCCGGCCAACTCCCCCGCCCCCTCCTCGGCAGCGGCCCGCGCCTGGGCGAAGAGGTCCTCCTGCGTGTAGTCGGCGAGCCCGGAGACCCCGACCCCCAGCAGCCGTACACCCCCCGTGGTGTCCACCGCTTCCAGCAGCCGCGCGGCAGCCTCCCGCACCACCGCGGGATCGTCCGTGGGCCCCCGCAGCGTCTCGGACCGGGTCAGTGTGGAGAAGTCGTACCGCCGTACCTTCAGCACGATGGTCCGCCCCGACAGATGTGCCGCCCGCAGCCGCTGGACACACCGGTCGGCGAGCCGCTGCACCTCCCCCCGGACCCGCACCCGGTCGTGGATGTCCACGTCGTACGTGTCCTCGACCGACACCGACTTGGTGTCCCGCTCGGCCACCACGGGCCGCTCGTCGCGCGCCAGCGCCATGGCGTACAGGGCGACCCCGTGCGCCTTCCCCAGCAGCCGTACGAGCTCGTCCTCGCCCGCCTCGGCGATCTCCCCGACGGTGCTGATCCCGCCCCGCCGCAGGTGGTCCCCGGTGGCGGGCCCCACGCCCGGCAGGATGCGCACGGACATGGGGGCGAGCAGCGCCCGCTCGGTACCCGGCTCGATCACCACGAGCCCGTCGGGCTTGGCCTGCTCGGAGGCGATCTTCGCGAGCATCTTGGAGGCCGCGAGTCCAACAGACCCGGTCAGCCCCGTGACGGCCCGGATGTCCGCGCGCAGCTGCCGGCCGGCCAGCAGCGCCGATCTCTCGTCCCAGGCCCGCTGACCGGCCTCCAGGTCCACGAACGCCTCGTCCAGGCTCAGCGGCTCCACCAGCGGCGACAGCTCCCGCAGCAGCCGCATCACCTGCTCGCTGATCTCCCGGTACAACCCGAAGCGCGGTACGAGGTACGCGGCGTTCGGTGCCAGGCGGCGCGCCTGCGCCATGGGCATCGCCGAATGCACCCCGAAGACGCGCGCCTCGTACGAACAGGTGGCGACCACGCCACGTGGTCCGAGGCCGCCCACGATGACCGCCTTCCCGCGCAGGCTCGGCTTGGCCGCCTGCTCCGCCGAGGCGAAAAAGGCATCCATGTCGAGATGCAGGATCGTGGGCGCGGTTCTCACATGTCCGATGCTGCCCTACGCCACTGACAACGCGCGGCGGCCGGTCAGACCGCCCGGTTGCGGCGCCGCGCCAGCTCGTCCGCGGGGTTCGGCCGCACGAGCGTCTCGCCCGTGTCGACCCGCTCCCCGTGCAGCTGTGAGAGCGCGCTCTCCACGTCCCGCCGCACCACTCCCACAGCGATGCCGAAGATGCCCTGGCCGCCCTGCAGGAGCGCGTGGACCTCGTCGGGCGAGGTGCACTCGTAGACCGTCGCGCCGTCGCTCATCAGCGTCATCCGCTCGAGATCGCAGGATCCGCGCTCTCTGAGGTGCTGCACCGTGGTGCGGATGTTCTGCAGCGAGACCCCCGTGTCGAGGAACCGCTTCACGATCTTCAGGACGACCACGTCACGGAAGCTGTAGAGCCGCTGCGTCCCCGAGCCGTGGGCGGGCCGCACGCTGGGCTCGACCAGCCCAGTGCGCGCCCAGTAGTCCAACTGCCGATAGGTGATCCCCGCAGCCGCGCAGGCCGTGGGACCCCGATAACCGATCTCCTCGAACGCCGCCTCGCCGTCCCCCGACACCGCTTTCGGCCGCTGTACGTGATCGGCCGCGCTGCTCTGAAGCGGGTACGGGCCGCTCTCCCCCAGACCGCGTCCGGGGGCACCCCCAGCCGTACCGTCGCCGCTGCTTCTCACGCCGACCTCCGTCCTTGACCTGCCTTCTCGACGGTAGGCAGTCACCAGGGGCGCGTCAACGATCGCCACGCTCGGCACGCCGAGTGATAATCACCCTGAGAGTGGTTTCCCGTGCCCCACCGCGGGGAAAGGCTAGCCGAATGCGCTCGGGACGGCCGCCGCACGGCCTGTCGTCCGACGGTCCCGGAGGGTCACCGGCCGGTTCCGTACCCTGCCGGGCCGGTACCGTCCCGTCACTGGCTGTTGGTCCCGAAGTCCTCGGGCGAGATCTGGTCGAGGAACTCGCGGAACTTCTCCACCTCGTCCTCCTGCTCGTCCGGGATGGCGATGCCGGCGTCGTCCAGGACCCCGTCACTGCCGTAGATGGGCGTCCCGGTGCGCAGCGCCAGCGCTATGGCGTCGGACGGCCGGGCACTGACCTCGACGCCACTGGCGAACACCAGCTCCGCGTAGAAGACACCCTCCCGCAGATCCGTGATGCGCACTTCGGTCAGCTCCTGACCGACGGCCTCCAGCACGTCCTTGAACAGGTCGTGGGTCAGCGGTCGCGCGGGGGCCATGCCCTGCTGTGCGAAGGCGATCGCCGTCGCCTCCCCCGGCCCGATCCAGATGGGGAGGTAACGGTCGCCTCCCACTTCACGCAGGAGCACGATCGGTTGGTTGGAGGGCATTTCGACCCGGACACCTACGACGTCGAGCTCGTTCACACAGCAACCCTAGGCCGTGCCCGGCACCTTTGGGTAGTCGAGCACGGAATGGTGCCCTATCCCACGCTCCCCGCGGGCCGCCGGGTCAGGGCAGCCGCACCCCGAGCGCGGACTGCACGAGCGCCGCGTGCAGTTTCACCGCGAGTCCCGCCAGCTCTCTGGTACGCGCCTGTGCGTGGGCCCTGGTCTGCGGGTTGCGGTGCAGCCTGAGGGGTGCCACGACCTGGTCCACCAGACCGGCCTCGCGGTCCGCGGCGGCCTTCACGGCCCGCAGGTGCCGCGGCTCGATCCCGGACCGCCCGAGTTCGAGGACCAGGGCGGCCACGGTCACCGCCTCGGCGTCGTACCCGCCGTCCGGCAGCGGCGTGATGAGGCCGTACGACTCCCACTCAGCGAGCTCCCGCTCACCGATCTCCGCGGCGGCCAGCAGCTCGGCCCGCCCGATCCGGGCCACGGCGGGCCCCTCGGGCTCGCTCAGGGCCTCGCTGTCGCGCTGGCGGCCCACGGAGGGCAACGGGACCGTCTCGCCGCGCTCCATGGCGTCCAGGTGCTCGCGGATCACCTTCAGGGGAAGATAGTGGTCCCGCTGCATCCGCAGGACGTGCCCGAGACGCTCGACGTCGTCCGGGCCGAACTTCCGGTACCCCGAGGGGGTCCGCTGCGGCTCGATGAGCCCCTCGGACTCCAGGAACCGGATCTTGGAGACGGTGACCTCGGGGAATTCGTCACGCAGCACGTTCAACACGGTGCCGATGCTCATCAGCCCGTGGTCCGGGGCGGCGGCGCCGTGTCCGGCACCGCCGCTCGGTGTTCGCAGCATGGACCTTCCCTGGGGTCTCCCCGGACACGGTCCGGGGGGAGGGTCAGATGCCCCGCTGGCTCGCGTAGAAGACCAGCCGGTACTTGCCGATCTGCACCTCGTCACCGTTCGACAGGGGCACCCGGTCGATCCGCTCCCGGTTGACGTACGTGCCGTTGAGGCTGCCGACGTCCGCCACCGTGAACGAGCCGTCGGGCTCGCGGCGGAACTCCACATGCCGGCGCGACACCGTCACGTCGTCCAGGAAGATGTCGCTCTGCGGATGACGGCCGGCCGTGGTCAGCTCACCGTCCAGCAGGAAGCGGCTGCCCGAGTTGGGCCCCCGCCGCACCACCAGGAGCGCCGAGCCGAGCGGCAGCGCGTCCACGGCGGCCTGCGCCTCCGGAGACAGCATCGGCATCTGCGTCTGTCCGGTCGCTTCGGCGTCGTATGCCTCGAGACCGGAGATGGAGATCGTCGAGGTCGTCTCCGACGGACGCTCCGGGGTCGCCCCGGCCCGCAACGGCGCACCGCAGTTCGAGCAGAAACGGCTCGCTTGCGCGTTGCGGTTACCGCACCTCGTACACACCAGGGCCGACATGGACGGATCCTCCTGCCGGGGCTGCCCCGCCGGGGTATTGGACGCATACGGGTCGGAGCCGAAACCTCCACCCGCACCTGAGGCTGACGGATCCCCGAAACCTATGCGCCCCGACTGGGCAGGGTCAACAGACGGCGCGCCCTGACCACCGGAAATGTCCCCGCCCGGCCCATCGACCTGGTCCCGGAACAGCGGCCGGTCTCCCTGCCCCTCGCCCTCCGAGGGACGCGGTGCACGGTGGCGGGCAGTGGCATTGTCGCTGCCCTCTCGTGCGCTCTTGCCGAACAACTTCGCAAACAACTTCACGGGCGATTCCCCTTGACCGAAACAGACCCGCCCGTGGGGCAGGACGAACCCTGATTGCACACACCGGTCGAGCCGGACACCCTCACAACGTCCGTATCCACCAGACAGTTTCCACCACGCACCAGCCATTCGGTGCGCCGACCCCCCGCAAGCTCATGCCCTCGAGGAGCGACCCCCAAGCGCCCCCGGCTCACCGGGAGGACGACCGAGCGTAGTCAGGCCGCTTCGCCGGTCGCAAGGCGTCGACGACGATCTTGTCGATGCGTTCCACCGTGACAGTGGCCTGTTCCTTCTCGAGAGTCTGCACCACTCCGCCAGGGATGTTGAGGGCCGGTTCGAGGTCCTGAGGCTTGCCGATGACCTTGAAACGATAGGGAGAGCTGATCTTGTTCCCGTCCACGGCGACTCCCCCGCTCCCGTCCGTCAGATAGGTCCCCGCGACGATCCGTACGCCATTGACCTGGATCGCCTCGGCGCCGGCCGCGCGCAGCTCCTGGACCGCGTCGAGCAGCATGTCGGCCTCGACCGTCCCCTTCTTGTCGTCGATCGTCAGCGTGATGCCGGGGCCCTGCGCCGCCACGGTGCCCGCCAGGATGCCGAGTTGCTTCTCCTTCTCGACTGTCTGCCTGCGGGCCTCCTCGGCCTGGTCCGAGCTGTTCTCCAGCTCGGTGCGCTGATCCTCCAGCCCCTGCTTCTCCTCTTCCAGACGCTGTGTACGGTCATCCAGTTCATCGAGGATGCGTACGAGATCCTCCTGACGCGCACCGCGCAGCGCCCCGTCGCTGTCGCTGTTGGACGCCACCTGGACGGCGAGGCCGAATCCGAGGCCGAACAGCAGAAGCGCGACGATGAGTTGCGCGCGGGACACGCGGGGCGGCCACAGGCCCTTCACCAGGCGCTGCCGACCGGTGAGGGCGGCCGGCCCGCTCCGCTCCGGCTCGGCCTGCGGCGTCTCGGGCTCCTCCGCCGCCGGCTGGGGCTCGGGCGCCTTCGCCGGCACCTCTTCGGGGAGTTTCTTGCGCAGGGGGTTGCCGGGGGTCCCCGGCGTCTCGTCGTCGCTGCTCATCGGCCTCACGCCCGGAACACGTGCCGACGGATCGCGGCGGCGTTGGAGAAGATACGGATACCGAGGACGACCACGACACCCGTGGACAGCTGGGCGCCCACGCCCAGCTTGTCGCCGAGGAAGACGATCAGCGCGGCCACCACGACGTTGGACAGGAACGACACCACGAAGACCTTGTCGTCGAAGATGCCGTCGAGCATCGCCCGCAGACCTCCGAACACGGCGTCGAGCGCCGCGACGACGGCGATCGGAAGATAGGGCTCGACCACCGCCGGAACCTCGGGCCGGACCAACAATCCAGCCACGACTCCCACGACGAGGCCCAGTACGGCGATCACGATGTGCCTTTCTCTGTGCGCGGTTGTGCTGTTCGTACGATCACACTCGGTGCCGCGGGCAGCCGGACCTCGTCCTCGACGGAGATACTGGTCCTGACCCCGAAGTTCTTCTCCAGGGCATGCAGGTACTGCCCGTCACCGCTGTTCTGGAACCGGGTGCTGAGCCTGTCCCCGTCGCCCACGGCCAACACCGTGTACGGGGGCACCAGCGGCTTGTTGTCGACCAGTATCGCGTCACCCGCGGCTCTGATCGCGGACAGGGCCGTCAGCCGCTGGCCGTTGATCGTGACGGCCTCGGCACCCGACTCCCAGAGCCCGTTGATCACGCGCTGCATGTCGCGGTCGCGGACGCGTCCGGTGTCGGAGAAACCCGACGTCTCACGTGCGTCCCCGTCACCGCCCTGGTCGGCTTCCTTCGCGTCGTCCACGACGAGCTTCACACCGGGGCCGTGCACCTCGACGGCCCCGGCCAGGATGCCCACCAGCTCACCCTGGTCACCGCCGTGCCTCTTCAGCGCCTCACGCTGCCGGGCACTCACATCGTCGCGGAGCTCGTCGATACCGTCCTCGAGGTCCTCGGCCGCCGACGTCTCACGGTCGATCCGGTCGATGAGTTCCTCGCGCTCCTTGGCGACGACCGGGGCCGCTATCCGCGCCTGCGCGGCGCCCACGGTCACCACGAGCGCCGCGAGCACCAGACCCGCCGCGAGACCGAGCTTCGCCCGCAGCGTCCTGGGCATCCCGCCGGCGTCCTCGGCCTTCCTCCGGGCAGCCGCCTCGGCGTACCCGTCGTCGAGGCTGTGGTCCATGACGTTGGTGAGCAGCGACATGGACGCGTCCGGACGCGCGGGGCGCGTGGGGGTGCTCCGAACGGGGGGCGGCTGCGGCATGCCGCACATCGTCGCACGTCGCGGCCAGTACCTCCGAATGGCCCCACCGGCGCGCCGGACGGGCCCTGTTGAGGGCACCGTCCGGCACGCGCGGGTGCGGCTCAGCGACCGGCGCTGTCCACCACCGACGACCATTCGTCGAGCAGCGCCTGCGCCGACGCGTCGTCGGGCCCTTCGGCCCACAGATGGGTGACCGCCTCGGCGGGGTCGGGAAGGACCATCACCCAGCGTCCGTCGGTCTCCACCACGCGGACACCGTCGGTCGTGTCCACGAACCGGTCTCCGGCCGCCTCCACGACACGCCGCATCACCAGCCCCTTGACCGCCCAGGGAGTCGCGAGATCCCGCTTGAGGACGTGCGCCCGCGGGATCCGCGCGTCGATCTGACTGAGCGTGAGCTGCGTCCGCGCCACCAGGCCGATGAGCCGGACGAAGGCCGCCGTACCGTCGAACACGCTGCTGAACTCCGGCACGATGAATCCGCCGCGCCCGTCGCCGCCGAAGATCGTCGACTCTTCGCGCCCGACGCGCGTCAGATCGTCAGGAGACGTCGTCGTCCAGTCGACCTGCGTCCCGTGGTACGCCGCCACCTGCTCGGCGATCCTCGTGGTGGTCACCGGCAACGCCACACGCCCGCTGCGCCGTTCGGCGGCCACCAGGTCGAGCATGACGAGCAGTGCCCGGTCGTCCTCGATGATCCGGCCCTTCTCGTCGACGAGCGACAGGCGCTCGCCGACCGGGTCGAACCGCACTCCGAAGGCGGCCCGCGCGGAGGCCACGATCTCCCCGAGCCGCACCATCCCGGACCGGCGGGCGTCCGCCGTCTCCGTGGGGCGCGACTCGTCGAGCCCCGGGTTGATGGTCAGCGAATCGACTCCGAGCTTGCCCAGCAGGCTGGGCAGCACGAGTCCCGCGCTGCCGTTCGACGCGTCCACGACCACCTTGAGCCCGGACTCGGCGATCCCGGTCGTGTCGACGTTCCTGAGCAGGGACCCGGTGTACGAGTCGAAGACGCTGGCCGGGAAGTGCAGGTCCCCGATCTCACCGGGGAAGGCACGCCGGTACTCCTGCCGCGCGAACACCCGGTCGAGCTTGCGCTGGCTGCCCTGCGACAGATCCGCCCCGCCCCCGTCGAAGAACATGATGTCCACCGAGTCGGGGATCCCGGGTGTCGTACGAATCATGATGCCGCCGGCGCTGCCCCGCGCGGTCTGCTGCCGTGCGACCGGCAGCGGTACGTTCTCCAGGTCCCGTACGTCGATGGCGCTGGCCTGCAGAGCCGAGATGACGGCTCTCTTGAGCGCGCGGGCACCTCGGGAGTGGTCGCGGGCCGTGGTGACCGTCGAACCCTTCTTGAGCGTGGTCGCGTACGCCCCCGCCAGGCGCACGGCCAGCTCGGGCGTGATCTCCACGTTCAGGATTCCGGACACGCCGCGGGCGCCGAAGAGATGCGCCTGGCCGCGGGATTCCCAGATGACCGACGTGTTGACGAAGGCGCCGGCCTCCACCGTCTTGAACGGGTACACCCGCACGTTGCCCTGGACGATCGATTCCTCGCCCACGAGGCACTCGTCACCGATCACGGCGCCGTCCTCGATGCGCGCCGCCCGCATGATGTCGGTGTTCTTTCCGACGACACAACCGCGCAGGTTGCTGTGCTGACCGATGTAGACGTTGTCGTGCAACACGGCCTTGTGCAGGAAGGCCCCGGTCTTCACGACGACGTTCGAGCCCACGACGGTGTGCTCACGGATCTCGACGTCGGCCTCGACCTTGGCGTAGTCCCCGATGTAGAGCGGACCTCGCAGCACCGCGTCGGGGTGCACCTCTGCGCCCTCGGCGACCCAGACGCCGGGCGATATCTCGAACCCGTCCAGTTCGACGTCGACCTTGCCCTCGAGGACATCGGCCTGCGCCTTGACGTAGCTCTCGTGCGTGCCGACGTCCTCCCAGTAGCCCTCGGCGACATAGCCGTAGATGGGCTTGCCCTCCTTCATCAACTGCGGGAAGACATCACCCGACCAGTCGACGGAGGCATCGGCCTCGACGTAGTCGAAGACCTCGGGCTCCATGACATAGATGCCCGTGTTCACCGTGTCGGAGAAGACCTGACCCCAGGTCGGCTTCTCGAGAAAGCGCTCGACCTTTCCCTCGTCGTCGACAATCGTGATGCCGAATTCCAGGGGATTGGGGACCCGGGTCAGACAGACGGTGACGAGCCCACCCTTTTCCTTGTGGAAATTGATGAGGTCGGTGAGGTCGAAGTCGGTCAGAGCATCGCCGGAGATCACGAGGAACGTGTCGTCCTTCAGTGCCTCCTCGGCGTTCTTGACACTCCCGGCAGTACCGAGTGGCTTCTCCTCGTTGGCATAGGTGAGCTCCATACCGAGCTCTTCACCGTCACCGAAGTAGTTCTTGACCAGGGAGGCCAGGAACTGGACGGTGACGACGGTTTCGTTGAGCCCATGCCGCTTGAGCAGCCGTAGCACATGCTCCATGATCGGGCGATTGGCCACAGGCAGGAGCGGCTTGGGCATGCTTGAGGTCATGGGGCGAAGGCGTGTGCCTTCGCCGCCGGCCATCACGACGGCCTTCATGTCGGAAGCGTCCTCCTCGAAGAGACGGTCAAGCCGACTTCACCCGTCAGATTGTCCCGCACATTCTCGTTGCGGGCCATCAGAAGCCTCTACGGCCGCCCATTGGGCGGGCTCAGTCGGCCATGGTTGTCCGCACGAACAAGGCGGCGGACCTGGACCACGTATAGGATCCCTGCCCACCAATACAGAGTTGTACCCCATCCGGCGAACGCCCAGCCGAAAATCGCAGCGAGTGACGCAAGCCATCCACTTCCGTCACTGAGCAACAGCAACGGGAAGGCGTACATGAGGTTGAACGTTGCAGCCTTCCCGAGGAAGTTCACCTGTGGCGGCGGATAGCCGTGCCGCCTGAGGACGCCCACCATCACGAGCAGGACCAGCTCCCGTGCCAGCAGGACGCAGGTCAGCCACAGGGGCAGAATCTCGCGCCAGGTGAGGCCGAGCAGGGTCGACAGGATGTAGAGCCGGTCGGCCGCGGGGTCCAGCAGCCGGCCGAGGTTGCTGATCTGGTTCCAGCGCCGGGCGAGCTTGCCGTCCAGATAGTCGCTGATCCCGCTCAACATCAGCACCAGCAGTGCCCAGCCGTCGCTGTTGGGCCCGCCGAACTCCGGCCTGAGGATCAGCCACAGAAAGAGCGGTACGCCAGCGAGACGCGCCATGCTGAGGATGTTCGGGATGGTGAGGACCCGGTCTGTCTGGACGCGGGTCTCCTGGACCTCCACCCGGGGGCCTCCTGTGGGAACGAGCCGACGATGCTCCCTGACCTTACCCTCAGGCATCTGTCCACGGCGCGGAGGGGTTCCGGGGATCGTGCCTGGAACACAAAAAAGCCCCCGCACCGAAGTGCGGGGGCTTTCTCATACAAATTGTTCGGCGGCGTCCTACTCTCCCACAGGGTCCCCCCTGCAGTACC